>NZ_JAWRXS010000678.1:0-247 GCF_046534915.1 Burkholderia sp. SIMBA_051 | reverse complement strand
CCAGTCGGTCCTTTCCGCCTTTCGTCTGCTGCACGCCATCGGGCTCCTCGCCCGGTGCAATGGAAGGTTGAGTCTCCTCCGCAACGCTCGGCACCTTGTCACGCTTTGGGCCGCTATCAAGTGATGCAGCTCCCGAGCCGCCGAGCGATTGCAGTAGGTGCCAAGCATCTTCCAAGCTGGTGTTGTCCTCGAACCCCGGGAACAACATCGCCTTTATCCCTTTAGCACGGACCGCCGGATTCAACAG
>NZ_JAWRXS010000677.1:0-247 GCF_046534915.1 Burkholderia sp. SIMBA_051 | reverse complement strand
ATTGCTCGTTGGAGCAGCCAACTAAAGCCGGGGCCTGACAATCCCGCCGCGAGCAATGCGGGATTCATGCCGAGCAACATTGCATCACCCGCCCAGCCATAAATCGCCGACAACGACCCGTCGACGTAAATCGTTCCGCCCTGAAAATCCGATCGCGACAGTTCAGCACCGCGAAACGCGCTCGTCATGTAGATACTGCCGTAACTCGGAAAGTCCAGTGTGGAGCCCGCCGCCCCAACGCTGCGGC
>NZ_JAWRXS010000676.1:0-248 GCF_046534915.1 Burkholderia sp. SIMBA_051 | reverse complement strand
AGGAAGCGCTGGGCGTGCGCCTGTTCGAGCGTGACGCCCGCGGCGTCAAGCTGACCGCCAAGGGCCATGAACTGCTGTCGCACGCCGAGCGCATGCTGCAAGTGCGGCGCGACATGTTCGAGGCGGCGCTCGAGCAGAACGTCATGACGGGCACGGTGCGCATCGGCGTGGCCGAGACCATCGTGCAGACCTGGCTGCCGACGCTGATCGAGCTGTTGCACGCCGCGTATCCGGCGCTGGTGCTGGAG
>NZ_JAWRXS010000675.1:0-248 GCF_046534915.1 Burkholderia sp. SIMBA_051 | reverse complement strand
GCAGCAGCGTGTGAGCATCGCCCGCGCGCTGATGAATGGCGGCGACATCATCCTGGCCGACGAGCCGACCGGCGCGCTGGACACGCACACCGGCCAGGAAGTGCTGCGCATCCTGGAGGAACTGAACGCCGCCGGCCACACCATCATCCTGGTCACCCACGACATGAACGTGGCGCGGCACGCGCAGCGCATCATCGAGATCAGCGACGGCGAGATCATCTCGGACCAGCGCAACCCCGACGCGCCGC
>NZ_JAWRXS010000674.1:0-248 GCF_046534915.1 Burkholderia sp. SIMBA_051 | reverse complement strand
CCAATTGGCGCGCTGCCGCCAGCGCGAGGGGCATCCACGGGAAGCCGCGGACCTCTGGCTTCGCGTCGCGGACCACGCCGGCCCGGAACAACTGCCCAGCCTGCGCCAGCTCAGCCTGGCGGCCCTGCGCGCGGGCGACCACGCACTGGCCGAGGACTACCGCCGCCAGGCCGACGCCCTGCAGCAATCCCGCGCGCGCGCCGACGCGACGGACGGTTACGATCCGCACGACCTGTCGCCCGCCGAGC
>NZ_JAWRXS010000673.1:0-248 GCF_046534915.1 Burkholderia sp. SIMBA_051 | reverse complement strand
GCCGTGGCCGGCAGCCGCGCTGCGAGATCCATCATGTTATGACATAACGGCAGCGGCGTCAGCGGACAACGCGCGCGGTGTGCAGAAGTACAACGTCAAGGGAACGAGCCATCGCCCGTGTCGTCGCCGCCCAGGCGTTCCTGACAAAAATCAAGATACGCGCGAACGATCGACGACGGATGCCGGTGCGACGGATACAGCAGATTGATCTCCTGCAAGGGCAACGGGTAATCGGGCAGGAGCGCGAC
>NZ_JAWRXS010000672.1:0-248 GCF_046534915.1 Burkholderia sp. SIMBA_051 | reverse complement strand
CTAGTGGCGATATCGGCTGATAGAAAGAGAACGCTTGCGAAAAAATAGATTCGCTCGCATCGATCCGGTGGTTTTGTGCTTTCTATGTGTATCTTTTTCACATTGGAATCCGCACTTCAATATTTCCGAACTTCCGAACGACTGAAGAACGTAAAAAGTCGAAGATTGAGAGGTGCATCAATACACATTTGCTCGATACTTGAGCAGCGACGAGTGCGCGCCATGCCAATCTGCGGCGCGGTTCGGCC
>NZ_JAWRXS010000671.1:0-248 GCF_046534915.1 Burkholderia sp. SIMBA_051 | reverse complement strand
ACCGGCGCATCCGCTATCCCGGCCTCACCTTGGTCTTGATGAAAGGACCGGGCCCGCAACCTGGTGATCTTCGGCTCGGTTCGCTCGACCTGTATTGGGCCTCGCAGGAACGCGCGCTTCTTGAGAACCTGGGTCGAAGTTCCGCTACGACCCGCGCTACCCGCGACCAGGTCGAAGAACGCCTCGTCACCTGCCTGAACGCAAATAAAGAGGCTGGACTTAACCAGATTCGGGATCGTGCTCGCGAA
>NZ_JAWRXS010000670.1:0-248 GCF_046534915.1 Burkholderia sp. SIMBA_051 | reverse complement strand
CGGCCCGACGCATCATCGTGACGGCCGATTCCACAACTCCCGGCCGCGCCCGTCGCTCGGATTCTGGCAGGGCCTCAAGCTCACCTGGGCCTTCCTGTTCGGCAAGCCGGCCGGCACGGTGCCCGACCAGCCGATTCCGGTGCGGCCGCTGACCCGCGCCGACCTGGGCGCGGCGCCCGACCGCAGCCTGTTCCGGTTGGGGCATTCGACGCTGCTGCTGAAACTGCGCGGCTGCTTCTGGCTCACCG
>NZ_JAWRXS010000669.1:0-248 GCF_046534915.1 Burkholderia sp. SIMBA_051 | reverse complement strand
CGCATCATTCGTTCAATTTTCGCTATCGCATTCTCTGGTGATGGAATGCTTTTATATTCAGCAATCGGCGAATATTTCTTAGGAAATAATGATGTGAATGATACTTGTTTAGCTGCTGGTACATCAATAAAGGTCAGTTCTCCAAAAGAGGCGACCTTCACTGTTTCATTTTGTACATGATTTGTGATTTCGAGTTCGGATGGAAGGACAGGGAATCGCAACTTATCCTTTCCTTGGGAAATCCACAA
>NZ_JAWRXS010000668.1:0-248 GCF_046534915.1 Burkholderia sp. SIMBA_051 | reverse complement strand
GAAGCATGCCGAAATGCCGGTCGCCTTGCGGGTGGCCTTGTCAGCGCGAAGCCGACCCACTCACCCGCGGACGCATTGCGACACTGGGCCACGCGCGTGTTGCACTTCGTGTCACCGCCGCTGCACCTGTGTCACTTTGGATCAGCACGGCGCGGCGCATGCCGCGACATGCGCCGACATGCGCGGCGCGATGCCCGTCGGCGCCGGCACCGGAACTGCGCAATCGGTGAAAACCAGCGGCGCGCGAC
>NZ_JAWRXS010000667.1:0-248 GCF_046534915.1 Burkholderia sp. SIMBA_051 | reverse complement strand
ATCACCGTCCACTTGAGCGAGACGAAGAGGGCCGGCTCGCTGTTCGGCAACTATTCGCCTTGCCGGTGCTGGCGGTGCCGCGGGGGCGTGGCGCTGGCTGACAGGCCGATCCTGGATCGCCTGCTGGCAAAACACCTGGTCGGCCTGCCGGCCGCCGCCGCGTCGGAGTTCCTGACCCAGTGGCGCCTCCACCCCCGGCATGATGCCGAGGCCCGCGGGCAGCTGGGCGCTTGGCTGCGGATCGCGCA
>NZ_JAWRXS010000666.1:0-248 GCF_046534915.1 Burkholderia sp. SIMBA_051 | reverse complement strand
CTGAGCCGGCCGCCGATTCCAGGGCTCGCCGAGTATGCGTTCTCGGTCGATTGCATGGAGGACGCATCGGCACTTGAAGAGCATCTCAGGAAGCTCGCGAAGCTTCCCGATTCAAGCGCCCGAAATACCGTTGCCGTGGTGGGATGTGGCTTTACCGGCATCGAGATCGCAACCGAATTGCCTAAACGGATGCGCGCGCTATTCGGCCCCGATGCGGTGATCAAAGTGGTCGTCGTAGGGTCGCAGGC
>NZ_JAWRXS010000665.1:0-248 GCF_046534915.1 Burkholderia sp. SIMBA_051 | reverse complement strand
CCACGCAGAAACGCACCGTTAAACGTAGCGCCGAGCTGGTGTCCAGGTTCCTGAAGGAGCGAGCGCACGTCAACAACGCGGGCCTATAAAACGCGTCTATAAAGCGGATGAAGCCGGTCCGCATATCGACCCGAAACAGGGCGTCGAGCCAGGAGAAGACGGAATGAACAGCAGAAAAATGGCCGTGGCGAATGTAGTGGCGGCGCTGGCGTTATATGGCGTGGCCGCGCACGCGGAGCCCCTGAAAG
>NZ_JAWRXS010000664.1:0-248 GCF_046534915.1 Burkholderia sp. SIMBA_051 | reverse complement strand
GACGCTGCGCGAGCTCAAGAGCGGCGGCCAGATCGTGACCGCGCGCCGCATGCCGCAGGGCTATCGCCTGCCGTATTGATCCCTGGGGTGGCCGGCGATTCCGCGTTCCGTTGCGCGGACGGAATCCGGGCGCCGGCGTCGCCAAGCGGGCGCGGCTGCGGTAAGGTGCGGACTTCGTTCTCCATTGCGCCGCCGGCCCTCCATGCCCGCCCTGTCATCCGAAGCGCGCGCCATCGCGCTGCTTGCCC
>NZ_JAWRXS010000663.1:0-248 GCF_046534915.1 Burkholderia sp. SIMBA_051 | reverse complement strand
CACAAACCAGCTGTCGGCGAGGCGGGCAAAACCACGACGCACCGCATCCGGATGCCGCGCTAGAAAGCCGGGCTTGGCTGTTGCCGAACGAGGAAGCGGTGCGCGGGTGCAGTGGCGAGGTGCCGCACGTTGATCGTGGCGCGCAGGGATGCGCTCCTGCCAGCATGGACATCGCTTTCAGCCAGGATATATTATAATCCGATTACCATACATGCCATTTCCTGCCGCAATGGAAAAGAAAACCGCCC
>NZ_JAWRXS010000662.1:0-248 GCF_046534915.1 Burkholderia sp. SIMBA_051 | reverse complement strand
CTGCTGGCGCACCGGCTGCTGGTGGTCAGCGGCCACGAGGACTGGGACAAGGCGCTGCAGCGCCGTCGCGCCTACCAGAACCTGTGGTACGCGGTGCCGTTCGCGGTGGTGTCGGTGGGCATCGAACTGGTCCCGCACGTCGAGAAGGCCGCCACGCTGGTCGGGCGGCTGGCCCACGCCGGCGCCTGGATCTGCGTGTTCGTGGCGTTTTCCGGGGTGCTGAGCGCCTGGCAGGACACCTATTCGGC
>NZ_JAWRXS010000661.1:0-248 GCF_046534915.1 Burkholderia sp. SIMBA_051 | reverse complement strand
CTCTGTCGGAATGATGAATCAAAGTCCCGTCCTCACCCGGTTGGCGGGCGTACAGCGCTTGTTCAAGTGCATCCAGAACGAAGTCCGTGGTCATCGACGAGCTGACGCGCCAGCCAACAATACGGCGGGCAAACACGTCGATCACGAATGCCACGTACAGCCAGCCTTGCCATGTCGAGACATACGTAAAATCCGACACCCAGAGCTGATTCGGTCGGTCAGCCTTGAACTGCCGGTTGACTCGGTCC
>NZ_JAWRXS010000660.1:0-248 GCF_046534915.1 Burkholderia sp. SIMBA_051 | reverse complement strand
CAGCGCAGCGCGTGTTCAGTCTGCCGCTCGATGGCGGCCCACAGCGTACCGGGTGCAAGGCGTTGATGTTTCATTCAGTTCAAAGTTTATAGCCGATCGTGCGCAGCAGATCCTTGCGCCATTGCACGTCCTCCGCGCCTTCGACGCCGAGCGGCGAGAACCCGTCGATCACGCCGACGATGCCCCGTCCCTGATCCGTTTCCGCCACGAGCACCTCGACGGGATTCGCCGTTGCGCAAAAGATGCGG
>NZ_JAWRXS010000659.1:0-248 GCF_046534915.1 Burkholderia sp. SIMBA_051 | reverse complement strand
ATCGCGCGTAACCTGCCTGGCCTAGGAGTCTTACGAGATCCCGATGGGAACAGCGGGCCAACTTCTCCGGCGTATCCAGGCCATGCCGATCAACCAAGTTCCGGTACTCCTCCACGGCGAAGGAGGAACGAATCCTCTTCCCGATCAGGAAGCTCGCGAGCAGCCACTTGTACAGCCCATGCCCGGTCGAATCGCTGACATTGATACCCAGGCCTGCAGCGGTAACTGGTATCACCCCTTCGAACGCC
>NZ_JAWRXS010000658.1:0-248 GCF_046534915.1 Burkholderia sp. SIMBA_051 | reverse complement strand
CGATGGGGGCGGCCGCCGCCACGGCCGAGTCGGGTGCGTCAAATGCGCCCGGTCCGGCCGGAGTAACGGTCGTGACGGTTGTGACGGCCGGGACGGTCAAGTCGGCCGACCGGTCGTCCGGCGGCTCGGCGTGGGGCGCGGCCGTCTCGGGCGGCGCAACGGGATGGTCGTGCATGGGTGCGGGTTTGCGAGGATAGGGATAACGCGAAACGCTCGAAAGGGACTCTGTCGTTTCGATGACAGACGGC
>NZ_JAWRXS010000657.1:0-248 GCF_046534915.1 Burkholderia sp. SIMBA_051 | reverse complement strand
AACTGGGTGGTGTCGCGCTGGCCGTAGTACAGCATCAGGCGCAGCGTGTTGGCGCCGTCGACGTGGCGTTCGTAGACCAGCCCGCCCTGGGTCTGGCGCACGGTCTTGCGGGTGTCGTACTGCGCCGCCAGCTCGGCGCTACGCGGCGCGTCCTGGAACTGCGCGTACGTCAGGCCGAGCGGATCCCGGGCCGTCAGGTCGACGCTGTTGGCCACGATCGTCAGGCGACTGGCGTCGTCCAGTTGCAC
>NZ_JAWRXS010000656.1:0-248 GCF_046534915.1 Burkholderia sp. SIMBA_051 | reverse complement strand
AGGCTTGATCCTTGCTGCGCGCAGTTCGGCGCATGGATTGCGCCGTAACGTGCCGCGTGCACGTGCAATGTCAAATGAGTCGTTGGGTGATGAAGCGCCATTCGGCTTCGGTCACCGGCGTAATCGATAGGCGGTTGCCTTTGGCGAGCACGCGCATGTCCTTCAACCCTTCGTGCTCGCGCAATGCGGCAAGCGGAATCAGCGGAATCTTCTTCTTGAACACGACGTCGACGAGCATCCAGCGCGGC
>NZ_JAWRXS010000655.1:0-249 GCF_046534915.1 Burkholderia sp. SIMBA_051 | reverse complement strand
GTCGAAAGCCTCAGGCATCTCGACGCGGTGCTCGTGCCGGGCGGCTTCGGCCGTCGCGGCACCGAGGGCAAGATCGCCGCGATCCGCTATGCGCGCGAAGCCAAGGTGCCGTATCTCGGTATCTGCCTCGGCATGCAACTGACCGTGATCGAATTCGCCCGCGACGTGGTGGGTCTGAAGGGTGCGAACAGCACCGAGTTCGACCAGGAAACCGAAAACCGCGTGGTCGCGCTGATCACCGAGTGGTAC
>NZ_JAWRXS010000654.1:0-249 GCF_046534915.1 Burkholderia sp. SIMBA_051 | reverse complement strand
CTTGGGATCGGTGACGGCATCGCCCGAGTGCATCAACGCAGTAACCAGCCGCTGACGGATGTCGGCACGCAGCGCTTCACGTTGAGCATCGGATATCAAGACGGTGTTGCGAGGCGATGCCACCGTCAAAGTTACTTTCTCCGCCCGGCCTACCGAACCGCTCATGCGCGATACCTCTATTCAAGCGACGAAATCAGTCGCGCCCCGCACTCCGTCAGATCGTCGTGGAAGGCGACCGGTGTACCGTGA
>NZ_JAWRXS010000653.1:0-249 GCF_046534915.1 Burkholderia sp. SIMBA_051 | reverse complement strand
CAATATTACTAGGAGCTTGTTCTACAGTAGGCTCACATGATCGCCCAAGTAGTTACTATGCTAATTATTCAAAACCTAAAGGACTTGCTAGTGATTCTTTACTTGGTGAAAACGATCAAAAAATTAATGAATTACTTTATTACCAAGTAAAATTGCCTCCTAAAAATAGAATCGCAATTTTAAAATTAAGCCAAGATAATCACTGGAAATTTTATTCTAACGACTTCACATCTCTAACCACTTCATTAG
>NZ_JAWRXS010000652.1:0-249 GCF_046534915.1 Burkholderia sp. SIMBA_051 | reverse complement strand
TTGATTCGGGCAATCAATGTGGCGGGATCAGGCCTTGCATTGCCGAGATGCCTGACGCCCGCCGCCATCGTAAATACGTCGATACCGATAGATGGATCTTGTAACACGAATTCGACAAGGCTCGTATCCGCATCGGCGTGGTCAGCGAGCCACGTCACCAGTGCCGCATCCCTCTCCGCGGGTTTCAGAACGTTTAATAGCTTCTCGACTAGGTCTTGTGAAGGGTTGGTTTTTTCGCCTGTTTCGAGG
>NZ_JAWRXS010000651.1:0-249 GCF_046534915.1 Burkholderia sp. SIMBA_051 | reverse complement strand
CGCCGAATCCACGCGTTCACCCGCCACGCACTCGCTCCCGGCCTCCATCATTCGGTGCGCGCGCGCGAGTCGTGCCGCGAGATCGGTGTCGCGGATCACGCCGTTCGGGAACCACGGCGCGTCCTGCGGCCGGCCGACGATCGTGCTGGCCAGCGTGCGCAGGTAAGCAACCGGCACGTAGCTGACGCGATAGCACCACCCTTCGTCGGTCGCGCGCGAGCCCGTGTGGACTTCGCCGGGATTGATCAC
>NZ_JAWRXS010000650.1:0-249 GCF_046534915.1 Burkholderia sp. SIMBA_051 | reverse complement strand
GTATTCGTGGGCATCGCCGTCCGGGCCCACCAGCGTGCTCACCTGAACGTCGGCGCCGCCGACTTCCTGCACGATGTCGCCCAGGATCGAAAAGCTGGCAACGACCGGCAACGGCTCGGCCGCGTGCGCCGAGCCGAAAGCGGCGGACAGCCACAGGCCGGCCGCGGCCAGCATGACACGGCGGCGCGCCAGCGCCGGGAAGAGGGAAGGCATGGTGAATCTCCTTGAGGGTTCAGGCCCGGCGCGAAA
>NZ_JAWRXS010000649.1:0-249 GCF_046534915.1 Burkholderia sp. SIMBA_051 | reverse complement strand
GCCGCGAATACAGCCGCCTGTTCGGCACCCCGCCCCTGCGCGACAAGCGACGCTGGAAGGACGAGGCGCTGGCAACTGCCTGATCCTCCGACGCGCGGCCGCCGCCATTGCGGCGCCAGTTCGCCCTGCATCCAAATCCGTCTCTCGCGTGTAGTACCTGCAACGGCGCGCATTCCGTGTGTCGTTGCAGACAGATCCCCTCTACCCGCAGGAGACCGCTCATGAATACTCGCCTCCCCCTCCGCCGCC
>NZ_JAWRXS010000648.1:0-249 GCF_046534915.1 Burkholderia sp. SIMBA_051 | reverse complement strand
GCAGCCGGGCGTAGATATTGGCCAGAGGCGAGGTCATGACGGGTCCTCCTGGGCATTTTTTCCCTGGGCGGAGCGCCTTTCGGGACAGGGCAAAGGATCAATCATATACAATTCGCGGCGCGGGGCGCATGTTTGATCACGCCGAAGATCCGGCCCAGTGAAGGGCGTCCCGTAGTGAAGAATCCATGGCAACTCGCGTCAGACAATTCGTAATTCATGGCGTTACCGAAAGCGGTAGCCGCTTTCGCC
>NZ_JAWRXS010000647.1:0-249 GCF_046534915.1 Burkholderia sp. SIMBA_051 | reverse complement strand
CGCAGCGACGCCGAGCCGTTCGCATCGCGGCAAGCGCATCGACGAAGGCCGCGTCGCGCAAATTCGACGCTGCAGCAGCGATTCCGCCACGCCGCCGCGCACGATCTTTTGATCTTCATCGAGCGCGATGCGCATCGGCGTCGCACGCTCAACGCACGATCGGGCGAATGCCGCTACCATGAACGCGTGTTGCACGCTGCGGGCCGGTCATGCCGGCTCGTCATGCACACCCGCGGCGGCGAGTGTGGC
>NZ_JAWRXS010000646.1:0-249 GCF_046534915.1 Burkholderia sp. SIMBA_051 | reverse complement strand
GGCTGGCCGATCTGCTTGCCCAGCGCCTCGGCGAAGATGCGGCCGACCACGTCCGAGGTGCCGCCGGGCGGGAAGGGCACGATCAGGCGGATCGGACGGTCGGGATAGTTGCTCTGGGCGCCGGCGGACGGCGCCAGCACGGTGGCCAGGGCGGCGGCCGCCACGGTCAGCCAGGTACGGATCTTCATGGGTTGTCTCCTCGCTTGGGATGTCTGTGTTGTTATTCAGGCTCAGGCGATGCGGTCGCCC
>NZ_JAWRXS010000645.1:0-249 GCF_046534915.1 Burkholderia sp. SIMBA_051 | reverse complement strand
ATGTAGGAACGATATCAATGCTACTTATTAAGTCATGTCGTAATTGCGGCTTAAGCTTATCGGGCCATGAAAAGATAATAGGTGTTCGAACTCCTGCCTCACTGGGGCTTTGTTTTGAGCGTGGTAAAAAGCTGTTTAATCTATCAGGATTTGATATCCAGCCATTATCTGAGACGTAAACAATAATAGTATTATTTTTAACCCCTTTTTCTTCCAGGTGATTGAGTAGTGTTGCATTTGTTTCATCAA
>NZ_JAWRXS010000644.1:0-249 GCF_046534915.1 Burkholderia sp. SIMBA_051 | reverse complement strand
CAGTGCTTCCCACGCGGCAAACGCAGCGAAGTGGCGGTCGGCGATCGTGTGATCTACGAGCCGACCTCGGCGGATCAGGGCGGGATCGTCGAGATCGGCGAGCGGCGCAATCTGCTGTACCGCTCCGATCAGTACAAGTCGAAACTCTTCGCGGCGAATCTCGATCAGTTGCTGATCGTGCTCGCGACCGAGCCGCATTTCAGCGAGGACCTGCTCGGGCGCGCGCTGGTCGCCGCCGAGGCGCACGAG
>NZ_JAWRXS010000643.1:0-249 GCF_046534915.1 Burkholderia sp. SIMBA_051 | reverse complement strand
CGACCACGGCGTTCGCCGGCGTATAGAGCGTGAAGCGGATGCCGCGAATGCCGCCCGCGTGCAGCGATTCAAGCTCGGCGTCCGTCACATCGGGGCGCACGACGGCGACGCCGCGCGCATTCGCGATGCCGAACTGGCGAATCGCATCGAGCGTCATTGCGTTGTCAGTACCATAGATGCGCGGCGTCACGATCACCAAGCGCTGCGTGCCAATTCGCGCCTGCACTTCGCGATACGCGGCGACATCCG
>NZ_JAWRXS010000642.1:0-249 GCF_046534915.1 Burkholderia sp. SIMBA_051 | reverse complement strand
GGTAACCGGCGTGACAATGCCCTTCATCTGTCTTCCTCCTGTTTCTTCGTCAGCAGCGCGAGCTGAAGGCTCGCGGCATGAACATGCTTTATTGCTCTTGTCGTGTGTACCGAAAGTTAGACCCATGGCGCAATGGCGGCCACTAGAAATGAGACCGCCGACCGATACTTTTTTGCATTCGGGTTAGTCCTGGCCTCTGCGCTGTCAAATTTGATGCAATGCAACAGTCACGCGACGGCTTGTGCGGCA
>NZ_JAWRXS010000641.1:0-249 GCF_046534915.1 Burkholderia sp. SIMBA_051 | reverse complement strand
GAGACATGCGTGAACCATCCCGAGCCATCGGCTCCGTTGCGCCGGCCGTTTCCCGCTGAGTTGCTGAGCGCGCTGAACGCCGCTTTCGGCGAACGCGTGTCGATTGCCGAAGCCGTGCGCGCCCATCATGGCCGCGATGAATCACCCTTCGATCCCCAGTTGCCCGACGCCGTCGTATTCGCGCGCACGACCGAGGAAGTGCAGACCATCGTCAAGCTATGCGCGCAGCATGACGTGCCGATCATCCCC
>NZ_JAWRXS010000092.1:0-368 GCF_046534915.1 Burkholderia sp. SIMBA_051 | reverse complement strand
CGGCGCTGTCGCCGTCGGGCGAGACCCAGTACGTATACCGCGTCAAGGACGGCGTGGCCGAGCGCCGCGAAGTCACCATCGGCGAGCGCCGCGAGGGCAAGGTCGAGATCCTGACGGGCGTGGCGGCCGGCGACGAGCTGGTGGTGTCGGGCCTGCAGCGCGTCACCGATGGCGGCCCGGTGCAGATCGTAAAAAACGGCGCCTGACGCCATCTTCCCAGCGAACGGCGGCCCCTCATGCGTATCTCGGAAACTTGTATCCAGCGGCCAGTGTTCGCGTCGGTGCTATCGCTGGTCATCGTGCTGATCGGGCTGATCTCGTATTCGCGCCTGACGGTGCGCGAATATCCGAAGATCGACGAGCCCATC
>NZ_JAWRXS010000640.1:0-249 GCF_046534915.1 Burkholderia sp. SIMBA_051 | reverse complement strand
CAGAATGCCCGTGAATCGCGAGGACGTGCTGATGCCGGACGCCATGCCCGCGCGTTCGCGCGGCACTGTGCCCATGATCGCCTTCTGCGTCTCGCCGTTCAGCAGGCCGCCGCCGCTGCCGAGCAGCGCCATGGCGACGATCAACCATGCGTGACTGGCGCTGCGCGCGGCGACCATCATCGCGAGATTGGCGCATGCGACCACCGCGAGGCCGAGCGTGAGAATCTGGCGCGAGTCCATATACGCCGC
>NZ_JAWRXS010000639.1:0-249 GCF_046534915.1 Burkholderia sp. SIMBA_051 | reverse complement strand
GTCGCGCAATCGGCCAACGGCGACACGCTGGCCGAGTGCAATACCGGCGCCGGCAATCCCGCGGCCGATGGGACGCTCGCTGCGCCGCCCGGCGGAAATTGCGCGGTGACGACCGGCGCGGCCGGCTACGCGGCGAATCCGCTCAATCGTTCGGGCATCGCGTCGGTGGCGATGCTCAAGCCGGTCGTCCCCGGCAAGCCGGCGACGATCACGGTCAGCGACGGCGCATGCCGCGATCGCGTCGCGCTC
>NZ_JAWRXS010000638.1:0-250 GCF_046534915.1 Burkholderia sp. SIMBA_051 | reverse complement strand
GCGTGAGCTTCCGGCGAGACCGATGCACCGAGCGTTGCGACGAGCGTGTCCCACAGCGCATACGCCCCACGGGCCTCACCCACCGCGAGCCCCAGGCCGTAAGAGCCGATCTCGCACGCGGTCGCGCGTTGCATCGCGTCGCGGATCTCGCGCTCGGCGCGTTTCGTGAGTTGTTCGTACGTAAAAGCCGACATCACAATTCCTATTTGGTTGGCCCGCCCCGATCGGGGCGGGCAGGTTGGATTACGGG
>NZ_JAWRXS010000013.1:0-261261 GCF_046534915.1 Burkholderia sp. SIMBA_051 | reverse complement strand
GGTCATACCTGGAACACCAGCTTCAGCGCCGTCGAAGGCGTGAATGAGGTCCAGGTCCGTCAAACCGATGTCGCAGGCAACACGTCAGACCCGACGGCGTTCAGCTTCACGCTCGATACGTCAGCCGCTGCGCCAAGTGTCGCGCTGACCACTGACTCTGGTAGCAGCTCGACCGACCACATCACCAGTGCCGGCACGCTGAATCTCACCGGTGTTGAAACCGGCGCCACGGTCGAATATTCGACGGATGGTGGCCATACCTGGAACACCAGCTTCAACGCCGTCGAAGGCGTGAACGATGTACAGGTCCGGCAGATCGATGTCGCGGGCAACACGTCGTCAGCTACATCGCTCAGCTTCACGCTCGACACCTCGGCCGCTGCGCCGGGTGTTGCCCTGACCACCGATTCCGGCAGCAATGTCACCGACCACGTCACCAACGTCGGCGCGCTGAATCTCACCGGTGTCGAAACCGGCGCCACGATCGAATACTCGACGGATGGTGGCCACACCTGGAACACCAGCTTCAACGCCGTCGAAGGTGTGAATGACGTACAGGTCCGGCAAACCGATGTCGCGGGCAACACGTCTGATTCGACCTCGTTCAGCTTCACGCTCGATACGTCAGCCGCCGCGCCCGGTATCGCACTCACGAGCGATTCCGGTAGCAGCTCGACCGATCACATCACCAACGTCGGCACGATGAATCTGACCGCTGTTGAAACGGGTGCCAGCGTCGAATACTCGATCGATGGCGGCCATACCTGGAACACCAGTTTCAATGCCGTCGAAGGCGTGAATGACGTACAGGTGCGGCAGACCGATGTCGCGGGCAACACGTCAGACCCGACATCGTTCAGCTTCACGCTCGATACGTCAGCCGCTGCACCAGGTGTCGCGCTGACCACCGACTCCGGCAGCAACGCCACCGATCACATCACGAACGCCGGCACATTCAACGTGTCTGGTGTGGAGACCGGCGCCGTTGTCGAATACTCGATCGATGGCGGTCATACCTGGAACACCAGTTTCAATGCCGTCGAAGGCGTGAACGACGTGCAGGTTCGGCAGACCGATGTCGCAGGCAATACGTCGGACCCGAGCTCGTTCAGCTTCACGCTCGATACCTCGGCTGCCGCGCCCGGTGTCGCCCTGACCACCGATTCCGGCAGTGGCTCGACCGATCACATCACCAATGTCGGCACGTTGAATCTGACCGTTGTCGAAACGGGCGCCACCGTCGAATACTCGACCGATGGCGGCCATACCTGGAACACCAGCTTCAGCGCCGTCGAAGGCGTGAATGAGGTCCAGGTCCGTCAAACCGATGTCGCAGGCAACACGTCGGACCCGACCTCGCTCAACTTCACGCTCGATACCTCGGTCGCTGCACCAGGCGTTGCACTGACCGCCGACTCCGGCAGCAACGCCACCGACCACATCACCAACGTCGGTACACTCAATTTGTCTGGTGTGGAAACTGGCGCAGTTGTCGAATACTCGATCGATGGCGGTCATACCTGGAACACCAGCTTCAGCGCCGTCGAAGGCGTGAATGAGGTCCAGGTCCGTCAAACCGATGTCGCAGGCAACACGTCGGACCCGACCTCGCTCAACTTCACGCTCGATACCTCAGCCGCTGCCCCGGGCGTTGCACTGACCACCGACTCCGGCAGCAACGCCACCGACCACATCACCAAGGTCGGTACACTCAACGTGTCTGGGGTGGAGACTGGCGCAGTTGTCGAATACTCGATCGACGGCAGTCATACTTGGAACACTAGTTTCAATGCCGTCGAAGGCGTGAATGAGGTCCAGGTCCGTCAAACCGATATCGCGGGCAACACGTCGGACCCGAGCTCGTTCAGCTTCACGCTCGATACCTCGGCCGCCGCGCCCGGCGTCGCCCTGACCACCGATTCCGGCAGCGGTTCGACCGATCACATCACGAATGTCGGCACGTTGAATCTCTCCGGTGTTGAAACCGGCGCCACGGTCGAATACTCGACGGATGGTGGCCACACCTGGATCACCAGTTTCAACGCGGTCGAAGGCGTGAATGACGTCCAGGTTCGGCAAACCGATGTCGCAGGTAACACGTCAGACCCGACCGCGTTCAGCTTCACGCTCGATACCTCGGTCGCTGCACCAGGCGTTGCACTGACCGCCGACTCCGGCAGCAACGCCACCGACCACATCACCAACGTCGGTACACTCAATTTGTCTGGTGTGGAAACTGGCGCAGTTGTCGAATACTCGACCGATGGCGGCCACACCTGGAACACCAGTTTCAACGCGGTCGAAGGCGTGAACGATGTACAGGTCAGGCAGACCGATATCGCAGGCAACACGTCGGATCCGACGGCGTTCAGCTTCACACTTGATACCTCGACCGCCGCGCCCGGCGTTGCATTGACCACCGATTCCGGCAGCAACGCCACCGACCACATCACGAGCGTCGGCACACTCAACGTGTCTGGTGTGGAGACCGGCGCCGTTGTCGAATACTCGATCGATGGCGGTCATACCTGGAACACCAGTTTCAATGCCGTCGAAGGCGTGAACAATGTACAAATTCGGCAGACTGATGTCGCAGGCAATACGTCGGACCCGAGCTCGTTCAGCTTCATGCTCGATACCTCGGCTGCCGCGCCCGGTGTCGCCCTGACCGCGGATTCCGGCAGTAGCTCGACCGATCACGTCACCAACGTCGGCACGTTGAATCTCACCGGTGTCGAAACCGGCGCCACCGTCGAATACTCGACGGATGGTGGCCACACCTGGAACACCAGCTTCAACGCCGTCGAAGGGGTGAATGACGTACAGGTTCGGCAGACCGATGTCGCAGGCAACACGTCGGATCCGACATCGCTCAGCTTCATGCTCGACACCTCGGCTGCTGTGCCCGGTGTCGCGCTCACGAGTGATTCCGGTAGCAGCGCCACGGACCACATCTCCAATGTCGGTACACTGAACGTCACTGGCATCGAGACCGGCGCCACCGTACAGTACAGCGTCGACAACGGCGTGCACTGGAACACGAGCTTCAGCGCCGTCGAAGGGCTGAACAATGTGCAAGTTCGGCAGATCGATGTCGCGGGTAATACGTCCGCCCCGACCTCGTTCAGCTTCACGCTCGATACCTCGGCTGCTGCGCCCGGCGTCGCACTGACCGCCGACTCCGGTAGCAGCGCCACCGACCACATCACCAATGTCGGTACGCTGAACGTCACTGGCATCGAGACCGGCGCCACCGTACAGTACAGCGTCGACAACGGCGCGCATTGGAACACGAGCTTCAGCGCCGTCGAAGGACTGAACAACGTGCAGGTTCGGCAGATCGATGTTTCGGGCAACGCGTCTACCCCGACCTCATTCAGCTTTACGCTCGATACGTCGGCTGCCGCGCCCGGTATCGCGCTCACGAGCGACTCCGGCAGCAGCGCCACTGACCACATCACCAATGTCGGCACACTGAACGTCACTGGCATCGAAACCGGCGCAACCGTTCAGTACAGTATCGATAACGGGTCGCATTGGAGTACGAGTTTCAGTGCTGTCGAAGGGCTGAACAATGTGCAAGTTCGACAGATCGATGTCGCGGGCAACACGTCGTCGGCCTCGTCCCTCAGCTTCACGCTCGATACGTCAGCCACGGCGCCCGGGGTTGTGTTGACCACCGACTCCGGCAGTAGCGGGACTGACCACATCACCAACGTCGGTACGCTGAACGTCACTGGCACCGAAACCGGCGCCATCGTTCAGTACAGCATCGACAACGGGGCGCACTGGAACACGAGTTTCAGCGCCGTCGAAGGACTGAACAACGTGCAGGTTCGGCAGATCGATGTTTCGGGCAACACGTCTACCCCGACCTCGTTCAGCTTTACGCTCGATACGTCGGCTGCCGCGCCCGGTGTCGCGCTCACGAGCGATTCCGGCAGCAGCGCCACGGATCACATCACCAATGTCGGTACACTGAACGTCACTGGCATCGAGACCGGCGCCACCGTTCAGTACAGCATCGACAACGGCGCGCATTGGGACACGAGCTTCAGCGCCATCGAAGGACTGAACAATGTCCAAGTTCGGCAGATCGACATCGCGGGCAACACGTCGTCGGCCACGTCGTTCAGCTTCACGCTCGATACCTCGGCCGCGGCGCCCAGCGTTGCGCTGACCACCGACTCGGGCAGTAGCGCCACCGATCACATCACCAATGTCGGTACGTTGAACCTCTCCGGCATCGAAAACGGCGCCACCGTTCAGTACAGCATCGACAACGGTGCGCATTGGAGTACGAGCTTCAGTGCCGTCCAAGGCGTGAACAACGTGCAGGTTCGAGAGATCGACATCGCGGGCAACACATCGTCGGCCACGTCGTTCAGCTTCACGCTCGATACGTCAGCCACGGCGCCCGGCGTTGCATTGACCACCGACTCCGGCAGCAGCGCCACGGACCACATCACCAACGTTGGCACGCTAAATCTCTCAGGCATCGAAACCGGCGCCACAGTGCAATACAGCTTCGATAACGGTGCGCATTGGAGTACGAGTTTCGGTGCCCTCGAAGGCGTGAACAATGTGCAAGTTCGACAGATCGATGTCGCGGGCAACACGTCGTCAGCCACGTCGTTCAACTTCACGCTCGATACCTCAGCCGCGGCACCCGGCGTTGCGCTGACCACCGATTCCGGCACCAGCGCCACCGACCACATCACCAGTGTCGGCACGCTGAACGTCACCGGCACCGAAACCGGCGCCACGGTTCAATACAGCGTCGATAACGGCGCGCACTGGAACACGAGCTTCAGCGCCGTCCAGGGCGTGAACAACGTGCAGGTCCGCGAAATCGACATCGCAGGCAACACGTCCTCACCCACGTCGTTCAGCTTCACGCTCGATACCTCAGCCGCGGCACCCGGCGTTGCATTGACCACCGATTCCGGCACCAGCGCCACCGACCACATCACCAACGTCGGCACGCTGAACCTCTCCGGCATCGAAACCGGCGCCACCGTTCAGTACAGCGTCGATAACGGTGCGCATTGGAACACGAGCTTCAGCGCCGTCGAAGGGTTGAACAACGTTCAAGTCCGCCAGATCGACGTGGCCGGCAACACATCGTCGGCTACATCGCTGAGCTTCACGCTCGATACGTCGGCCGCGGCACCCGGCGTCGCGCTCACGACCGACTCCGGCAGCAGCACCACCGACCACATCACCAACGTCGGCACGCTGAACCTCTCCGGCATCGAAACCGGCGCAACCGTGCAATACAGCATCGACAACGGCGCGCACTGGAACACGACCTTCAGCGCGACCGAAGGCGTGAACAACCTGCAAGTCCGTCAGATCGACATCGCGGGCAATATCTCGAACGCCACGAGCTTAAGCTTCACGCTCGACACCACCGCGCCGTCGACACTGTCATGGCAATACAACCAAGGCACCCACACGGTGACGGCCAATACCGACACGTCCAATGTCTGGAAAGTCCTGATCCACGACAACACGACCAACGCCGATTACACCGCGACGCAGCAAACCGCCGGAACCTGGACCTACACCACGCAACAGAGCCTGAATCTCAACAAGGACTCCCTCACCGTCACCGAGTGGGACACCGCGGGCAACTCGCGTTCGTTGACGCAGACAGCACCCGCCGGAGCCACCGGCTCCGAGATCAACCTCGCACTCACCGATCCCTCCGGCCACGCGGCCGACCTCGCTGTGACGATCGCTGGCATCCCGTCCGGCTGGACGCTGAACGCCGGCACCGACCTCGGCAACGGCACCTGGCTCGTGCCGACGAACGACCTCGGCGCGCTCACCATCACGCCGGCCGCGTCCTTCACCGGCGCGACCGTGCTCACGGTGACGGAAACCTGGACGGCCTCGGACGGCACCCACGCCGCCGCCACGATCGCGGACAACGTCGAAGCGTACGCAGCCAACGCGCCGATCTTCGCCTGGTCGGGCGACGATCAACTGACGGGATCGGCCGGCAACGACCTGTTCGTGTTCTCGCAGCCGATCGGCAACGACACGCTGCACACGTTTGACCTCGCCGCCGACAAGATCGATCTCGTGGGCTTCACGGGCATCGCAAGCTTCAGCGACGTCCAGGCGCATCTGGCAGACGACGCGAACGGCAATGCGGTGATCACGCTGGGCGATGGCGCCACCATCACGGTAACGGGCGTGCATTCGGCCGACCTCACCGGCGACAACTTCGTGTTCGACCAGGAACCGGTCGTGCAGAACGCCGGCGTCATGACGGTGAGCGACGGCGCGATGCTGCCGATCGGCGGGATCGTGGAGAACACGGGCACGATCGCACTCGGCTCGACCGGCGACATCACCCGCTTCGAAATCCTCCCGAAGAGCGCGACGCTGGAAGGCGGCGGGCACGTGACGCTGTCCGACGACGCCCACAACGTCGTGTTCGGCAGCACGCCGGATGCCACGCTCGTGAACGTCGACAACACGATCACAGGTGCCGGCCAGCTTGGCGCCGGCCAGCTGACGCTCGTCAACGAAGGAACGATCGTCGCCGACGGCGCCAACGCGCTCGTGATCGACACGGGCACGCACGCGGTCGCCAACGCCGGCACGCTCGAGGCAACGGGCAGCGGCGGCCTCGTGATCGAAAGCGCGGTGAACAACACGGGCAACCTGTGGGCCAACAACGGCAACCTGACGATCCACGGTGACGTGACGGGCGCCGGCAGCGCGACGATCAGCGGCGGCGCAACGCTCGAGTTCGGCGGCGCGTCCGCGGAAAACACGACGTTCGCCGATGGCGCCGCGGGCACGCTCAAGCTGGACCACTCCGCCGGTTTCACCGGCACGGTCAGCGGCTTCGGCGCCGGCGACGCGCTCGACCTGACCGACGTGCTGTTCGGCGATCACACGACACTGAGCTTCACGGCCAACGACACGGGAACGGGCGGCACGCTCACGGTGAGCGACGGCGCCCACACCGCGCAGGTCGCGCTTCAAGGCAATCTGTCGGGCGGCAGCTTCCAGCTCTCGCACGATCAGGGCAGCGGCACCGTGGTCACTTACGTGCCGCCGCCGCTGCCGCACATTCAGGAGGTGTGAGCCGCTCGGAATGCCCCGTGACCGACGTTCGACGGACAAACGCTCCTCCGGATCGTCGTTCACGGCAATGTGTTGGATGTATCTGTCGCGATGGCCGGCCGCATGATCGCCGGCATCGCGCAACGCTTGATCGTGCCCAAGGCTGGCTGTAAACCACCACCGTCGGGCGACAGGAAACAGTCGATGAACAGGAACTGCCCTCTGCTTGCCGTGCTCGCATTCGCGTCAGCGCTCGCGGGCACCCCCGCGCCCGCCGCCGCGCAAAGCTTGCAGGAAGCGGTCGAGCAGGCGATCCGGACCAACCCCGAAGTCCTTGCCACGACATACAACAGGGAAGCGGCGGATCAAGGCCTGAAGCAGGCGCGAGCCGGCTACCTGCCCCGCGTGGATATCGACGCGGCGATCGGCAAGGAGCAGCGCGACGATGTCGAAACGCGTCTGCTCGGCCTGAACCGCACGACGTTCACGCACCGGACGGCCAGCGTGACGTTGTCGCAAATGCTGTTCGACGGTTTCGCGGTCAGGAGCGAAGTGGCGCGGCAACGGGCACGCATCGACTCGTCCGCGAATCGCGTCGCGTCGACCTCGGAGGACGTGGCGCTGCGCGTGGTGGGCGCGTATCTGGAAGTCCTGCGCCGCCAGGAAACGGTCGCCGCCGCCACCGACAACGTGGAGTCCCACCGCCGGATCCACGATCAGATCAAGCTGCGCAGCGACCGCGGCGTCGGCCGGCGCGCCGACCTTTACCAGGCGGAAAGCCGGCTGGCGCTCGCGCAGGATAACTTACGATCAGAGCAAAGCAACCTGAAAGACGCCGAAGTGGCCTACGCGCGGCTGGTGGGTACGCCGCCGAACGTGCTCGTCAAGCCGGTCGCGCCGGAAGCCACGCTGCCGCCGACGGAACGATTCGCGCTGGATACGGCGCTGGCGAACCACCCGTCCCTCGCGGCCGCCGAGGCAGACGTCGCGCAGGCCAATGCGCACTATGACGCGGCGAAGGCGGCACTCTGGCCGCGCATCGATCTGGAGCTGAGCGCGAGCCACGACCGTGACGGCGTGCTCGGTCCGACGAACGACCGCCGCGTGATGCTGCGGTTGCGCTACAACCTGTTTCAGGGCGGCGCCGACAAGGCGCATATCGGCGAAGCGCATGCGCAGATCCGTGAGGCCGAGGAAGACCGCAACCGCACACGCCTGGAGATCGCGGAAGGCGAATCGCACGCCTACAACGCGTACGTCACCGCACGCGACCGGTTGGTCGTGCTCAAGCAGTACGTCGATTCCAGCGCGTCGACGCGCGAGGCGTACCTGTTGCAGTTCGGCATCGGTCAACGTTCGCTGCTCGATCTGCTCAACGCGGAGAACGAGTATTACAGCGCGCGCATCGATTACATCAGCGGCCAGTACGCGGAAGTGGCGAGCGCGTACCGCGTGTTCGCCGGGATGGGGCAGTTGCTCGACACGCTGCACGTCGCGCGGCCCGCGCAGGCGTGGGGCGCCGGCGGCATGCAGCCGGCAGTGGCCTTCGACCGGCGCGCATCCGATCTCGGCAAATGACGAGGCCCCGAGGTCGCGTTCGCTCGCCCGGGGCCCTTCAGTCGTCGACGTTGCCTGCGGTGTCGGGCATCGTCAGCATGCCCAACTACCGCCGTTCAACGTCCTTCGCGCCGCATCAGAACTGATAGCCTGCGCCCACCACCGCTCCGAAGTCGGAACGCGCATTGCCCGTCACCGACGCCTTGACGACCCAGCGATTGCTTTCCGTCACGTACGAATACCCGGCCGCGAAGCCTTGCTGCCCGTGGTAGTTCGACGTCGCCGCCGACACCATCGAGCGCCCGGCCCCCGTCGGCTGCGGCAAACCGGCCACCGCCATCGCCGACGCCACGCCGCCGTACATGTCCTTCTTCAGGTCGTTGAACGAGTTGTACACCTGCCCGATGCGCTGGTCGGTGTAGCCCTTCGCCTGCGTCGACGCGGCATTGAGGTTGTCGTTCAGCTGCTGCACGTTCACCGCGTCGGTCGGCGCCGTGCCGGCTGCCACGTTCGTGACTTGCCGTTCGTTGCCCTTCGCGCCGACCGAGAACGAATTGTCGCGATCCGCCACGGAGCCCTGGCCGACCGCCACCGCGTTCTTGCCGGTTGCCGTCGCCGTCGAGCCGATCGAACCGGCATCGGCACGCGCGATCCACGTCGTGTTCGCATCGGTTGCGGCCGCACGGATCTGGTCGTTGACCGCCGCCGTCTTCAGCGCGTCGTTGAACTGGGCCATGTTGACCGCGTCGTTGGCGTTCACGCCGGCCGCGACACCGGTCAGCACGCGGTCGCCCGCCGTGCCGGAGAAGTTCACGCTGGTGCCGCCCGAATCCTTGCCGACCGTGATCGCGCCTTTGGGGTCCTGCTGCTGCACGAGCCCGGCCTTGCCGTTCGCGATGTTGGTCACGTTGTCCTGCAGGTTCGCGATATCGGTCGTGTTCTTCGACACCTGCTGGTTCGTCGCATAGAGCTGCGAGCCGTTCACCGCGTCGGTGCTGGTCGCGCTGAGCGTGCCGGCCTTCACGTTGGTGATGCGCGTGCCACCGGCCCCGCCGAGCGTGATCGAGCCCTTCGAGCTGTCGTCGTATTGCACCGCGAGCGCGCCGAGCTGGTCGAGGTTCGACTGCACCGACTTCAGCTGCTTCACGTTCACCGCGTCCGTATCGTCGGTGCCGGCCGCGACGTTCTTCAGCACGACCGCCGCGTTCGGGTTGCCGCCGACCAGCGATACCGAATTCAGCCGGTTGCCGTTGCCGTCGACGTCGTACTTGACGACGTTCTTCACGGCCTCGCCCGTCTGGTTCGACACCTGCGTGATCTGCTGCTCGAGATCGGATTTCACGCCGTACAACTGCCCGCCGTTCACCGCGTCCGTGCTGCCGGCCGCGACATTGCCGTCGGCGATGCTGGTCAGCTTCGTCGGCGCGCCGCCGCGGGCGGCGTTGTATGCGCCGAGCGTCGGATCGAACTGCAGCGCATCCTTCTGCAGCCCGGCGATTGCGGTCGTATTGACGGCGATGTTCGTTTCGGCGTTGCCGATGCGCGTCTCGTGATTCCCGAGCGTCGTCGTGTTGCTGCCCACACGGCCATCGAGGTTCGTCAGCGCGTCGCCGACATTGTTGAACGAATCGCCGCCGATCTTGTACGCCGGCGCCGTGATCGAGCCATCGGTGTTCGCCGTCGCACCACCGCCGAGCGCGGCTGCCGTGCCGTCGATCGCGCGGCGCAACTGCGCACCGTTCACGGCGTCCGTGCTGCCGGCCGACACGTTGCCTTCGGCGACGTTGGTCACGCGCACCGGAACGCCGCCGTTGCCCGCGCCGAGCGAAACCTGACGCTTGCTCGGATCGTCATACTTCACGGCGAGCGCATCGAGCTGGCTCGTGCCGTCGTGAATCGCCGCGTTCAGCTGGTCGACGTTGACCGCGTCGGTGCCGTTCTGGCCGGCCGCGAGGTTGCCGATGCGTTGCGGGCTGTTGCCGCCGTGGCTCGCATCGTACGTGCCGAGGCTCGGGTTCCATTGCAGCGCATCCTGCTGCAGCGCGGCGATGTTGCCGGTGTTCGTCGTCACCTGGTCGCCGAGCTTCGTCACGCTGTTGCCGACGTTGGCGATCGACTGGTTCAGCGTATCGGTCGCCTTGCCGAGCTGGCCGACGTTCACCGCGTCATTCGCGCTCACGCCGTCCGCGACGTTGTGCAGGCCGACCGGTGCCGGCGCGCCCTGGCCGCCGAGCGTGACGCCGCCATGCGCATCGTCGTCGTACTGCACCGCGTTCTTCGTCGCGTTGCCGATCTGGCTCGTGATCGACGTGCTCAGGTTGCCGATCGTCGTGCTCACGCTGCTGGTCACGCTCGTGCTGAGCGATGCGAGGCCGCTGCCCAGTTGCCCGACGTTGACGGCATCGTGCGCATCCTTGCCGTCCGCGACGTTGTGCAGCGTCGTGCCGTTCGGGCCGGCGAACGTGACCGAGTCGAAGCCGCTTGCGCCGTCGTACTTCACGTTGCGCGCATCGGCTTCCTGCAGGCCGCCGATGTTCGACGCGGCCGTGCTCAGCGATGCATTGAGGCCCGTCACGTTGTTCTGCAGGTTCGTGATGTTCGCGGCGGCCGTCGACAGCGAGGTCTGCAACGGTGCAACGCTGCCCTTCAACTGGCCGACGTTGACCGCGTCCGTATCGGCGACCCCGGCCGCGACACCGCCGATCGTCGTGCCGTTGCTGCCGTCGAGCGCGATCGCGGCGTGCGAATCGTCGGTGTATTTGACGACGTTCTGCGCCGCCGTCACGATGCTCGTGCTGAGGCTGTTGCCGACGTTGGTCACGCGCTGGTCGACGTTCGCGATCGACGTCGACAGCGTATTGCCGACGGAGGTCACGCGAGCGTCGACGTTGGCGATGCCGGTGCTGAGCGTGCTGTTCACGTTCTTCAGCTGCTGGACGTTCACGGCGTCCGTATCGGCCGCGCCCGCCGCGACGTTCTTGATCTGGCGCTCGTGGCCGAGCGAACCGAACGAGACGGCGCCGCCGACCGGTGCAGCCGTGCCGCCGAATACCGGTGTGCCGCCGTTGTTCGCACCAACGCTGCCCGAGCCGATCGCGACCTGGTTGTTGTCGTTCGTTTGTGCACCGGCGCCGATCGCGACGGATTGCGTGCCGCCCGCACGGGTTTGCGTCGCGGCATCGTAGGATGCGCCGTTCGACACGCCGTCGCTCGTCGTCGGATTCGCGCCGCCGATCGCGATCGAGCGATCGCCGCTCGCCAGCGCCGAGTGACCGAGTGCGATCGAACTCGTGCCGTGCGCATCGGCGACGTTGCCGAGCGCCATCGAGTAATCGCCGATCGCGGCGGACTGACGGCCCACCGCGAGCGCCGTATTGCCCTGCGCGACGGCCACCGTGCCGATCGCCGTGGCCGAGTTCGCCAGTGCCTGTGCGCCGACGCCGATCGCAATGCCGCCGCCGCTGCCGGAGCCGCCCTGGCTACCCGCGTTCGACTGGTCGCCGATCGCGATGCCGCTGGAGCCGGCCTTCGCATTCGTACCAGACGTGAAGTTCGTGCTGCTCGTCGCGACGAACGTCCCGCTCTTCGTCGCGACACACAACGGGTTCGTACCGTCGATGCACTGCCCGTTCAGTGCGTTGTCCGGGTTGCCGCGATCGACGAAGTTGTCCGCGTGTGCGGCCCCCGCGACCAGCACACCTGCGCTTGCGAACATGGCGGCGACGAGCGCCGAAATCTGGTTCCTCTGCATTTTTTGCTCCGTTTCGTGTCTTTCGTTTGGATTTGGATTACTTACTTTTATTCACAGCTTCGACTTCAACTTCGAACTCAATGCGCGATACGCTTCCCCAGGCGCGCCGCTCGGTCGACGGCCCGTTCCGTTCATTCGATAAAAACCATCAGGAATACAAAATGACCGTCATGGACGAGCGCGTCCCTGCCGACTCTCGTGAGTCAACCTGCTGTCATTGACATTCCGAATTGAATGCCGCGCGTGGCGCGACCAACCCCGTTTCTTTTATTTCATCTGCTGCACGTGAACGGCTTTTCGTTCACGTCAATGCCTGCCGCGGTATGCCGGTGGTCCAACCCGTCGAATCGATCCGTCATCCAAAGTTCGGACGAATTATGAGACGGCCCCCGGGATTAGAGAAGGCGGCATTCTTCATAGATTGCAAAATTCAATGTTTTCAAATGCTTATGTTAAAAACACCGAACTCGCAAACGATTTCGTATTGCCGCGCTTAATAAAAATGTTTTCCGGAAAGGATGGATGCTTTGCTGGAGCGCCGTGCCATTAAAAGCAATCTCGCAAAAAACTGCAAAATATCGACAAGGGATTGAATGTGAGTCCCGACTCGCATCCCGATAATAGAGATAGGCACTCTAGCGAGAATCGAGATATCCCCCTACAATTCCGCTCGCATCGATTCCGGCAGCGGCAATCTTCCGCCCCTTTATCGGCTCAGCGATCAAAAGAAACAACGCCGAGTAATGCGCCGACCGACTGCCTGCCGTGCAGTCCGGCGAAGTCCGTTTATCGATGCGAGCGTACCGTGCGTGTTCGCGAAGCCATGTCGCGGCTTCCGACGATTTTCCCGAACCGGAATCGACCGCGCGCAGGAACGCTGCCCGCAGCCTTTCCTGAACAGGTACACGATGTCTCCATCGACCGCCGCATTGAATAATGCCCATATCCTGATCGTCGACGATCAGCCCGACCAGCTCCGTTTGCTGATCGATATCCTGCGCAGCACCGGATGCCGGATCAGCATCGCATTCGACGGCGTGCAGGCGTGCGAGCGCGCGCAGGCACTGATGCCGGACCTGATCCTGATGGATGTCCGGATGCCGCGCATGGATGGTTTCACCGCGTGCCGGCGGCTGGCGGCCGATCCGCTGACGAGCGCGATCCCTGTCATTTTCCTGACGGTGGCCGGCGGTTTGCACGAGCGCGTCGAAGGGCTCGAAATCGGCGGCGTCGATTATGTGGTGAAGCCGTTCGAACCGGCCGAAGTCGTCGCGCGAATCCGCGTGCAGCTCGCGCGGACGAAACGGCCGTTGCCGATGGATGCACCGACCGCGCACGATCCGTTTGCAACGGGCAAGGACGACGACATCATCGTGCGCGCGGCCATTCGGCATCTGTCGCGCACGCTGAACGATCCGCCGACGGTCGAGCAGCTCGCGCGCGCGGTCGGCACGCACGAGAAGCGGCTGTCGCGCGCGTTTCGCGACAACCTGGGCCAGACGGTGTTCGAATATCTGCGGCACGAGCGCCTGCGCATCGCGCAGGACTTGCTCGATACGACGTCGCTCAGCATTGCGAGCATCGCGAAGGAGATCGGCTTTTCGACGCCGGCGAATTTCGCCACCGCGTTCCGCGAACGGTTCGGCATCACGCCGACCGAATGGCGGCGACAGCGCGATGCGGCCGGGCGTGATGCCGCCAGGGAACCGCAGCGCGACGCGTAGTCGCGCCCGGCATGACGGGTACGGCTACCAGTTGTATTTCGCGCTGGCCAGCACCGTCCGCTCGTTGCCGAACACGCACACCGCGTAAGACTGGCAGCCGCCGACGTAGCGGCGGTCGAACACATTCGCGACATTCAGCGCGAATCGCCAGTGACGCACCTCGTAGTGCATCGCGAGATCGTACAGCGTGGCGCTCGGCACCGTCAGCGAATTGTCGGGCGCACCGGCCGACGCACTCTGGTAGCGCACGCCGGCGCCGACTCCGAGGCCCGACAGCGCGCCGGTGTGCCAGGTCCAGTCCGTCCACAGCGACGCCATCTGCCGCGGCAGCGGCACGGACACCGGCCAGTTGTTCAGCGATGCATCGTTCGCCTGCACGTTCTTGACGTCCTGATAGACGTACGACGCGACGATCGACAGCTCGCGCGTCACGTTGCCGACCGCGCTCAGTTCGATGCCGCGCGAGCGCACCTTGCCGGTCTGCACGGACGACGTGCCGGTGGGGTCGAGATTCGTCGGCGTCGGCGTCACGACGTTGGTCTGGTCGATCCGATAAACGGCCGCGGTGAGCATCAGGTTCCGGCCGGCCGGCTGCCAGCGCAGCCCGGCTTCGGTCTGCTTGCCGCGCGTCGGTTTCGGCAGGCCGCCGCCGTACATCCGCACGCCGATCACCGGATCGAACGACGTCGAGTAGCTCACGTAGGGCGACAATCCCGCATCGCCCTGATAGGTGAGCCCGACGCGACCTGAAAACGCACTGACGTCCTGCTGCGTGCCGATGCGGGCCGCGCGGTCGTCGAAGCGTGCGTTCACGCGATCTTCGCGGCCGCCGAGCGTCAGCGTCCAGCGGTTCCAGCGGATCTGGTCCTGCGCGTACGCGCCGAGCGAATTCATCGCCGTGTACTGATCGACGTGCCCGAGCGACGTGCGGCCGGAAAAGATCGCGGCCGTCACCGGACGATAGACGGGATGGTACAGGTCGAGCGACGGTGCGAGCGCGAGCCATACGCTGTTGGTCGTCGTCTGCCGGTCGAACTGCAGGCCGAGCAGCAGCGTGTGCTCGAGCGGGCCGGTGGCGAAGCGCGCCTGCGCGCGGTTGTCGATGTCGAGCCGGCTGTAGTTCAACTGGAACAGGCCCGCGAACCGCATCATGTTCGTCGTGCTGCCGGGCATGAAGCCGTTGCCGAACACCGTCGCGTCGTCGAGCGACAGGCGCGACCAGCGCACGTCCTGTTGCAGCGTCCAGATCGGGTTCACGCGATGCTCGAGCGCATAGCCGAGCGACCATTGTTTCTTCCGGTAGTCGTTGAACGTCGGGTCGCCCATGTAGATGTCCTGCGACAGACGCCCGTTCCGATTCGGCAAGACCGTGCCCGACGCCGGGAGGAAGTTCGACGAAATATCGCCGTGATCCTGCAGGAACGAAGCGGACACCGTCAGCGACGTGTCGGCCGTCGGCCGCCAGCGGAACGACGGCGCCACGGCTACGCGCCGGTCGGCCTTCGGGCCGGTCTCCGCATTGCCGTCGCGCGCGATGCCGACGAAGCGGTACGCATATCGGCCGTCCGGATCCAGTTTGTCGCCGATGTCGAGCATGGTCTGCTTGCGCGCATCGTTGCCGATCTGCACGCCGGCTTCGCGCACGCGCTCGCCGTCGGCGAGCTTCGTATGTGCATCGACGATCGCGCCCGGCTCGCCCGCGCCGTACAGTACCGACGTCGGCCCGCGCAGCACGGCGATCGAGTCGATCGTGTAAGGATCGACGCGCCAGTTCGCGATGACCGCCGTGTTCGGCGCCGCCACTCCGTCGACATACAGCGTCGGCGTGAAGCCGCGCAGCGCCGCATACCAGTCGGTCCGCGTATCGGACCCGAACGTCGCGAAGCCCGGCACGTAGCGCAGCGCCTGGTTCAGGTCGGTCGCGCCGGTCATCTCGATCTGCTGTGCGGTCACGACGTTGGTCGTCTGCGGGATCTCGGCGACCGGCGTGTCGGTCCTCGTCGCGGTGGCGGTACGCAACCCGACGAGCCCGAGCGATGCGCGGCCGGCCTCGCCCATCACGTCGATCTTCGGCAGCATCGCCGCCGCATCGGCCGACCGCGATGCCGCCGCGTTCGATGCCTGCGCGTGCGCGCCACCCGCGGCCGCCGCGCACAACGTTCCCCCGGCCGCGATCGCGATTGCGCGTCGCACCGAACCTGTTGCCATTCCCATCGTTTAGCTGGTGTCTCCGTCGTGTTGCCCGGGTGCCGCGCGCCCGGTCGTGCTTCGTTGCGGGGCCGGCCGGCGGTGCGGGCCTGTCGCGCACGAGTCGGTGCGCGTCGTTCGATTGCGTCGTTTTCGAGCGCCTGAATGATATCGGCGCGACGTTGCGCGGTCTTTAGAAAAAATGCCTACGCGCGCGAGATCGTTCACCGCATGCCCGCATTGCCGTCACACCCGCGCAAGCCAGCGTCGAGCGCGACGCGACCCACGCCGCGTGTGGCGCAAACCATTCGTTCAAACCTGGGACGCTGCTCGTCATCGTGTCGATCTCCGATTCTTGTCGTTCGCGGCTTCACCGGCATTGGGCTTGCCGCGGCGTGCGGACCGGGAGTGCGATATGAAACTGCCCCACGTCATCCGTCGTATGACGACTGTAGGAAATAGTGGGAATCTATCGCTCTGCACACCTGAAAAGTCTGCCGCCCGCATGCCGGCGACGATCATATCTCGCAAACGTATCAATCGCCATTTTTTTCCGTTTTCTTAGCATGTTAATCAACCGCCGCGCGACAATCTGCTATCTGAAAATTTGGCACGGCGCCGCAAATTCGTGGTCCTGAGCGCCCTTCGTTCCGTTACAATCCGCGTCGTCATGCGATAACTGATTTCGCCGCACGACATCGCCTGCCTCCTGTGAGACTCGTCAAGGAACCCACGCGACATGCACGACACCCCTCTCCTGCTTGAATCGAACGCGCGCGTTTCCCGGCGCACCTTCCTTTACAGCGTCGGTGCGCTCGCGCTGTCGGCATGCAACGGCTCCGGCGCAAGCGAGAACGTCCGCGGCGTCACGACCACGGCAGCGGCGGCCGGCAACCGTGCGCTCGCGCGCGTGGCGACGGGCACGACCGCCGTCACGACCCGCACGGCGTTCGTCCATCCGGGGTTGCTGCACACGCAAGCCGATTTCGACCGGATCGCGCAGAAGGTCGCGACCGCCGCGTCGCCGTGGCGCGAAGGCTGGAACACGCTGATCGCGAACAGCCATGCGCAGCTGACGTGGTCGCCGCGCCCGCAGGCCGTCGTCACGCGCGGCGGCACCGGCGCGCAAAACTATCCGGTGCTGTACAGGGACATCGCGGCCGCCTATGCGTGCGCACTGCGCTGGAAGGTGTCGGGCGACAAAGCGTATGCGGACAAGGCCGTGCAGATCATGAACGAATGGTCGTCGACGCTGCAGACCCTCGCGGGCGACTCGAACGTCGATCTGGCCGCGGGCCTCTACGGATACGAATTCGCGAACGCCGGCGAAATCATGCGCACGTATACCGGCTGGGCCGCGGCCGACTTCGCCGCGTTTCGCGCGATGATGGCCGACAAGTTCTACCCGATCAACGCCGACTTCCTGAACCGCCACAACAACACGGACATCACGCACTACTGGGCGAACTGGGATCTGTGCAACATCGCGTCGATCATGGCGATCGGCGTGCTGTGCGACGACCACGCGAAGTTCGACGAAGCCGTCAACTATTTCATCGACGGCGCGGGCAACGGCGCGATCGCGCAGGCCGTCTATTACCTGCATCCCGGCCATCTGGGCCAATGGCAGGAATCGGGCCGCGACCAGGGGCACAACACGCTCGGCATCGCGCTCGCCGGCGCGATCTGCGAAATGGCGTGGAACCAGGGCATCGACCTGTACGGCCACGACAACAACCGTTTCCTCGCGGGCGCCGAATACGTTGCGAAAGCGAATCTCGTGCAGCCGGACGGCACGTTTCCGACGGTGCCGTACGCGCGCTACGCCAACGTCGACGTCACGCAAGCGCAATTCTCGACCGGCAGCCAAGGCGTGATTCGTCCGTGCTGGGCGCTCGTCTACAACCATTACGTGAACCGCAAGGGACTCGCCGCACCGTGGTCCGCGAAGTTCGCGCGCGCGATCCAGCCCGAAGGCGGCGGCGGCAACTACGGCGAAACGAGCGGCGGCTACGACCAGCTCGGCTACGGCACGCTGACCTGCACGCGCGATCCCGTTGCGCCCGCAACCGCACCGAGCGGGCTGACCGCGTGGCCGGCCGCCGGGAAGGTCGTGCTGTCGTGGTGGGGCATCGCGAACGCGGCCAGCTACGACGTGAAGCGTGCCGCCACCGCGGGCGGTCCGTATACGACCATCGCGACCGGCATCGTCGATCCGTTGACGTATACCGACAACCCGGCCGCGGGCGTCTGGTACTACACAATCAGCGCACGCACTGCATCGGGCGAATCCGCGAATTCGGCGGAAGTCGCCGCATCGACGGCCCTGCAACTGCATACGCTGCTGACGTTCGACGAGACAGGCGGCACGAGTGCGGCGGACGCGAGCGGCAACGGTCATGCGGGCACGCTCGTCGGCGGCGCATCGCGCGGGCCCGGCAAAACCGGCAATGCGGTGTCGCTCGACGGCTCGACCGGCTACGTCGCGTTGCCGAACGACATCGTCGCGGACGTGTCGGATGTCACGATCGCGGCCTGGGTCAACTGGCGAGGCGGCCAGACGTGGGCGCGCGTCTTCGATTTCGGTTCGGGCACCGGGCGCTATCTGTTCGTCACGCCGAAGAGCCACAGCGGCACGATGCGCTTCGCGATCACCACCAATGGCGGGCATGGCGAGCGCACGATCGACGGCAACGCGGCACTGCCGGCAGGACAATGGGCGCACGTCGCCGTCACGCTGGCGGCCGACACCGCGACGCTCTATCTGAACGGCAATGCGATCGGCTCGGCGAACGACGTGATCTTCGCGCCGTGGCGCATCGGGAAAACCGCGCAGAACTGGATCGGACGTTCGCAGTATCCGGGCGATCCGTTCTTCAACGGATTGATCGACGAATTCCGCATTTATCGCGGTGCGGTGACGGCCGAACAGGTAAAGGCGCTCGCGCAGGGAGCGTGATGCTTGCCGCCGCCGGCCGCGCGGCCGGCGCCTACAACATCGCCTGACTGATCAAGCCGTACTGCACATATACCGGATCGGTCGCGCCGCGGTGCGCGTCGGCAGGCGCGTTGCGAACCATCTTCGAGCAGGTGTCGACGCGGTTCAATCCCTGCGCGTCGAGCCAGTCCGGCAAACTCGTACCCGACGGTACGTCGATGCGAACGAATTCGTTCTCCCGCGCGCTCAGCCAATGACTGATCAGCGCCTTCGCCTGCGCGTCGTCGCTCGACCGCCGTGCGACGACCGGGCCGATCACGTAACCGCGACCGAAGCGGCGCAGCACCGAAAATCCGGCGATCTCGCCATCCTGCTCGAGCACGACACTTTCTCCCCGCTTCAGCAAGGCCGACATCAGCGCGTCGCGCTCGAGGCCGGAAGCACGCGTGTCCAGCTCGACGAAGCGGCTCAGATCGGCGGGCGTGCCAGCCCGCAGTCGAGCGCCGTCGGGCAGCGCCACCGCTGCGGGCTGACTCACGTTCCCTTGAAATTGATCCAGCGATCCGCACACGTTGAAACCGAGCTTTTCGTAGAGCGGCTGGCCGGCTGGCGTCGCATGCAGGAACACGATGCGCGATCCGAGTTCGTCGAGCAGGATCTCCATCAGCGCGCGGCCGATCCCTCGGCCCTGATGCTCGGACGACACGATCACGTGTCCGATGGCAGCACGATCCGCACCGTACTTCCAGCACATCGCCGTACCGATGACCACCCCGTTTTCCTCGGCCGCGAACGCGATCGAGGTGTCCGCGGAAAACTGCCAGTCTTCCGCCCTGAACGGCCAGCGAAGCGCCATGGAGAGTGCGTGAGCCGCGGGTACGTCGGCCGCGGTAAATCGTCGATAGTGCAGCGCCGTCGCGGCGCCGGAAGCGTTCATTACGTGTTCATCGTTCATCAAAGTCATCCTTCGAAATGGCGCAGTTTCACAACCCGACTATAGGAAGGAATGATTTTCCTGTGCCTAACGATCTATAAATTCGCCATTAATAAAAACTTAATGCCAAGTACGCGCATGACCATTCAATACGGCCCGACTGCCGACCGGGTCTGCATCACGCACAGCGTCACGGAAATCGCGCGAAATACTGCCGTGCCAGTGCCACCCAGTACCGGACGCCAGCCGGAATGATGTCGTCGTTGAAATCGTATTTCGGGTGATGCAACGCCGGCGACGTCGATCCGACCGGCGCGTTGCCGATCAGCACGTACGCGCCCGGGCGCTCCTCCAGCATGAAGCCGAAGTCTTCGGACGTCATGTTCGGCGGCACGTCGGGATACAGGCGTTCGTCGCCAAAGGTGTCGCGAATCACCGCTTCGCACAGCGCCGTCTCGGTCGGCGTGTTGACCGTTGCCGGGTAGTACTGAAAGAATTCGACGTCGACCTGCGCGCCATAAGCCGCCGCCAGCCCTTCGCACATGAGCCGGACGTCGCGCTGCAACTGTTGCTGCAACGCGGACGACAGCGTGCGGATCGTCCCGCGCAGCTCGGCCGTGTCCGGAATGACGTTGTCCGTCGTGCCCGCATGGAACATGCAGACGGAAATCACCGCCGGGTCGACGGGATCCTTGTGCCGCGCGGCGATCGTCTGGCACTGCAGCACCATCGAGCACGCAAGCGGAACGGGATCGATGCCCAGGTGCGGCTGCGCCGCATGCGCGCCCTTGCCGGTGATCGTGATCCTGAACCGCGAGCCGGCGGCCATGATCGGGCCGGTGCGCAACCCGAAATGCCCGGCCGGCAAACCGGGCCAGTTGTGCATGCCGAATACCGCCTCGGTCGGGCATTGCTCGAACAGCCCGTCGTCGATCATCTTGCGCGCGCCCGCGCCACCCTCTTCCCCCGGCTGAAACACGAAATGGACGCTGCCCGGCAGCTGCGGCAACGCTTTCAGCACGCGCGCGGCGCCGAGCAACATCACGGTATGGCCGTCATGACCGCACGCGTGCATGATCCCGTGCGTGCACGACGCATGCGCGAAGTCGTTCGCTTCGTGGATCGGCAACGCATCCAGATCGGCGCGCAGGACGATGCCGCGGCCCGGATCCGCGCCGGGCAGGCTCGCCACGACGCCCGTGCCGCCGAGCCCGCGCGACACCGCATAGCCGAGCGCTTCGAGCTCGCGGGCGACGACGTCGGCCGTCCGGTGTTCTTCGAATCGCAGCTCAGGATGCGCATGCAGGTCGCGGCGCAGCTTCGCCCAGTGCGCGTGATGCGCTTGCAGCGATGTGTCGGGAATCACAGGGTTTTCCAATTTCGGCACCTTCGAAAAGTAGACGGCTGGGTCAGTCGTAAAAACCGATGACGGACTTGATCTCCATATACTCCTCCATCCCTTCGATCCCGTACTCGCGACCGTTGCCCGACTGCTTGTAGCCGCCGAACGGCGCCTGCGGATCCCACGCTGGGTAGTTCAGATGCACCTGCCCCGACCGGATGCGCGCGGCCACCGCACGTGCGCGTTCCTTGTCGGCGCCCTGCACATGCGCGCCGAGCCCATAGACGGTGTCGTTCGCGATCGCGACGGCTTCGTCGACCGTATCGTAAGGAAGGATCGCCAGGACCGGACCGAAGATCTCCTGCTGCGCGATCGCCATGTCGGTGCGCACATCGGAAAAGATCGTCGGCCGCGCGTAGAAGCCGCGGTCGAATCCCGCAGGCCGTCCAGGGCCGCCGGCGATCAGCTTCGCCCGTTCGTCGATGCCCACGTCGATCATCTGCGCGACGCGGCCGAACTGCGCGCGGTTGGCGAGCGGCCCGTGCGTCGTCGCGTCGTCGAATGGATCGCCGACGATCAGCCGCTGCGCTGCCGCGACAGCCAGTTCCTCGACCGCGCCGAGCGCGTCGCGTGGCACGATCATGCGGGTCGGCGCGCTGCACGATTGCCCCATGTTGCGGAACGCGGCGGCCACGCCCGGCGCGATGGCCTGCTGCAGGTCCGCGTCCGGCAACACGATGTTCGGCGATTTGCCGCCCAGCTCCTGCGCGACGCGCTTGACGGTCGGGGCCGCCGCCTGCGCGACGAGCACGCCCGCGCGCGTCGACCCGGTAATCGACACCATGTCGACCTCGGGGTGCGACGAAAGCGCGGCGCCCACCGCCTCGCCGCTGCCGCTCACCAGGTTGAACACGCCCGCCGGCACGCCCGCATCGGCGATCACTTCCGCGAACAGCAGCGCGCTGAGCGGCGACAGCTCGCTGGGTTTCAGTACTACCGTGCAGCCTGCCGCGAGCGCCGGGCCGACCTTCGCGGTGATCTGATAGATCGGCCAGTTCCACGGCGTGATCAGCGCGCATACGCCGATCGGCTCGCGTACGACCGCGGTCGTCCCGCGCCGCGAGACGAACGGGTAGCGGGCCAGATTGTCGCGCGCGACGCGGATATGTTCGGCCGCGAGCGGCACATGGGCGCCGCGTGCATAAGCGATCGGCGCGCCCATTTCGAGCGCGAGCGCCGTGGCGAACCATTCCGCGCGCTCCAGCATCAACGCATGCACGCGGTCGAGCAACGCGGCGCGTTGTTGCGGCGAGGTCGTGGACCAGCGTTCGAACGCGCGGTGCGCGGCCTGCACCGCGCGGTCGGCATCGCGTGCGTTACCGAGCGGGATCTCGCACAGCGTGTCTTCGGTGGACGGGCAGATGACCGCGAACCGGTCGCTGCCATCCGGTAAAACCCAGTCGCCGTCGATGAAGAAGCGATCGAGCCTGCCGGCTTCCTTCAGATGACGAACCGGCGAATTGACGAGTGAATTCATTGCAGCGTGTCCTTGAGTCGATACCATGCGCCGACGAACGGCAGAAACCACGGCTTGCCGAAATGCCCGGGAATCGCGGGCCAGTCGAAGCTTTTCCACGGATTGAGATCGGCGCGTCCGTCCATGATCTCCGCCATCAGCGTGCCCATCAGCGTCGCCATGTGCGTGCCGTGGCCGCTATAGCCCATCGAGTAGTACACGCCGTCGCGCTGGCCTGCGCGCGGCAGCCGGTTGGCCGTCATGTCGACCATCCCGCCCCAGCAATAGTCGATGCGCACGGCGGCCAGTTCGGGAAACACGGCGGCCATCTGCTGCCGCAGAATCGCCCCGCTCTTTTCGTCGGAGCGCGGATTCGACGCGGCAAAACGCGCGCGCCCGCCGAACAGCATCCGGTTGTCGGGCGTGACGCGGAAGAAATTCACGAAGTTCTTCGTGTCGGTGACCATCCGGCGCGTCGGCAGCAAGCGGTCGAGCAGGTCGTTCGGCAACGGCTCGGTGACGATGATGAACGCGCCGACCGGCACGATCCTGCGGCGAACCCAGCCGAACGGCCCGACCTGCGAGATGCCGCTCGCGAGCAGCACCTGGCGCGCACGGATCTCGCCGAGCGGTGTTTGCACCGCGTACGCGCCGCCCGCTTGCCGCTGCAGGCCGAGCACCGGCGCATGCTCGAGAATATGCGCGCCGCGGGCTTGCGCGGCGCGCGCGAGGCCGCGCACATAACGGCCAACATGCATCCCGGCGCTCTTGCCGAACAGCAGCCCGCCGTGATATCGGTTCGAACCGATCTCGTCGCGCAGCTCCGCCTTCGTGACCAGGCGCGTGTCGGGGTCGACGCTGGCGGCGAGCAGCGCCTGGCTTCGCACGAGCTTGTCGTAGTGCTCGGGCTTCGCCGCGAGCTTCAGCTTGCCGCGCCGCGCGAAATCGCAATCGATCGACTCCTCCCGGACCAGCCGCTCGACCGTATCGACACCCGCGTCGAACGCGAGATACAACCGGTTCGCCAGTTCCGTGCCGATGCGCTGCGACAGGAACGCGTAATCCTGTGCGAAGCCGTTGTTGCACATGCCGCCGTTGCGTCCCGATGCCGCCTGCCCGACGGTGCCCGCCTCGCAGACGATCACGCGCGCGCCTTTCTTGGCCAGCGCCAGTGCGGCGGCCGAACCGGTGATGCCGCCGCCCACCACCACCACGTCGCAACTTCCGTCAGGCAACTCCGGCGAGCTGCTCGCGAATGGCTCCGACGTATCGAGCCAGTAGGAACTGAAACGCATCAGGCACTCCCAAGCTGTCCACCGCACCGTGCTGCCAGGCCGACCAACGTTCGCCGCGCCGATCCGGCCGCTTGCCCGCGATCCGGATCGGCGCGCCTCGTCCAGGCTGCCCCCGCGTCAGCGCGACGGTCCTGCATTAGAAATCCGCGACCTTGCCCCATGCGGACTCGCTGAACCGGCTGGGCCGGTACGGCGCCGGGTCCACGAAAGGTTGCGCACCAGACGCGAGATCGGCGATCAGGTGCCCGGCGCCCGGGCCAATCCCGAAGCCGTGACCCGAAAACCCCGCCGCGAGGATCAGCCCCGGCACGCCCGGCACTTCGCCGATGCCCGGCACGCCGTCCGGCGTGCTGTCGACGAACCCGGCCCACGCGTGCGTGATCTTCGCTTCGCGCAGTTCGGGCAACAGTTCGGCCGCGCGGCGGTACGTTTCGGTGACCGTCGGCATGTCGGGCTTCGGATCGAGAATGCGTACGGCTTCCATCGGCGTCGGCGCGTCGAGGCGCCAGCGCTTCAACGTTTCGTGGCCGCCGCGCACGCCTTCGAGGCCGCCCGGCAGCAGATTGCGCCAGCGTTTCGCGAACATCGGCACGAATTGCGGCGCGAAGCGCAGGAACTGCGGCGTCAGGTCCACGCGCGCGCGGCCGCTGATCGCCAACGCGTAGCGTCCGTCGCTGCGGCGCGTGATGGACACGCCGGACGTGTACATCGCATCCGGCAACGGCGTTTCGACCGGCGACACGCTCAGGATCGACTGACGGATCGACGCTTGCGGAAACCGGATGCCGAGCTGGCGGCAGAACGACGACGCCCATGCACCGCCGGCCATCACGACCGTTCGGGTCTTGATGACGCCCGCCTCGGTGACGACGCCCGCGACCCGGCCGCCTTCGAGTTCGATGCCGCGCGCCGCGCAGTGCTGGTGGACACTGCCGCCCAGCTTGATCAGCGCGGCGGCCACGGCCGGCGCGGCCTTGCCTGGATCGGCCGTGCCGTCGGTCGGCGAGAACACGCCGCCCTTCCACTGCCGCCCGGTAGCCCGTCCGCGCTCGGCGGCCTGCTTGCTGTCGAGCATGTACGTGGTCACGCCCGCGGTCTTCGCGAATTCGCCCCAGCTGGCCCAGCGGGACAGCTCTTCGTCGTCATTGCTCAGATACAGCAGCCCGCAGCGATGAAAGCCCGTGTCTTCGCCGGATTCGGCCGCGAATCGTTCCCACAGGTCGATGCTCTTGCTCGCCATCGGCAACTCGCGCGCGTCGCGGTTTTGCTGGCGGCACCAGCCCCAGTTGCGGCTCGACTGCTCGGCGCCGATGCGGCCCTTCTCGACCAGCGCGACCGACACCCCGCGCCGGGCGAGGTAGTAGGCGGTGAAGACGCCGATGATGCCGCCGCCGATCACGACGACGTCGGCCGAAGCCGGTGGCGTGGGCGAAGTTTCAATATGGCGCAGCGGAGGGGACATGTTCAGTCTCGGTCGGTTGATGCTTGGACGTTTTGCACAACGTAGAACTTCGCCACGCGTTCGCTGCTTTCCCACCCGATCGACGCGCCGCGCGGCACGAACAGCGCGTCGCCGGCGCCGAGCGACAGGACGCTGCCGTCGGGCGCGGCGAACCGGACGCCGCCGTCCAGCAGGAGCATGAATTCGTTCACGCGATGCGGGCGAATGATCCGGTGATAGGGCGTCGAATCCCACGTGCCCGCGCAGTACTCGGCGCCGTCGTCGAGAAACACGTTGTCACTGCGGCATTGCGGCGCGGGCCCGAGCAGCACTTCCGCGGGCAGCGTCGACGACGGCTTGAAGTCGGCGTCGGCACGCAGCGGGAAGAGGCCGCGCTTCGTCGGGTTCGTGCATGCGGCCGCGCAGAACGTCAACAGCACGGGCGCTTGCGCGGTGATGCGCAGCGCGGTGCCGCCGCCGATCACCACGCCCTGGCGCGGGCCGAGCACCAGCGGTGCGGCGCCGTCAGCTTCGAGCGTCAACTCGCCTGCGACGACCACGAGCGTTTCGATGTGCGGAAAGCTCGCGATGTCGAGTTCGCCGACGAAGCCGATGCGCCCCGCGGCCATCGCGTCGGGGCCTTCCCACGCGATCTCGCGATGCGACGCGAACGGATCGCTCGCGCCGAACGCCTGCTTGCGGAACGCGGTGGAAGGCGGTGCGCCGTCGGCCCGGTGCAACACGAAAACTGCGGTCATTTCTGCTCCTGTGCAGTGCGTGACGGATTCGTTCAAAAGCCGTCACGCGATATCGGAAATCGTCGTTCGCCGGCGCTTCTGCCGGACATCCTCAGCGGGGCATGTCGTCCATGCGTGCGCTTACGCCGCGTGACACGACGCTTCGCGGCGTTCGGCGCGCAGGCGCGTCGATGGCGTTCGCACCGGCGCGCCGCCCGTTCGGGCGACCACGTAATCACCCGGCGTGATCCCGAGCACCCGCCGGAAATGCCGGCACAGATGGCTCTGATCGAAGAAACCGACGTCGGTCGCGACGACCGACGGCGCGAGACCGGCACGCAACAGGTCCTGCGCCCGCCGCACTCGCACGAGGCACAGATACCGGTGCGGCGACAGCCCGGTTTCGCTGCGAAAACGCGCGGTGAAACGAGACACGCTCAACCCGGCCACGGCCGCGAGCGTGTCGAGGTTCAGCGGCTGCGCGAACGACGCGTCGATCGTGCGCAGCACGTCGCCGATCGCCGGCGAGACGGGCCGCGCGACACGCGCCGCGCGGGGAATCGTGCCGTCGATCGGATCGAGAAACGGAACAGCCATGCTCGCCGCCCTCATGCCGCCGCCTGCACGACGGAGAATGGGTAAACGAAACGCACTTTCATGTCGAATCCTCCTGGGCGCTCGCTTCAGTGCAGGAAATCCTGCATCCGGTAATACGCGCCGACGATCGGCAGGAACCACGCGTGCCCGAAATGGCCGGGCATCGCCGGCCAGTCGAGCTCGCGCCACGGATTCGATGCGGCCGCGCCGTACAGCACGTCGGCCATCACGCGGCCCATGTGCACCGCCATCTGCACGCCGTGGCCGCTGTAGCCCATCGAGTAATAGAGCCCGTCGTGCTGGCCCGCGCGCGGCCGCCGGTCGGCGGTGATGTCGACCAGCCCGCCCCAGCAGTAATCGAGGCGGACGTGAGCCAGCTCGGGGAAATAGCCGGCCATGCCGGCGCGCAGGATGTCGCCGCTTTTCGCGTCCGAGCGCGGGCTCGACATCGCGAAGCGCGCGCGGCCGCCGAACAACAATCGGTTATCGGGCGTCACGCGGAAGTAGTTGCCGATCTGGCGCGACGTCACATACGCACGACGATGCGGGAACAGCCGGTTCAACTGCGCGTCGGCCAACGGCTCGGTGACGACGATGAAGCTGCCGACCGGCGCGATGCGTCGCCGGAACCACGCGAACGGCCCGTGCTGCGATGCGCCGGTCGCGACCAGCACGCGGTCGGCGACGATCGTGCCGCGAGCGCAGGTAATTCTGTGGCGCTCGCCGTCGAGCCGGTCGAGCTGCGTGACGGCCGCGTGCTCGTACACGCGTGCGCCGGCCCGCACGGCCGCTTGCGCGAGCCCGACGCCGAACTTGCCCATGTGCATCTGCGCGCCGTTGCGCTGCAGGAGTCCACCGTAGAAACCGTCGGAGCCGACTTCGTCGCGGATGTGCGACGGGTCGATCAGCTCGATGTCCGGATCGACGTCGCGCCGCAACGCGTTGAAGGTCTTTTCAAGCCCCGCGAAATGCTGCGGTTTCGCGGCGAGCTTCAGCTTGCCGGCGCGCCGGAAATCGCAATCGATCGCCTGTTCGGTCACGATCGTCTCGACGCTCTTCACCGCGCTTTCGTACGCGCGATAGAACTGCTTCGCCTGCGCGGCGCCGATGCGCGCGGCCAGCGACGCGTAGTCCTGCGCGACGCCCGTATTGCACTGGCCGCCGTTGCGGCCGGACGCTTCGCCCGCGACCTGCGCGGCTTCGAGCACGACCACCGACACGCCGCGCTGCGCGAGCGCGAGCGCCGCCGACAAGCCGGTGAAGCCGCCGCCGATCACGACCACGTCCGCGCGTCCCTCGACGGGGCCAACGCTTCCGGCGCGAAACGCGGGGCGGGTATCCAGCCAGTACGATTCCAGTTTCATCGGATCCTTCTCGAGCATGCCGGCAATGACGATCGGCGACCGTTCAATGAGAATCATTTAATCACCGTCAAAAACTGCAGTTGCCGCGTATTCGCGCGCGGCACGCGTACAAATTGCCGTTTTGCGCGACCGCCGCAGCAGACTATGCGGAACGCCGGCTGCCGCGGCATGCGCGACGAACGCGTGACGAACACGTAACGTCTGGCGCGCTACAAACGCACCGGCTGCACCGGCGCTCCGCCGGCCTCCACTGGCTCCGCCTGGAAGCGCGTGAGGTCTTCCTCGCTGCGATGACACAACACCTTCGCGCCGTTCCCGAGCGTGCGCAGCGTGGGCGCCGTCCGGTTGCACACGCCGTCCACCCGCATCGAGCAGCGCGACAGGAACGGACACAGCTCGGCCTCGTTCTCGCGCTCGCCGATCGGCACCAGCGGCCGGTGGCAACGCTCGGCCGCGTCGTCGAGCCAGCCTGCGCGCAGCTCTGGCGCGGACGACACCAGCAGATGCGAATACGGGTGGTAAGGCGGCGCGCACAGCGCATCGCGACTGCCGGTTTCGACGCGACGGCCCGCGTACAGCACGACGATGTCGTCGCTGATCGCGCGCACCTTCGCGATGTCGTGCGTGATGAACACGTACGACACGCCGAGCTTCGCCTGCAGGTCGCGCAGCAAATCCATGATCGCGGCGCCGACCACGGTGTCGAGCGCCGACGTGACCTCGTCGCACAGGATCAGGTCGGGCTCGGCCGCGAGTGCGCGCGCGAGGTTCACGCGCTGCTTCTGCCCGCCGGACAACTCGCCGGTGCGCCGCGCGGCCACCGCCTGCGGCAGCCGCACGAGGTCGAGCAGTTCCGCGACGCGCTGCCGCGCCCGCGCGCCCTTGATCCCGTGATAGAACGCGAGCGGCCGCGCCAGCGTGCGCTCGACGGTATGCACCGGGTTGAGCGCGGTATCGGCGTTCTGGAACACGATCTGCACGCGGCGGTGCTGCTCCTTGGAACGCTTGCCGATGTCGAGCGCGAGCGGCTCGCCGTCGAGCAGGATCTGCCCGGCCGTCGCCGGCACGAGGCCCGCGATCACCTTCGCGAGCGTCGTCTTGCCGGAACCCGATTCGCCGATCACGCCGACCGTCTGCCCGCGCCCGATGCGCAGGTCCACTTCGTGCAAGATCACCTTCGCGGGCCAGCCTTTCGCGGTGCGGCCGCCGTAGCCGGCGACCGCGCCGCGCACGTCGAGCAGCGGCGCGGGCGCGGCCTGCGCGAATTTCGCGTCGCGTTCGATCGCGCCCGGCGTGACCGCCGCGATCAGGCTTTGCGTGTACGGATGCGCCGGCGCGTGCAGGATCTGTTCGGTCTCGCCCGCTTCGCGGATCTGGCCGTCGCTCAGCACGACGATCCGGTCGGCCATCTGCGCGACCACCGCCAGGTCGTGCGACACGTACACCGCACTCATCCCGTAGCGCCGGATCACGTTCTTGAACGCCTGCAGCACGTCGATCTGCGTGGTCACGTCGAGCGCGGTGGTCGGCTCGTCGAGGATCACCAGCTCCGGGTCGGTGATCAGCGCCATCGCGGCCATCAGCCGCTGCAGTTGACCGCCCGACACCTGGTGCGGATAGCGCTTGCCGATCGTCTCCGGCTCGGGCAGCGCGAGCGCGCGGAATAGCTCGACCGCCTTCGCCTGCGCATCGCGCTTCGTCATCGTCTTGTGGATCAGCGCGCTCTCGATCACCTGGTCGAGAATCGTGCGCGACGGGTTGAAGGCAGCGGCCGCGCTCTGCGCGATATACGCGACCTTGCGGCCGCGCAAGGCTGTCAGCGCCTGCGCGGACAGCGTGCATACGTCCGTGCCGCCGAGCTTCACCGAGCCGCCGGCGATCCGGCAGCCGGCGCGCGCATGGCCCATCAGCGACAGCGCGATCGTCGTCTTGCCGGAGCCCGATTCGCCGATCAGCGCGAGCACCTCGCCACGCGCGACGTCGAAGTCGACGCCGTGGACGATCGTCGTTTCCTCGCCACCCGGCCGGCCGCCGACCACGCGCAGCCCGCGCACCTCGACGAGCGGGTTCGATTCGTGTCGCATCAGTGTCCTCCGGCGGCGCCGGCCGCGCCCTTGCGGCGGCCGCGATGCGGCAGGCCGTCGATCATCAGGTTGACGCCCACCGTCAGGATCGCGATCGCGACCGCGGGCATGATCGCGACGGCCGAGCCGTCGCCGAGGCTCGCGATGTTCTCGCGCACGAGCGAGCCGAGGTCCGCGTACGGCGGCTGCACGCCGAGCCCGAGAAAGCTCAGGCCGCTCAGCAGCAGCACGACGAACGTGAAGCGCAGCCCGGTGTCCGCCAGCATCGGATGGATCATGTTCGGCAGCATCTCGACGCACGCGATGTACAGCGCGCTTTCGCCGCGCGCCTTGGCCACCTGCACGAATTCGAGCGTGCTGATGTTGACCGCCAGCGCACGCGCGATCCGGTACGAGCCGGGCATGTAGCTGATCGCGGCGGTGAGGACCAGCAGCGGCAGCGACGAGCCGAATGCGGCGACGAACATCAGCGCGAACATCTTCGACGGAATCGACGTGAGCGCGTCGAGCAGCCTGCTCATCGTCTCGTCGACCGCGCGGCCCGACACGGTCGCGAGCAGCCCGAGCGTCGTGCCGGTCACCGCGGCGAGCAGCACCGCGGCGAGCGCGAGCAGCACGGTCAGCCGCGTGCCGTACAGGATCCGGCTCAGCATGTCGCGGCCGAGGAAGTCGGAGCCGAACGGCAGCTTCGCACTGAACGACGCGAACACGTCCGGCGTGACGATCGCGCCGACGTCATGCGGCGCGATCAGCGGCCCGAACACCGCGACGAACAGCATCAGGCCGACCATCGACAGGCCGACGCGGCCGCCGGCGGTCAAGGCGATGCGCGCGGCGCGGCGCTTGCGCGGCTGGTCGGGGGCGGGCGCGGCAGGCGGCATGCTGCCCCGCCCGAGGGGCGGGTCGCCGGATGGCGGCAGCGCGCTGCTGCGTTGTACGGGTTCGATCGGTTGCATGGGCGGCATCTCGGAAGGAAAACGAAACACTCAGGTGCGCAGTCGCGGGTTCGACACGATCGAGCACAGGTCGGCGAACAGCACCAGCGTCAGGTAAGCGACGCAGAAGATCAGCGTGCAGGCCTGAACCAACGGGAAATCGCGGTTGCTGACGGCGTCGACCATCAGGCTCGCGAGGCCCGGATAGTTGAAGATCGTCTCGACGACGATCACGCCGCCGAGCAGATACGACAGGCTCAACGCGATCGCATTGGCGATCGGGCCGATCGCGTTCGGCAACGCATGGCGCAGCACGACGCGCGCGGGGCTCGCGCCCTTCAACACGGCCATCTCGACATACGACGCGCTCAGTTGCTCGATCACCGCGGCGCGCGTCATCCGCGCCATCTGCGCGATCACGACCGCGCACAGCGTCAGCACCGGCATCGCATACGCACGCAGGAAATCGTGCAGGCTTTCGATCGGGCCGCTGTACGACAGCGCGGACAGCCAGTGCAGCTTCACCGCGAACACGAGCACGGCGACTGTCGCGATCAGGAATTCCGGCGTCGCGACGAGCGACAGCGTGCCGAGGCTGATCACGCGGTCGATCGCCGACTCGCGCTTGACCGCCGCGAGGATCCCGAGCAGCAATGCGATCGGCACCGACACCGCGGTCGTGATCGCCGCCAGCGTGAGCGACTTCGGCAGGCGCCCGCCGATCAGCTCCGACACCGGCATGTCGCCGGAAAACGACCGGCCGAAGTCGCCGTGCAGCAGCCCGCCGAGCCAGTGCAGGTAACGCACGTGCGCCGGCATGTCGAGACCGAACTGCTGGCGCAGCGCGGCGACCGTCTCCGGCGTCGCCGACTGGCCGAGCGCGGCCTGCGCGGCGTCGCCCGGCAGCAGGTTCGTGATCGTGAAGATGATCGCGGATACGATCAGCAGCGTCAGCGCGGTGACCGCGATGCGCCGGCCGATCAGCCCGAGCAAAATTCGATTCATGGAGTCGCACTCCCGGAAAAGCCGCGTGCGGCCGGCGCGATGATTCGCACCGGCCGCGCGACGGCGGCCAGCCACAATGTCATGCGTTCCACCACACGTTCTCGGCGAACGTGAAGCCCATCATCGGCCCGGTGGGGATCGAGCCGAGGCCCGCGAGCCGCTTGTCGTAGCCGTCGAGGAAGCTGATGAACGCCGGAATGCCGACGCGGCCCTGCTGCGCCACGATCACCTGCATGTCGCCGTACATCTGCTTGCGCTTCGCGTCGTCGGTTTCCGAACGCGCGGCGAGCAGCAGCTGGTCGAACTTCGCGTTCTTCCAGCCCGACTCGTTCCACGGCGCATCCGACTTGAAGAACTGCGTGAACAGCACGTCGGCGCTCGAGCGCGGGTTGATGTTGCCGAAGGTGAGCGGGTGCTTCATCCAGTGGTTCGACCAGTAGCCGTCGGGCGACGCGCGGTTGACCTGCAGGTTCAGCCCGATCTTCTGGCCGGCCTGCTGCAGCAGCACGGCCATTTCGATCGACCCGTTCGCGTCGGACGTCGCATAGACCGGCGGCAACGTGGCGCCGAGCGCGCCCGCCTTCTTGAACAGGAACTTCGCCTTGTCCGGATCGTGCGCCCGCTGCGGCAGCGACGCGTTGAAGTAGCGGTGCCCCGGCGGAATCGGCTGGTCGTTGCCGATCACCGAGTAGCCGCGAAACACCGCCGTGCGGAGCTGCTCGCGATCGAACAGGTACTTCATCCCTTCGACGAAATCGGGACTCGAGACGATCGGGTTGTCGCTGCGCATGATCAGGTCGGTATAGAGGCCCGACTTGGTTTCCTTCAGCGCGTAGCCCGGCGTCGACGAGACCCGCTGCGTCGAGCGCGGATCGATCGCGTTGATCAGGTGCACGTCACCCGACAGCAGCGCGTTCAGGCGCGCGGCGCTGTCGCTGATGCCGATCAGCTCGATCTCGTCGAGATACGGCCTGCCCGGCTTGAAGTAGCTGTCGTTGCGCACGCCGACGGTCGACACGCCCGGCTTGAACGACTTCAGCTTGTACGGGCCGCAGCCGATGCCGGTCGAGAAGTCGGTCGTGCCGTCCTTGACGATCACCAGTTGCGGCGTCGCGAGGATCACCGGCAGGTCCGCGTTCGCGCTGGCGAGCGTGAGCGTGACTTCGTCCGGGCCGCTCGCCTTCGCGTCCGCGAACTGTTCGGCAAGCGTCTTGACCTTCGACGCGGTGGCCGCGTTCTTGTGGCGCATCAGCGAAAACACCACGTCGGCCGGGCCGACCGGCTTGCCGTCGTGGAACGTGACGCCCTTGCGCAGCTTGATGATCCACGTCTTCGCATCGGTCGTCTGCAGCGACTCGGCGAGGTTCATCTGCGGCGTCAGGCTCGCATCGAGCTGCGTGAGGCCGCTGTAGAACATGAAGAAGCGCGTGTAGTCCGCGCCCGTCGAGCCCTTGGCCGGGTCGAGCGTATCGGCCGTCGAGCCGGCTTCGTTCGCGACCCGGATCTTGCCGCCGCGCTTCGGCGCGGGCGCGGCGAATGCAGAGCCGGGGGTCATCAGCAGTCCGCCGGCGCCGGCGGCCATCATGCCGCTCGCCGCCATGACCTTCATCATGTCGCGGCGCGTGAAGCCGCCCTTGCCGCCGTTGTCGATATCGTCGCTCATCCGAACTGCTCCTGGCTGTGGAAAGTGGGGTCCTGGGTCCAGCGTGGTTCTCGAATCCCGCCGCGCCCGCTTGCTGGTGGCGGGCGCAACGTCGTACACATGCAATTCATTTAAGCATCGCCAAAATGCGGTTTGTCGCGATTCGGGCGGCCCGCACGATACGAATCGACCGTTTTGAGCGGCCCGCGCAGCATGAATTGCTGCGTGCACGCACGTGTCGCCGTTGGCCCGGCGGCGTGTCGCGGTGGTTGCCGAACCCGTGTCGATGCAGGAAATCGTAAGGCCGCGGCCGCCGCAGATTGCGCCGACAAAATTGCCCGTTCGGCATCCGGCGCGCGTTTGGCTCACGCAAACCGCACGTTTGTGTCGAATGCGTGCGCGCCTGCCCACGACGGCCGAAACGAGCGGCACGTTGCGGCAGATCGCCGCATGCACGGGCGTCGACGGTGGGGATCGCGACGGGACGTCGCGCAGGAAAGTTCAGAAGAATGCCGCTCGATCGGAACGGCCTGGCGGGAAGACGGGAAGCAGGCGGGACTGCCCGGAAACCGGACGCGTGCAGCCGTCAGGCGCCGCGCCCGCGTGCGGCGACGCGTGCGTCGCCGGCATGTCGCCGCGCACGTCGGGCAGGCGCCGGCGCGACGCCCAGGAGGCAGGGTGATACGCCGGCCGCGAGCGGACGGCGCGAAGCCGTCACGCAGCGAGCCGGAATACCGATACGGCGGCCCGCAGCCGCGCGGCCTGCTCGTCCAGCGACGAAGCGGCCGCAGCCGCCTGCTCGACGAGCGCGGCGTTCTGCTGGGTGACTTCGTCCATTTGCGCGACCGCCAGCCCGATCTGTTCGATGCCGGTGCTTTGCTCGGCCGATGCCGCGGAAATCTCGCCCATGATGTCGGCCACCCGGTCGATCGACCGGACGATCTCCGTCATGCGCGCGCCGGCCGTCTCGACGAGCCGGCTGCCGCTGCCGGCCCGCTCGACCGACGCGTCGATCAATCCCTTGATGTCCTTCGCGGCCGCGGCGCTGCGTTGCGCGAGCGAGCGGACTTCCGACGCGACGACGGCGAACCCGCGCCCCTCCTCGCCGGCCCGCGCGGCTTCCACCGCGGCGTTGAGCGCGAGAATGTTGGTCTGGAAGGCGATGCTTTCGATGACGACGGTAATGTCGGCGATCCGCACCGATCCGTCCGAAATCTGCCGCATCGTTTCGACGACCGCCTGCACGGCGGCGCCGCCGAGTTCCGTCGCATCCTTCGCCTGGGCCACGAGCGCATTCGCCTGGCGCGCGTTGTCGGCGTTCTGTTTGACCGTGGACGTGATCTGCTCCATGCTCGCCGCCGTTTCCTGCAGCGATGCGGCCTGCTGCTCCGTGCGCTGCGACAGATCCAGGTTGCCTTGCGCGATCTCGCCGGTGCCGGTGGCGATCGAGTGGGTCGTGGTCTGGATCTCGGCGATGGTGTCGGTCAGCCGCGCCTTCATGTCGCCCAGCGCGACGAGCAGACTGCCGGGCGCGGCGTGCGCCGTATCGAACGGCACGTCCAGTTCGCCGGCGGCGATGCGGGCGGCGATCTGCGTCGCATGCGCGGGCTCGCCGCCCAGCGTGCGCCTGACACTGCGCAGCACGCCCCATGCGATGGCCGCGAGCGCCGCGGCGATGACGAGCGCGACGGCGCCCAGCACCATCGCGAGCCGGGCAAACGCCGCGTTGATGTCGTCGTAGAAAAATCCGGTGCCGATCCACCAGTTCCAGTCCGGAATCGCGACCACGCCCTGCAGCTTCGGCTCCAGGTCCGCGTCAGGGCTGCGCTTGATCAGCACGTCGACGAGCGCGAAATGCGCCTGCGCCATCCCCGCGCGGTACGCGTCGCTGTCGGTCAGGCCGCTGGTCGTGCGGTTGCCTTTCGCGCGCGTGCCGATGAACTTCGCGTTCGGGTGGACGAGGTTGACGCCGTCGGACGTCGTGACCCAGAAGTAGCTCTTCGAATTCGCGTTGAGCGCCGCCAGCGCGGCCTTGGCCTGCTGCTGCGCCTGCTCCTGCGTGAGCGTGCCGCTCGTCTGCATCGCGCGATACGAATCGACCAGGTGCTCGGCCTTGGTCAGCAGAATGACGATCTCTTCGCGGCGGCTGTCGATCAGCGCGTCGCGCAGCGTGTGCAGCGACAACGCGGCGAGCAGGACGACGCCGAGCAGCGCCGCGGCGACGAGCATCAGCAGTTTGGTGGACAACTTCATGCGGGGGCCTCGAAATATTAACCGTTCGGTACATATATCGGCCCGGGCGGCCCCGGCTTGAACGACTCGATATCGGTAATTACCCTCGTTTCGTGCGCTGACCGAACGCGCCGGGACGCGACGGCATCACGGCCGCGTCCCGGCGCTCGATGAATCGGCCGGCGCAGCCGGCTTACAGCCCGAGCTGCGTCGCGAGCTGGCCGATGTCCGACACTTCGTAATAGTTGTAGAACGGCGTGCCGGGCTCGTGACCGCGGTTCACGAACGCCTTGTGCTTGATGCCGAGATCCTCGGCCGTCATCAGGTCGTAGCGCAGGCTCGACGACACGTGCAGCACGTCCTCGGGCTTGCAGCCGAGCTTGTCGAACATGTATTCGAAGCCTTGCATGCGCGGCTTGTACGACTGCGCCTGCTGCGCGGTAAACACCGCATGGAACGGCGCGCCGAGCTTGTCGACGTTGCTCATGATCTGGTCGTCCATCGCGTTCGACAGGATCACGAGCTTGTACTTGCTGGCGAGCCGCGACAGGCCGGCCGGCACGTCCGGATGCGGGCCCCACGTCGGCACCGCATGATAGAAAAGCTCGGCCTCGGCTTCGTCGAACTTCACGCCGACCCGTGCGCACGTGCGGCGGACCGCGTTGACGACGACGTCGCGGTACGGCTTCCATGCGCCGAGCACCTCGTCGAGCCGATAGGCGGCGAACGCGCGCACGAAGGCCTCCATCGTGGCCGGCGACAACCGATCCGCATAGATTTCGCGCGCCGTCTCGGCCATCCGGAAATGGGTCAGCGTGCCGTAGCAGTCGAAGGTGATGTACTTCGGTTCAAACTGGATCATGGTGACGTCCTGTCGGTGTGAAGCCCCGGCAGGGCCGGGGACGGGCTGGGTTTAACGAAATTGAATCAGGGCAAAAAATCCGTCGCACGTCGTTCGATGCCGCCCGAAACGCACGATCGCCGCGTGTTGCGCGCCCTGCACGGCACGATCTGCGGTGCGCGCCTGTGCAGTGCGCGCCGGCCGGCCGGCGGGTCTCGCGACACCGCCACGCGCATGCGCGGCACGGCCGCCGCGCGGTGCGGCGCGGCAACCGCCGCCGCGCCATCCTGCTCCCATCGTACCGGCGTTCATCCAGCACAAGCTGTCGGAATGACGGGCCCGGCCGGCACGACGCGCGCGTTCGTCCGCGCCGATCGAGCCGGTTTGCATCGATCTCGCGCGGCCGCCCGCCGACGCCGGAAAACAGGCGAATCGTCCTATCCGCGCCGGTGGGTCGCTGGCAGAGTCGATAGGTCATTTCTACCCATCCGGAGTCCGGCGTGGCCGACCTCAATCCTTCCCGCACGCTTACCTATCGCCCGTTCGTCGACACCGACCTGCCCGCCGCGCACCGCCTGTCGGAAGCGGTCAAGTGGCCGCACCGCCTCGACGACTGGCGCTTCGCGTTCCAGCTCGGCGGCGGCTTCGTCGCCGAGGACGCATCCGGCGTCATCGGCACCGCGCTCGGCTGGCGCTTCGACGATTCACACGCGTCGCTCGGCATGGTGATCGTGTCGCCCGAGCACCAGGGTCGCGGCATCGGCCGCGAACTGCTCACGCGTGTCGTCGACAGTCTCGGCGCACGCACGATATTCCTGCATGCGACGCCGTCCGGCGAACCGCTCTATGTGAAGTTCGGCTTCGAGGCGATCGCCACGATCGACCAGCACCAGGGCGCCGCGTTCCAGCCGCCGCTGATCTCGCTGCCGCCGGGCGAGCGCCTGCGCCCGCTCGGCACGAACGACGGGCCGCGCCTCGCGGCGCTCGCGTCGCGCGCGGCAGGCTACGAACGCGGCGCGGTGACCGATGCGCTGCTCGACGTCGCGAACGGGATCGCGCTCGATCGCGACGGCGAACTGCTCGGCTTCGCGCTGTTCCGCCGCTTCGGCCGCGGCCATGTGATCGGACCGGTGATCGCGCCGGACGCGCTGCGCGCGCAGGCGCTGATCAGCCACTGGCTCGCGCTGCACGAAGGCATGTTCGTGCGCCTCGACGTGCCGGGCGACAGCGGGCTGTCCGACTGGCTGCAGGGGCTCGGCCTGCCGCGTGTCGATACCGTCGTCGCGATGGCACGCGGCGCGGCGCCCGCGCGCGATCCGGCGCTGCGCGCGTTCGCGATCGTCAACCAGGCGCTCGGCTGAGCGGGACGCACGATGAGCTTCCTGTACAAGGCCGACCCGGTGCGCGGCGCGCAATGGGCACAACGCTTCGCGCAACGCGCGCCCGACCTCCCGTTCCGGATCTGGCCGGATCTCGGCGATCCGCACGACGTGCGCTACCTCGCCGCGTGGCAACCGCCGGACGATCCGATCGCGCTGCTGCCCAACCTCGAGGTCGTGTTCTCGGTCGGCGCCGGCATCGATCAGTTCGATCTATCGCGCGTGCCGGCACACATTCCGGTCGTGCGGATGATCGAGCCCGGCATCGTCGAAGGGATGGTCGAATACGTGACGCAGGCGGTGCTGACGATCCACCGCGACCTGTTCGACTATGCGGCGCAACAGCGCGTGCAGGCATGGTGCGAGAAGCCGGTGCGCGCGGCCGCGTCGCGGCGCGTCGGCGTGCTCGGGCTCGGCACGCTCGGCCAGGCCGTGCTCGACACGCTGCGGCGCTTCGGTTTCCCGTGCGCGGGCTGGAGCCGCACGCCGCGCACGCTCGACGGCATCGACTGCTACGCGGGCGACGCGGCGCTCGACGCGTTCCTGGCCCGCACCGACATCCTGATCTGCCTGCTGCCGCTCACCGACAGCACGCGCGGCCTGCTCGGCGCACGCGTGTTCGACGCGCTGCCGGCCGGCGCGTCGCTCGTGCAGGTCGGGCGCGGCCCGCAGCTCGATGCGGCCGCGCTGCTCGCCGCGCTCGACAGCGGCCGGCTCGACAGCGCGATCCTCGACGTGACGGAGCCCGAACCGCTGCCGGCCGGCCACCCGTTCTGGACGCATCCGCGCATTCGCATCACGCCGCACATCGCGAGCGCGACGCGGCCCGACACCGCGGTCGACGCGGTGCTCGAGAACCTCGCGCGCCATCGCGCGGGACAGCCGATGATCGGCATCGTCGATCGCGCGCGCGGCTACTGACGCGCTCGCCCGGCCCGGCGGGGCGCGCAGCAGAAAATGCCGAAGCGCCCCGTGCAAACGCCGCGACCATACGTTTCGGGCGACAAATTGAAGACGCGTGCGGAATTCTCGCCCGGTAGCATGGACTCACCGCTGACACCCGACGAGAGTCCCGCCCTGCCATGAACCAAGCCGCGCTGATCGAAGCCGATCGTCAACACCTGATCCACCCCGTCGTCAACTATCGCGCGCACGAAGCGCGCGGCGTCACCGTGCTGGAATCCGCCGACGGCGTGTTCCTGCGGGACGGCGACGGCCATACGCTGCTCGACGCGTTCTCGGGCCTGTGGTGCGTGAACGTCGGCTACGGCCGCGACAGCATCGTGAAGGCCGCCGCCGAGCAGATGACGAAGCTGCCCTACGCGACCGGCTATTTCCATTTCGGCTCGCAGCCCGCGATCGAGCTGGCCGAACGGCTCGCGGCGCTCGCGCCGCCGTCGCTGAACCGCGTGTACTTCACGCTCGGCGGCTCGGATGCGGTCGATTCCGCGGTGCGCTTCATCACGCACTATTTCAACGCGACCGGCCGCCCGTCGAAGAAGCAGATGATCGCGCTCGAGCGCGGCTATCACGGTTCGTCGTCGATCGGCGCGGGGCTCACCGCGCTGCCCGCGTTCCACCGCCATTTCGACCTGCCGCGCGCGGACCAGCACCATATTCCGTCGCCCTACCCGTATCGCCACCCGCTCGGCGACGATCCGCAGGCGCTGATCGCCGCGTCGGTCGCCGCGCTCGAAGCGAAGGTCGCGGAACTCGGCGCGGACAACGTCGCCGCGTTCTTCTGCGAGCCCGTGCAAGGCTCCGGCGGCGTGATCGTGCCGCCGGCCGGCTGGCTGAAGGCGATGCGCGACGCATGCCGGCGCCTCGGCATCCTGTTCGTCGCCGACGAGGTGATCACCGGCTTCGGCCGCACGGGGCCGCTGTTCGCGTGCGAGGCCGAGCAGGTCGATCCGGACCTGATGACCGTCGCGAAGGGCTTGACCGCCGGCTATGCGCCGATGGGCGCGGTGCTGATGTCCGACGAAATCTACGAAGGCCTCGCGGGCAGCCGCGCGGAGTCGGCCGTGGTCGGTCACGGGCATACGTATTCCGCGCACCCGGTGAGCGCGGCGATCGGCCTCGAGGTGCTGAAGCTCTATCACGAAGGCGGGCTGCTCGCGAACGGCCAGGCGATGGCGCCGCGCTTCGCGGCGGGGCTCGATGCGCTGCGCGCGCATCCGCTCGTCGGCGACGCGCGCTCGGTCGGCCTGCTCGGCGCGCTCGAACTGGTGTCCGACAAGGCGCGCAAGACGCGCTTCGACGCGGCGCTGAACGTGCCCGACCGGATCGCGGCGGCCGCCTACGCGAACGGCGTGGTGTTTCGCGCATTCGGCGACGGCGTGCTCGGTTTCGCGCCGGCGCTGAGCTTCACGGCGGGCGAGTTCGACCTGCTGTTCGAACGCGTGCGCAAGACGCTCGACGACGTGCTGGCCGACGCGGGCGTGCAGCGCGCGCTCGACGCCGCGCACGCGCAGCCGGCCTGAGCCGGCCGAGGGAAAGCCGGGCTTGTGGCGGCCATCGTTCGACTCTAAAGTAACCGGACATTCCATTTTTCCGCTCTCACGTGAACATGACGGACAGCAAGCTGGATCGCATCGACCTGCGCATCCTCTCCCAGTTGCAGAAGCGCGGCCGCATGACCAACGTCGAACTGGCCGATGCGGTCGGGCTGTCGCCCAGTCCCTGCCTGATCCGCGTGAAGCGGCTCGAGAAGGCGGGCTACATCGGCGGCTACGGCGCGCACATCCAGCTCGAGAAACTCGGCGACGTGCAGGTCGTGTTTACCGAGGTCACGCTGGCCGACCACCGCCGCGAGGACTTCGACCGCTTCGTCGCGGCGATCCGCAACGTCGACGAGATCGTCGAGTGCCATCTCGCGAGCGGTGGCTACGACTATCTGCTGAAGTTCATCACGCGCAGCGTGAGCCATTACCAGACGATCGTCGAAGGGCTGCTCGAGCAGAACATCGGCATCGAGAAGTATTTCAGCTACGTGATCATCAAGTCGCCGTTCGTCAAACGGCACTACCCGCTCGAATCGCTGTTCGGCGAACGTCACTGACTACCGCAGCGTGCGGCACCCATGAGCGTGGCAGTTCGCTGTCCGCGCGGGGATAGTCGCGCGCCCGCGCCGCAGCCGTCGTCACCGAATCGCTTCATCCAAGGACCTGTCATGCCGCTTACGCTTTCCCGACCCGAACTCGTTCGCACCGCCAACCTGATCGACGGCGCGTGGCGCGACGCACGCGACGGCCGTCGCTTCGACGTCACCGATCCGGCCACGCTCGACACCGTTGCCCACGCCCCCGACAGCGACGCCGCCGACGCGCGCGCCGCGACCGACGCGGCAGCACGCGCGCTGCCCGCTTGGCGCGCGACGCCCGCTCGCGACCGCGCCGCGATCCTGCGTGCATGGCACGCGGCGATCGTCGCGCATACCGACGATCTCGCGAAGCTGATGTCGCGCGAACAGGGCAAGCCGCTCGCCGAGGCGCGCGGCGAAGTCGCCTACGGTGCGTCGTACGTGCAGTGGTTCGCCGAGGAAGCGACGCGCACCTACGGCGACCTGATTCCGCAGCAGCAGCGCGGCAAGCGGCTGAGTGCGGTCAAGGAGCCGATCGGCGTCGTCGCCGCGATCACGCCGTGGAATTTCCCGCTCGCGATGATCGCGCGCAAGATCGCGCCCGCGCTCGCGGCCGGCTGTACGGTCGTCGCGAAGCCGGCGGAAGACACGCCGCTCACCGCGCTCGCGCTCGCCTTCCTCGCGCAGGAAGCCGGCGTGCCGCCCGGCGTGCTGAACATGATCGCCGCGTCGCGTGAGCGCGGCATCGACGCAGTGGCCGACTGGCTCGCCGACGGCCGCGTGCGCAAGATCACGTTCACCGGATCGACGCCCGTCGGCAAGCTGCTCGCACGCGAATCGGCGGCGACGCTGAAGAAGCTGTCGCTGGAGCTCGGCGGCAATGCGCCGTTCATCGTGTTCGACGATGCCGAGCTCGACGCGGCGGTCGACGGGCTGATGGCCGCCAAGTTCCGCAACGGCGGGCAAACCTGCGTGTCGCCGAACCGCGTGTACGTGCAGGCCGGCGTCTACGATGCGTTCGCCGCCAAACTCACCGCCCGTGTCGCCGCGCTGAAGGTCGCGCCGGCGACCGACCCGGCCGCGCAGATCGGCCCGATGATCAACGCGCGCGCGGTCGACAAGATCGCGCGCCACGTCGGCGACGCGATCGAGCGCGGCGCACGCGTGCTCACGGGCGGCAAGCGCCTGCCCGAACTCGGGCCGAACTATTACGCGCCGACGGTGCTCGGCGACGCCACCGCCGACATGCAGCTGACCTGCGAGGAAACCTTCGGGCCGATCGCCGCGCTGTTCAGGTTCGACACGGAAGACGAAGCCGTCGACGCCGCGAACGACACGCCGTTCGGGCTCGCCGCGTATTTCTATACGCAGGACCTGCGCCGCATCGCGCGCGTGTCGGCACGGCTCGAAACGGGCCTCGTCGGCATCAACGAAGGCGCGCTCGCCAGCGAGGCCGCGCCGTTCGGCGGCGTGAAGGAGTCGGGCTACGGCCGCGAAGGCTCGCGCTACGGCCTCGACGATTACCTGTCGATCAAGTACCTGTGCCAGGGCGGGCTCGAGTGAAGCCGCGCCGCCGCGCTTATCCGCGGCGGTTACGCAGTCATTGCACGACGCGCCACTGGGAGGCCCCGCTCGCACACGTTTGCGGCGCCTGCGCGCAGTCATCGCCTCGCATGCCGGCCTCGATTTCCGGGCACACCTGCCGTTAACCCGGATTTGACCAGCGCCGCTGCCGTCGCAGCCCGCTTCCCGTACGAGCGCGAGCCATGCCTGCATCCCCTTCGATCGAGAAAATTGCCGACTGGGCCGGCCGCCACCACCTGATCGTCGGCGTGCTGGGCACGCTGATGTCGGTCGCGGCGCTCGGCATCAGCGCGGTGACGCTGTGGGCCGCACGCAGCGAAGTCGTCGAACATGCGCACGAGACGTCGCGCAATGTCGCGGCTGTCCTCGTCAGCGAGATCGCGCGCACCGTCGAAACGTCCAACAACGCGCTCGTGTCGCTCGCCGCCGATCTCGGCAACCCGGCGATCGTGCGCCTGAAGGCCGGCTTGCGTCACGACGTGCTGTTCGAGCGCACGGCCGCGCAATACGTGACCGGCATGGGCGTGACGGACCGCGACGGGCGGCTGATCGACGGTTGTTGCGGCCCGACCCACAACTGGGACTTCAGCGATCGCGACTACTTCAAGGTCCATCGCGATTCGGACAACGTCGGCCTGTACGTGTCCGAGGCGTACCGCGCGCGTTCGCGCGGCGGCACCGAATCGATCGCGCTGTCGCGGCGCATCGAACGGCCGGATCATGCGTTCAACGGAATCGCGGTGGTCGCCGTCGATCTCGCCTACTTCGATCAGCTGCTGTCGCGGTTGAATGTCGGACCGCACGGCGTCAGCGCGATCCTGCGCGCGGACGGCACGATCCTCGCGCGCAATCCGCCGTTGACCGATCACCAGATGGTGCGGCTGCGCCGGTCGAAGTCGTTCGAGCGGATGGTGAGCCGCGAAGCGGGCTTCTATGCCGCGCGCTCGAGCATCGACGGGACGTTGCGGCTGTACACGTACCAGCGGGTACCCGGCACGCCGCTGATCGCCGTGGTCGCGCCGGCCGAGCGCGACGTGCTGGCCGGCATCACGCGCCTGACGTGGACGGCAGGCGTGTCGGCGTCCGTGATCGGCGCGCTGTTCTGCGCGGTGGTGTGGCTGCTCGCCTTCGCGCTGCGCGACAACCTGCGCAAGCAGACGCTGCTCACGGACCTCACGCGCACCGATCCGCTGACGGGCCTGCACAACCGTCGCGCGCTCGATGCCGCGCTCGCCGACGAATGGGAACGGCTGCAGCGCGGCAGCGACGGCAGCCTGTCGGTGCTGTTCATCGACGCCGATCACTTCAAGCAGTACAACGACCGCTACGGCCATGCGCAAGGCGACACCGCACTGCGCTTTCTTGCCGAATGCATCCGCGCGCATACGCGACGGCGCGGCGATCTCGCCGCACGTTACGGTGGCGAGGAATTCGTCGCGGTGTTGCCCGACACGGACGAGCGCGGTGCGCAGCAGGTCGCCGAAGCGATTCGCGGCGCCGTGGAGCGCAACCGGCTCGACGGGTTCGACGCGACGATACCGGCCTTCACGGTCAGCATCGGCTGCGCGACCGGCCATCGCGCGCGGCCGCCGTCCATGCATGCGCTCACGCATCAGGCCGACCTCGCCCTCTATGCGGCCAAGCGCCAGGGCAGAAACCGCGTGTGCGTCGCCGACGTGGAATCGCTCGCGCAACCGGCGTGAGCGCCGCGGTTCCGGTCTGCTGATTCGACCGCGCACGCTTGCGCGGTTTGCGCGTCGCCGTCAACTATCGGGCTGCGCCGACGACCGGATCGCTTCGTCCGGCATGTTCAGCATCACGAATTCACCAAATAGTGAGAATTCGTGCGCGTCGACCGCGCGCCGCAACAAATCCTTAACCGCCACGTCACGATCGCCCACGACAATCCGCCATCTTCGACCCTCAGGATGGAGCCTTGCATGTTGGTATTACGGAGCCGTTTCCCGCTGCACGTCGCAGCGCTGTCGAGTGCGTTCGTTCTGGTCGCCTGCGGCGGCGGTGACGACGTCGCGTCGACGAACCCGACCATCGCGGCCGTTCCGGCGCCGCCGGCGGACCTCGGCTTCGTCGACAGCGCCCCCGTGCCGAGCGTGCCGGCCTTCGTCGACAACATCGCGACCAACCAGCGTGGCGACGCGCGCTATGCGACGCTGTCGACCAACGCGGCCGTACGCGTGGTGAGCCGCTTCCTCGACCTGTGGCAGCCGTCGACGATGCTGGTCGATGCGGGCGTGAGCGCGCCGGCCAACGGCGCGTTTCCGGCGATCTCTGCGTCGACCTGCTCGGGCCTGCCCGGCAGCGGCACGCCGTGCGGCACGATCCTCAACGACACGGTGCTGGCGGCCAATGTCCAGTATGTGGTCAACGCAACGACCGCACGCACGCAGCAGCAGGCCGACGCCGCCTACTTCGACGACCGGCGCGGCAAGGGCTACAGCGTGACCGACGGCATGGGCCCGATCACCAGCGCGTGGCGCACGGCCGCGCAGCAGACCACCAGCATCACCAGCGTGCCCGCCGACGCGACGACGGTGCTGTACAACGACGCCGGCAACAACGTCGGCGTCGGCAGCAGCACGAACGCCAGCTTCGGCAAGGTCGTCGACCTGCTCAACGAAATGGGCAACAACGCGTCGACCGAACCGTCGAAGCGCTTCTACAAGTATGCGCGGCCGTATCGCTGGAGTTCGAGCGTCGTCGTCGCGCCGACGCTCGTGCCGGCCGAAAGCACGACGCCCGCGACCGACGGCGGTTTCATCAGCGGCCACCAGGCCGAAGCGATGCGCGATGCGATGACGATGGCGTGGCTCGTGCCGGAGCGATTCCAGGAGATGGTGAGCCGCGGCCTCGAACTGGGCGAGAACCGGATTCTCGCCGGCATGCACTCGCCGCTCGACGTGATCGGCGGCCGCATGCTCGCGCTGGCGGTCAGCGCGGCGAACCTGAGCGCGTATGCGAGCGATGCGCAGGCCGCGTACAACCAGGCCCACCAGGCGCTTCAGCAGCTCACGGGGACGACCGGCACGACGTTCGCCGCGTTCGCGCACTCGGGCACGCCGGCCAACGACCGGTTCGCCGATTACACGGCGAACAAGGCGGCCTTCGCGCGCCGCCTGACGTACGGCTTCGGCGCGATCGAGTCGACCGACGCGCCGCCCGTCGTGCCGAAGGGCGCGGAGATTCTGCTGCAGACGCGCTTCCCGTACCTGAGCGCCGACCAGCGGCGCGTCGTGCTGAAAACGACCGAGCTGCAGTCCGGCTACCCAGTGATGGACGATGCGGAAGGCTGGGGCCGCCTGAACCTGTTCGCCGCGGCCGACGGCTATGGCGCGTTCAACGGCAACGTGATCGTGTCGATGGACGCGTCGCAGGGCGGACTCAACGCGGCCGACCAGTGGCGCAACGACATCGCGGGCGGCGGCAAGCTGACGCTGCAAGGCACCGGCACGCTGACGCTGGCGGGCAACAACCGCTATGCGGGCGGCACGCAGGTCAATGGCGGCACGCTCGCCGCGGCCTCCGCGTCGGCGTTCGGCAACGGCGACGTGTACGTCGGCGCCGGTGGCAACGTCCGGATCGCGGCGAGCGTGCCCGTCACGATCGCGACGCGCTATACGCAGCTCGACAACGCGACGCTGGAGCTCGACATCGACGGCAACGGCGGCGGGCGGCTGCGCGTGGGCGGGCAATTGACCGTTGCGGGCGGCACGCTGCACGTGAAGTTCGTGAACGGCTATGCGCCGAAGGCCGGCGATACGATCGCGCTGATCGACGGCGCGGCGGGCGCGGCGAAGTTCTCGACGGTCACGGTCGATGGGTTCAAGGCGACGCCGGTTTATACGGCGACGGGCGTGTCGGTGAGGTTGTCCGCGTCGTGATCGTTGCGCGGCGCGTACGACGTCGCTTTCATCTTGCTCTTTGGGGGTGACTTGAAAGCGGCGTTCGCCGCGTGGCTCGGCCAGCGACGGAGCGCGCGCATGCCCAGGCGTGGCACGCGCATTGCTACTTGCGACGGATATCCACGGACTTCCGGGCATCGACGTGAAAGGCACAACCGGCGAGATACACATCGGCATCTCAGGCTGGCGCTACGACGGATGGCGCGGCACCTTCTATCCGAAAGGCCTGAAGCAGGCCGCCGAGCTGCAATACGCGTCCGGCCGGATGCAGACGATCGAGATCAACGGCACGCACTACAGCCTGCAATCGCTCTCCAGTTGGCGGCGCTGGTACGACGAAACCCCGCCCGGTTTTACGTTCAGCGTGAAAGGCTCGCGCTATCTGACCCACATGCTGCGCTTTCGCGACGAAACGGCGACGACCGCCTGCGCGAATTTCTTCGCGCAGGGGCTCCTTGCGCTGAATGACAAGCTCGGGCCGATCCTATGGCAATTTCCGCCATCGCTGCGTTTCGACCCCGAGCATATGGAACATTTCCTGAGCCTGCTGCCGCCCGACACCGAAGCCGCGCTCGCCCTCGCGCAACAGCACGACCGCAGGGTCAGGACTCCGTATCTCGAGATCGACCGCAAGCGCAAATTGCGTCACGCTGTCGAAGTGCGTCACGCGAGCTTCGTGGATCCGGCGTTCGTGAAGCTGCTGCGCCGCCACAAGGCCGCGCTCGTCGTGTCGGACTCAACCGAGGCGTGGCCGCAGTTCGAGGATCTGACCGCGCGCTTCGTCTACATGCGGCTGCACGGCACGGAAACGAAGTACTCCGGCGAGTATTCCGATGCGTCGCTCGATCGGTGGGCGCGCAGGATCACGTCGTGGCGCGGCGGCGCGCAGCCCGCCGATGCGCACCTTGCAGCGCCGGACCTGGCGCCGCCGCGCGCGCAGCGGCGCGACGTGTACTGCTATTTCGACAACGACGTGAAAACGAAAGCACCGTTCGACGCTGGGCGCTTGATGGAACGCCTCGGCCTGCATCCGCACGAACCGCTGCCGGAGAAAGCGGCCGCCGCGCGACGGCAATCCGAGCGAGAACCCGAACCGCAAGGAGAAAAATGATGACTCTGCTTATCTACCTGGTCGGATGGATCATTTTCATCGGCGGCGTGGCATGGGGATTGATGACGCTGCACGTGTCGCAGCACATCATCGAGATCGTCGCCGTCATCCTGTTCGGCATCGCGGTGATTACGGGCGCGGTACGCGCACGTACCCGCGACCGGACGTAGCGCACGCGCGCCGCCGCGGTATCGCGAACCCCGCACCGCGCGCGGCGCGGTGTCACGGTTGCGCGTCGATATAGGCAGCCAGTTCTTGCGGGGTGCCCGACGGAAACGCGCTCTTGAGGTGATCGAGAAACGCGGACACGCGCGCGCTCAACAATCGCCTGGAAGGATACAGCGCCCACAGTGCGATGTCCGGCCCCGGCACGTCGCCCCAACTGACGAGGGTGCCGGCGGCGAGATCGCGGCTCACCAGCGACACCGGCAGGCAAGCGGCGCCCAGCCCGAGCCGGACCGTATCGCGCACCATGATCAGCGACGACAGCCGGGCCACCGGCTCGATCGCGATACGTGACGTCGCGGCCGGGCCCGTGACGTCCCATGCGGCGCGCCTGTCGTCGGTGCCGCGAACGACGGCCGGTGCGGCCGCATCGCCGCTCGGCCGTGCCAGCGCCGGCGTCGCCACGACGACCAGCCGGTCGCGCAGGAACACGCGTCCGATCAGGCTCTCGTCCGGGTCGGGGTTCACGCGAATCACGAGGTCATACCCTTCGTCGATCATGTCGACGGGGCGGTCTTCGGTCGTGACTTCCACCCGCACGTCCGGATATTTCAACGCAAACGTCGCCACCAGCTTGCCCATCGCGAAGTGCGAAAAGAGCATCGGCGCGCTGATGCGCAGCCGGCCGTGCGGCCGCTCGCCGCGCGATGCGATCGCCGATGCGCTGTCGGCCAGCTCGGCGAGCAGCGCACCCGTGCGCTCGTAAAGTGCGCGCCCTTCCTGCGTGAGCGTCACGCCGCGCGAGCCGCGCTCGAACAGGCGCAACGCGAGACTGTTCTCCAGTTCCGTGACGCGGCGCGACAGCGTGGCCTTCGGGCGCCCGGCCGCGCGTGCGGCTTCCCCAAAGCTGCCATGACGGGCGACGAGATTGAAATCGGCGAGGGCGAGCAGGTCCATGTGTTCCACCTGTGAGACACCGAGTCTATTTAACACATCTTCCGGATCATGTGTGGATCACCTAACTTACGTGGGCAGTCACCCCACCCTTACTCTCAGGAGCGAACATCATGACCCTTCTCGTTACCGGCGCCACCGGCCGTGTCGGCCGCCAGGTCGTCCATCAACTCGTCAAGCGCAGCGCCGACGTGCGCGTGCTGGTGCGCGAGCCGTCCAAAGCCGATTTTCCGGCGGCGGTGAATGTCGTTCAGGGCGACATGCTCGACATCGACTCGCTGCGCACCGCATTCTCCGGCGTGCGCACGCTGTTCCTGCTCAACGGCGTGGCGGGCGACGAATTCACGCAGGCGCTGATCGCGCTGAATCTTGCGCGTGAGTCGGGTATCGAGCGCGTCGTCTATCTGTCGGTCTTCGATGCCGACCGCTTCGTCAACGTGCCGCATTTCGCGGTGAAATCCGGCGCCGAGCGGATGATCGTGCAGATGGGGTTCAGCGCGACGATCCTGCGGCCCGCGTATTTCATGGACAACGAACTAATGATCAAGGACACAATCGTCGATCACGGTGTCTACCCGATTCCGATCGGCAGCAAGGGCGTCGCGATGGTCGACGTGCGCGACATCGCGGAAGTCGCGGCGATCGAGCTGATCCGCCGCAACGACGCGCCCGGCAAGCTGCCGGTCGAGACCATCAACCTGGTCGGGCCCGACACGCTGACGGGCCCGGAGCTGGCGTCGATCTGGTCGGCGCTGCTTGGCCGTCCGGTGGCCTACGGCGGCGACGATCCCACGGCGTTCGAAAGCAATTTCGCGACTTTCATGCCGAAATGGATGGCCTACGAGATGCGCCTGATGGCCGAACGCTACGTCAGCGACGGGATGGTGCCTCAGGCCGGCGATGTCGAGCGCTTGACCGCGATCCTCGGCCGCCCGCTGCATGCGTACCGCGACTTCGCGGCCGCGCTCATCCGCTGAGCGCGGCGCGGCGCGGTGCGACGCCGTCGTGCGGCGTAACGGCGGCGTCAATATAATCGGCTGGGCCCCACATATCGATGAATCGGCAACGTGCCGGTTTCGATCCTGCCTACCACCACTGGATCTGGAGACGAGATGACCCTTCCCGCCGCTGCGTTCGCCGAATCGTTCGACCTCGAGGCTGCCTTCGCCGATGTATCCGAATACTGGTCGCCCAAGGTCGTCGCGCAGGTCAACGATCAGTACGTGAAGGTCGCGAAGGTTCGCGGTCAGCTCGTGTGGCACGACCATGCGCATGAAGACGAGCTGTTCTTCGTCGTGCGCGGGCATCTGAGGATCGAGTATGAAGGCGGCCGCGTCGTCGACTTGCCCGCCGGCTCGATGCACGTGGTGCCGCGCGGCACGCAGCATAACCCGGTCGCCGACGACGAATGCTGGATCGTGCTGATCGAGCCCGTGCAGACGAAGCACACCGGCGATGTCGAGTCACCGTTGACGCGCACGATCGACGAGCAACTGGGTCAGGTTCGCTGAATTCAGCGGCCGGCGCGGACGCAGCGGCCGGACGATGCGATGTACGACGCCCACGCCCGCGTCAACCGCGAGCGGCCCCGACCCCGTCGAGTTCGCGCACCGCGTCGTCCGGCAACACCAGCGCGCCGGCAGCGAGATTCTCGCGCAGATGCGCGACCGACGACGTTCCCGGAATCAGCAGGATGTTCGGCGCGCGGCGCAGCAGCCATGCGAGCGCGGTCTGCATCCGCGTCGCGCCGAGCCGCGCGGCCACCGCGTCGAGCGTCGACGACTGCAACGGATTGAAGCCGCCGAGCGGAAAGTACGGTACGTAGGCAATGCCGTCGCGACCCAGCGCATCGATCAGCTCATCGTCGTCGCGATGCGCGAGGTTGTAATGATTCTGCACGCATGCGATGTCGCAGATCCGCCGGCCTTCGGCGATCTGCGCGGCCGTGACGTTGCTCAGGCCGATGTGTCGCACGAGGCCCTGCCGCTGCAGTTCGGCGAGCGCAGACAGCGGCGCCTCGATCGAGCCTTCGGCCGGCCCGTGCACGTCGAACATGATCCGCAGATTGACGACGTCGAGCACGTCGAGACCCAGGTTGCGCAGGTTGTCGTGCACGGCGGCCGCCAGCGCGTCGGCGGAGAACGCCGGCAGCCATGAACCGTCGTCGCCGCGCGTCGCGCCGATCTTGGTCACGATCAGCAGATCGTCGCGATACGGATGCAATGCTTCGCGAATCAGCTGGTTGGTCACATGCGGACCGTAGAAGTCGCTGGTGTCGATGTGATCGACGCCCGCTTCGACGGCTTCGCGCAACACGGCGAGCGCCGCGTCGCGATCCTTCGGCGGCCCGAACACGCCCGGCCCGGCCAATTGCATTGCGCCATAACCGAGGCGGTGAACGCGGCGGCCCGCCAGGGAAAACGTGCCGGATTGAATGACGGGGGACATGATCGTGCTCCTGTATGAACGGGTGAATCGCAGGTTACGCCGCGGGGCGCTGCACGATAAGCGGTCATAATGCGCACAACCTGTACGAAAAGGCGAACAATGCAAGTCGATCTCGGCGATCTGAACGCGTTCGTGGCGGTGGCGCGCGCGAAGGGCTTCCGCGAGGCTGCGCGCGTGGCCAACGCCAGTGCATCGGGGCTCAGCGAAGCGGTGCGCCGGCTGGAGGCGCAACTGGGTGTGCGGCTGCTGCACCGCACGACGCGCAGCGTGTCGCCGACCGAAGCCGGCGCGCGTCTGTTCGCGCGGCTCACGCCGGCGCTGAGCGAGGTGGAGGCGGCGCTCGACGTGGTGAACACGTTCCGCGAGAAGCCGGTCGGCACGCTGAAACTCAACGTTCCGATGAGCGCGGCGCGGCTCGTGCTGCCGTCGATCGTCCCGCGCTTTCTCGATGCGTATCCGGAGATCCGGCTCGAGGTCGTGGCCGACGAAAGCTTCGTCGATATCCTCGCGGCCGGCTGCGACGCCGGCATTCGCTACGACGAGCGCCTCGAACAGGACATGATCGCCGTGCCGATCGGCCCACGTTCGCAACGCCTCGCGACCGCCGCGGCGCCCGCCTATCTCGACCGGCGCGGCCGCCCCGCCCATCCGCGCGACCTGCTCGATCACGCATGCCTGCGCGGCCGCTTCGCGAGCGGCGCGATGCCGGCGTGGGAATACGAGCGCGACGGCGAAGTGGTGCGCGTGGAGCCGTCGGGCCCGCTCGTCGTGCAGATCGGCGGCGCCGTCGATCTCGTCGTGGACGCGGCCTGTGCGGGGCTCGGCATCGTGCATCTGTACGAAGACTGGCTGCGCCCGTACTTCGCGAGCGGCGCGCTCGAGCCCGTGCTCGACGGCTGGTGGCGGCCATTCTCAGGCCCGTACCTGTACTACCCGGGGCGGCGCTTCGTACCGGCTCCGCTGCGCGCGTTCGTCGACTTCATCAAAGCCGACGCGGGATAGAAGGGATAGAACCGCACCTCACCGCCGGTTCGAACGCGACACCACGTCGATCCACACCGCCAGCACCAGCACCGCGCCCTTGACGATCATCTGCCAGTACGCGTCGACGTCGAGCATCGACATCCCGTTGTCGAGGCTCGCCATCACGAGCGCACCGATCAGCGCGCCATAGACGGTGCCCGACCCGCCGCGCATCGACGTGCCGCCGATGAAGCACGCGGCGATCGCGTCGAGTTCGCCCATCGTGCCGGCCGACGGCGAGCCGGCCGCGAGCCGCGCGGTGTTGACGATCCCCGCGAACGCGCACATCAGCCCCATCAGCGCGAAGATCGCCAGCTTCACGCGATCCGTATCGACGCCCGACAGCCGCGTCGCCTCCAGGTTCGAACCCACCGCATAGATGCGTCGGCCGAACACGGTCTGCGTCGCGATCCACGAGAACGCGCCGAGCAGCGCAAGCAGCAGCAGCACGGGCACGGGGATGCCGCCGTAGCGGTCGAGCATCGCGACGAACGCGAACAGCACGGCCCCGGCGCCGACGATCTTCGCGGCGTCCTGCCACACCGGCGCGACCGCGAGCCGGTAACGGCGCCGCGTGCCGCGCTGCCGGACGACCAGCAGCGCGACGAGCGCGAACAGCAGCAGCGCGAGGCCGTCGCCCGCCACGCGCGGCAGGTAGCCCTGGCCGATGAACACGAAGCCGTCGGACACCGGCGCGATCGTCGAGCCGCCCGTCACGCCGAGCAGGATCCCGCGAAATGCGAGCATCCCGCCGAGCCCGACGATGAACGACGGCACGCGACGGTAGGTCGACCACCAGCCGTTGAACAACCCGACCAGCACGCCGAGCGCGAGCACCGCCGGCACCGTCACCGCGACGGGCCAGTGACGATTGACGTCGAGGATCGCCGCGACGCCGCCGAGCAGCCCGAGCAGCGAACCGACCGACAGGTCGATCTCGCCCGCGATGATCACGAACACCATCCCGCACGCGAGCATTCCGGTGATCGACATCTGCCGCAGCAGGTTCGACACGTTGCGCGGCGTGACGAACGCCCCATCGGTCAGCACCGAAAAGAACACCCAGATCGCCGCGACCGCGAACAGCAGCGCGAGCACCTTGTAGCGCACGAATATCTGGCGCAACGGATGGCCGTGCGTGCGGCGCGTGTCGGCGTCCGGCGGCACGGCGGAAGAGGAAGACAGTTCGGTATTCATGGGTTACTCGCTGCAATGGGTTCGGCCGGACGCCGCGCTGGTGTCAGTGCGGCGCCGAGGATCTGTTCCTGCGTGAGGCCGTCGTTCACGAAATCGCCGCGCAGCTCGCCTTCGCCGATCACGAGCACGCGATCGGCCAGCCCGAGCACTTCCGGCAACTCCGACGACACGACGATCAGCGCGACGCCGCGTTTCGCGAGCGCAAAGATCAGCCGATAGATCTCCGCCTTCGCGCCGACGTCGACGCCGCGGGTCGGTTCGTCGAGGATCAGCACCTGCGGGTCGGCCAGCAGCATCCTGGCGAGCACCGCCTTCTGCTGGTTGCCGCCGGACAGGCTCGCGATCGGCAGGAACGGATGCGCGGCGCGCACCGACAGCCGCTGCATCTCCGTGCGGATCGCATCGAGCTCGGCGGCTGCGTCGATCCGTCCGCGCGTCGCGAAACGGCGCAGCACCGACAGCGTGATGTTGTGGCCCACGCCAAGCTGCGGCACGATCCCGTGGCGCTTGCGGTCCTCCGGCACCATCGCGATGCCCGCGCGGATCGCGTCGGCCGGCGCGCGGATCGCGAGCGGCCGGCCGTTCATCCGCACGCTCGCCGTGCTCGCGCCCGGATACGCGCCGAAGATCGCCTGCATCAACTCGGTGCGGCCCGCGCCGACGAGCCCGGCGACGCCAAGGATCTCGCCGCGCCGCACGCTGAACGATACGTCGTCGACGCGCTTGCGGCGCGGGTTCGCGACGTCGTGACAGGTCACGTTGCGTGCTTCCAGCACGACGTCGCCGATCTCGTGCGGCTCGCGCGGATACAGGTTGCGGATCTCGCGGCCGACCATCATCGCGATGATCCGGTCGGTCGTCAGCGTACTCATCGGCTCGGTCGCGACATGGCGGCCGTCGCGGATCACGGTCACGGTGTCGCATACCGCGTCGACTTCGTCGAGCTTGTGCGAGATGTACACGCACGCGACACCGCGACGCTTCAGGTCGCGCACGATGTCGAGCAGGATGCGCGTCTCGGCGGCGCTCAGCGACGACGACGGCTCGTCGAGAATCAGCAGCTTCGCGCGCTTGTTCAGCGCCTTCGCGATTTCGATCAGCTGCTGGTGGCCGCCGCCGTAGTTCATCACCGGCTGCGCGACGTTGATCGCGTCGATCCGCAGCTCGCGCAGCAGCGCTTCCGAACGCCGCACCATCTCCGCATAGTGCATGCGCCCGCCGGGCAGCGTGATCTCGTTGCCGAGAAAGATGTTCTCGGCAACCGACAGCTCGGGCACGAGCATCAGCTCCTGATGAATGATCACGATGCCCGCGCGCTCGGTGTCGCGCACGCCGGATGCGACAAGCGGCGCGCCTTCCCAGCGGATCTCGCCGTCCCACGTGCCGTGCGGGTAGACGCCCGACAGCACCTTCATCAGCGTCGACTTGCCGGCGCCGTTCTCGCCGCACAGGCCGACGCACTCGCCCGGACGCACGGTCAGGTCGATTCCGTCGAGCGCCTTCACGCCGTCGAATGCCTTGACGATGCCGCGCATCGTCAGCAAGGGTTCGGTCATACGTTCATCGCCTCGCAGTGAGCACGCGGCCGCCCGTCTGGCCGGCCGCGTGCATCGCCGCCGTCGTGCCGTTACTGGCTCGCCAGCTGGGCCTGGGTGTAGAAGCCGTCCTTCACGACGACGTCGACGTTGCGCTTCGTCAGCAGCGTCGGCTGCAGCAGCACCGTGTCGACCTTCTTCTTGCCGTTGTCGTATTGCGCGTTGAACGCGGGCTTCGCGCCCTTCGCCAGATCGACCGCGAGCTTCGCGGCTTCGCTCGCGATCAGCTTCAGCGGCTTGTAGACCGTCATCGTCTGCGTGCCGGCGATCACGCGCTTGACCGCCGCGAGATCCGCATCCTGCCCGGACACCGGCACCTTGCCGGCCAGATGCTGCGCGGCGAGCGCCTGGATCGCGCCGCCCGCGGTGCCGTCGTTCGACGCGACGATCGCGTCGATCTTGTTGTTGTTCGCGGTCAGCGCGTCCTCGACGATCCGCAGCGCGGTCGACGCGCTCCACTCGGGCACCCATTGCTGGCCGACGAGCTTGATGTCGCCGCGGTCGATCGCCGGCTTCAGCACCTTCAGTTGTCCTGCGCGCAGCATCTTCGCGTTGTTGTCGGTCGGCGCGCCGCCGAGCAGGAAGTAGTTGCCCTTCGGCTTCGCGTCGAACACGCCCTGCGCCTGCAGTTCGCCGACCTTCTCGTTGTCGAACGAGATGTACGCGTCCACATCCGCATCGAGGATCAGACGGTCGTACGACACGACCTTGATGCCGGCCTTCCGCGCTTCGGCGACGACGTTGCCGAGCGTCTTCGAATTGAACGGCACGATCACGATCACGTCGACGCCGCGCGAGATCAGGTTCTCGATCTGGGAAATCTGCCGCGCCTCGCTTGCGTCGGCCGACTGCACCGACACCTTCGCGCCGAGCTTCGTCGCGGCCGCGACGAAATAATCGCGATCGCGCGACCAGCGCTCGACGCGCAGGTCGTCGATGCAGAAGCCGATCTCGGGCTTGTCCTTGCTCGCCTGCGCGGGCGGTGCGCCCAGCGCGAGGATCGCCAGTGCGGCGGCGCCGGCAAGCGAGCTCAATACGGTACGACGCGTCACGGATTTCATGTCTCCAACTCCTTGTTATTGGACAACCTCACGAACGCCGGGCGGCCGCCGGAATGCGCCGCCCGCATCGAGTCACTGCAACGCGCAGGCATTCAGCACGTCATGCGCCCGTTGCAAACACCGGTTCGAGCGCGCGGTAAAGCGCGCGAAACGTCGGACGCCGCACGTCGCGATACCACGCATGCCGCGCGAGGTCGGGCTCGCGCACCGCGACGATTGGCGGCTGCGGGCACACGTCGTCGAGCGACGCATCCGGTTCGAGCGCGAGACGCGCAAGGCGCGCGGCGCCCAGCGCCGGCCCCACTTCGCCGCCCGCGCGCAGCGTCAGCGCGCGGCCGCTCAGGTCGGCGAGCATCTGCGTCCAGTACGCGCTGCGCGAGCCGCCGCCGATCACCGTGATGCTGTCGGGCGCGAGCCCGGCCGCATGCAGCGCGTCGATGCCGTCGAGCAGCGCGAAGCCGACGCCTTCGAGCGTCGCGTTCGCGAGATCCGCACGCTGCGTGTCGGGCGTGAGCCCGTAGAACACGCCCTTCGCATTCACGTCGTTGTGCGGCGTCCGCTCGCCGCTCAGGTACGGCAGGAACCACGGGCGGCTCGTGCGCGCGTTCGTCTCGGCATCGTCGAGCAGCGCCGCGACGCCGCCATAACCGGCCAGCTGCGCGCTGAAGTCGAGGCAGCCGGCCGCGTTCAGCATCACCGACATCAGGTGCCACGTATCGGGCAGCGCGTGACAGAAGCTGTGCACCGCTGATTCCGGATTCGCGCGAAACCCGTCCGACACCGCGAAATAAACGCCAGACGTGCCGAGCGACAGCAGCGCATCGCCAGGCCGCACGATGCCGACGCCCACCGCGCCGGCCGCGTTGTCGCCGCCGCCGGCCACCACCGGGATCTCGCGCAGCCCGAGCGCGCGCGCGACGGCCGGCAGCAGCGTGCCGGTCACGCGGTTGCCCTCGAACACGGTCGGCATCTGCGCGCGCGACAGCCCGCATGCGGCCAGCAGCGCGTCGTCGTAGTCGCGCTTCGCGACGTCGAGCCACAGCGTGCCGGCGGCATCCGACGGATCGGTTGCGAACGCACCGGTCAGCCGGTAGCGCAGATAGTCCTTCGGCAGCAGCACGTGCGCGATGCGCGCGAACACGTCGGGCTCGTGACGGCGCACCCACAGCAGCTTCGGCGCGGTAAAGCCGGGCATCGCGATGTTGCCGGCCACCGTGCGCAGCGCGGGCGCGCGCCGCTCGAGTTCCGCGCACTCCGCATCCGCGCGGCCGTCGTTCCAGAGAATCGCGGGGCGCAGCACGTCGCCATGCGCGTCGAGCAGCGTCGCGCCATGCATCTGCCCGGTCAGCCCCAGCGCGGCGATGTCATGCGGATCGATGCCGGCCGCGCGTGCTTCATCGACGAGCGCGGCGAGCGCGCCGGATGCCGCGTCCCACCAGTCGCGCGGCGCCTGTTCGGACCAGCGCGGCCGCGGCCGGCTCACCGTCAGCGGGCGGCTCGCGCTCGCGCGCACCGCACCGTCGCGGTCGAGCAGCACCGCCTTCACGCCCGACGTGCCGAGATCGAGTCCGATATACATGGCGTCAGCGCAGCCCGTAGATCGCCTGGTTCACGATGTTCTCGAGCCGCTCCTGCGCGCCGCTCGCATGCCGCGGGTCCACGCCGCGCGCGAGCGCGTCGTCGGCGAGCGACTGCAGCGTATAGCCGCCCGACAGGATCTTCTGGCCGAACGCATCGTCCCACTGCGCGTAGCGCTGCCGGCGCAGCGCGTCGAGCCGGTCGTTCTCGACCAGCACCGCCGCGCGTTCCAGCGCGAGCGCAAGCACGTCGATCGCGCCGACGTGGCCGTAGAACAGGTCTTCCGGATCGACGCTCTGGCGGCGCACCTTCGCGTCGAAGTTCATCCCGCCGGTGGTAAAGCCGCCGTGGCGCAGGATCTCGTAGAACGCGAGCGTCAGTTCCTCGACGCTGTTCGGAAACTGGTCGGTGTCCCAACCGTTCTGCGGGTCGCCGCGGTTCGCGTCGACGCTGCCGAACACGCCGAGCGCGAACGCATTCGCGATCTCGTGATGGAACGAATGACCGGCGAGCGTCGCGTGGTTGGCCTCGATGTTCACGCGGATCTCGTTCTGCAGTCCGTACTGCACGAGAAAGCCGTGTACGGTCGCGACGTCGTAGTCGTACTGGTGCTTGGTCGGCTCCTGCGGCTTCGGCTCGATCAGCAGCGCGCCCTTGAAGCCGATCCGGTGCTTGTGCTCGACGACCATCGACAGGAAGCGCGCGAACTGCTCGCGCTCGCGCTTCAGGTCGGTATTGAGCAGCGTCTCGTACCCTTCGCGGCCGCCCCACAGCACGTAGTTCTCGCCGCCGAGCCGGTGCGTCGCGTCGAGCGCGTGGCACACCTGGGCCGCGGCCCACGCGAATACATCGGGGTTCGGGTTCGTCGCGGCGCCCGCCGCGAAGCGCGGGTGCGAGAACAGGTTCGCGGTCCCCCACAGCAGCCGCACGCCGCTCGCCTGCTGGCGCTCGCCGAGATAGTCGACCATCCGCGCGAAATTGGCCGCGTACTCGCGCAGGCTGTCGCCCTCCGGCGCGACGTCCGTGTCGTGGAACGTGTAGAACGGCGTACCGAGCTTCGTGAAGAATTCGAATGCCGCATCCGCCTTCAGCCGCGCCCGCTCGAGTGCGTCGCCCGGTTGCTGCCAGGGCCGCTGGAATGCGCCCTGCCCGAAGATGTCGTGCCCCGGCCATACGAACGTGTGCCAGTAGCACACGGCAATCCGCAGATGCTCGGCCAGCGTCTTGCCGAGCACGCGCTTGTCGACGTCGTAATGGTGGTAGGCCAGCGGGTTGTCCGACTGCGGACCTTCGTAACGAATCGCGGGAATGTGTTCGAAATACGACATGGTGTCTCCGTGCAGGCTCTTGTTGCAGCGCAACGCGCGTCGCGGCGACGCACGCGGCCGAATTCGGTTGACTGGATCGTGCCCGTGCGCCTGCCGGCCGGCAATTGCGAAATTGCGCAGCATGCTTAACGTTTCTTGCCAGTTGCTGCGCGCGACGCGCGTTCCGTCCTACAATCGCCGGACACCAGAACAACACGCGCCGCCGCCCCGGGCGCGCCCCCGGAGACAACGGCACGACGCGCCCGGCGCGCGTGCCCCGACACCAGATGAACCGCGCCCCTTCCGCCCAGACACCGCACCGCATCGCGCTGCTGTTCAACGCGAACAAGGTCTACGACCGCGAGATCATCAGCGGCATCGGCCAGTACCTGCACACGACGCGCGTCGTGTGGGACCTGTTCCTCGAAGACGACTTCCGCTGCCGGCTCGCCGGCATCGAGCGCTTCGACGGCGACGGCATCATCGCGGACTTCGACGATCCGGCCGTCGCCGACGCGCTCGCCGGCTCGCCGCTGCCGATCGTTGCGGTCGGCTCGTCGTACGAGGATCCGGCGCAGTATCCGGACGACGTCCCATATATTGCGACCGACAACCCCAAGCTCGTGTCGCTCGCCTATACGCACCTGATCGGCGCGGGGCTCGCGCATTTCGCGATGTACAGCCTGCCGGTCGCCCAGGAGAACCGCTGGGCGCAGCAGCGCGAGCTCGCATTCGACCGGCTCGCGCGCGCGGACGGGCTCGACGCGCCGATCTACCGCGGCGTGTCGACGAGCGCGTCGGGCTGGGATCACGCGATCGAGCAGCTGATCGGCTGGCTGCATGCGCTGCCGAAACCCGTCGGCGTGATCGCCGTCACCGATGCGCGCGCGCGGCACCTGCTGCAGGCGTGCCTGATCGCCGGCATCGCGGTGCCGGAACAGGTCGCGATCATCGGCATCGACAACGATCCGCTCACCCGCACGCTGACGCGCATTCCGTTGTCGTCGGTGATCCAGGGCACCGAGGAAATGGGCCGCACCGCCGCACACCTGCTGCACCGGATGCTGCGCGGCGCGCGTTTTCCGGGGCAGCGCATCCTCGTGCCGCCGGTCGGCATCAACGTGCTCGAATCGACGCGCCACCAGCCGCTCGCGAGCCCGCACGTGATGCGCGCACGGCATTTCATCCGCCAGTACGCGTGCCAGGGGATCAAGACCGAACAGGTCGCCGACTATGTCGGGGTGTCGCGCTCGCTGCTCGAAGAACACTTCCGGCGCGAACTGCAGCGCACCGTGCACCAGGAAATCCTGCGTCACAAGCTCGAGGCCGCCCAGGCGCTGCTCGCGGCCCGCAATGCGTCGAGCGCGGAAGTCGCGATCCGCTGCGGCTTCACGTCGCTGCAATACATGTATGCGGTGTTCCGCCGCGAACTCGGCTGCACGCCGCGCGAATACCAGGAACGCACCGCGCCCGCCCACTGAATTCACCGCCCACGAGCGAACCCACTCATGCACATCGATACCGCCACTTCCCGCCCGGCAGCCGAGCTCGGCCGCATTCCGTCCGAGCCTTGGGGCACGCCGCCCGGCGGCGATCCGGTGCGGCGCTATACGCTGCGCAACGCGCACGGGATGCGCGTCGTCATCAGCGATCTCGGTGCGACCGTCGTGTCGTGGCTCGCCCCCGACCGCACCGGGCGCTTCGCCGATATCGTGCTGGCCCATGACACGCCGGCCGATTACATCGACTCGGGCGCGTACCTCGGCGCGACGGTCGGCCGCTGGGCGAACCGGATCGCGGCTGCGCGCTTCACGCTCGACGGCGTCGACTACACGCTCGACCGCAACGAGAACGGCAACCTGCTGCACGGCGGCGCGAGCGGCTTTCATCGCGCGCGCTGGGACGTGATCGACGACCACGGCGGGTTGACGCTGCGGCTCGATTCGCCGGAAGGCGATGCCGGGTTCCCCGGCAACGTGCGCGTGCAGGTGCGCTACACGCTCGACGACGACGGCACGCTGACGATCGACTATACGGGCGTGACCGATGCGCCCACGCCGTTGAACCTGACGAATCACAGCTACTTCAACCTGAGCGGACGCGCGGGCAGCGACGTGCGCGGGCATCTGCTGCAGATCGATGCCGATGCGTTCGTCGAAGTGGACGACGCGCTGATCCCGACCGGCACGGCCGACGTGACGGGCAGCGCGTTCGATTTCCGGCAGAGCGCGCCGATTGGCGCGCGCCTCGACTGGCCGCATGCGCAGCTCGCTCGCGGGCGCGGCTTCGACCACTGCTACGTGCTGCGCGACCCCGGGCGCGGCGTGCGGCCCGTCGCGGCGATCTACGATCCGGAAAGCGGCCGGGAGCTCGCCGTGTCGACGGATCAACGCGGGCTGCAGCTCTATACGGGCAACTATCTGGACGGCGTGCGCGCAAGCGGCGGCGTGTCGTGCGTGCAGCACGCGGCGCTGTGCGTCGAAGCCGGGTTCTTTCCGAACCAGGTGAACATGAACGCGTTGCGCGACGAAACCATCCTTCAGCCGGGCGACACCTATCGCCAGACGACGCGGTATCGGGTCGGCGTGCGGGGGTAGTAGATCCATCGGACCGCATCGCTTACGAACGCCGCAATCTCCAGACAACCATGCACACCCGTCAACATGCCTGCTCCGAGACCGATCCCACCGCATGCACCGATAACGCTGATTCGGGCCTATTTGAGCTTGGGTCGGTGGGTCGAGGATGAAATGCGGTCGACATTGCAGTTCTCAAATGTTCGCCGACACGCCGCCAATAGGCCAGCGTCATGGTTTCGTTATTGTTGAAATCGGCCGCGAAGAGGGCAGAATCAACGATCTTGGCCAATTGGACTTCGCCGTCTTGCAATGCCTTGACATAGGGTTTCGCCACTTCAGCCAGGGTAAGGATGCGCTGGAAGTATTGTTCGCCCGCGCGAGGATTGCCTGGTTCGAATCCCTGTGTGACCGTATGCTCCAGAGCGCTTTCCCAATCGATCGTGCCGGCCAGCAACAACAGGAAGCCGTTCAGATGCACGTCGCGAAGATAGTGATCGCGCTTATCTTCCGTGAAGGTACGGAATATCCGCTCCCGGATACGGCTTCCTTGCAGCAGCGCCAAGGACTGCCGGCGCCCGAGTTCGGCGAGATGGATTTGCAAGGCCTTTTCACGCTCTGCTCGCTTCGGCAAGTATTCCTCTCTAAGCGAGTCCGTCGCGGCCATGACGTACAACAGCGTGTCCAACGCTTCCGAAAGAAAAGACGGCCCCCCCGATCGGGAGATAATCGGGAGAATATCGAAAAACGACTGCTGGTTGGGCCACCTATACATATTGGATAATGCCTGTGTCATCACGTCCGGCTTCAGCCGCCACAGTCCCAGGCCCTTCTGATAAAGCGCTTCGATAGACCCGCACCGATCGTCGATTGCGACCTTACCGAGCTTTTCCCAAAGCAAAATATAGTTACCGCCATTCAGCGAAAGCTCGGGCCCTCGATTTATCGCCATTTCTTCCATGAACTGAGGCAGCAATAAAAGCTCGGCAAGTTCTTGGACATGAACCTCCTCAACCGGCTCATATCTTCCAAGGGCATCAACGGCTTCCTTCCGGGCCTCGGGATTCGGCGCCCGCCGCGCTTCCGTAATCACGAAATACGCACGGAACCACTTGACCAGCGAGCGATCGTTGCTAGGCTTCGGAGTACTGGTTCGCATCACCTTCACGATATTCGTTGCGATGACGTTCCAATTCTCACTCCTGCTCAACGGCAGCAGGGAGTCTGGTGCCCCCCGTCTCATCGCCTTCGCACGCAGGATGGCCAGCACGCGGAAAGCGTCAGAGGATGTGGCACTACCCATCCAGCGCGTGAATTCCAGCGCGAACATTTTCAATGCGCTGATGCCGCTGGCATTGCGCAAGAGTTGCAGCGCCTCGCCCAACGAGCCCGACTCGAGAATCCGTTGCCACTGCGGCACGAGCAAATGATTCATGGCCAGGTCCGGATTCGACGAACCATAGCGAAGTTGCGCAAAGTACGTCATCAGGCTCAGTTTGCTGCTTTCGTTCGCGGTAACGTGCTTCTTGCTTCCGCTGCCCAGTTGATCGATCAAGTTCTGGTGTTCGGCAAGTTCATCACTCTTTTCGGACACCGATATCACGCCGTCTCGACCCCCAGACACCACAAAGGCTGCCAGCACATCGAGCGGAATCGACGGATGCCGGTAATAAAGCACCACCAGTTCATTGACAAAACACACCATTCGGCGAATCGAGATTTCTGCATCGCTGCGGTACCGACGACCGAAAAACTCGACGATACAATCCTCGGCTTCGTTTTCCAGCAAGCGGCCGAAAGCCTCCCGCAATCGTTTTCTGAGACTCTGCTGCCAGGCAATCAATGTCGGCGGCGGAATATCGATCCTCAGTTGAAACAACTTCTCGGCCAGCCCCACTTCCATGTTCGCACCACCGGATGCGACCGTTTTTTCCGTTTCGATTGTGCCCTCAGCCGGTGCGTTCTCGGTCGGTGTACCACCAGCCGTGGCTTTGTCAGCCGGCGCTTCGATTGCGGCATCGGACCACGGCACAAGCACCCACATGCGCTCATACCAATCCGAGCCGACGACCTGCTTGTTTTCAACGAACGATTTCAGAAACCCCCAGGCGGCATTGCGCTCCTCCTCGCTCAGGCGATCGAGATTGTCGAGCACGATAATCAATCGACGCCGTGTATCGCCGGCGAGCGCAGCCTCAATGATGCGATGGAAGTAATTGGCAAATTCGATGCTGGTCGGCACCGGATCCTCGGTCGCGTCCACGGTCTCGGACACGACCCCCTTATTGGCCAGCACCGATGCCAACCCGTTGAAAAAAAGTATCCAGACGCCGATCCCCACAACCGCGGCCAGAAGTGCCAACCGCGCCATATCCGGTGTCATGAACGGCGGCAGCAACGCGAGCTTGCCGGCCGCGAATGACTGCACCGGCGCCAATCGCTTGGTCAGTTCCGGCAACAGCGGCTTGATCACGCGATGCCACAGCGGATCTTTGATCGCCCAGGCCACGCCCGCAGTAACGACCAATCTCCCCAGCCAGCCCACTTTGACCTTGGCTTGGCGCCTCGACACTCGACGGCGCCCCGCCAGTCGTTCGGCGAACGTATTCCAATTCGTCCCCCGAGCGGTCGTCTGCTGCCCGGCATCGCCGAGGCGACGACACAGGCTGCGAAGCCAGGTTCGAAAAGACCCATGCAACCATATCGACTGATCGTATCGAGGTCGATCGCTCAGGCTCGTCAGGAGGTCGGACAGAAACGCGCGGCGCAACGGATCACCGGAATGCGCCCAGGCGTCATAGAGAAACACATGCGCATCGATCGGCCCATCGCCGTGCCTGCCCAAGCCGACCCAAGCAGCTCCGCGGACAAGAAGCCTTTTGGGCAAAGCAATGCAGCGACGCCAACCGGCTCGCTCGTGAGTATCGGGCTTCGCTTCCTCTGTCAGCGCCTTCTCGAGCAGGCGAATGAAGGTTGACTTACCCGTCCCCCAACTGCCGTTGATCGATACAGTCATGCCGCCGGTCGTATGGACCAGCATGCGATGGATGGCCTTGACCAAGTCGTTAAACGACCCGATATCATCAACTGACGACGGCGTGTCTCTGATCAGTTGCGGCCACTGTTCTTTCTGCTCTTCCGCCTTGCCCTGCGTGGTCTGCTTCATCTTGTTATGTGCTGGATTGCGTTCTTCGATCTGGTCACCTGCCCAGCCCCGGGGCAGTCTTTCTGACAATCGGTCGTCAAGCCCCTCATTGGACCGCATCATTTTGACCGCCCTCGATGAATTCCACCACCTCGTCCTTTGCATCTCAGGCGAAACATGCGCTCAACACGGACCAGGCACAGGCATCCCGAACCCGGTGCAACCGTGTACGGTCGCATCATTTCAGTGACGGGCTGACACCGGCTATTGCCTAACGAAAGCACAAATCCGCGTCCAGATTCATTCTCCACTTGTCAAATTCGTTTCGCCCGTCGACATCATCATTGTGGTTCACAGCTGTGCAAAGGCTCTAGTCGGATTGCCTGTCTCGTGCAGCGAGGCAATACTCAAGCAATGCGATTGCTCGATCCATTTCTTGAGTGAGACCGTAACTCAGCATGTTGACAAAATGGAAAGACGGCACAAGCAACGCAAAATCCTTAATCCATGGATCCAAATGGCTCCACGTTGGAATCATCAACATTACGAAGGCGACCGTCGCCGGGAAAAATCCAATCTTGTCGAGCGATCCAGCAAGCATCATCCCGCGCCGCTCGAACGCGAGTCGTTGGTGACGATAGTGCGCCAATACGTATTCGGTTGCCTCCCGGTCGCATCTGTTCAGCTCGAGCACCATTACAAAATCTAGCTTGATAGCATCATCCAAAGCTTCGATCAATGGAGTAAACGGTGCGCGATAGATTGTTCGAAAAAAAGGGATCGACTGAACCATGGGGGATAGGAGTAGCGCGATTCCCAGCAGCGTAACCAGGATGCACATGACGAGTACCGTCTCGGTCAGCGGATGGCTGTCCCAGACACGACCAAGAAGCGCGAAAACTGCACATTCGGCCAAGCCAACCAACGCGAGATTACGAACCCATCCTTCCGCATTTTCAACGCGCACCGCCCATCTGCTCTTCGACTTCTCAGGCCGCTTTCTGGTTGTGAGTCGTGCCACAACGCCCTTGACTTCTTCGATATCGCGCCAATGAATTATCGGGTCAACGCGTTTATCCATGTCAACTCCACCATATCGCCATCGTAATTTATTAAAACAAAATAATCGATTATTAACAAAACCGCTTAAATATTTAAATTCGACAAAAAATCATACTGATTCACCGTCGCTTCGAGCGAGTCACGGGTAGGCGAAGCACCTTAACATCAAGCGGTGTTCTTGCACTACACAAAACCATTTCAATCGCCTACACACTTGAGGACCGTTGCCGTTAGCTCACATACGCCCCGACAGAATCCGACACACGCGCTCGACACTATGTCCAGTCTCATCATAAGTCGCTTGCCGATGGTCGTGGACTGGCAATCCAGTTCTCTCTTTACTTGTGCGTCTGAACGGAAGCATATCTCTGTAACCAGCGCAAGTTATCCTTCCTGTTATAGGGCTGCGGTCCGCACGCCCATCGCCAGATAGTAGGCAACGCACGCGTTCTTTGCATCGGCATCGGCGGCTGCGCTACGCTCGTTCTCGCCTCGTGTCGTCTCGTATCGAGGCTGAAATTTAAGCGCTTAAACTGCCGATGCCCGCGATCAGGCAATCGACCGACCGGGCCAAACACTGGAGGATGACAATGAATAGAAGATCGATGTTGCGCTGGAGTGTCTCGACCGCCGCACTCGCCTACGTCAACCTGGCCGGCGCGCTGCCGGCCGTCGCGCAAGGCGTTGGGCGCGGCGCCGGCGGCGTCCCGTTCGCGATGGGCGCGGACGTGTCGACGCTGCCGGAGCTCGAAGCGCACGGCGCGCAATATTTCGACCGCGGGCATCCGCGCGACTGCCTGAAGATCCTGCACGCGCATGGCGTCGATTCGATCCGCATCAAGGTCTGGAACGATCCCGGCAACCCGGACTTCTTCCCCGCGAACCAGAGCGATGCGGCCAGCTACAACAATGCCGCACACGTCGTGGCGCTCGCGAAACGTGCGGCCGCGCTCGGGATGCGCATCCTGATCGACTTCCACTACAGCGACTGGTGGGCCGACCCCGGCAAGCAATACCCGCCGCATGCATGGGCCGGCAAGAATCTCGCCGAGACATGCGCGCTGCTGTCGGCCTATACGACCGACGTGCTGCGCCAGCTGCAGCGCGCCGGCGTGCGGCCCGAGTGGGTGCAGATCGGCAACGAGATCACCGGCGGCATGCTGTGGCCGCTCGGCCGCTACGACCAGTGGGACAACCTCGCGCAGCTGCTGAAGACGGGCCGCGATGCGGTGAAGGCCGTCGATCCGCGCATCAAGGTGATGCTGCACATCGACAGCGGCGGCGACAACGCGAAAAGCCGCTGGTGGTTCGACAGCGCGACGCAGCGCGGCGTGACGTTCGACGTGATCGGCCTGTCGTATTACCCGCAGTGGCAAGGCTCGCTCGATGACCTGCGCAACAACGCGAACGACCTCGCGGTGCGCTACGACAAGGAGCTGATCGTCGTGGAAACCGCGTATCCGTGGACCACCAGCGACGGCGACTCGGAACCGAACGCGATGACCAACACGGGCTCGACCGCGTTCCCGCCGTCACCGGCCGGCCAGGCGCAATTCCTCGCGGCGGTCGTCGATATCGTGAAGGGCATGCCGGGCAACCGCGGCAAGGGCGTGTTCTGGTGGGAACCGGAATGGATCCCGACACCGGGCGTGGGCTGGAAGGTCGGCGCGGGTGATCAATGGGACAACAACACGTGGTTCGACTTCCACGGCAACGCGCTGTCGTCGCTCGACGCGCTCCGCCGGCGCTGACCCATCCCGGCGTCACGGCATCACCGCACTGGCGCCTTGCGCGTCAGTGCGGTGCGTCGAAGCGGCGCCGGGCAGGCGCTGCCGTGCCGCTTGCGTCATTCGCACCGCCCTGCTTGCCGCGCGCATCCCGCGCGAGCAGCGCGAATGCGACGAGCGCAAGCCCGCAGCACCCCGCGAACGTCGCGCGATAGCCGAACAGGTCGACACACGCGCCCGACAGCACGCCCGACGCGATCGAGCCGACCCGTGCGGTGCTGAAGAACATCGCGGTCGCGGTGCCGGGGCGCGTCGGCATCAGGTCGCATACGCGCGTCATCCCGAGGCAGGACGTGATCGCGACCACGCACGCGCTCAGCAGTTGAAGCGGCAGGATCATGTCGACCCGCGTCACCGCCGCGAGCCCGATGAAATACGCGGCGTGCACGGCCGCGCACGCGGTCAGCCAGCGTGCCTTGTCGAGTCGCGTCGACCGGACGCCAAGCCACAGCATCATCGGGATCTCGAGCAATGCGGCGAGACCCAGCGCGGCCGACACGTTCGTGGGCGTGCCGCCGAGCCCGCGCACGATGTACAGCGGCAGCACGATCATCGTCGCGTTCGCCGCGAGCCCGATCAGCGTGAGCGCGACGAGGGTCCGCAGCACGCTCGCGCGCGGCGCGACGACGATCGCCGTCGTATCGACGGGCGTCTTTGCGTCGTGGCCGACCGCTTGCACATGAACGGCTGCCGGCCGCCGCGCGGGCTCCGGAATCCGCGCGACGATCGCCGCGCACGCGACAAAGCCCGCGGCGGCCGCGAGAAAGAGCCCGGTAAAGCCCGTCTGCGCGAGGATCAGCGCGCCGAGCGCGGGGCCGAACACCCACGCGACCGACAGCATCGTGCGCAGCGCGGCCGATGCGAGTTCGCGCTGCGCATCGTCGTCGACCGGCAGCACCGCGCGCGCGAACGAAAAGATCTGCGACAGCGACACGGCACCCGCGCCAAGCAGGATCGTGCCGGCCGCGATCACCGGCCCGTGCGCGCGCAGTACGCACAGCAGCGCGAAACCGAGCGCGGCCGCAGCGAGCGATACGACGAGTAGCGGCCGGTGGCGGTCGCGACGGTCCGACCACCGCCCGGCCCACGTGCTCGCGACCACCCCGCTCGCCGCGATCAGCGTCATGAAGACGCCCGCGAGCAACGGCGACATCCCGGCCGCTTCCACGCCGAACAGCGACAGGTACGGCGCGGTAAACGACATCGCGACGCCGAGCATCAGCGCCGCCGCGGACAGCGGCACGAAATGCGCGATCCGCGCGAGGCGCGCGACATGCAACCGCGGCGACGGCAACGACTGCATCGCGTCAGTCCGGCTCGACCCATGCGGCGACATCGACCGCGCCGAGTTCGGGGCCGCCGAGCACGAAGCGGGCACCGTCCGGCGCGGGCAGCGTGCACGCGGTATCGCCGTAGTTGAACGCGAACACGACACGCCCGCGCCGGCACAAGCGCACGCCGTCAGGCAGCGCGCGCACCGGCAGTCCGGCGTCGCGCGCGCAGCGGCCGACGATCGCGCGCAACAGCGCGGGATCGAAGCACGCAGTCGCCATCGTCACCTGACCGTGCCGCACGAGCGCGGGCACGCCGTCGTCGCAGACAGCGAGCACGTCGATGGGGGTGCTCGCGTCGAGGTCGATGTGATCGCGCCATTTCAGCGCGTGGCCGTCGACACCGTCGAACGCGACGCGCGGCGCGAGCGACGGCCGCAGCGACTCGACCTGCGCGATCCGCACCGGCAGCACCTCACGCAGCTTGCCCGGCGCGAGGCCCGGCACGATCGCGAAGTCGGCGGTGCGGGACCCCGTGCGCGGCCCGAACAGCCAATGCGCGTTGCCGCGCGCGGCCTGCTCGACGACGCGATCCGGCACGACCGGCAGTGTCGGCGCGACGACCAGCGCATAGCGCGACACGTCGGCATCGGCCGCGACGATATCGACGTCGAGCCCCAGCTCGCGCAGCGCGCGATACCAGTCGAACGTGTGCTGCTGATAGTCGAAACCGGCACCGTGCGGCTGGATCCGGATCATCCAGTCGGCCGTGTAATCGAACAGCAGCGCGACGCGGGCCGGCTCACGCGCGCCGGCGACGAGCGCGGGGTCCAGGGCGGCCAGCTCGCGTGCGACACGCGCCACTTCACGGCCGCCCGGCGACAGCTGGTCATCCGGCGCATTGAGCCCCGAGTGCAGCTGCTCCTGCGCATGCGGATACTGCCGCCAGCGGAAATACGACACAAGCTCCGCGCCATGCGCGAACGCTTCCCACGTCCACAGCCGCACCGCGCCGGCGTGCGGCACCGGGTTGTACGGCCCCCAGTTGACGGGCCCCGCCTGTTGCTCCATCACCCACATCCGGCCGTTGCCGACACCGCGATACAGATCGTGCGAGAACGCCGACACGTCGGGATGGCCGGTGCGTGCCCAGCGCCGCTTGTCGGATTCATCGAGCGGCAGCACTTCGGTGCGCGGCACCGGGTAGCTATCCCACGCGGCGACATCGAGGCCGCCGCGGGCAAACGCGTAGTGATCGAACTCGGTGAAAAATCCCATGAAGTTGTGCAGCACGTCGCGGCCCGGCGCGTGCGGACGGATCGCATCGACCTGCGCCACATGGAACCGCGCGACCTCGTCCGATTGATAGCGCCGGAAGTCGAGAAGGTGCGCGGGGTTCGCGTCGGTCGGCGTATGGCGCGGCAGCTCGATCTCGTCGAAGCCGCGATATTCCATGCTCCAGAACACGTTGCCCCACGCGCGGTTCAGCGCACCGATATCGCCGTAGCGCACGGCGAGCCACGCGCGAAAGCCTTCGAGCGCCGCACGCGTATAGCTCGGCAGCGTGTTGTGACAGCCGAGCTCGTTGTCGGTCTGCCACGCGATCACGGCCGGATGCGCGCCGTAGCGCCGCGCCATCGCGTCCGCGATGCGCACGCAGTGCTCGCGATACACGGGGCTCGCGATATCGTAATGGCGACGCGAACCGAATTGCCACACCGCGCCGTCCGCGCCGACGGGCAGGATTTCCGGATGGCGATCGACGAGCCATTTCGGCGGCGACGCGGTCGGCGTGCCGAGTATGACCTTCAACTGCCGGCTCGCGAGCGTGTCGATCGCTTCGTCGAGCCATGCCCAGTCGTAGCGGCCCGGTTCCGGCTCCATCCGGCTCCACGCGAATTCGGCGATCCGCACGCGGGTCAGGCCGAGTTCGGCCATGCGCCGCGCATCGCGCGCCCATTGTTCGCGCGGCCAGTGTTCGGGGTAGTAGCAAACGCCGAGGTGCATCGTGGATTCCTTGCTGGAGAGTGGAAGGTGGGCGGCCATCAGCCTTTCGTCGCGCCGAACGTGAGCCCCGCGACGAAGTGCTTCTGCATCGCGAAGAACATCAGCACCGACGGCAGCGCGGCCAGCACCGAGCCGGCCGACACGATGTTCCAGGCGGTCGTCCACTGCCCCTTGAGCGCGGCAACGCCGACGGTGATCGGCGCCGCGTCGTCGCCTTGCGTGAGGCACAGCGCCCAGAAGTAGTCGTTCCACACGAACGTGAACACGAGGATCGCGAGCGCCGCGAGCGCCGGCCGCACGAGCGGCAGCACGACGCGCCAGTAGATCGCCCACTCCGACGCGCCTTCGACGCGCGCGGCCTCGATCAGCTCGAACGGCAGCTCGCGGATGAAGTTGCGCAGGAACAGCGTGCAGAAGCCGGTCTGGAACGCGGTATGGAACAGCACCAGCGCCCATACGGTGTTGTACAGGCCGACGCCGAGCATGATCTGCCGCACCGGGATCATCAGGATCTGGATCGGCACGAAGTTGCCCGCGACGAACAGCCCGAGCAGCACGAGATTGCCGCGAAACCGGTAGTTCGCGAGCGCGTGCCCGGCGAGCGACGCGAGCAGGATCGACGCGGCGACCGACGGCACCGTGATCAGGATGCTGTTCGCGAAGTAATGCAGCATCGGCGTCTGCGTGAGCGCGGCACCGTAGTTCTCGACCAGCGCGAACTGCTTCGGCCAGTCCCAGTAATGACCGGCCATAATCTCGTCGGTCGAGCGGATCGACGTGACGAGCACCGCGAGCAGCGGCACGAGCCACAGCGCAAGCGCGCACGGCAGCGACAGCCGGTACAGCCAGCGGGCGGGACGTCCCCAGCGGGATATTGGCATCGGATACATGTTCGACATCCTTAAGATTCGACGCGCACCAGCTTGCGCAGCTGCCACACGATATAGACGAGCATGATCGCGAACAGCACGACCGCGATCGCGGCCGAATAGCCTTCGCGGTAATACTTGATCGCCTGGTCGACCATGAAGTACGCGAGCACGGTCGAGCTGTCGAACGGGCCGCCGCCCGTCATCACCGAGATCAGGTCGAAGCTGCGCAGCGCGCCGATCACGGTCAGCACCACCGCCATGAAGGTGGCGGGCCGCAACTGCGGCAGGATCACGTGCCACAGCAGCGTGAAGCCGCGCGCACCTTCCATTCGGGCTGCCTCCACGATCTCGCCGTTGATGCCGGTGAGCCCGGTCAGGTACAGGATCATGCAGAACGGAATCTGCGGCCACAGCGCGGCGACGATCACGCCGTAGGTCGCATAGCGCGGATCGCCGAGCACCGGGATTCCGTGCCCGACGATCAGCTTCAGCAGCCCGAACGTCGGGTCGTAGAACCACGAGAACACCAGGCCGACGACGACACCAGGCAACACGAACGGCGCGAAGAACAGCGACTTCACGAGCCGGATCCCGTAGACGTTCTGGTTCAGGTACAGCGCGAGCGCGAGGCCGAGCGGCGGCGCGGCGAGGAACAGTGCGAGCCACAGCACGTTGTTCTTCAGCGCGACGTAGAACGTATCGGACTGCAGCAGCTCGCGATAATTGTCGAGCCCCGCGTACGTCATCGGCGTCATCCCGTCCCAGTGATGGAAGCTCAGCCAGATGCTGCTGACGATCGGATACAAGACGAACACGGTGAACAGCGCGAAACCCGGCAGCACGAACAGCAGCGCCGCGCGGTTGCGCCGACGCGCGAGCGACGCGCGCGCATGCCGCTCGTGGCCGGCTTCGCGGCGCGCGGCGCTTTCGGACAGGCTGGTTGACATTGTTGTGACCTTCGACGAAACGAGACGAAACGGGCATGACGTGACGACGCGGCCGGACCGGCCGCGTGCGTCGTTACTTCCGGTAGATGCGCTTGCGGGTCTGCTCGAGGCGCTGCAGGATCGCATCGAGCTGCGTCGGGTCGGACAGGAACTGCTGCATCGCCTTCATCCCCTCGTCCGCCATTTCCTTCGTCATGTCGCGGTCGTAGAACTGCGCGATGCCGCCGGGCGTCGACGCGAGCGTGCGGAAGCCGATCTTCGAGATCGGGTCCTGCGGCTCGGGCGCCTTGTTGTTCGACGGCAGCTGGCCCATCCCCTTCGCGAACTCGCCGCTGACCGCCGGTTGCCCCATGAACGCGAGCAGGCGACGCGCATCCGTCTTGTTGTGCGCCTTCGCCGGCACGATCAGCACGTTGACCGGACCGTCCTCCGCGAGGGGCACCGACGCATCGATCACCGGGAAGCGGAAGAAGCTGATCGGGTTGCGCGTCGCACTCAGCAGGCCCGCCGAATACCAGGTGCCCATCAGCGTCATCGCGGCCTGGCCGTTGACGATCAGCGGGCTCAGCGAATCGACGTCGTAGGACAGCGCGTTGTCGATGAAATACTTGTCGTCGATCAGCTTCTTCCAGGCCGCATACACGGCACGCACGCGCGGGTCGGTATAGGCGACGTCGCCCGCCATCAGCTTCTGGTGGAATGCATAGCCGTTGATCCGAAGGTCCAGGTAGTCGAACCACGCGGCGAGCGTCCACGCGTCGCGCGCCGCCACCGCGATCGGCGCGATGCCGGCCGCCTTCAGCTTGCGGCACGCATCGAGAAACTGCGTCCAGTCCGCCGGCTCGCCGTGAATGCCCGCCTTCTCGAACAGGTCCTTGCGGTAGAAGAGCCCATACGCGTCATAGCCGAGCGGCAAACTGTAGAGCTTGCCGCCGTAGGTCGACGACTGCTTCACGGCCGCATACGTGTCGTTCCAGCCGTTCTTCTGCCAGTCCGCGCTCAGGTCCTCGATCAGCCCGCGCTTCGCGAAATACGCGAGCCGCTCGCCGTTGTTCCAGCTCAGCACGTCGGGCGGATCGGTCGCGAGCCAGCCGGACATCTGCACCTTGTATGCCTCCTCGCCGACGTAGCTGACCTTCAGGTCGATGTCCGGATTCGCCTTGTGGAACTGGTCGAACACCGCTTGCCACGTCGCGCGCTGGTTGCCGCGCGCGGCGACGTTCACCTTGAGCGTGCCCGCATCGGCCGTCCCCGCGGCGAACGCCGCGGCAGTCGTCAGGGCAAGCAGCAGTCGGCTCGCACGAAGTCTCATCGTTGTCTCCTGGTATTGGTGTGATGGGTGCCGCGTCGCGCGCGGCGGATCGGCGCCGCGCCGCTATGCGAATGCCGCTTCGGCGTGGATGGCCGGCAATGCGATGCCGGCGTCGTCGAACAGGTGGCAGCACGACGGCGGCACGCTGAACGCATGACGCTCGCCGCGCCGCAACGCAGCCTGGCCCGGCAGTTTCGCGAGCAGCGGCACGCCGCCGGGCTGATCGAGATGCACGTACGCGGCTTCGCCCAGTTGCTCGACGAGCGCGACGTCGCGCACGATCGCCGGCAGGCCGGCATCGCCGAGCCCCGCGACCGTCAGATGCTCGGGACGAATCCCGAGCGTCACGCGCGCGCCGCCGCCGACGTGGCGCGGCAACGGGCGATCGCGCAGCGTCAGCGTTTCGCCGGTGCCGTCCAGACGCAGCCGGCAGCCGTGCGCATCGCCCGCCTCGACCACAGCCGGCAGGAAGTTCATCCGCGGCGAACCGATGAAGCCCGCGACGAAGCGGTTGGCCGGCCGGTGATACAGCTCGAGCGGCGCGCCGGCCTGCGCGATGCTGCCGAAGCGCGCGACGTCGTCGCCCGCGTGCAGCAGCACGATCCGGTCGGCCAGCGTCATCGCCTCGATCTGGTCGTGCGTCACGTAGACGGAGCTCGATTGCGTGAAGCGCGCGTGCAGGCGGGCGATCTCGACGCGCGTCTGGCCGCGCAGCGTCGCGTCGAGATTCGACAGCGGCTCGTCGAACAGGAACACGCGCGGCTCGCGCACGATCGCACGGCCGATCGCGACGCGCTGCCGCTGCCCGCCCGACAACGCCTTCGGCTTGCGATCGAGCAGTGCGTCGAGTTGCAGCACGCGCGCGGCCTCGGTCACGCGCCGGCGGATCTCGTCCTTCGGCGTGCCAGCAATGCGCAGCCCGAAACCGATGTTCTCGAACACCGTCATGTGCGGAAACAGCGCGTAGCTCTGGAACACCATCGCGACGCCGCGCTCGGCAGGCGGCGTGTCGTTCATGCGCGAGCCGCCGATCCGCAGCTCGCCTTCGGTCACGTCCTCGAGCCCGGCGATCATCCGCAGCAACGTGGATTTGCCGCAGCCCGACGGACCGAGAAACACGCAGAACTCGTGCGATGCGATCTCGAGGTTCACGTCGCGCAGCACCGGCGCATGGTCGCCGTAGCGCTTCGAGACATCCTTCAATGAAATGGCGGTCATCGCGCTCTCCTCCTCGGTCAGGCGCTTCGGAGCGAAAAATTTAACCGCTTAAATTTCGGTGGCGCAGTTCGCGCGGTTGGCCGTACCATGTCGTCTCCTTCATCTGTTGTGTCGAGAAATTAGCGTATCGCCTGTCCCTGTGCAACTTGTGGGACGTACTCCCAAAATATGAGCAGACACTTCCCCGCTCCACTTCCGTCGCGCAGCGTCGCCCGACCGGCCGCAGGTCGCGCATGGTGACGCTCGCGCAAGTCGCGCGGCGCGCGAACGTCACCGCGGCGACCGTCTCGAACGTGTTGCGCAATCCACAGAAGGTGAAGCCGGCGACCGTCGAACGCGTGATGGCGGCAATCCGCGAACTCGGCTATCGGCCGAATCTCACCGCGCGGGCGCTCGCCGAAGGCCGCACGTCGACGCTCGCGCTGATGCTGTCGAACATCACGAACCCCTTCTACCCGGAGTTCGTGCTGGCTGCCGAGCGCGAGGCGCGCAAGCGCGGCCATTACCTGCTCGTGTCCAATACCGACGACGATCCGGCGATCACGCGCAACTACCTCGAGCGGATCGCGGGAACGCTCGCGGCCGGCGCGATCGTGATGAACACCGATCTCGCCGAAGCCGAACTCGCCGACATCGCGCGGCACGGCGCGTCGATCGTGCTGTGCATGTGGGAGCACGTGCATGCGTCGCGCACGCTGCCGTGCGTGACCGTCGATTTCGCGGCGGCGGGTGCGCTGGCGGCCGCGCATCTTTCCGGGTTGCGGCATCGCGCGTTCGGCGCGCTCGTCGGCAAGGGCTCGGGCGGCCCGCAGTCGGTGCGGCTGCGCGGTTTCGCCGACGAACTCGGGGCACGCGGCCATCCGGCGGATGCGCTGACGACCGTGTCGGCGCACGATTCGATCGAAGGCGGCTACGAAGCGGCCGCCGCGCTGCTGCGCGAGAAGCCCGGCCTCACCGCGCTGTTCGCGACCAACGACCTGATGGCGATCGGCGCGATGCAGGCGGCCGCCGATCTCGGCCTGCGCGTGCCGGCCGATCTGTCGGTGGTCGGCATGACCGATATCCAGCTCGCCCACCAGTTCCGCCCTGCGTTGACGACGGTGCGGTTCCCGACGTCGCAGATCGCCGCGCGGGCGATCGCGCTGACGCTCGACATGATCGACGGGATCGAACCGGCCGCGGCCGTGCATACGATCGGTGCGCCGGAGCTTGTGGTGCGGGAGTCGACGGGGGTGGTGAGGGGGTGACGGGTCGGCCCGCCGGGACGGGCCATTCCGTATTGCCATCGGGAATTCTGCGTCGGGCGACGCAGTCCGGCCGGCATGAACACGGGGCGGCGGCAACGCGCCGCCGCCCCGCTTCCCGCCCAATCCGCTCAGAACTTGTGACGGATCCCCGCATGCACCATCACTTGCTTCGACGTCGACGACAAATCGGCCGCCCCGGGGATAACCGCCTGATCGAGCGACGAGCCGGTCGCGTCGCCGGCAACCCGCTGGTATGCACCCATCAGGTACACGTCGGTGCGCTTCGACAGGTTGTAGTCGGCCATCAGCCCGATCGAATGGATCTTCGGTTTCGCGCTGCCCGTGGTCGCGTCGTAGCGTACGGTCGTATATACATACTGCGCGCCCACGAAGAACGCCGGCGTGAACTGATACTTGCCGTTCACTTCGAAGTTCTGGTACTTGATCGCCGTGACCGTGCCGCCCGCGAGCGGCCCCGCGACGGGTTCGATCGTCTCGTCGCCGAACAGGTAGCCGACGTTCGCGGTCGGCCGCGTGACGTTGCTGTTCGTGTACGCGAACCCGAGCGTCGCGGGCCCTGCCGTGTAGTTGATCCCGGCCCCGAAGATCCGCAGCCGCGCGGACGCGAAGTTCGCATCCGCCCCGACCGACCCCGAACCCGCGATCGCGCCGCCGGCCGTCACGCCCGGGTTGTCCGCATTCAGGAATGCCGCGCCGACCAGCAGGCCGCCCTGCTCGTACTGTGCACCGACGCTCCACTGTCGGTTGTTCGCAAACCCGGTGTCGTTGCTGAAGCTGTACGTGCCGCCGAACGAGAAACCGGCAAAATCCGGGCTCGCGTACTTGACCGTGTTGTTCACGCGGAACGTGTTGCCGGTGTTGTCGTTGTCGAGCGGATGCGAGAACGGATAGACGCCCCAGCTGCCGTTCGCGGTCGTCGGCGCGAGATAGTCGACGACCGAGTCGTATTGCCGGCCGAGCGTCAGCGTGCCGAAGCGCGTGTTGCCGAGCCCGACGTAAGCCTGCCGCCCGAACATGCGGCCGCCCTGTGCGAGGGTGCCGCTGTTCACGTTGAAGCCGTTCTCGATCTGGAACAGCGCGCTGTAGCCGCCGCCGAGATCCTCGGTGCCCTTCAGTCCCCAGCGGCTGCCTTGCGCGAAGCCGCTCGCCATCTGCCACGCACTGTGGCCGCCTACATTGTTCGTATAGTCGATGCCGGCATCGACCAGCCCGTACAGCGTGACGCTGCCTTGTGCAAAGGCCGGCGCAGCACAGAGCGCCGGCATCGCGACGAAAATCAATCTCCAGTTCATTCGTTTTCCTTATTGATATGTTGATTCCAGGCCGCACGTCGAGGTGCGGCCAGGCTTACTTCGTACCGTAGATGTCGAAGTCGAAATACTTCTTGTTGATCTTCTGATACGTGCCGTTCGCGAGGATCGCCGCGAGCGCGCGGTTGAACGCGTCGCGCAGGTCGGTGTCCTGCTTGCGCAGCCCGAGGCCGTCGCCCTGCCCGAAGTACTTCGCGTCGTCGATCGCTGCACCGACGAACATGAAGTCCTTGCCCTGCGGCTTCTTCAGGAAGCCGTCGCTGGCCGCGATCGACGCCTGGAACGCCGCGTCGAGCCGCCCCGTCACGAGATCGGCGTACACCTGATCCTGGTTCTGGTACGACTCGATCTGCACGCCGGCCGGCTGCCAGTTCGCGATCGCGTAGTCGGCCTGCGCGGAGCCCTGCTCGACGCCGACCCGCTTGCCCTTCAGCGACGCGGCCGTCGGCAGCAGCGGCGAACCCTTGCGCGCGATCAGCCGCGCCGGCGCGTTCGAGATCCGGTTCGTGAACGCGATCTGCTGCATCCGTTTCGGCGTGATCGTCATCGACGAGGCAATCACGTCGAATTTGCGCGCGAGCAGCCCCGGAATCATCCCGTCGAAACTCGACTCGACCCACACGCAGCGTGCACGCAGCTCCGCGCACAACGCGTTCGTGATGTCGATCCCGAACCCGGTCAGCGTACCGTCGGGCAGCTTGTATTCGAGCGGCGGGTAGGTCGGATCGACCGCGAGGCGGATCTCCTTGCCCGTCCAGTCGCCCGCCTGCGCGGCCCCCGCGATCGTCGTCGCCGTCAGCGCCACCGCGAGCGCCGCCATCCACTGTTTCATTGCCCGTCTCCTTGCTTCCGTTGTTGAAGGTGAATCAATTCGTGTGTGCGCGTCACGCGAGATAGCGCTCGGCGAGCGCGATCCAGTAGCTCGCGCCGGTCGCGAGGCACGCATCGTTGAAGTCGTAGCCCGGATTGTGCAGCCCGCAGCCGGCCGCGCCGTCGCCGTTGCCGATCGACAGGTAGCTGCCCGGGCACGCGTCGAGCATGAATGCGAAATCCTCGCTCGCCGCGATCGGCCGCAGATGCGGAATCAGCGCGTCGTCGCCACCCCATTCGCGCGCCACGTCACGGGCGAACGCCGTTTCCGCCGCGTGATTGACGAGCACCGGATAGCCGTGGCGATAGTCGATCTCGGCCGTCGCGCCATAGCTGTCGGCCTGACCGTGCACGATCGCGCGAATGCGCCGCTCCAGCAGCGCGCGCACGTCCGGTGACAGCGCACGTACGCTCAGTTCGAGATCCGCATGCGGCGGAATCACGTTCGATGCGGTGCCCGCGTGGATCGAGCCGGTCGAGACGATCGCCAGTTCCTGCGGATTCACGTTGCGCGACACGACCGTCTGCAGCGCCATCACGATCGATGCACAGACAACCACCGGATCGATCGTCGTGTGCGGCGCCGCGCCATGCCCGCCGCGCCCGATCACCCGCACGCGCACCTCGTCGGCCGACGCCATCGCCGGGCCGTCGCAGAAGCCGAGCACGCCGGCCGGCAGCCCCGGCACGTTGTGCATCGCGAATACGGCATCGCACGGGAACTGCGTGAACAACCCGTCGTCGAGCATCCGCTTCGCGCCGCCGAGCCCTTCCTCCGCCGGCTGGAAAATCAGGTTCAGCGTGCCGCTGAAGCGCTCGCGCTCGGCCAGACAACGGGCCGCCGCGAGCAACATTGCCGTGTGGCCGTCGTGGCCGCACGCGTGCATCACGCCGTCGCGGCGGCTCGCATGCGGAAGCCCGGTGGTCTCGCGGATCGGCAGCGCGTCCATGTCCGCGCGCAGCCCGAGCCGCTTTCCGGCGCCGCGCGTGAGCGTGCCGACCACGCCGGTGCCGCCGAGGCCGCGCGTGACCCGATAACCCCATGTTGTCAGGCAGTCGGCAACGAGCGCGCTCGTTGCCTCTTCTTCGAAACCGAGCTCAGGATGCGCATGCAGCCGATGGCGCAGCGCGATCATCTCGGTCTCGATGGCCGCCATTTCAGGCGGAATGCGTGCTCGATCCAACCCTGATACTCCTCGATGCGTGCCGGTTGCCGATCGCCGGAATGGCAGATCGTGGCGAAATCGTAGGCAGCGAAAAAACCGGCGAACAGCCGCAGTTTCGTTATGATGACAACCTTTCGTTGTCGGGTATCGCACCCTCAGCACCATCAAAACCATGAGCACGATCAAGCTGCATCAGTTGCAGGCGCTCGTCGCGAGCGCGGAGGCCGGCAGCATCCGCGGCGCGGCGCGCACGCTCGGGCTGTCGCAGGCGGCCGTCACGCGCGCGCTGCGCGAGCTGGAGGCCAGCGAGCGCCTGCCGTTGCTGGTGCGCGCGCCGGAAGGCATCGGCTTCACCGAGTACGGGAAGACCCTGCTCACGCACGCGAAGCTCGTGCTCAAGCAACTGGAGCACGCGCAGAGCGATCTCGAGCGGATGCGCGGACGCGTCGAGGGGCGGCTGAGCGTCGGCGTGACGCCGTGGCTGACGATGACGTTCCTCGCCGAAACCGTGCTGCGGTTTCGCGAACGGATGCCCGACGTGCGGCTCGAGCTATACGAAGCGCTGATGGCCGTCGCGCAACCGCTGCTGCGCGACGGCAGCATGGATTTCGCGCTCGGCCACGTGCAGCCCGGCAGCGGCGCGCAGGAATTCGCCTTCGAGCCGCTGCTGCGCTACGACACGTCGGTGATGGTGCGCGCCGGCCATCCGCGCGAGCGCGCGAAGTCGGTGCACGACCTGCTCGATTGCGACTGGGTGCTGAATTCGTCGCCCGACGGTCAGGCCGCGCTCGTCGACTATCTGTTCACGCGGCACGGTGCGCAGATCGACGAACGGCGCATCGTGCGCGCGCAGTCGGTCGCGATGCTGCAAACGATGCTCGAACAGGCCGGCATGTGCACGTGGTGCCCGACCATCCTCGCGGCCGTGCCGCCGTTCGGCGAGCGGATGCGCGTGCTGTCGCTGAAGGAAACCTTCGAGCCGAGCGAACTCGGCATCGTCACGCGTCGCAGCAGCACGCTGAGCGACGCCGCGCGCTGCTTCATCGACTGCCTGCTGCAGACGATCCGCCGGCATGCGCGGTCGGCACGGAAGGAGGATCTCGCGCTGTTCCGCACGCTGACGCTGTTGATCTGACGGTGTACGGTGAGCCATGCGCGCAGGAAATGCACCGATCCGGCAGGCGCCGCACGCGGACCACATTGAAACCGGCCCGCAGTCTTCACCGAAACTTCGAGCGTCAGACGCCGACGTCCTTGTATAGCGCCGTGCTCGCCGTGTTTTCGGACGTCACGGGAAAGTTGAATCCGCATTGCCCGCACGGCTGTCCAAGCACTTCCTGCTCCCGCTCGAGCGGATACGGGCTGTCATCGGCGGTCCCGCAGCACGGGCAGACGCGGATGAGGCGCGTGTTCTTCAGCTCGAAATTGGTGATGATGTCCTCCATGATCGCGCCGGTGCGGACCGCCCATTCCTTCGCATGCTTGTGATACACGTTCGCATGCCAGTCGCGCAGCGCATCGAAGCTGGTCCAGAAGCTGACTTCGTTGAACCAGGCGGGATCGTCCGCATGCACCCACCACGTCAGGTGCATGAATCCGGGGACTTCCTTCAGGTGGTTGCGCACGTCCGCGAACACCATCTTGAACTTCTCGTAACCATCGGGGCTCGAGAAACGCACTCGCTGCATGCTCAGATAGACAGACATATTACGGGCTCCTGGTGATTGGATTGAAGGGCAGTCGCTCGTCGCTCGAACCGGCGTGTGCGGTTTGCGAGTGACGGACGGCCCAATATAGGCAGGCAAAAAAGCCCGCTGACGGTCCAAAGGCGGTGAATTCGAAGGAGCCAAGTCGAATGCCGGCCGGTGCCGCGGACGAAACCGGGCCGGCCCGCCGATCAGCCGCGCACCACGCGCGCCAGACGTTCGATGCCTTCGCGGATGAGCGCCTCTTCCATCGACGCATAGCCGAGCAGTAGTCCGGCCTTTCGGGGCGCGTGGAGGAAATACGGCGTCACCGGATAGATGCCGACGCCGGCCTGCGCGGCCGCGTCGATCAGCTTCGGAACGTCGCAGGACGTGCGCTTGTTGAGCCAGACCAGCGCATGGATGCCCGCGCTGATGCCCTGCACCGTGACGTGCTCGCCCAGGCATTCGTCCACCGCGCGCATGAACGCGGCACGCTTGCGGCCGCAGAGGCGCTTCTGCTCGACCAGGTAGCGGTCGAAATGGCCTTGCGAGATGAAGTCGCTCAGCGACGACTGCAACAGCAGCGGCGTCTGCCGGTCACAGACGTGTTTCGCGGCCAGCAGACTGGGCAGCAGGTGCCTCGGACTGACGATGTAGCCGATCCGAAGCGACGGGAAAAGCACCTTCGACATCGTCCCCACGTAGATGACACGGTCGCCGCTGTCCACGGCCTTGATCGACGCTTGCGGCCGCACGTCGTAGCGCAGCTCCGCGTCGTAGTCGTCCTCGACGACGAACGCATTGTGTTCGCCGGCCCAGTCGAGCAGTTCGCGGCGCCGCGTCGCGGAAAGGATCGCGCCGGTCGGAAACTGATGCGACGGCGTCACATAGACGGCCCGGCAGTGCGCGGAAGCACCCGGTAACTTCGCGGTCTGCAGGCCGTCCTTGTCGACGGGCACCGCGATGATCCGTGCGCCGGCCGCGGCGAATGCCTCCCGCGCGCCTTCGAAATGCGGCTCCTCGATGACCACGCCGTCCTCCGGATCGATCAGCAGCCGCGCGATCAGGTCGAGCGCCTGCTGTGAACCGTTCGTGATGACGATATCGTCCGGCCGGCACTGGATTCCGCGGGCCCGCGCCAGATACTCGGCTATCTCGGTGCGCAGCGCCGGATAGCCGCCCGGATGGCCATAGCCGATATTGGATGTGGCGCTGACGGTCGCGCGCCGCGCGACGATCCGCGACCACTTCGAAAACGGAAAGTCGTCCGTCACCGGCAGGCCGTACCTGAAGTCGTATTTCAGCTCCGGCCGCTCGAGGATCGGCGACGGTTCGAGACTCCGCAGGCGTCTCGCGAAATGGGACAGCACCGGAGCGGGCGTCGCTGCATGCATCGTGGGAGCTGCCGCTGCCGGCTTGCCGGCGAGGCGCTCCGCAACGACCGATCCCGCGCCGAAGCGGCTAACGATGCACCCTTCGTTCACAAGCTCGCTGTAAGCCGTCGTGACGGTGTTTCGGGAGACGCCGAGTTCTTTCGCCAGATCGCGCGTCGGCGGCAGTCGCGTGCCAGGTTGTGCCTTCGCGATCTCGATGCGCAACGCTCTAACCAGCTGGTCGACCAGCACCCCTTTGCCGTCCAGCGTAAACAGGACGCTCAAACTTTTTCTGCTTCGGCTTGATGGCTTCTCCACCGCTAGGGATCCTCTCGAACGCAAAGAAAGCGGCCGCGCTCGTCACGCCCGTCGTGTACCACGCGCTGCCGCCCGCCCGATCTTACTGCGCCGCAAACACTCGCCAAACACTCGGTTGCCCCTATGTCGCCGCGGCTCGCGATCCCGATTGTCGCGCCCCCGGCATCCCCCCGACTTGGCACCTTCGATCCACGCCGGCTTGGTCCCACAACGCCCGCTTTTGCCTGCTTATAGTGGTCTCGGACCGACGAAGCGGCCGGCGCACGCCTGCTCGATCGCCGGTGCCGACACATCGCCTGCCGGCGATCACTCACGTCACGACGACCCGATCGTCATCGCGTTCGAGCGGAGAAGCCATGTGGCTGGATAAAACAATCGACCGTCTTGCTGCAAGCGTCAAGGCCGTTTTCGTCGTTTACGGCGCGGCGCTCGTATGGCCCGCGCCGTACGAAACGCGGCCGGCGCGGCATCGACGATGAACCGACGGACGGCCGTGACGTGGTGATCCCGGGAGGCCGGCGGACGGCCTCGCGGTTCGCCCTGGCTATTCAATCTGACGACAGGACACCCCCATGATTTCCCTGGAAGAGTATGCACGGTATGACGGCCTGGGCCTGGCCGGGCTCGTCGCCAAAAATGACGTCACGCCGCAAGAGCTGCTGGACACCGCGTTCGCCGCCATCGACAAGGTCAACCCGGCCATCAACGCCGTGCTGCAGGTCCTGCGCGAGCAGGCAACCGGCACCGTGTCGGCCGGGATTCCCGCGGGCCCGTTCTCGGGCGTGCCGTTCCTGATCAAGGAAGCGGTGCTGCAGGCGAAGGACGTGAAGTGCGAGATGGGCTCCGGTCTCGCGAGAGGGCTCGTTGCACCGGCCGACTCCGAACTGATGACGCGATTCCGGCAATGCGGCCTCGTGCTGGCGGGCACGACGCAGACGTCGGAGTTCGCGTACAGCCCGTCGACAGAACCACGGCTGCACGGCGCGGTGCGCAACCCGTGGGATCTCACGCGTAGCGCCGGCGGCTCGAGCGGCGGTGCGGGCGCTGCCGTCGCCGCGGGCATCGTACCCGTCGCGCACGGCAACGACGGCGGCGGCTCGATCCGGATTCCGGCGTCGTGCAACGGGCTGGTCGGCCTCAAGCCGAGCCGCTTCCGGACGCCCTGGGGGCCGAACCACGGTGCGGAACTCGTATTCGGCGCAATCTCGGAGTTTGCGCTGACCCGCACGGTACGCGACGCGGCCGCCCTGCTCGATGCGGTGTCGGGCGCCGACGTCGGTGCGCCCGGACATCCGCTGCCGCAACTGGAGCCGTACGCCACCGCCATGACAAAACCGCCGCGGCCGCTGCGCATCGCGTGGTCGACGAAGACGGGATCCGGCGAGCTTCCCGACGCCGACTGCATGCAGGCCGTGCATCGGACCGTCCGCCTGCTCGAGGAACTCGGTCACATCGTGGTCGAGGATGCGCCCGTCTACGATTGGGAGCAGTTCCTCGATGCGACGCACGTCGTGTGGATGAGCTTCATCGCGGCAAGCGCGCAGCAACTCGCGCTGGCGACCGGTCGCACGCCCGGCCCGCACAATCTCGAGGCCGCGACGCTCGCGTCGTACGAAGAAGGGAAAAACTTCAAGGCCACCGACCTGATCGGTGCGCTGGGCCAGCACAACGCGGTCTGCCGGCAGGTCGGCGCGTTCTTCGAAACCGTCGATGTCTTCCTGACGCCCACCCTGGCCAGGCTGCCCCGGCCGCTGGGCGAGCTGAACCAGGATCGCGCGGGCATCGCCGCGTTCGAATGGACGAAGCAGGTGTTCTCCTATATTCCGTTCACGCCGGTCTTCAACATCACGGGGCAACCGGCCATGTCGCTGCCGCTGCACGTGACGGAAAGCGGGCTGCCGGTCGGGGTGCACTTCGCCGGTCGCTACGGGCAGGAAGCCACGCTGCTGCAACTGGCCGCCCAGCTCGAGCAGGCGCGTCCGTGGGCGACCCGGCGGCCGCCGGTGCATGTGGCGCGTTAGCGTTCGTGCAAAGCGCGATCGTGTCGATCGTGTAATGACAGCCGACGACAGGCGTCGTCGGCTTCGTTGTTTCCCCGGACCGCTCGGTCATCCCGCTGGCCCGGCAACTCTCCTGATATCGCCGGAAAGCAGTGGATCGAACCGGCATTTCCATCCAGATGCCGTTCTCCGAGGGTTTCCGCCGCGGTTCGAACGAACCGCGACGCGTCAGAAGACTGTCCGAATACCGACGCGGCCAAGCACCTGCGAGCGGGTCGACGAGATACCCGCCGACCCGGTGATGTACGCGTTGCCGAAGACGGTGCCCGCCGCATCGCCGCCCACATGCTGATAGACCGCCTGCGTATACAGGAACGTCCGCTTGGATAGCAGGTAGTCGAGCATCAGGCCGGCCTGATGCCAGCGCGGCGTTGCCTCGCCCGACGCCCCGTCGAACCGGCCGAGCGTATACGCATACATCGCGGCGAATACCACGGTCGGCGTGACCTGATACCTGACGTTTGCCTCGACGTTGTCGAACCGGAGCAAGGTTGCGCCGGCCGGCAGCGTGCCGAAATAGGTGGAAGAAACCGGATCGTTCAACACCGTGTGCGTATAGGTCAGGCCGAGCGTCGCTGGCCCCCAGTCATAATTTGCGCCAGCGCCCCACACACGCTGGCGCCGCGCGACGAAATTGGCATCGGTCGACGATACGGCGCCGGCGCCCGTCGCGCCCGGCGAGTCGGCCTGCAGATATGCAGCCGCGAGCGACAGCGATGATAGTTTGTACGCGATACCGAGGCTGAAACTGCGATTGTTCGCGAAGCTCGCCGTATTGCCGAACGCGTACACGCCGCCGAACTGCAGCCCACCATAGTTCGCGCTACTGAATTTCACGGCGTTGCTCAAGCGGAACGTTGCGACCGCATTGTCGTTGTCGTACGGATGCGCGAACGGCCATCCGCCATCGCGGCCATTGGCAGTCAGTGGCGCAAGGTAATCCTGAATCGAGTCGTATTGCCGGCCGAACGTCACGCTGCCCCATTGCGTGTTCTGCAAGCCGACGAACGCCTGGCGCCCGAACAGCATACCCGACGGCAGATCCCGGCCCGAATCGAGCACAAATCCGTTCTCCAGCGTAAAGATGGCCGCGTTTCCTGCACCGAGCGATTCGACGCCCTTGAGCCCCCAACGGTCACCCGCGGTCCAGCCGCTCTGCGTCTGCCACGCCTGCTTGCCGGCGGCGTTGTTCGTGAAGCCGATGCCCTGGTCGATCAGGCCGTACAGGGTCACGCTGTCCTGCGCGGACGCGTTTGTTACCGCACAGAACAACGTGCACAGCATTGCCGTTTTATGCTTCATGGATTCTCCAAACGAGCGGGTAATTTTTGTCTGTCGGTCATCGAGGCGCGGATCACCGCGCCGGGACGGCCTTCGTCGTGCGTCGATTGACGCGTACGAGTGCCAGGCAACCGAGCCACGCCAGCAAGCACATCAATGCGGAAACGAGCAGCATCGCCGTATAGCCCTTGCTGATCGAGATGATCCAGCCGGCAATCGCGGGGCCGACCATCAGGCCGACGCCGATGCCCGAACTGGAGAACGCGAGCAAGCGGCTGCTGTCGTCCGCCTGCGCAATGGCTTCCAGCATCGGCGGAAGCGCGAACGTCCACGCGAACTTGAACAGGATCGCGGACAGCGTGAACAGCGCGAGCGAGCGCACGTCGACCAGTCCGAAACACGACAGGAGCATCGCGCCCATGCCAGCCGAGATCAGGAGCGCCGCTTTCGCACGGCCGCTGAGCACGCCGACGAGGACCGAGCCAATCATCCCGGCCACGGTGGAAATCGCCAGCGCGGTGCCGATGCTCGCGTCCGTCAGAGGGATGCTGGTGCCGATTTGCCCGACGAACGTCCAGACGCTGGCCAGCCCGAAGTAGAACGCCGTCACGGTGCCGAGCCCGAGCAGCAGCAAGTGGAACGGCACCTTTGCCTGCACCGTCTTCCTCGCGCTCGCGGACGGCGGCGTGGCCGGGAGCCACTTGATGAACGGCAGCATCGACAACGCGAGCAGGACTTCGGCGACGAAGAATGCTTTCAGGCCATAGGCCTGGAACAGCATCGGCAGGACCAGGAGGCCGACGGTGCCCGACGCCAGCTGGCCGAGGATGAACATCGCATATCCGCGGGCCGGCCTCGACACCCGCCCCGAGAACGACAAGCCGAGCAGGCTGATCGAACAGCCGCCGAAGATCGTCGTGACGCCCTGCACGGCCATGAGCCCCTTGACATCGGGCAGGACGAAAATCGACGCGAGATAGCCAGCGACGAAGACGAACAGCGCGAAGTTGAAGAGCTTCACCCAGTTCACCCTCGGCATCACGTAGGTGCCGAGGATGCCGGCGACCGCGAACCCGCAAAACTCCAGTGAAAAGAAATTTCCCAGCTGTTCGGGGGTGAACGCAAACTCGTTGACGAGCTGGTTGCCGAGTGCCGGCGCGCACAGCAATACGCCGTTCGGAAAGATTCCGACCATGAACAGGGCGATCAACGGCAACCAATCCGTCGTGTCGCCCTGCATCACGCTTTCAGTATTCTGCATCTGCATATCGTTTCCTTGAATTAAACCATTTCGATAGGATTTCTAACTTCATGTCACGGACCCGTGAATCGATATCGGCGTGTGGACGGCGTTACTTCCCCCCCGCTTGTCCCGGGGCCCATTCCAAAGCGCGGGTGCCGGGCCGGATCCAACGTGAACGCAGCATATCGACGTCAAAAATTCATCGTTGGTCCAAACCGGCCACGGACCAGAGAGCCAAGCATGGCGGTGCAGCCTTCCGCCCGCACCCTGCCCACACCCCATCCGAAGCCGGTCGGGCCGTGGCGGTCAACGATTCCGTATACCTCCGCGCGGCAATGTTCTATACTGCCCCCCAGTATCCGGAAACCACGATCCCATGCCGCATTCCCCCGAAGAAAAGAAACGCGTGCTGACCCGCGTGCGCCGTGTGCGCGGGCAACTGAACGCGCTCGAGCAGGCGCTCGAGGAGGGAGCGGACTGTGGTCCGATACTCCAGCAACTGGCTGCCATCCGCGGCGCGATCAACGGCGTGATGGCCGGCGTGCTCGAAAGCCATTTGCGCGAGGAATTCACCCAGCTCGCGGACGCCCCGCGGCCCTCGTCCGGATCGATCGACGATATCGTGACCCTCGTTCGGTCCTACCTGCGCTGACCGACTGGGGATCGTCGAGGTCCGAGCCATTCGATGATTTTTTTAACAGGATTGCCATGAAATCACGTGCCGCTGTTGCGTTTGAGGCGGGTAAGCCGCTGCAGATCGTCGAAATCGACGTCGAACCGCCCCGCAAGGGCGAAGTGCTCGTCAAGATCACCCACACGGGCGTCTGTCACACCGACGCCTTCACGCTGTCGGGCGACGATCCCGAAGGCCTCTTTCCCGCCGTGCTGGGCCACGAAGGCGCCGGCATCGTGGTGGAAGTCGGTGAAGGCGTGACGAGCGTCAAGCCCGGCGACCACGTGATTCCGCTCTACACCGCCGAATGCGGCGAGTGCCTGTTCTGCAAGAGCGGCAAGACCAATCTGTGCGTGTCGGTGCGCGCCACGCAGGGCAAGGGCGTGATGCCCGACGGCACCACGCGTTTCAGCTACAACGGCCAGCCGATCTATCACTACATGGGCTGCTCGACGTTCAGCGAATACACCGTCGTCGCCGAAGTCTCGCTCGCGAAGATCAACCCACAGGCGAATCCCGAGCAGGTCTGCCTGCTGGGCTGCGGCGTCACGACCGGCCTCGGCGCGGTGAAGAACACCGCGAAGGTGCAGCCGGGCGATACGGTGGCCGTGTTCGGCCTCGGCGGCATCGGTCTCGCGGTGATCCAGGGGGCCAAGCTCGCGAAGGCCGGCCGCATCATCGCGATCGACACCAACCCCGGCAAGTTCGACCTCGCCCGCGTGTTCGGCGCCACCGACTGCGTGAACCCGAAGGACTACCAGGAGCCGATCCAGCAGGTGATCGTCGGGATGACCGGCTGGGGCGTCGACCACAGCTTCGAGTGCATCGGCAACGTCAACGTGATGCGCGCGGCGCTCGAATGCGCGCACCGCGGCTGGGGCCAGTCGGTCGTCATCGGCGTCGCGGGCGCCGGCCAGGAAATCTCGACGCGCCCGTTCCAGCTCGTCACCGGTCGCCGCTGGCTGGGCACGGCATTCGGCGGCGTGAAGGGCCGCTCCGAACTGCCGGGCATGGTCGAGGAAGCGATGGCCGGCACGATCCAGCTCGCACCGTTCGTCACGCACACGAAGCCGCTCACCGGCATCAACGAAGCGTTCGACCTGATGCACGAAGGCAAGTCCATCCGGACCGTCGTGCATTTCTGAACCCACGCGCGAGGAGGCCCGCTGCAGCAAGCGGGCTGCTCGCGCGATGTCGCCGGCAAGCCGCGAGGCTTGCCGGCGCGACACATTCTCCGCACCCTCTTCTGTCAGACCGGCAACGATCGCCAGCCAGTCACACACCTACTCCCACGGGCCCGCCGCGCATGCGCGCCGAGCGCGTGATCGCCCCGCCGTTGCGACCGTCAGCACCGCACGCGCCGCATCCGGAGCGTGGCCGACGGCGATTCCCCGAACGCGCGCTTGTAGTCGATCGCGAATCGCCCGAGATGCGCGAAGCCCCACTTCAGCGCAACGTCCGTCACCGACGCGAGCCCCGGTGTCGCATCGTCGAGCAATTCGTCGCGCACATGTTGCAGACGCAACTGACGCACGAAGGCCATCGGCGTGATGCCGTGGCGATTGCGGAATCCCGCGAACAGCGTGCTCGGGCTCACGCCCGCGAGTTCGGCGAGCCGTTCGATCGTCAGCGGCTCGTCGACATGCGTGCGGATGTATTCCTCGACGCGCCTCACATAGAACGGCGCGAGCGGCGCCGGCGCGACGCGCGCGCCATTGCGTGCGCTGTTCGGCTGGCCGTACAGCAACAGATTGAGCAGCGTCGATTCGAGCTGCTCGAACGCGAGCGGATGGCGCAGCGGATGCCCGTCCGTCGCGATCGCGTCGGCGAGCATCGGCAGCATCTGCGCGAGGCACGCGCCCTGCTGCGACGACAGCCTGAATTCCGGCTCGAACTCCACCGGCACGCGCCGGTCGTCGCCGAAATGCCGCTGCGCATGCCGCTCCATCACCTCGCGCTCGATGCGCAGGATCACCTGCGGGCACGCCTCGCCCCACCGCATCCTGAGCGGCAGCGTCGGCGACAGCAGTGACGCGGTGTCGGGCGACGACACGAAACGCGTCGTGCCGCATTCGATCTCGGCGTCGCCGCGCAGCGGAATCTGCAACAGATAGAAGTGCTCGAGCGGCCCGGGTTCGATCGACACCTCGCCGCCGTAATCGAGCAGATTCAGCGACAGGTTGCCCCAGCGCGCATGGTGCATGCGGCTATGCAGCGCGCACGAGTCGCCCGTCAACGTGAGCCGATGCGGCTTGAACACGTCCGCCACGCGCGCCCGCACCTCGTCGAGATCGTTCGACTGCAGCAGCAGCGTGTCGTGATTGAAACAGGCGGCGTCGCCCAGCCAGCCCGTTCCGGCAAATTGCCCCATCGAAGTTCTCCCGTCGTGCCCGATCGCACTTGCGCTGTGCACGCAATCCCGATTCCGGGGAATCCCGTCGCACGAGCCGGATAGCGTCGGCGTATCCGGACAGTCCGCGTCGTTACACTACGCGAGCGCTGCGCCCATGACGCAAGAAGCGGGCCGTTCGCGCATCGTAGAAAACTGTGCGTGACTTCCGCATCCGCACATACCCGCAGTGCACCGCGTGCCGGCCCGGCGCGGCGGGCCGATCCACAGGTTTCCGGAATTCGCGGATACCGGCCGAAGAAAGCGGATAGAAGCGCGCGTTTCGTCCGCCAATACTGGGGCCATGAAAATCACGAACGAATTGGAGGGACACATGAAAGGGCAACACATCGAGATCCCGTCGCCGGACGGCGGTGCGTTTCGCGCGTACCTGAGCACGCCGGCCGGCGGCACGGGGCCGGGCATCGTGCTGTGTCACGAGATCTTCGGCGCGAACGCGACGATGCGCGACGTGGCCGATTATTACGCCGAGGAAGGCTACACGGTGCTCGTGCCCGACTTGTTCTGGCGCCAGGCGCCCGGCATCGAACTCGGCTACACCGCGGCCGACTCCGAGCGCGCGATGGCGCTGTACCGCGAGTACGACGAAAACAAGGGCGTCGAGGACGTCGCCGCCGCGCTGGCCGTGCTGACGCAACGGCCGGAATGCACGGGGCGGGCCGGCGTGCTCGGCTACTGCCTGGGCGGCAAGCTCGCGTATCTCGCCGCGTGCCGGCTGCCGGACGTGGCGGCCGCCGTCTGCTATTACGGCGTGGGGATCGAGCACGCGCTGGACGAAGCCGCTCACCTGCGCGGCCGCCTCGTGCTGCAGATCCCCGCGCAGGACCGCTTCTGCCCGCCCGACGCGCAGCAGCGCATCGCCGCCGCGCTGGCGGGGCGCGATGGCGTCGAGGTATACGTGTACCCGGGCGTCGATCATGCGTTCGCGCGCGTCGGCGGCGATCATTTCGACAAGGCGGCCGCGGTCATGGCGCACCAGCGCGCGATCGCCGCGTTCCGCGCGGCGCTCGGCCCGCACTACGACCTGTCCACCCTGTGGGAAGAACATCTGCGGCACGAGTTCGACACGCGCAACGTCGACGCGACGATGGCCACGATGGTCGCGCAACCCTACGTGAACCATATCCCGACGCTGACGGGCGGTGTCGGCCACGACGAGCTCAAGCGCTTCTACACGCATCACTTCGTGCATGCGAACCCGCCGGACACGACGATCACGCCGATCTCGCGCACGATCGGCGCGAGCCAGATCGTCGACGAGCTGCTGTTCTGCTTCACGCATACGACCGAGATCGACTGGATGCTGCCCGGCGTCGCGCCGACCGGCAAGCGCGTCGAGATTCCGCTCGTCGCGATCGTCAAGTTCCGCGGCGACAAGCTGTATCACGAACACATCTATTGGGACCAGGCGAGCGTACTCGTGCAGATCGGGCTGCTCGACGCGGCCGGGCTGCCCGTCGCCGGCGTCGAAACGGCGCGCAAGCTGCTCGACGAAACCGTGCCGTCGAACGGTCTGATGCAGCGCTGGCACGACAGCGCGTGAGCGACGGCGGATAGGCAGGATGCGCAGGCGGTGCGCCGAACGCGCGCCGCCTTGATTCAATCATTCCAGGAGACACCCATGACTGCCCTTGCTGGCAAAGTCGCGCTCGTCACCGGCGGCGCCACGCTGATCGGTGCCGCCGTCGCGCAGGACCTGAGCCGCGCCGGCGCATGCGTCGCGATCCTCGATCTCGATGCGGAAAACGGCGCGCGCGTGGCCGATACGCTCGGCGAACGCGGGATGTTCATCGCGACCGACATCACCGACGATCGCGCGATCGAACATGCGGTATCGGCCGTCGCCGAACGCTTCGGCGCGATCGATCTGCTGATCAACCTCGCGTGCAGCTACGTCGACAACGGCATCCAGGCGTCGCGTCGCGACTGGCTCGCGGCGATGGACGTCAACGTCGTGTCGGCCGCGATGCTGGTCAAGGCCGTTCATCCGCACCTGACGCGGCGCGGCGGCGGCGCGATTGTGAACTTCAGTTCGATCTCCGCGCAATGCGCGCAGACCGGCCGCTGGCTCTACCCGACCTCGAAGGCCGCGATGCGCCAGCTCACGCGCAGCATGGCGATGGATCTCGCCGCCGACCGGATTCGCGTCAACTCGGTGTCGCCCGGCTGGACTGGTCGCGCGTGATGGACGAACTGACGCACGGCGACCGCGCGAAGACCGATCGCGTGGCCGCGCCGTTTCATCTGCTCGGTCGTGTCGGCGATCCGTCGGAAGTCGCGCAGGTCGTCACGTTCCTGTGCAGCGACGCCGCGAGCTTCGTGACGGGTGCCGACTACGCGGTGGACGGCGGCTATTCCGCGATGGGCCCCGAGCAGGCGGTGCCGGCGATTCCGCGCCTCGCGGGGTAACCGCGAACCGTTTCTATCGTCCTATTCCGATCCAAGTCATTCGCTCTACCAAGGATTTAGTCATGAAACGCATCGCTATCGTCGGCGCCGGCCAGTCCGGCCTGCAACTCGCCTTCACGCTGCTCGACCAGGGCTATCACGTCACGCTCGCGACCAACCGCGACGCGCAACAGATCCGCTCCGGCAAGGTCATGTCGAGCCAGTGCATGTTCCATACCGCGCTGCAGATCGAGCGCGATCTCGGCCTGAACACCTGGGAAGAAGCGTGCCCGTCCGTCGACGGCATCGGCATCGCGGTGCCGCATCCGGACGGCAACGGCCGCAAGGCGATCGACTGGTCGTCGCGGCTGACCCGCTACGCGCAATCGGTCGACCAGCGCGTGAAGATGGCCGACTGGCTCGACGCAATCCAGCGCCGCGGCGCGGACGTGCGCATCTGTGACGTCGGCGTGCCGGAACTCGAGGATCTCGCGCGCAGCCACGATCTCGTGCTGCTCGCGGCCGGCAAGGGCGAAATCGTCAACCTGCTGGGCCGCGACGACGCGCGCAGCGCGTTCGAGCGCCCGCAACGCGCGCTGGCCCTCACCTACGTGAAGGGGATGACGCCGAGCCAGCCGTATTCGCGGGTGCGCTTCAACCTGCTGCCGGGCATTGGCGAATACTTCGTGTTTCCGGCGCTGACCACGACGGGCCCGTGCGAAATCATGGTGTTCGAAGGCATCCCCGGCGGCCCGCTCGACTGCTGGGCCGACGTGAAGACACCCGAGCAGCATCTCGACCGCAGCCTGTCGTTCCTGCAGCAGTACGTGCCGTGGGAATTCGAACGCTGCCGCGACATCGAACTCACCGACGCGAACGGCACGCTGTCCGGGCGGTTCACGCCGACCGTGCGCAAGCCGTTCTTCCGCCTGCCGTCGGGCCGCACCGTGTTCGGCATGGCCGATGCGGTGGTCGTCAACGATCCGATCACCGGCCAGGGCTCGAACAATGCGGCGAAATGCGCGAAGGTGTACGGCGACGCGATCCTCGCGCGCGAAGCCGCGCCGTTCGACGAAGGCTGGATGCACGAAACGTTCGAACGCTACTGGGCATATGCGCAGCACGTCGTGCGCTGGACCAACTCGCTGCTCACCCCGCCGCCGCCGCACATTCTCGAACTGCTCGGCGCGGCCGGCCAGTTGCCGACGCTGGCCGCCACGATCGTCAACGGCTTCGACGATCCGCGCCAGTTCGCGCCGTGGTGGTTCGAGCCGTCGGCCTGCGCGGCGCTGATCCGTGAACATGCCGAGCGTTCGGAGTAAGCGACATGGACACCACCACTTCCTGCGATCCGGCCATTGATCCGCTGCAACTGCGCGCCGCTTTCGGACAGTTTCCGACCGGCGTCACCGTGATCACCACGCGCGCGCCGGACGGGCGCAAGGTCGGCCTCACCGCGAATTCGTTCTCGTCGCTGTCGCTCGACCCGCCGCTCGTGCTGTGGAGCCTGCGCAAGGTGGCGCCGAGCCGCCCCGATTTCGTCGCGGCCACGCACTTCGCGATCAACATCCTCGCGCACGACCAGATCGAACTGTCGCGCCGTTTCGCGACGCCGAGCGCCGACAAGTTCGACGGCGTGCCGCACGTGGACGCCGACGCGGGCGGCGTGCCCTGCCTCGACGGCACGAGCGCGCGTTTCGTGTGCCGCAACGTCGGCCATTACGAAGGCGGCGACCACCTGCTGTTCATCGGCCAGATCGAGGCATTCGATACGAACGGCCATGCGCCGCTCGTGTTCCATGCGGGCCAGTATCGCGCGATCTCGGCGCATCCCGATTTTTCTCGCTCCATTTAATTAGTGATACAGATAAATATCCAGGAGATGGTGATGATGAAATGCGGCTCTCGCCTGCTTGCGATCGCAGGCCTCGTGTTCGCCGGCCTGACCGGCCCCGCGCCGGCCCATGCGACGGACCTGCCGGCGGTCAACCTCGGGATGACCAGCTTCCTCGACGGGATGCCGCCGGCCGGCGCCGGCTGGTACGGCACGCAGTATCTCGAGTACTACACGGCCGGCCGCATCAACGACAATGCCGGCAACAAGGTCGGGCTGCCGAAGCAGGACATCGATCTGTTCGCAGGATTGAGCCAGCTGGTCTACCAGTCGCCGCTGACGTTCGGCGGCATGCATCCGGGGCTCGACGTGATCCTGCCGTGGGTGGCGTCCGTGCATACCAACGACGGGATCGGCAACGTCGCGCTGAATTCCCGTGCCGGGTTCGGCGACCTGCTGGTCGGCCCGTTCATCCAGTTCGATCCGGTGATGGGTGCGCACGGCCCGCGCTTCGCGCAGCGCGTGGAATTCCAGTTCATCACGCCGACCGGTGCCTACGATCCGGCGCGGGCGATCAATCCGGGCAGCCATTTCTGGTCGTTCGATCCGTACTGGGCCGCGACGTTCTGGGTCACGCCGAAGTGGACCGTGTCATGGCGGCTGCACTATTTGTGGAATGCCACCAATCACGAGCCGGCGACCGCGCTCGGGCCCGACGTGACGTCGACGCAGGCCGGTCAGGCCGTGCATGCGAACTTCGCGACGGAGTACGAAGTGCGGCCCGGGCTGCGGCTGGGGCTCAACGGCTACTGGCTGCGCCAGACCACCGACATGAAGGCGAATGGTCAGGATGTTGCCGGCACGCGGGAAGCCGTGCTGGCGATCGGGCCGGGCGCGATGGTCAGCTTCTCGCCGCAGGATCACCTGATGTTCAACGCGTATTTCGAGGTCTATGCGCGCAACCGGCCGCAGGGCACGCGGATGGTGCTGCGGTACGTGCATCACTTTCAGTAGCGCCCAGGCCCCGCCGCCGACGTCGGCCCGGGTCGGTATCGTATGACGAAGTCAACGTACACCTTCGGCGCGTGAATGCGTGTCCTATAGTTCTGGGGATGGCAAGGAGACACCAAGACATCACGAACAGGAAGGGAACACGCGATGGCGACTTCTGCTCCTCCCCGGCTTTTCCCGCGCGCCGCCAAGCGGCTGATGCGTCGCGTGGCGGCGATTGCACCGGCGCTGGCCGTCGGCATCGCGATTTCCTCCTGCGGCGGCGACAGCTCGGTGAGCTCGGGCGAACCCGCCTTCGCGACCGAGGCGCGCCCGCAGATCGACGCATTGCTCGCGGATACGATGACGCCCGGCGCCGTCGTCTATGTGCAATCGCCACAAGGCAACTGGCTCGCGTCGTTCGGCACGGCCGTGCGCGGCACGAACACGCCGATCCCGACCAACGCGCACTTCCGCGTCGGCAGCGTGACGAAGACGTGGACGGGCACGGTGATCCTGCAACTCGTGCAGGAAGGCAGGCTGCACTTGACCGACCACGTCAGCCAGTACGTCGCCAACGTGCCGAACGGCGACTCGATCACGATCGAGCAGTTGCTGACCATGCGCAGCGGCCTCTACAACTACTCGACGAATCTCGCGTTCAACCAGACGCTGGATGCGCAGCCTGACAAGGTGTGGACCACCGATGAGCTGTTGGGCATCGCGGAGAGCCAGCCCGTCTATTTCGCGCCGGGCGCGGATTTCCGCTACTCGAACACGAACACCGTGCTGCTCGGCCTGATCATCCAGCAGCTCACCGGCATGAGCGCCGCCGATGCGATCCGGACGCGGCTGTTCGCACCGTTCGGCCTGACCGAAACCGCCCTGCCGCCGCAGGACCACACGGCGCTGCCCGCGCCGTCGCCGCAGGGCTATCAGTGGGGCACCAATACCGAGACGATCGACAGCGACGCGCTGTCCCCGGCACGCCAGGCGGCCGCGAAAAACGGCACGCTGCAGCCCGCCAACGTGACGACCGTCAATACGTCGTGGGCATGGACGGCCGGCTCCGGCATCTCGACCGCGACCGAACTGGGTGCGTACGTGCAGCGCATGGTCGGGGGCGGCTACCTGAACGCCGACCTGCAAGCGCAACGGCTCGCGAGCTGCACGCCGATCGATCCGTCGAATCCCGCATCGGCCAGCTACTGCATGGGGCTCGCGAAGTTCGGTACGTTCTACGGACACACCGGTGAAATACCGGGCTTCAATACATTCGCCGGCTACGACCCGGCGACGAAGACGACGATTGTCACGTGGGCGAACACGGGCGCCGGCCCCGACGGACGCGCACCGGCCAACGAGATCGCGCGAATCATCATGGCCGAGCTCAGCAAGGCGTCGGACGTGCCGAGCGAGGGGCGGCCGTGACACACCGGCGCCGGCAATCGCGGCCGCCCTATTTCACTGCCTGCGCCGCCTGCGCCGCCGGCGTGAAGCTGCACTTCGGATCGTTCTTGCCCCGCGCCGAACAGCATTCGAGCAGGTCGCTCACCGACTTCGCGTTCGCCGCATTCCATTCGTAGAGGCTCTTGTTGTTGTCGATCGGCATCCAGTGCGTGAGCGGATACCGGCTCGCGCGCGCGTTGCTGCCCTTCGGCGGCGGCAGCATTCCGGCGGCGAGCGGCACGTAGATCTTGCAGCTGTTCTGGTCGCCGATCCGGTGACAGCCGATGCAGGTGTTGCCGGGCGTGCTGATCGCATGCGAGGTCCACGACGCGAAGTCGGCGCCGAGATTCACATACTTGCCCCACGGATCGGTCGGCACCTTGTTCCATACCTGCCCGATCCACGGGCTGTACATGACCGGGCTCGCGTCGTGACACGACACGCAGCGCTTGGTCGCGGTCGCGGCCGGCTTCCACCAGAACTCGGCCGCGGACGGATGGCCGGGCGGCGGCGTCGTCTCGTTCGGCGGCGGCACGCGCGCCGCGTTCATGCCGGCCGTGCCGCCCTTCTCCGCATGAAACCAGCAGGTCTTGCCGTTGCCCGCATGGTGCAGCACGATGTCGACTTCGTCGTAATACGGGCTGCGGTTCGCGCGGATCTGCTTGCGACGGCAAAACGCCGAGATCTGCGTGTCGCCGTGGGACAGGTCGAGGATCTTCGAATAAGGCGTGCACTGCCCGGACGTCGGCGCGTCGTACGGCAGCAGCGCCGGGCGATCGCACGTCATGTGCGCCGCATAGCGCGCGGGCACGCGGCCGTTGACGGTGATCGGCACATCGGTGCCGGCGTTGCAGTCGAACGCGGGAATCTCGCCGATTTCGTCGGTGCACTGCTGCGCATACGCATGCAGCGACGCATCGGCGTTTTCCGCCGCGAGCGCGCCCGACGCGCCGGGCGCCGCCTGCACGGCCAGCAGCATCGCCAGCGCGGCGACGCGGGTTCTCGTCGTCATGCCGCCCCCTTCGTATAGCGCAGCGCCACCTTGCGAATGGCCTCGATGTACTTGACGTAGCCGGTGCAACGGCAGATGTTGCCGCCGACCCAGGTTTCGATCATCGCGTCCAGATCGCGCTCGTGCACCGGCTGCGCGCGCAGATGGTCGAGCATCGCGGTCGCGGCCATCAGGAAGCCCGACGCGCAGTAGCCGCACTGGAACGCGAACGACTCGAGAAAGCTCTGCTGCAGCGGCGACAGCGCGCCGCCCTGCGCGAGCCCTTCGATCGTGTACACGTGCATGTTCGCCATCGCGCTGACCGGCGTCGAGCACGACAGCGTCTTTTCCATCGGCGCATCGGGCGTGTTGCGCACGCCGACCGTGCACGCGCGGCACACGCCGATGCCGCAGCACAGCTTCGTGCCCGTCAGATCCCGCCGCTCGTGCAGGAAGTCGATGAGGTTCATGTCGCCGTCGGCGGCGTCTGCTTCGACGGGTTTGCCGTTGATGGTCATCCGGACCGGATTGCTCATTGCAGTGCCTCCCGAATCTTCTCCGGCGTCACGGGCGTCACCCGGAACCGCCGCCCCGTCGCCATCGCGAGCGCGTTGAGCAGCGCCGGTGCGATCGGACACATCACCGCTTCCGCGATGCCGCGCGCGTTGGCCGGATCGCCGGCCGGCGGCGGCAATGCGATCAGCTCCTGCACGGGAATGTCCGGCAGCCGCGTGACCTCGTAGCGATCGAGATTCCAGCGGCCGCCGCCCGGCCCGTCCGGCCCCAGCGGGCAGGTTTCGGTCAGCACGTTGCCGATCCCCATCGCGACCGCGCCCTGCGACTGTCCTTCGACGAGTTCCGGCGACAACTGCCGGCCGACGCTCACGGCCGTCACCACGTGTTCGACCTTCACGCGCCCGGTCGCCGGATCGACCGCCACCGCGACGAGCGTCGCCGACGGCGCATAGGTCGTGCGCCCGTAGAGTGACGTATTGACCGGTGGCGGCTGCAGCACGCGCTGCAGCCGCGCGAGGCGATACGGGTCGAGGCCGACCGCCACGTAGTCGTAGTCGATCTGCGCACTGCCGGACGCGAACGGATAGGTGCCCTTCCAGAAGTAGCCGGCATAGCTCGCATGCACGGCCGCCACGGTCTGCAGGCCCAGCTTCCCGATCGTGCCCAGCAGCACCGGCCACGGAATCGGCGCGAGGCCGTTGGCGACGAGCGTGCGATCGACCCAGCGCACGTCCGCGGCCTGCACGTTCACGCCCCACCGTGCGCGCGCGGCCGGCAGCACGCTTTGCAGAAACAGCGCCTGCGCGGCCCCCTTCACCGCGTGGTACTGATGGAACGCGCCGAGGCACGCGCTCGAGGAACCGTAGTAGTAGCGCACCCAATTCGGCGCGCTCGACGGGCCTTTAGGAGTGAGCCCGAGCGCGTTGAACGGCGCGATCTCGCTCATCGCAATCGTTTGCGCGTTCTGCCCAAGAAATTCAGACGGTGCGAGACCCAGCGTCGTGGCCGCGCCGTTGCCCATGTCGGTGTACGGCGTGATCACGCGCAGGTTGCCGTCGGGCAGGATCTGCACCATCCCGAACATCCCGTCGCCGGACGTGCCGTACGCCTCGTTCGCCATCGCGAGACCCACGCCATACCGGAGATTGCGCGTGTTGCGCTCGGCACGCGTGTGCTCGCGCTCCAGCCATAGCGGGTGACGCTCGAGCCGGTCGAGCAGCGCGTCGAGCTGCAGGTCGAACAGGATCGGCGCACCGGTGATCGCGCGGCCCTTGCCGGGACCGGGCGCCTTGCCGAGCAGATTGGCGCGCCGGATCTCGAACGGCGACAGCCCGAGCCGGCGCGCGGCCTCGTCCATCAGCGTCTCGATCGCCATGAACGCCTGCGGGCCGCCGAAGCCGCGCTGCGACCCACCGAACACTTCCCGCGTATAGGTGGACGCGGCCTGCGCGCGTGCGCGCGGGATCTCGTAGCAGCTCATCGCGCTCAACGCGGCAAGCTGCGCGACGTACGGCGACAGGTTCTTCTTGCCGCCGCCGTTCAACAGGAAATCGCAGGTGATCGCTTCGAGCTTGCCGCGACGGTCGAACCACAGCGATTCGGAAAACTGCGTCTCGCAGCGTTTCAGGCCGACCTGGAATTGTTCATAGCGCGACTGCTGCCAGCGCAGCGCGCCCTTCGCGAACGGCGCCGCCAGCGCCAGATACAGCGGGAAATAGGACTTGTCGCGTCCGCCGAAACCGCCGCCCGGATAGCACGCGATCACATGCGCCTCCTTGACCGCGATGTCGCTGCCGTCGAACAGCGCGCACGCGCCGGTCGCATCGTCGTTCGCCGACTGCGTGCCGAGCACGAGGCTCATTTTCGCGGCGGACGTGTCGTACCACGCGAGTCCCGACTCGGGCTCCATGAACATCGGGTCGATCGCCGGCGTCTGGAAGCCGTCGTCGCCGGTCGCGCGAACGCCGATCCACGCGCCGGCGGCGGCCTGGCGGGCAATCGTCGCGTCGATGTTGGCGACTGCCGCCTCGCGTTCCTCCAGGTACTTCGCGCTCGGCTTGCCGTTGCTGTCGGTCTGGTAGTTGTCGACGTAGTTGAACCGTCGTTCGTCGTCGCGCACGTAGACGGTCACGGGCAAATACGGCACGACCGGTGCGGCCGGGCCCGCGCCGGTCGATGCGCCGTAGCGGATCACGCCGCGATTGAAGTCGAGCAGCTTCTTCGCGTGGCGATAGACGTCGAAGTTCTCGAAGATCAGCAGCGCGGCCGGTTGCCCGTAGCAGTCCGCCGGATGACCGGGCCGCGCGAGCCAGTAGATGTCCTGGTTCGCGATCGGATCGGGTTCAGGCGCAAGCGGAATCCGCCGCGCGCTCAGCAACGCGCTGTCGACGATCGCGATCGGTCGCAATTCGGGCGGCAGCACGCTGAGATCGTAGCCCTGGTACACGGCGTCGACGCGGTCGCAGCGCAACGCATAGAGCCAGTTTTCCTGCTGCGGCCAGCCGACGAAGTCGCGGGCCTTGAAGTCGCGCGCGTAGATCTTCTGGCCCGTGACCTTCGGCATGCCGTCGATGCGCCAGCGCGCCTTGCCGGGCACCGGCGCCCAGTTCGGGCCGTTCGCGTCGGCCTGCGTGTCGCCCGCGGCGAGCACGACGGCCGGCAAATGGGTGACCGACACGGCGACGACGGCGCCGCTACCGGCGAGCTTCAGAAACGTCCGGCGTGTCACAGGCACATGGATGGCCATGCTGCGTCCCTCGTTCGAATTGTTATGTCGGTCCGTCGACTGCGCGACGCGCGTCGCCACGCCGGCCGCGTGGGGCGCCGATGCGCAGGTGTCGATGAGAAGATGGTGTACGGGCGCGGTTGCGTGCGCCGGTTCTCAGGAGTCGGGACGCAGAGGATGCGCGACGATGCCCGGCGGGTTCGCGGGTTCGCGCCACGCGGATGGGCGCCTGCTCGATGAAGCGTCGGACCGCGTGCGTCGCGCTGTGTGTTCGTTCATGGTTCCCCCGGCCTTGATCGTGGACGACTGGCCTGTTTTCCGTATCGTCGGGCAGACGCTCGATTTTCAGTTGTCGTGTCGATATATCGGGCACGCAGGTCAATCGCCCGTGCGCACCGTCGTTCGAGCCTGATTTTGAATAATCGTAGGAATTCGAAACGGGAATTTCAAGGGGATTTTCGAGCGGCACGCGCGGTGCGCATCGGTCTTGCCAGGCCCGACTTCCAGGCTGGCTGGCGCGCTGCCGCGGCCGCGTTCGCGACTAGCCGCAGGGTGCCACCCGCGCGGGCAGTGGCCTGCGGCTGTGTCCAGGGTCGACCATGGGTCCGGGTTGCATTGACGCCGCTATGATCGGCCCGTCTCGCGGCGCCGCCCGGGGGGGAGGAGGAGCCTCCCATGAAGACCTTACCGTGCCGGCCGACCCGTGCTGCCGGGCCGGCACGCCCATCCGTTTCGCGCGGCCACCCGCGCCGCTGCTCAGTGTCCAATGCTGGCGAGGGACGGCAGCAGCACGCGATACACGTGAATCATCGCCGGCCCGAGCAACACGCACATGAGCGCCGGAAAGATGTTGAAGATCAGCGGGAACAGCAGCTTCAGCGCGATCTTCGCGGCGCGTTCCTCGGCGCGCATCCGCCGCCGCGTGCGCAGCATGTCGGACAGCACGCGCAGCGATTCGGCGATGCTCGTGCCGAAGCGGTCGGCCTGGATCAGCATCGCGCAGAATGATTCGATATCCTCGACGCCGGTGCGCAGCGCGAAATTGCGCAGCGCGGTTTCCTTCGTGAACCCGGAACGCATCTCGAGCAGCAGCAAGTCGAGCTCGCCCGCGACCACTTCGCTGCGAAAGCGCAGCTCGTCGGTCACCCGCATCAACGCCGCATCGAGCCCGAGCCCCGCTTCGACGCAGACGGTCAGCAAGTCGAGCGCATCCGGGAAATCCTCGAAGATCACCCGCTGACGCGTCGCGATCCGCCGCGAGAGGATCACATTCGGCACGTAGTAGCCGATCCCGGCGAGCGCGACGAGAATGAACGACAGCAGCATGCGCTGCTCCGCAAGCCGCGTCGTGGCGAGCGCCAGCAGCGCCGCGCCAGGCAGCACCAGCGCGAGCACCGTCTTCGCCGCGAAGTAAAGCGCGCCCGCGCTCGGATTGCGCCAGCCGGCATTCATCAGCCGGATCCGCAGCGGAGAATTCTCCCACCCCTCTTGCGGCACCGACAACCGGGAGATCGGTTGCGACAGCTCGACGAATTTCGCGATCCAGCGCGACGTTTGCCCGTCGCCGCCGTCCGCACCGCCGCCGATGCCCACGCTTGCTCCGCTCGCCTGTTGAATCCGGCGCTCGATGTTGCGCGGCGCAAACAGCAGCATCGCGACCAGCACGCCGCCGGCGACGAAGATGAACAAGCCGGCCAGCATCACGGTATGTATTACGCTCAGGTTTTGCATGACAGCCTCGAATCGGTTCGTGAAGCCTGAGACACGCGTCAGACGCGAATCCGGATGATGCGGCGAATCCACAGCAGGCCGAGTGCCATCGACCCCAGCATCGCGCCGACCATCTTGATGCCGGCCGGATCCTGCCAGAGCACCGACAGAAACTCGCGGTTCAACATTGCCATCATGGCCGCGGTGCCGAACGGCAGCAGCCCGAGGATCCAGGCCGACAGCCGCCCTTCCGCCGACAGCACGCGGACCTTGTCGAACAGCTTGAAGCGCTCGCGCACCAGCGACGCGATGCTGTCGAGCAGCTCGGCCAGATTGCCGCCGGTCTCGCGCTGGATCAGCACCGCGATCACGAAGTAGCGCAGGTCGTGGGCCGGCACGCGCGTCGCGAGGTTCACCAGCGCATCGTGCAGCGACACGCCGTAGTTGATCTCGTCGAACGTGATCCGGAATTCACCGCCCATCGGATCGGGAAACTCCTCGCCGACCATCCCGAGCGCGCTCGAGAACGAATGGCCGGAGCGCAACGCGCGCGCGATCATGTCGCAGATGTCCGGCAGCTGGCGCTCGAGCTTGACCATCCGCCGGTTGCGATGCCGCATCACGTACATGGCGGGCAGGCACGCGGTCAGCAGCGCGATCGGCAGCACGACGATCAGCGGCAACGGGGTGACGGCCAGGGCGAACGCCGCCGTGACCGGCAATACGGCGCTGATCGTGACCAGCTTTGCGACCGTCCAGTCGAGCCCCGACTGCTGCAGCACCAGGTCCAGCGCCTGAATACGCGGCACCCGCATCAGCAGCCGGTCGAATGGCTTCGACTCGTCGAGCATCCGCTTCTTGAGAATCGACAGTCGCTCCTGCTGCACGCTGCCGCCGGCCGACATCGCGCGCAGGCGCGACTCGATCCGGCGTGCCGCGGCACCATGACGCGCGTTCCACCATTGATAGACGCCCTCGATCGCGAGCACGACCGCGACGAAGGTGAGAATCACAAAACCGTAATAGATCGAGTCCATGAGGCCTCCCCCGGAATCAGACGATGGCGCGTCGTCACTTCGTCTCGTAACGCTGCGCCGGGTCGTACAGCGAATCCGGCAGGTTGATGCCGAATGCCTGCAGCCGCTCGGCGAACTTCGGCCGCACGCCGGTCGCGCAGAAGTGTCCGCGCACCGTACCGTCGCGATCCATGCCGGTGCGCTTGAACGTGAAGATCTCCTGCATGTTGATGATGTCGCCTTCCATCCCGGTCAGCTCCTGGATGCTGACGATCTTGCGCTTGCCGTCGGTGAGCCGCGTCGCCTGGACCACCACCGAGATCGCCGACGCGATCTGCTGGCGCATCGTCTTCGGCGGCAGCGTCAGGCCGCCGACGCTGATCATGTTCTCGAGCCGCGTGAGCGCATCGCGCGGCGTGTTCGCGTGGATCGTCGCGAGCGAGCCTTCGTGGCCGGTGTTCATCGCATTGAGCATGTCGAGCGCTTCCGCGCCGCGCACTTCGCCGAGAATGATCCGGTCCGGCCGCATCCGCAGCGCGTTGCGCACGAGCGTGCGTTGCGTGATCTCGCCCTTGCCTTCGATGTTCGGCGGCCGCGTTTCGAGCCGCAGCACGTGCGGTTGCTGCAGCTGCAGCTCGGCCGCATCCTCGATCGTCACGATCCGCTCCGAGCGCGGAATGAAGCCCGACAGGATGTTGAGCAGCGTCGTCTTGCCGCTGCCGGTGCCGCCCGACACGAGCACGTTCACTTTCGCGCGGGCCAGCGCGTCGAGCAGTTCCGCCATCGGCGGCGTGAGGCTCTGGTAGCTCACGAGGTCGTCCATCTTCAGCGGGTTGACCGCGAAGCGCCGGATCGACATCAGCGGCCCGTCGATCGCCGACGGCGGAATGATCGCGTTCACGCGCGAGCCGTCTGGCAGGCGCGCGTCGACCATCGGGGTCGACTCGTCGATGCGCCGCCCGACCCGCGACACGATCTTCTCGATCACCTTCATCAGATGCGCGTCGTCGTAGAACGTCACGTCGGTCAGCTCGAGCTGGCCGCTGCGCTCGACGTAGACTTGCCGGTACGTGTTCACGAGGATGTCGGAGATGCCGGGGTCGCGCAGCAGCGACTCGAGCGGGCCGAAACCGAACATTTCGTCGTACACATCGATCGCGAGCTGGCGCCGCTCGATGTCGTTCGCGAGCAGCCGCTCCTCGTCGAGAATGCGCGAGATCAGCGACGAGATTTCCTGCCGGACCTGTTCCTGCGGCAGGCGTGACAGGCGCTCGAGCTCGACGCGATCGAGCACCGTCAGGTGAATTTCACGACGCAGCTTCTGGTATGCGTCGCGTACCGACGAATGCGCCGCACCTGCCGGTTCGGTGCCCGCCGCCTGCGGCTGCGTCCGGTACAAGGACATCTGTTCGCGCAATGACATGATGGTTTCCCCGAAAGATTCACATGGATTTGAGCTTCGGCGTGGCCTTGCGGCCGAACAGCCGGGACATCAACGGTTCGCTGCTGGACGTGCCGTGCCGCGTGCGCACGTCCCCTTCGACGATCTGCTTCGCGCAGGCCTGCAATGCCCGCGTCACCGCTGCGCTACGTGCGACGCGCGAGGCCGGATGCCCGAGGTCGAGCGCTTCGCGCACCGTGTCGACATCGTCGGGTATCGTGCAGCTGGCATGCAGGCCGAGCACTTCCTCGAGCGCGGCGCGGGACCGATCGCCCGCGCGCGTCATCCGGTTCACCACCAGCCGCAACTGGTCGAGCGGGTAGCCGAGCGACACGAGAATCTCCAGCAGCCGGCGCCCCGCGCGCACGTGCGGCATCGCGGGCTGCAGCACGAGCTGGATCTGGTCGCTGCGATCCAGCGCGATCATCGACAGTGGATTGATGCTCACGCCGATGTCGAAGATCACGAAGTCGTAGCGCGGCGCGGCGACGCCGAGGATCCATTCGAGCGCATCCTCGCGCATCTCGGCGGCCTTGACCGGGTCGCCCGCGCCCGCCAGCACGTGGAAGGTCGGCGTCACGTGCGCGACGCTCGCGTCGAGAAACGCGCCGTCGAGCCGCTCGATCTGCGCGCAGAGCTGCGGCAGCGTCGACGGCGGCGTCTCGTCGCTGACGAGGAACGCGGCATCCGCGAACTGCTGGTTCAGATCGACCAGCAGCACGCGGCGCTTGTGGGCTTCGGCGATCTCGTACGCGACGTTGCTCGCGGCGAAGCTGGTGCCCGCGCCGCCCTTGCACGACATGAACGACACGAAGCGCGTGTCGCCGCCGTCGCGCCGCGTGCTTTGCGCGGCGGCGCGTTCGAGCGCGCGGGCGAGCGCGGCCGGATCGATCGGCCACTGCAGCACGTCGCGCGCGCCGGCGCGCATCGCGTCCAGCAGCACATGGGGCGCCGCATCCGCGGTCACCAGGATGCCGATCAGGCACGGGTGCAGCCGGCAGATCCGCTCGATCGCCGACAGCTCGGCCGCATCGGTCAATGCGCCGTCAATCAGCAGGATATCGAATGAATCGAGTCCATCGGTGCGATGCTCGATCTGGGACGGCCGACCGTGCGCACGTGTCACGCGATAGTGTCCGCTGTCCGTGACCAGACGCGCGATCTGCATGAGCCGGGCGGTATCGTCGGCGGCTACGAGGATATTGATCATGACTGTGCCTCGTCGGTTCGTTATTGACAGGCGCTTCCGCCCGTCGAGGAGTTCAGGCTTTCCCGCGACAGCGTCGTGGTGAACGACGGCATCGTGATCGCAACGTGCGCGATCGGGATCATCGTGTTGACAGTGACATTGCTGATGCTGACGGTCACGAACGAGCAGGAGCTCACGTCGCAGCCTGACGGCGAGTAGCTCACCGACACGTTCGAATTGGCCAGGATCGGCATGAGCGACCGCACGCGCTTCACGACGCCGGCCGCGTTCACGTCGCAGACGATCGCCGTGCGGGCGCCGAGCCGGATGGCCTCGCTCGCCGTGTTCCAGTAAAACAGCACGCGCCCGAATTCGAAGATGCCGATCAGCAGCATGATCAGGATCGACGCGATCAGCGCGAATTCGACGATCGTGGAGCCGCGTTGGGCGCGACGGCGCGACGGCGGAGTGGGACGCGGGTTCATGACACTTGCCTCATCACGGTGACGATGTTGCCGAAGGTGATCGACGACAGCCCCGGGTAGGCCGGAATCGGCTGGTACTGATAGCCCTTCACCTTCACTTCGACGAGGTTGATGCTGCCGGTCGCCGTGCCGCTTGGCGCGTTGTTGGTCGAGTCGTAGGTCGGCAGGTTCGCGAACTGCGACGGGTCGGACGCGTCGCCGCAATCGGTCGAATGCGTGGCATCGCACACGATCACCATCGACGTCGTGAGCCCCGGCACCAGCTCGGTGCCGGCGGAGCCGCACGTGGTGCTGCCGTACACGACGAGGCACTGCGCCGCCGCGAGCGGATACGCGCTGTCGTTCGGCAAAAACACCGACAGGTAGCGCGCCGCGTTGCGCGTCGCCTTCGTGAGCGTCTCGTACTGGTAGATCGCGCGGCCGAACTCGGCCACGCCGGTCGCGAGCACGATCATCGGCATCAGCACGAGCGCGAATTCGACCGCGGCGACACCGCGCATGCGTGACCGGCGAATCGGGAGCCTTTTCATGATCGTGTGTCCTCTATTGAACGAGCATCGGTACCTTGATACCGACCGAGCTGCCGCTGCCCGGCAGGCCGTGCGTCGCGCACGGCGTGGTGCCGGAGGCCGTGGAGCCGAGGTATTCGAGGTGCGCCACGACCCCGCCGGCTCCCGGGCTGAACGGCAGCGGATCGAGCATCAGCACGCAGTCCCACTGCGTGACGTGCACCTTGCCGCTGCTGCCCGACAGCGTCGAGCAGTCGCCTTCGGGAGCCAGCGCGACCCGGCGGTCGCCGCCATACGTCTGGTAGTTGCTGGCCGTGACGGTCCCGTTGGTCGAGATGCCGCTGCCGGTGGGCGGCGTACCGTCGCCCTGGTAGGCCTTGAAGCTCGCGCGATCGAGCACGAACTGCGTGTACGCGTCGCCGACGATGCCCGCGGTTCCCGGCGGTCCGTATTTCGGGCCGACATACGCGTAGCCGGTGAAGTCAGGCTGGCCGCTCGAGCCGTTGGCGCCGTTCGTGTAGATGCCGAAGCGGGTGTTCCAGGCGCGCAGCGATGCGGCCTTCAGGCCCGTCGAGCCGAGGTCCGGCGGCGACGTGATGTTGCAGGTGTTGCCGGACAGTTCGCTGGCGATGGTCGGCTCGTTCGTCGAGCCGTCGAGCGCCGCCCAGCCGAAGTTGCCGGGCCCGTACGTCGTCGACGAGCCGGACGGCGACGAGATCCAGTCGCCGACCTTGTAGGGCGCGGAGGACGCCGGCTTGCACACGAACACCGGAATCGCACAGGTGGTCTGCCCGGCCCCGACCGTCGCGATCGCGCTGGCCGCGACCTGCGCCGCATTCGCGACCTGCAGGCCGGGAATCGTGTTGAGCACCTCGATGAACCAGTGCGCGATGTTGCTCAACTGCGTGGTGCACTTCACGTACTTGACGTTCGCCGGCGTGGCGACCGCCGTCTTGGTCAGGAACGGGTTGGTCAGCGAATCGCTGAACGTGACGTTCGAGTCCGTCTGCATCTGTACCGCGTTCTGCTGAAAGAACGCGAAATTCGCGTGGCCGGCGGCGATGCCGTCGGCTTCCGCGACCTGCAGGCTGATGGCCGACGTCAGGTCGCGCGCAGCGGACAGCGCGCATGAATCGGCGCTGTTCTGCAGTTCGCTGCGCGTGACGTACAGCTTGCCGAGGTCCAGCGCGAGACCGACGAACCCGATCATCACCGCCAGTGCGAGACCGACGATGATTGCGACGGCGCCTTGCTGACGATGCAGACTGTGACGCGTGAGCTTCGGATGACGAGCTGCGCTGGACATGGCGTTCTCCCTGAGCGTGCCTGTTTTATTGCGCCGACTTGCCGATGCCGATCACGAATGCATTGGCTTTCGGCTCGGGCTGCTTGAACGACTTGTCGTAGCTGTCGAGCGCGGACGCGGCGGCGCGGCCATCGACCCCCGGGTGCGTTGCCGCGTGTTCCCCGGCATGCGGATCGATGATCTGGGCTTGCGTGACGGCGCGGACCGAGTCGCCGAAGCGGCTGTCCCACACCGGGCTCGACGACATGCAACCGGCGAGTGCGAACGCGAGCGGGACGGCAAGCGCCGCGCGGCGCACGAATACGAGGTAGGCGGATTTCATGAGCTTCCCCTTGGATAGCTTCAACGATCGGTGGACTGGGGTGCCGCGCTCGCCCGCGCGATCTGCGCATGGGCGGCCGGCACGCTGGGCGTCGGACGCGGCGCAGGTTTCGCCGGCGTGGCGGAGCCGGCCGCCGCGAGGCGCGCGGCGGTGGCTTCGATGCGCGCGATGCGCGCCGCACCGGCCGCATCGGCCTGCGGTTGCGCCGGCGCTTGCGGCTGCGGCCGCGCGGCAGGCGCCGGCTCGGCGTTCACCGCCCCCGCGGCCTCGGCCGTTGCAGCGCCGGCCTTCTCCGGCTGGGCCGGCACCGGCGCCGGCGCCTGGGCAGGCTGCGGCGCACGCGGTGCGGGCAGTGCGGCGGCAGGGGCGACCGGCGCGGCCGATTGCGGCGCGGGAGCCGGTGCCGAAGCCGGCGTCTGCGGTGCCGCGCCGTTCGACGGTTGCATGGTCGCCTTGCGGACACCCTTGCGGCCTTCCATGTTGCCGGTCGCGTACACGTCGACTTCGTTCGGCTTCGAGAAGCTGTCGGTCGGCAACGGCACGTCGGCGGTCTGCAGCGGCCTCACCAGGTGCGGCGTGATCAGGAAGATCAGTTCGGTGCGGTCCTGCTGGAACGACGTGCTGCGGAACAGCGCGCCGAGCACGGGCACCTCGCCGACGCCCGGGATCGCCTTGAGCGAGCCGGTCGCGTTGTCCTTGATCAGCCCGCCGATCGCGAACGATTCGCCGTCGCTCATCTGGACCGTCGTCGACGCACGCCGGGTCGTGATCAGCGGCAGGATCGACGTGCCGCCGATGTTCGTCGCGCTGAGCGTGACACCCGTCTGCGACAGCTCCGACACTTCCGGCGCGACCTTCAGGCTGATCCGGCCGTTCGCGAGCACCGTCGGCGTGAACTTCAGCGCGACGCCGAACTCCTCCTCCTGCAGCGTGATCGACGACGTGCCGTTGCCGCTGCTCTGCGGGATCGGGATGAAGATCTTGCCGCCGGCAAGGAACGTCGCCTCCTGGCCGCTGATCGTCACGAGGTTGGGCTCCGCGAGGATCTTGACGAGGTTGTCGGTGTTCTGCGCGTCGGCCGCGACGCTGAACGGCTTGTTGTTCGCCTTGTTGAAGATCCCGGCGCTGGCAACGCCCGCGAGCAGGTTGCTGACGAGCGCACCGCTCCACGAACCGAAGCCGCCCTGGATGTTGAATGCGCTGCCCATCTGGTTGATCAGCGTCTTCGACACTTCGGCGACCTTCACCTCGAGCATCACCTGCTGCGGCGACGTGACGGCCAGCATGTTCAGCACCCCGGCGCCCTTGCCGGCGCCGCCGCCGTCCCCGGCGCTGTCGCTGTACGCATGGGCGATCTGCACGGCCTGCTGCGCGGCCTGCGAGTTCGACACGGTGCCGGCCAGCACGATCGTGCCGGCGGCGGTCGACACGTGAATGTCGCGCTCGCCCGGCATCAGCTGCTGCAGTGACGACTGCAGGCCGCCGGCGTCCGCGCCGACCGCCACGTCGATCACGCGGCATGCGCCGCTCCTGCCCTGCACGATCATGTTGGTCGTGCCGACCGACAGCCCGAGGATGTACAGCGTCTGCGGCGACACCATCGTCGCCTGCGCGACGGCCGGATTGCCGATGGTGCGGTTGCGCACCGGCTCCGGCATCGGCACGAGCAGCGACTTGCCGAGCGGCACGGTGACGCTGGTCGCATCACGCACCGCGCCCACGCAGTTCGGTCCGCGCATCGGCGCCGCCGATGCGGCGGCCGCGGTGGCCGGCGCCGGCGCCATGCTGATCGTCATCTGCATCGGCCCCTTCGCGACGGCAGCCGGCGCGCTGGCACCGCCCTTCATCAGCGCAGCCGATTCGACGCCTTCCTGGGCCAGTGCGCTGTACACGGTCAACGTTCCTGCACAGAGGATCGCGGCCATCATCGCGCCCCGGGCGATGCGCGTACGCACCGGGCCGGTACCTGAATATTGCGGATTGATCTTCATTTCGTCTGATCCCCCGAGTGACCGGCGAGACGCCGGTTTTTGCCTTGCAAGGCCGCCGTGCCTTGACGGCGGCCGATCTGGTTAATCTGGTTATCTGGATGTGTGCTGCGTGTTCAGAAACATTCGACGCTGCCGTGCACACCGGTCAGTACACCGACGCAATCGCGGCGCGCTTCCGGTGCGGCGTGCGACGCGACATGCACGCGCACGGTCCGTACGTGCGCGGGTGCCGGTGCGGGCGTCGCGTCGGGTACCGGGGCCTTGCCGAGCAACGTCAGCTTGGTTGCGCCGTCGGTGGTCCGCGTCTTCTGGTCGACCTGGTTGCGCAGCACGAGCGACAGCGTGCCGACGCTGCGCGCGAGATCGAGGCGTTCAGCCTGATCGGGCGTGACTTCGAGCGTCACCGCGTTGACGACCTTCGGCGCGGTGTCGTCGCGGCTGACCTGCTGCGCGACGGCGAGCACGAGGATGTGCTCGAGCACGATCTTCGAGATGCTCTGCCCGTCGGTCTTGCCCTGCTGTTCCTGCGTGTTGACGATCACGTCGACGTAGTTGCCCGGCAGCGCGAAGCCCGCGACGCCGACCACGTCGTTCACCCGCACGGTGATCGCGCGGCTGCCGTCGGCGATTACCGCTGACAACCCGCCCTTCGTGCCAACCGGCGCGAGCTTCGACTCGATCACCGGCTCGCCGCGGGCGAGGCTCGTGCGCACGACGCGTCCTTCGAGCTCCTTCGTGTCGGCGAACGCACCGGTCGGCACGCTGCCCGACGGCCAGCTCACCATATGGATCTGGTTCGGCCCGAGCGGCTCGCCCAGGTTCAGGTCGGTGGTCGCGACCGCGACCGACGTGACCGAGCTGCTGGATGTATGCATCAACCAGCGGGATGCGAACACGACCGCGGCTAGCCCCGCGACCATCGCGATGATCAGCATCATGAGCGCTCGACTGTTTTTCATGGCAATGCTCCTCAACGAATCGTGAAAGAAACGGCTCAACCGGTTATGTACGTGCGCCCGCCGTGATCGACAGGCGGCGGATGCCCGCCGTCGCGTTCGGGCGCCGAGCCGAAATAGCTGGCCCATGCGTCGTACAGCGCGTCATGCGTCACTTCGGGCGGATCGCCGCGATACCGCGCGCCGGCGGCGACGAGGCGCAGCAGATCCATCGGGAAGCATGCGAGATAGGCCTTGCCGCTCGGCAGGTGCAGCCGGTGCAGCAGATAGTCGAATGCGTCGTGCGCCGGCACCAGCCCGAGCGACACGCATGCGGCATCGAACACCGCGCGGTAGTGGTCGATCGACATCGCGCCGACGTGAAGCTTGGAACCGAGCCGGCGCAGGAACGCGTCGTCGGCGAATTGCTCCGGTGCCAGGTTGCTCGAGAACACCGGCCAGACGTCGAACGGCAGCACGAGACGATTGCCGGACTCGAGCGTCAGGAAATCGACGCCGCGGTCGAGCGGGCGCAGCCAGCGGTTGAGCAGGTCGCGCGGCTCGACGCGCTGGCGGCCGAGATCGTCGACGATGTACATGCCCATGTTCGCCTTCATGTGCGGCGGCGCCTGGTAGAACCCCGCTCCTTCGTCGCGGCGCAGGTCGAGCTCGTCGAGCGTCAGCTCGCCGCCCGACATCACGACGGGCCGCTCGCACAGGCGCCAGCGGCGATCGGCCGATTGGCCGTCGGCTTGCGACGGCGCGTCGACATGCACGATCGGGTCGTAGATCTGGATCACTTCGCCGGCGGCGTAAATGGCGTGCGGCACCGGCACGTGGCCGCCCATCAGCGCGCCAAGGCGCTCCGCGAGGAAAGTCTTGCCGCTGCCGGCGGGGCCGTGGATCAGCAGCGGACGGCCGGCGTTGAGCGCGGCGGCCGCCGAATCGAGGACCGCGGTGTCCATGACGACGCCTTCGAATACGGCCCATACGTCGTTCTGGGACACGCGCAGCTTGCGCACCGAATGGTCGGACACGCAGTCGAGATACGCGTCGAGCGTCACCGGCGCGGGGCCGCTGTAGCTGCTGCGCGCACGCTCTTCGAGCGCGAGCACGCGGCCCGCGTCGGTCAGGCGGAACGTCACGTCGAGGTCGGTCTTGCCGCGATGAGTCAGTTCGACCAGATGCTCGCGCACCAGGAACGCGAAGACATCATCGAGCACCGCGAGCGGCAGGCAGTGGCGCTCGATCAAGACACCGTACGACGGACGACCGAGCACCAGCGTCGACTTCAGCACGAGCCCTGCGACGAACGCCTGGGTCAAGCCGGTTTCCTCGAGCGAGCGCGGCGCCAGCGGCAGCAGCGCGCCCGGTTTCGCATGCACCTCCCGCGACGGCGGCGGATACGGCAGGTGTGCAACCTGCGCGTCGCGTTTCGGTTCGGTGGGGATCGTGTTCATGTGCGTTTCATCCTCGTTGCGGGTTCGTCACGCTATACAGACGAAACGAACAGCATGCCCAGCGTGCCGGCTGCAATTGCTACGCCATACGGCAACGCGCCAACCGACGCGAATTCCACGGGGCCGTCGGTTGCCCCTGCATACGCGCCGGTCGAGCGGCGTGCGATCAGCATCCAGACGTTCGCGCACATCTGGCGCATGCGTCCGCGCAGCAGTGCAAAGCCGATCGCGCCGATCCCGCCGACCAGAAAGGTGGCCAGCACGATGTAGAACGTCATCTGCGCGCCGACCCATGCGCCGATCGCGAGCATCAGCTTCACGTCGCCTGCAGCCATTCCGCGCAGCAGATAGAACGGCAGCAGCAGCCCGAAGCCGGTCGCCGCGCCCGCGAGCCACGCAAGCGCACCAGCCTGGATTCCGTGCAGCGCGCACTGTGCGATCAGCGCGCCGACCAGACCGAGCGCGACGAGCCGGTTCGGAATGCGTCGGCTCGTGATGTCGGTGCTGGCCGCGACGATCGCGAGCAGCGTCACGCACAACGGAACCGGGTAAGGCAGCGCGGCAGGCAGCAACATGGCGGACCTCGATTGAACGTAATGTCAGGGATCACTGACCCAGTGCGGTATTGACTGCATCGGTCACGACCGACGCGATCATGTTGTACGTGTCGTCAAGCGAGCCTCCCAGCGTCATTACGCTTGCCAGGACGAGGGTGGCGAACAGCGCACCGATCAACGCATACTCGATCGACGTCACGCCCTGATCGTCGCCGATCCATCGCAATACCGATACCGCGCGTTCCCTGGCCCGCATGGCGGCCTCCGATTCGGTCGATCAAGGAGCGGGGGAGGCTCGAGCACTGCACCGGCCGAGCTATCCGCCGTTCATTCCATCCGACATCCGTGGGTGTTGCGTCCGGCCCTGCACGCGTGACGGGATGGCGACGAACGGGCCGGACCCACCGTTCGCCGCCCCGCCATTCAGATGGCCGCGTTGAGATCGTCTGCAATGGTGTTGAAGACGTCGTTGAGGTCTTTGCCGACCAACGTCAGTGCTGCAACGAGGGTGACTGCGATCAGCGCGGCGATCAGGCCGTATTCGATGGCCGTCACACCTTGTTCGTCTTGGACGAAACCGCGGACCTTCTGGATGAACTTGGACATGGCTCTTCTCCTTTCGCACTACTATGAAAATCCCGTTGTCGGGGATCGACGCGGGGAGCGGGGTACTACCGGCACAACAAAAGAATGCGGATGTAGCGCTCAGCGACGCACACGGCAGGGTACGAGCCTGGCCTGGCGAACGATCGTCGGTGAGCTGATGCGTGCGATATGCATGCATGCTGCGATCGGGCGGAACGCGCGATCGAGCAGAACGGCGAGACCGTTCCGGGCATGAATACGGATTGAGCGGATGACGCCAACGCGTCGATGTTGCTGCAGATCTTCTGCGCGGCATGCAAGCCGCGGCGTGCTCCGGTCTTTCATTTTTATTCCCCAAATGCTGTCATGTGATTCTTGTTGCGCGGACGATGCCGTCGCGTATCGCTCGGTCGACGATTCCGGCGGTTTTCAAGGCCTGGGCCGCGTATTCCCCGATGCGCCCTCGATCCGTTGCTTTCCGCAGGTGATTCAGTCCGGTTCGGTGAGTCCGTTGCTTGAACCGGTCATTCGTCACATCGTCGACTGTCGTGCGGACCTTGACGCAAAGAGCAGGCCAGCCGGAAAGAAAACCAGGCGCAGCAAGGGTTCGGGCGATGCGCCCACCAGTCGGGCTTCGGCCCGATGCGCGAAATGTTTCAGATTTGATATACGCGTGCCGGTCGCCGTGACGTGCCGGCGTGAGCGCCGCCGCGCTGTGCAAGGCATCAAAAAATTTTCTCGGGACTTTCCCGAATCCGCGAGGCCGCTCCCCCGACGCCGGTTCCACGACGTGCCGGACCGGCCAAAAACCCGGAATGTTTCAAGCGAGAAACATCATTTGCGCCGGCGTGGTTTTTTCAGACGTCAAAACGCGGTTTTCAGCCCTGTCGCCGCCAAATCGATATTTCACGATTCAGCCCGCGGTTTGCGTCACGCGATTTTTTCTCCAACAATGCATTCACCGGACAGCGCCATCGAATGCGATTCGCTCCGGATACACGACAACACAAAAAGGCTGCGGCACACCATGCGGCCTTCACTGCAAACGGGGCATCATGTACACAGCCAATCGTGGAGTGGACTATCGCGCCAAACGCTGTGCTCAATGGCTGACAGCGGACCGGATCATTCCGTACAGCTGCATCATGCTGATGCTCTGCGTTGGATTCCTGATCACCTGGGGCGCCGTCACGAATACCTTCACGTCGCAAACCACCGCCCGGCCGGGCGTCGACTTCTCCGTCTTCTGGACCGCATCGCAACTCGTGCTGCAAGGCCATGCCGCGGCGATCTACGATCCGGTCTTCTTCTCCCATGCCGAGGTAGCGCAGTTCGGTGGCTATTTGGGTCGCCAATCGCTGCCCTGGCTCTATCCGCCGACGATGCTGCTGTTCGTCGCGCCGATTGCCCTCGTGCCTTTCCTGCCCGCGTATTTCCTCTTTTTTGCGGGCAGTCTTTTATGCTATGCGTACGCCGTGCTGCGACTATCGGGCCTGCGTGCGCACCTGCCCGTTCCGCGCGCCGCCGCGCTCGTCGTGCTCGCCTATTCAGGCGTGTTCGCGTCCGTCCTGTACGGGCAGAACAGCATCCTGACCGCCGGTCTCGCCGCGCTCGCGCTGCATTTCCTTGGCCCGCGCCCGATCATCGCCGGCATGCTGATCGGGCTGCTCGCCATCAAGCCGCAGATGGCGATGGTGTTTCCGTTCGTGCTGATCGCGGCGCGTGCATGGCGCACCTTCGCGGCGGCGGCGCTCACGACCACGCTGTTCGTGGTGGCCGGCATCGCGCTGACCGGCACCAGCTCGCTGACCGGCCTGGCCCACGCGATGTCGATCGTGCGCGGCATGCATTTCACCCTGCCTGCCTACTGGTTCGTTTCACCGACGACGTTCGCGGCGCTGCGGCTCGCGGGTGCATCGATTCCGATCGCGCTCGCCGCGCAAGCCGCCGTCGGACTGCTCGCCATCGCAGCCGCCATCCATGTCTGGCGCCGCACGGCCGACATGCGGCTGTGCGGCGCGGCGCTGGCGGTCGCCACGCTGTTGACGACACCCTATCTGTGGAGTTACGAGCTGGCATGGCTCGGCATCGCGGTCTTCTGCGTGATCGCTCACGGCCTCGAAGACGGCTGGCTGCCGGGAGATCAGATCGTGATCGTGCTCGCGTGGCTGCTGCCGATATTCGAGGTGTTCAATCGGATAATGAAGCTGCCGCAGATCGGCCCTATCGTGCTGCTCGCCGTCCTGTTCGTCGTCGTGCGTCGCGCAAGCCTTGCGCCGCGGAGCGCGCAATGAAATCGCCGCTCTCCCTCCTGCACGTCGGTTCGGCGGTCGACGCCCATCCCGAGCTGCCAATCGCAGGGCCCCGCCGTTTCCCGCATTGGCTCAATCGTGATCGGGTGCGCCTCTATGCGGCAGCGGTATTGTTTGCCGAACTGCTGTTCATGTTCGTGTATCTCGCGCGCGTACATTGGTCGCAAACATCCCTGCCTGAACCCCTGGCACAGGATGTCGCGCCGATCTGGGGCGCCGCGAGGCTCGCCGCTCACGGCCTCGGGATCAACGCGTGGAACCTGCCGTCGCTGTTCGAGGTCGAGAAGGTCGCGCTCCCGCTGATGAACGCCGGGAACGGCTCGCTGCCGTGGCTCTACCCGCCCACGATGCTGATGTTCGTGCTGCCGCTCGGCTGGCTGCCATACATGTTCGCGCTGGTGCTGTGGCTGGGCGCCACCTACGCGCTGTTCGTGACGACGATCCGCGCAACCGTACAGCGCGAGGGGGCGCTGCTCTGCGCGCTCGCGTTCCCCGGCGCGTTTCTCGCAGTGATCGTCGGGCAGACAAGCCTGCTGACCGCGACGCTCGCAGGCGTCGGGCTGCTGACGCTGAATCGCCGTCCCGTCATCGCCGGCATCTGCTTCGGAATGCTGACGATGAAGCCGCAGATGGCGGTGCTGTTTCCGCTCGCGCTGCTGTGCGCCGGAAAATGGCGTGCGCTGGCCGCTTGGGTCGCGACGATCGCCAGCGGCTTCGCGCTGTCGACGCTGATGTTCGGCTTCGACGCCTGGGTCGCGTTCGCGCACGGCTTGCACGCCGCATACCAGATCGTCGGCGCGGGCCACGCCAAGCTCGCGCGCATGCCGACCGTGTTCGCGCTCGCCACCCTCGCCGGCTGGCCTGCCACCGTCGCGCGCGTGCTGCAGCTGCTGTCGGCCGCGACCGCCGCGATCGCCGTCGTGTACGCGTGGCGCGGCGCGTGTTCGTACGCGCTGCGCGCGGCGACCCTCGCGTGCGCGTGCCTGATCGTCAGCCCTTATCTGTACGACTACGACCTGACCTGGTACGGCCTCGTGATCGCCTGGTACGCACGCTATGCATGGACGCACGGCTGGCGGCGCTTCGATCGCGAATGGCTGCTGGTGCTGTGGGTGATGCCGCTCGCCGGCCTCGTGCTGGTCCCGCACCTGTCGTTCCAGTTCATGCCGCTCGTCACGCTCGCGTCGCTGGCGCTGCTCGTCAGCCGGATCGCACGGGAAAGGCACGACGTGCCGTCGATGCCCGACGCACGCGACGACACGACCGAAACCGGCTTCACGCATCCGTTGCGCTCACATCACCGCCCGGCGCACGGACTGCGCCGCACCGGCCGCCCGACCTTCGGCATCGGCCGCTGACACGCGATCACAGGGGAACCATCATGCGCGAATCACTCTACACGCCACTCGTCTCGCTGGTCGTGCCGTTCTACAACGAAGGCGAAGCCGTCGAACGCTTCTTCGACGTCGTGATTCCGTTGATGGCCGGCCTCGACGCGATCCGCTTCGAGATCGTCTGCGTCAACGACGGCAGCCGCGACGACACGCTCGAACGCCTGATCCGAATCAGCATGAGCGACCGCCGCGTGCGCGTCATCGATCTCACGCGCAACTTCGGCAAGGAAGCGGCGCTGACGGCCGGCCTCGACGAAGCCGCCGGCGACGCCGTGATCCCGCTCGACGCCGACCTGCAGGATCCGCCGAGCCTGATTCCGGTGATGCTCGAACACTGGCGCGACGGTGTCGAAGTCGTCGCCGCGAAGCGCAGCAACCGCGCCTGCGATTCGTTCGCGAAGCGCACTGCCGCCTCGATCTACTACCGCGTCCACAACCTGCTGTCGGACGTGAAGCTGCCGGAGAACGTCGGCGACTTCCGGCTGATGGATCGCAAGGTCGTGAACGCGCTGCGCAGCCTGCCGGAGCGGCATCGTTTCATGAAGGGGCTGTTCGCATGGGTCGGCTACCGGACCGTGATCATCGAGTACCAGCGCGAAGCGCGCAGCGCCGGGCACTCGAAGTTCTCCGGATGGAAGCTGTGGAACTTCGCGCTCGAGGGGATCACGAGCTTCAGCACCGTGCCGCTGCGCAGCTGGACCTACATCGGCCTGGGCATCGCCGCACTCTCCTTCCTGTACGGCGCGTTCATCGTGGGCCGTACGCTGCTGTTCGGCAACCCGGTGCTCGGCTATGCGTCGCTGCTGTCGGTCACGCTGTTCATCGGCGGGATCGAGCTCATCGGCATCGGCGTGGTCGGCGAGTACATCGGGCGCATCTACGACGAGTCGAAGCAACGTCCCGTCTATCTGATTCGCCGCCGCTACGAGGCGCACGCCAAGGTGATCGAGTTGCCGGTCGCGCGCGATGCGCGGCGCACGGCCGCACGCCGCCGCGTCCAGCCGGCCCGCGTGCGGGTCGGCTCGCGCTGACCGGCGGAGATCGCGATGTTCGAACTGCTCTGCGCGGAGCGCGTGCGGCTCGCGCGCTTCGGCCTGTCCGGGCTTTGCTCGACCGCGCTGCACGTGCTGGTCGCATCCGCGATGTATGCGCTGTTCGATGCGACGCAGGTGTTCGCGAATGCCGTCGCGTTCGTGTGCGCGACGGCGTTCTCGTATCTCGCGAATACGCTGTGGAGCTTCTCGTCGACGGTGCAGTCGCGCAACCTGGTGCGCTATCTGACGGTCGCGCTGGCCGGCTTCGCCGAAACGATGCTGCTCGCGCGCGCCGCCGAACTGCTCGACGTGCCGCGCGGCTGGGCCATCGTCGCGATCGCGCTGCTGATCCCGCCGACGATGTTCGTGATGCATCGGGTGTGGACGTATCGGTAAAGCTTTACGGTGGCGGGCGCGCCGCCACCCGCACAACGGCCCGTCAACGGTTCAGCTCCTCGAGGCGCAGGCCGTTGGTCTTCGGGCCAAAGAACCCGATCGATACCGCGACCGCCAGCATGCACGCCGTGATGCCGGCAAATACGCCGGGCAACCCGAAATCGCGAAGCAGGAATGCGATCGCAAAACCCGACATCATCGCGCCGACCCGGCTGGCCGAGTACACGATGCCATTGGCACGGCATCGCACGGCCGTCGGGAACAACTCGGCCTGGTAAGCGTGGTAGCAGACCGAGATGATCTGGCCGGCGAAGCTGATCAACACGCCGAGCAGGATGAGCGGCACCACGGCCCTGACCTGCGCGAACGCCGTCCCGCAGACGATCACGACCAGCGCGCCGCCGACGATCAGGTATTTGCGCTGGATCCGGTCGGCGACGGCCATCGCCAGCAGCGGCCCGACCGGCAACGCGAACGCGATGATGAACGAATAGAGCAGGCTTTTCGTGACCGTGATGCCCTGGCTGATCAACAGCGTCGGCACCCAGTTCGCAAAACCGTAATAGCCGATCGCCTGGCAAAAGTTGAAGACGATCAGCATCACGAGGCGCGAACGATACGGCGGCTGCCACAATTCCGCGAGCGATGCGCGTCGATGCCGCGGCTGTTCGACGATCGGTGACGGCGCCGGCAGCGGCTGCCCCGACTGACGTTCGACGATCGCCTCGATGTGCCGCACGATCGCGTCGCTCCTCGCGACCTGTCCGTGCATCGCGAGCCACCGCGGACTCTCCGGCACGCCGCGCCGGATGAACCACACCAGCAACGCGCCGAGCGCGCCCGCGAGCACCACGACGCGCCATCCGTCGATGCCGAACATCGTGGTCGGCACCAGCCAGTACGACAGGATCGCGGCGACCGGCGCCGCCGCGAACATCACGCTCTGGTTGAACGCCATCGCGCGGCCACGCATCTGCTGCGGGACGAGTTCAGTCACGTAGCTGTCGATCGTGATGATCTCGACCCCGACGCCGATTCCCGTGATGAAGCGCCAGAGGATCATGCCTTCGGCGGTCGTCTGAAACGCCATGATCACCGAGCCGATCGAATACCAGAGCAGCGACACCGTGAACACCGCGCGCCGGCCGTAGCGATCGGGCATCCAGCCGAGCCCGAACGTACCGACGAACAGGCCGGCGAACGTCGCGGCGATGAAGCCGGCGATTCCGGTGAAGCCGAAAAATGCGTGCGTGGTGGTTTGCAGCACGCCGCTCTTCGCCATGCCCGGCGCGATATAGCCGGTGAAGATCAGGTCGTAGACTTCGAAAAAGCCGCCCAGTGAAATCAGCAGCACCAGCATCCACAGATGGCGGGTGATCGGCAGCCGATCCATGCGCGCGGCGATCGCTGCGCCCGGCATGGCGTCGACATCGATGAAGGGCGAATCATGCGGACGCGAATCCGCGGTGACGGTGGGCTGCATGTCTGTCTCCTGATACGGCGATTGTCGACGGCCTTGTTGTTCGATCGTGGTCCGTCTGCCGGTGTTGCGCGCCGCGCACGTCATGCGCGGCGCATGGTTCTCATCGGTTTCGTGCTGCGACACCTCGACGGACCGGATTGCTGCCGAGGCGGTAGAAGGTCATGCGGCCGCGCGGCCGGTCAGTCGCGAAAGAATCTCGTGCGTGTGTTCGCCGACCCGGGCCAGCGCCTGCCGGACGCCCGGCCGACGGCCGCCCATCGTCAGCGGCAGCAGCACGACGTCGGTCGTCGTGCCGTCGTCGGCCTCCATCGGCACGAGGCCGCCGCTCGCCTTCAGATGCGGGTCATCGAGCAATTGCTCCGGTCGCACGATCGGTGCATACGGAATGCCCGCAGCTTCGAGCTTCGGCGTCAGTTCGTCGATCCGGTGCCCCTTCAGGATGTCGCCGAGAACGTCGAGCAACGCCGGCCGGACCGCCACCCGCAACGCGTTGCTGGCAAAGCGCGGTTCGGCGGGCAGATCCGGCCGGCCGAGCACGTCGCACAGCGTGACGAACTGCTTGTCGCTGACGGCGCCGATGAATAGCTGCTCGTCGTCGGCAAGCGTGAACACGTCGTACACGCTCCAGGCGGACACGCGCGCGGGCATCGGCGGCGGCGCTTCATGCGTCATCGCATACTGCTGCATGTGCTGCGCGCAGAGGAACACGCAGTTCTCGAAGAGTGCGCTTTGCACTTCCTGGCCGCGCCCGGTGACGTCCCGTTCGCGCAGCGCGGCGAGCACGCCGATCGCACCGAACATGCCGCCCATGATGTCGTTGACCGACGTTCCCGCGCGCAACGGCCGGCCCACCGGCCCCGTCATGTATGACAGCCCGCCCATCATCTGCACGACTTCGTCGAGCGCGAGCCGCTTCTCGTACGGCCCTGGCAGGAAGCCCTTGTGCGACACATAGACGAGCCGCGGGAATGCCTTCGACAACGTATCGTAGTCCAGACCAAGTTTCGTCATCAGGCCCGGACGAAAATTCTCGAGCATCACGTCGCAGGTGCCGATCAGTTCGACCGCCGCGTCCTTGCCTTCCGGCGTGTTGATGTCGAGGACGACGCTCTTCTTGTTGCGGTTGAAAGTGCGGAAGAAGCCGATGCCGAGGCCCGGCAGCTTGCGGGTCTTGTCGCCGCCGGGCGGCTCGATCTTGATGACCTCCGCGCCGAGATCCGCGAGGATCATCCCGCACGTCGGCCCCATGACCATGTGCGTGAATTCGATCACGCGCACGCCGTCGAGCGGCAGTCTTGCGTTGGTTTCCATGAAGTCCTCAGGCATTGAGCGCGATCGACGCGCGATGGGTTTTCGGCAGGCCGGCCCGCCACAGCGCGCCGTGCAGCAATTCGCCGTCGAGCCAGCACGCGACCTTGGCGCGCAGCGCCAGCAGCGCCGGCAGGTCGATGCCGGTATCGATGCCCATGTCGGCGAGCATGAACGCCAGGTCTTCGCTCGCCGCATTGCCGCTTGCGCCCGGCGCGTGCGGGCAGCCGCCGATGCCGGCGAGTGTCGCGTCGAAACGCGCGACGCCGGTTTCGAGCGCGGCATAGACGTTCGCAAGCGCGAGGCCGCGCGTATCGTGAAAGTGCCCGCAAAAGAAGCGGTCGCCGGCGACGCGACGCGCCCGCTCGAACAGCGCGCGCACGGCGGCCGGCCCCGCGTAGCCGACCGTATCGGCGATGCTGACGCGATCCGCGCCCGCATCGAGCAACGCCTGCATGCAGCGCAGGACCTCGTCCGGTTCGACGCGCCCCTGGATCGTGCAGCCGAATGCCGTGCCGATGCCGCCTTCGATCAGCGTCGTCGACCCGGCGGCATCGCGCTCGGCGCGGATGCGCGCGACCTCGGCGACGACTTCATCGGGTGTCTTGCGCAGGTTCGCGAGGCTATGTTCGCGGCTCGCGGACAGCGGCACGAGCAGCAGGTCGGCGCCGGTTTCGAGTGCGCGCTGCGCGCCTTTCAGGTTCGGCACCAGCACCGACACGGCGAGGCCCGGCAGCGTTTTCGCGTATGCGACGAGTTCGGCGGTATCGGCCAGTTGCGGCAGCAGCCGCGCCGGCACGAACGAGCCGACTTCGATCTCGCGCTGGCCGGCCGCATAGGCGCCGGCGATCCATTCGAGCTTGCGCGCGGTCGGCAGCACGGCCCGGATGCTTTGCAGGCCGTCGCGCAATCCGACCTCGCGAATCACGACGTGGGTGGGAAAAGAACGCATGGCGTGGCTGTCTCCGCAATCGGTGGCCGGTCGTCACACGCCGGCGATAGCCCCACTTTAGAGATTCCCGAAAAAACGTAAAGCATCGGTTTGGAAGCGAAATCGTTCCGAAATGGAATCCCTTCACGCCACGCCATGAAGGCATTTCGAAAGCAATACCGGCGGCGCGACGCGTCCTCGCCATCGTGGTAATTTCTGGCATTCCCGAAGAACCCGGAAACCGGCGGAATCGAGGCGAACGCTTCCGGCCCGGAACGTTCCGACACGCGGAGACTGCACGATGCGCGACATCGACCTCAAGACACTGCGGCTGTTCGTGGCGGTGTGCGATCACGGCAATATCGCGCGTGCCGCGCAAGAAGCGCACATCGAGCCTTCGGCGATCAGCAAGCGCATCGCGCAGCTCGAAAGCGATCTCGGCGTGCCTGCGCTCACGCGGTCACGACGCGGCGTCGCGCCCACGCCAGCCGGCATCGCGCTGCTCGAGCATGCGCGCAGCATGCTGTTCACGATGGAGCGGATCGCGGCCGACGTCGCCGCGATCGGCGATGGACTGCAGGGGCGCGTGAGCATTTGCGCGTCGGCATCGGCGATCGCGGAAGCCTTGCTGGACGACATCGCGTCGTTCATGCGAGACCCCGCCAACCGGAACATCAAGGTCGACGTGGAAGAGCGGCTGTCGCGCGATCTTGTCCGGCAGGTGCGCGAAGGGGCCGCCGCGCTCGGCGTGTGCTGGGACAACGTCGATCTGCAAGGGCTGCAGGAGCGGTCCTATCGCCACGACCAGCTGGCGCTCGCCGTGCATCCCGAGCATCCGCTCGCCGGCCGTCAGTCGATCGGCTTCGACGACACGCTCGAATTCGAGCACGTCGGCCTGCCGCCGGCCACCGCCGTTCATACGATGCTCAAGCGGGCCGCCGCGGACCGCGGCCGGACCGTGTCGTATCGCGTGATCGTGTCGAGTTTCGACGCGGCGTTTCGCGTCGTGGCCGCCGGCCTGGGCATCAGCGTCATTCCGGTCGAAGTCGCGGCGGCTTACCGGCAGTCGCTCGGCGTGCACATGATTCCGCTCACCGACTCATGGGCGAAGCGTCGCTTCATCGTGTGTTTCCAGCGCTTCGATACGCTGCAGCCCGCCGCCCAGCGGATGGTCGACCATCTCGCGAACCGCGCCGTCGGCGGCCGGTAACGTATCGCGCCGCGTCGGCAATCGGCTCGCGCAGCACGGCGGCACCGACGCTCGGCCCAACGACAGGGTCGAAGCATTCACCGATCCGTCACGAAACCGTCGCACCCGATGCGAGCGACCCCTGCTAGCATGCCGGGTGGCCCGTGCGAATCGCCCCCCCGGCTGTAAAGATGTCGCGCGGCATGGCATTTACTTCGCTACCCGCCTACGTGTTCGGCCCTGCGAGGCCGCTGCGACGCGGCCGCTTCCCGCAAGCACGAATCGTGCTCTGCCCGCATTCGACTTCCATCCGACGGCCGGCCGCGCCGCAAGCTGTGGCGCGCGCCGCCGGCACGAGATTCGTCCATGCCCAGGAAAAAAACCAGCCTCTGGCTACGGCCATTCGACCTGTTTTCCGCCGCGACGAGCACGCGACCGAAACGCAAGACAGCCAAACCGGCGGCGACGGTCAAGCGCCCTGCCACGGTACGGACCCCGCGTCGCACCCGCGCGCCGGCGCCGGCCGCCCATCCGTCGCCGCGCCACGCACCGGGCACCTGGCTGCGTTCGTTTCATTCCGCGCGCCCGACCGCCGGCCGCCTCGTCAACCATCTCGCCTACGCGCTGTACCTGCCCGCCGCACCGGTGACGAGCGCGGGCATGCCGGTCGTCGTCATGCTGCATGGCTGCAAGCAGACCGCCGAGTCGTTCGCCGCGGGCACGCGCATATGCCGCGTCGCGGAGCGTGCCGGGTTTGCCGTGCTGTTCCCCGAACAGGCGAAGACCGCGCACGCGCATCGCTGCTGGAACTGGCATGGCGATGCGTCGCAGTCGGAGCTTCCGGCGGTTGCGTCGCTGATCGACGCGATCGTGCAGGAGCGCGGATTCGACCGCGACCGGATCTATCTGGCCGGCATGTCGGCCGGCGCGGGGCTGGCCGCGCAGCTGGCGCTCGCGTATCCCGAGCTGTTCGCGGCCGTCGGCCTGCATTCCGGCCCGGCCATCGCGCCGCCGTTGTCGACGATGGCCGCGATGAGCCTGATGCGCCGCGGCCTGCGCGACGATCCGATACACGTGGTCGACGCATGCGTCGACGTGCGCGCGTATCCGGGCATGCCCGCGCTCGTCATGCATGGCGGGCTCGACACGGTCGTCGCCGAGCAGAACGCGCTGCAGCTCGGCGTCGCGTTCGCGCGGATCAATCGGCTCGTCGACGAACACGGCGAGCTGCGCGTCGGCGAGCGGCAAACCTACATGCATGACGGCACGGATTACACGGACTATCTGCGCGGCGGCCGGGTGATCGTCCGCGTCTGCATCGTGCGACGCCTCGCGCACGCGTGGAGCGGCGGCGATCCGCGCGAAGCGTTCCACTCCGCGACAGGGCCGGACGCCACCGCGATGTTCTGGAATTTCTTTCGAAGGCGGCGGCGCAAGCGGTAACGGGGACGCTGCGCCGCCTCGCGCTCACGCGCGCTGCCCGACTGCCGCCGTCTCGCTCACGGTCGCGCTCTCGCTCGCCTCTGCGCGCCGGATCGGCAGCCGAATGCGGAAGGTCGTGCCGCGCCCCGGCTCGCTCGTCACGTCGATTGTGCCGCGGTGGCGCTCGACGATGCCGTGCGACACCGACAAGCCGAGCCCCGTGCCCTGCCCGACCGGCTTCGTCGTGAAGAACGGATCGAAGATGCGCCGCACGATATCGGGCGTCATGCCGGTGCCGGTGTCGCTGATCGCGATCGACACCTGTTGGTCGTCGCTCGACGTACGGATCGTGATCACGCCGCGCTCGGGAATCGCGTGCGCCGCGTTGACGAGCAGGTTCATGAACACCTGGTTCAATTGCGACGGCAGGCATTCGACGGGCGGCACGTCGCCATACTCGCGCACGATGTCGGCCTTGTACTTGAGTTCGTTGTGGACGACGTTGAGCGTGCTCTCGAGCCCCGCATGGATGTCGGCCACGCACCATTCGCCGCTGCCCGGCCGCGAGAAATCACGCAGGTCCTGCACGATCCGCCGCACCCGCAGCGCGCCGTCGATCGACTCGTCGATCAGCGTCGCGATCTCGTCGCGCACGTAGTCCAGATCGGCGGCGCGCCCCATCGCGGCCAGCGCGTCGCGTTGGGCGGGTTCCAGCTGCGGCAGCGCGGCCTCGTGCGCGGCGATCACGTCGAGCAGGCTGCGCACCCACGTCTTCAGCGTGTTGAGGTTCGCGCTGATGAAGCCGACCGGATTGTTGATCTCGTGCGCGACGCCGGCCGCGAGCTGGCCGATCGATGCGAGCTTTTCCGACTGCAGCAGCTGCACGTGCGTTTCCTCGAGCGCGCGCAGCAGGCGCCGCTGTTCGTCCTTCTCCTGCTCGAGCCGGATCTGCGCCGCCTTGCGCTCGTCGATCTCGGTCGCCATGTTTTCGCGGGTGCGCTGCAGCATCGCGGTCGTCTGCTCGTAGCGTCGCAACGCCGTTTCGAGTTCCGCGGTCCGCAATCGCACCAGCCGCTCGAGCGTATCCGTCATCCCGCGCAGAAACGTTGTACGCGCATCGAAACGGGACACCAGCAGCGTGACGATCAGCGTCGCCATCGTGAACAGCGCGATCGTCGTCGCAAGCCACGGCGCATCGATCCCGTTCGCCGCGCCGCATCGCGCATCCGGCGCGAAATACGCGGCCGCCATCGCCGTGTAGTGCATGCCCGTGATGGCGATGCCCATGATCAGCGCCGCACCGATGCGCAGCGCGGTCGCATGGCGCGCCTGTTGCACGCGCAGCGCCTGCGCCATCCACAGCGCGGCAGTCGACGCGATCACCGCGATGCCGATCGACGCCGCGAACAGCACGGGATCGTAGCGAATGCCGGGCGCCATGCGCATCGCGGCCATCCCCGTGTAATGCATCCCGACGATCCCGGCGCCCATCAGCGCGCCGCCCGCGAGCAGGCGCCGGCGGCTCAACCGCGCACGCGTGACGATGTTCAGCGCGAAATACGACACGAGCACCGCGATGACGAGCGACGCGACGGTATCCGGCAGCGCATAGCCGAGCGGGATCGGCAGCGACAGCGCCAGCATGCCGACGAAATGCATCGACCAGATGCCGGTGCCCATCGCGGCCGCGCCACCGCCCAGCCATGCGCGCTTGAGCTTCGGGTTGTCGAGCAGCGAAATGAACGCGGCCAGGTCGAGCGCCGTATAGGACGCCAGCGTCGCGATGACGAGCGACAGCAGGACAAGCAGCGGATCGTAGGTGCCATGCATGATCGAACCCTCGGTCGAGAGGAACGCGTTACCGCGGCGCACGGACGATCGCGCGCCGCGGCCGTGCGGTACGCGACGTCAGGCCGGCGGCGCGGCGTCGGTCGGCGCCTGCTTCGACGCGGCGGCACCGGTCAGCACCAGAATGTCGAACGATGTCCCTTCGCGCGCCTCGAAGCGACGCACGAGCTCGATCTGGTGCGCCGACATCACGCTGCCCTTCGTCATCAGCAGCACGCCGCGATGCGTGCGCAGATCGTCGGCGAGTTGCATCCCTTCGCGCAGCTGCGCGGACTGAACCTCCGCGACGGATGTCGCGATGCCGAGGCTCGCCGGATGCCGCATCAGTTCGATGAAGCGCGCGACGAGCAGCGGGTCGTAACGCACGCCGGCCTGCGAGTGCAGCACGTCGATCGCCTGCTCGACCGAATGCGGCGCACCGATCTCGCCGTTGCGCAGCCCTTCGAAGTCGCGCGCGATCGCGACGATCCGCGAACCGAGCGGAATCGCATCGCCCGTCAGGCCGTCCGGTGTGCCGCGCCCGTTGTATCGCTCGTACTGGTGCAGCACGATCGACGCGACCTTGTGCAACTGCGCGACCGGCGTGAGCACCATCTGCGCGCGCAGCGGATGCTGCTGGAACAGGCTGTGCTCGTCCGTCGTCATCTTCACGAGCGGCTTGTGCAGCAGTTCGTCGGGCAGCGACAGCTTGCCGATGCCGTGCAGCAGCCCCGCGAAATAGACGTCCTGCGCGTGCAGATTGCTCATCCCGGCCGACAGCGCGAGATGCCGCGCGATTTCGCCGACGCGCATCGCATGGCCGCCGGCGGTCCCGCAGCGCAGCTCGATCATGCTCGCGCACACCTGGACCATCGCGGTGAAACTGCTTTTCAGGTCGGCCTGCGCCGCTTCGAGGAACAGCACGGTTTGCGCGAGCTCCTCGGTGCGCGCGCGCACCTGTGTTTCGAGATCCGTATTGAAGCGGCGCAGCGTTTCGTTCTGCGCTTCGGTCAATGCGGCGAGCCGCGCCGCTTCGGCGCGCAAGCGCCGCTGCTCGAGCGCCTGCTCGATCGTCATCAGCAGATCGTGGTCGTCCCACGGCTTGTTCAAGTAGCGGTACACGCCGCCTTCGTTGACGGCCTCCACGATCGACGCGATGTCGGAATAGCCGGTCAGCAGGATGCGCATCGTGTCCGGGTACAGCGAGCGGGCGCGCGACAGAAACGCCGCGCCGCTCATGTTCGGCATCCGCATGTCGGACACGATCAGGTCGACTTCGGTCGACGCCAGGATCTCGAGCGCCGCCTCGCCGCTGTCGGCGGTCAGGACGCCGTAGCGCGCGGGCCGCAACACGCGCTTGAGCGCGGACAGCACGCTCGGTTCATCGTCGACCAGCAGGATCGACGCAGCGGCGGCGGTGTCGCCGGATGCAGCTTCGGCGATCGTTTCGGGTAGTGCATCGTTCGCTCCGTTCATCGCGGATGTCGTCATAATTGGCCTCGGATCAATTGTCTTCACTACCTCTGTGACATCGGCCTGGGCGGCCGCTTCCACATCGGGGAAAACGCTGATCCGTGCGCGGAGCGAACGTTCGTATCAGGGCGCCTTGATCCCTTCCGCCCGCGTGGCCAGGAACCGCAGGTATTTGTCGTCCTCGTCCTCGAACAGCTCCGGGCCGCCCCCCATGTAGGCGCGCATCAACTCGTCCGCGGCACGGTCGAGATTGCCGAGCTCGAACTGGCACTGACCGAGCCTCAGGTGCAGAAACGGGTTGCCGATCGCATCGGGGAAATGCATCGCATGGCCGAGGTTGTCGCGTCCGGCCTCGTAGTCGGCTTGATGGAAATTCGTGTCGCCGATGGCTGCCATCAGCCAGGTTCCGGCCTCCCAGTTGGTCCTGGGTTCGGGAAGCAGGTCGAATGCTTGCCAGTATTTTTCCAGCGCGCCTGCGTAGTCCCCGTCTTCGACCAACGCATCGCCCGCCTCGCTCAGCGCGCCGATCCGCTCGTAAAGCGCGTCGTCCAGTTCTGCCATGTCGAGCTCCTCTCTCCGAAATGAATGCAGCGTGGCAAGCGGGCGGTCACGATGCCGGACCGCGCACGTCAATCGCCCGTCTTCTCCCGCACCGCATTGTGCACGTGAAGCTTCCTGAAGTCAGCCGCCGCCTCGCGCGGATCGGCAAGCAGCGGTCGATCGGCGTCAAGTGCTCGCGGCACCGCCTCGTCGTGATCGACGGCCTTGCGGTACGCGATCAGGCGGCTCGGCCGAGCGGGATGCCGAATTACGGTATCGTTGCCGGATGCGTCGTGCGCGGCGCGCGTTGCATCCCGATCCGTTCGCATCTTTCAACCTGTATGGAGCATTCATGATTCTGGAAATGGCATCGCTCGAAATCGACCCGTCGCAGGCCGAGCCGTTCGAGGCGGCGGTTCGCCAGGCACTCCCGCTGTTCGCGCGGGCGCGCGGCTGCGGCGGCGCCGAGCTGCACCGCGTGATCGAGCGCAGCGGCGGCTACCTGCTCGTCGTCAAGTGGGACACCGTGGACGATCACATGGTGCATTTCCGGCAATCTGACGACTTCCAGGCGTGGCGGCAATTGGCCGGGCCGTTCTTCAAGAGCCCGCCACAAGTCGTGCATACCGAAGTGGCGGTCAAGTAATCGCTCATCTGCCGCATACGCTCGATGCGCTGTCGCGCATCGGTGCCATTCTGAAACCCCCGAGCGCCCCTGCGACCGGCGCACCGATTCCCCGCGAGGCTTTCATGACCATCGACCCTTCCGTCCTCAGCGCGTTCACGCCGACCGGCAAGCTGCGCGCGTCGATCAATCTCGGCAACCCGATCCTCGCGAATCGCGACCCGGCCACCGGCGAGCCGTTCGGCGTGTCGATCGACCTCGCGCGCGCGTTCGCCGAGCGGCTGTCGGCCGAGCTCGAACTCGTGGTGTTCGACACCGCCGGTAAGTCGGTACAGGCGCTGACCGAAGAGCGCGCCGATTTCGGCTTCTTCGCGGTCGATCCGCTGCGCGGCGAAACGGTCGCGTTCACCGCGCCCTACGTGCTGATCGAGGGCTTCTATCTCGTGCGCGACGATTCGCCGATCCGCGGCAATGCGGACGTCGACCAGCCGCACAACCGCGTGACGGTCGGCAAGGGCAGCGCGTACGACCTGTTCCTCACGCGCGAGCTGAAAGCCGCACAGATCGTGCGCGCGCCGACGTCGCAGGCCGTCGTGCAGACGTTCGTCGAACAGCAGCTCGAAGTCGCGGCGGGCGTGAAGCAGCAACTCGAGGCCGATGCGGCGAAGACGCCCGGCCTGCGCCTGCTCGACGAGCGCTTCATGGTGATCCGCCAGGCGATGGGGGTACCGAAGAGCCGCGGCGAAGCGGCGGCCGCGTTGCTCGGCGCGTTCGTCGAGGAGATGAAGGCGTCGGGATTCGTCGCGGATGCGTTGAAGCGCCACGGGATCACGGGCGCGTCGGTCGCGCCGTTGGCGTGATGGACGCAACCAAGGCGCCGATGTCTCACCGTGCATCGGCGCCGCCCACCCCAAGCATCACGCGGACCTATTCGGTATTGGCTCGCCGCCACTGCATCGGCGACATCTCGTACCGTCCGCGAAACGCGCGGCTGAACGCCGCCTCGGACGTATAGCCGACGCGGTTCGCGATATCGGCGATCGGTGCGCGGCTATCCAGCAAGCGGGAGATCATCGCGGCGGCGACCGCGCGCGGGCTCTGCCGCGTACGGTGCGGTCGCGATGTCCGGACCCGCAAACCACCCGCCGGCGCATGCGTTCATGATGCCGGCCGGTGCCCCGCCAACGTTGCGCCGGCAGGCGATCGCGGTGCGGTCGTCACGGCATACGCGGGCGATGCAGACGCCGCGGCGCCTGACCCGGACGGCGGCTGCGGCGTGGGTGTGGGCAACGGATTCGGCTGCGGCGATGCCGGTTGGCTCGCGTGAGCGCCACCTGCCGCGCCCGAAGCCGCGGGACCGGCGACAGGCGGCGCGCGCAGCCCGCCGTCCAGCGAGGTCCGCCGAGCGGCCATGTCGGCCTGCTCGGCGCCGCGCTGGGCGGTGCGATCGGCGGACAGGCGCGCTGCTTCGGCATCCGGATTGATCGTGTTGACGCGGATGCGTTCGATGTCGCCCACGCCCGCCAGCCGGTTCAATGGTACGTAATCCGTACGAAATACCAGTTCGACGCCACTGCTCAGGTTGACGTCGGCGTGCGAGCGCTCGGTCGTCTGGGTGCGGTCGGTCGACACGTAGCCGATCGTGCTCTGCACATTGGCCTCCGCGCCCCAAGGACCGAAGCGTGCTCCCCCGCTCACGCCCACCGTGTTGCGCGTGTCGAATTGCGAGCCGCGGTCGTTGGCGGCGGCGCTGCTCGCATCGATATGGAAATTCATCGCGGCGTTGAGCCGCCCGCTCTCGATGACGATGCGCTGCAATCCCATCTGCACCATCGTCGCGAGCAACTGCTGGCGGTTGCGGGCCAGCACCTGTTGCGCCAGCGGCACCAGGCGCTCGGGATCGGATGCCGGAACCCCATCGCCCGGCCCCAATCCCAGCGCACTGCGCAGCGCCGCTTCGGCCGGCGGCGTCGCGCCCGGGCGCAACACCAGCCGGGTCGCGGCATCGCGCTCCGCCTGCAGTTCCTGCTGGCGCTGGCGGCGCTCGTCCGGCGGCAGGCCCGCGAGTTCGTCGGCGTCGTCCGCGGCCGCGTCGTCGCCGGTGACCTGGTAGGCAGTGGGGAAATGCTCGGCCAGCCACTGCCGCGCGCCGGCGATGCCGACATTGCTGTCCGCGAAGCCTTCGGTAGTCTGCGCGACATTGCGAATCAGGTCGACGAACGCGGTCAACTGCTGTTGGTTCGAATCGTTCATCGCCTTGAAGACACCCGTGATCAGCTCGGTCACGAAGCGCGGAAACGACACCGCGTCGAGCACCGCCCGGGTGGTGCCGGCCATCCGGTCGATGGCGGTGCCCGAATAATCCGAGCCCGCGTTCTGCGCGACGGCCAGCGGCGTGCGAGGTTGCGCCGCGAGCTCGTCGTGGTCGAGCGCGAGCGAGCCGATCCGTACCAGTCCGGACGCGAGATCGCGGCGCGTGGCCGGATCGAGCGCGTCGAAGCCCTGCTGCCCGGACAGCAGTTCGCGGACACGGTGACGAACGTCGGGCCGCGGCACCGGCGAACGCGCGAGGTAAGCGGTAGCCGCCATCTCAGCGACTCCGCCGCGCGGGGCGCGTCCCGCGACGCGTGACGTGCTGCCGGGAGGGCGACGGCGCATGCGCCGCCCTCGCCACCCCGGTTGTGCCGCCCGCATCGCGAGGGCCTGAGCGACGCGGCTTCACGTCAGTGTCCGAGTGCGGCCCACGCGTTCGCCGGCACGGCCGGACGCGCAGCCGACGGCACGACGCGACCGTCGTCCGGTACGGAAGGCGCCTGGCCATCGGGTTTCTCGCCGAGGCTGAGCGTGGCCTCGATCCAGTCGGCGGCGGAGGCGATCACGGGGTTGTCGAGGGCCACCAGCGGCGACGGGCCGCCCAGCGCATCCGCGACGTCCGCCAGCCACGCGATCACGGTCATCCCGGCTTTGCCGCGCCGGACATAGGCGGCGGGCTGGCGCGGCGGCTGCCGCGAGAGTCTGCCGATGCCGGCGACCACGCCCCAGATGTCGCGCGCGGCGAAGCCTTGACGCAGGTCGGCATGGCCGAGGATCGCGAACGCGTCCCTGAGCATGCCGACGATCTCGCCGGCCATGAACGCGGTCACCCCGGTACAGGCGGCGCCGAGATTCTGCGCGAGCGCGCGCGCGGCGTTGCGGACTCGCGCCTGGTGGCCGAGCTCTCCGCTCGGATCGGCACCGGGCGCCTCGTCGAGCTTGTAGAGCGCCTCGCAAAGCACGAGCATGCATTCCTCGAACTGGACGTTGCGCTCGGCATCCGCCGCCGCCGGGCCGTACGCGGTGCCGAACAACCGCGAATAGAACGCCGCGCGCTCGCCGGCCGCCAGCTTCTCGGCGCGGTGGCGCCACCAGTTGGCGACGAGCGGCTGCGCGCCGCCGAGATCGACGCCGACGGCGCCGCTCGCGGACAGGCCGGCGAGCGTCTCGACCGCGGGGATCACGCCCGCGGACTCGAGGTCGCCCGCCAGATAGAGCGACGCAAGCGCCCGCAGCTGCGCCTTGTCGACGTGTGCGGCGACGGGATCGGGGATCGCGATGTCGCCGAGCTCGTCGAGCGCGAACGCGAGGCCGTGCGCAGTCGCGCGCTCGACGAGCCGCGCCCCCGACCGGATGGCGGCCGCGAGCCCGGCATCCGCGAGCGGAGCGATCAGCATGCGCGCCATGATTCAGTGCTGCCCGGCCGGCAAACCGGCGGCGGGCGCCGGCTTGTTGGGGTTGTACGGCGTCGAGTTGCCCTGGATCACCGACATCATCTCGGGCGTCGCCATCTTGTCGAGCGGCAGGTAGTCGCTCTTGAAGTTGACGCGGACCTCGCCCGACAGTTTCGCTTTCACCTCGGCCCTGGATTCGCTGGTGTCGTCGAGTGCCGACCCGACGGTGGCCACGTGTTCCTGCTGTCCCTCGAAGGCGGCGTCGGCCGAATACGGCGTGTACCAGCTGCCGTAATGGGCGCTGAGCGATTCCTTGTACTTCTGGCTCTCGCGGTCGTGCATCGACGCGGTATAGGTGCGTTTCGCGGTGTCGCTGGCGCGCATGTCGAACACCACCTTGGCGTTGATCGACCCGTCGGTGACGACGATGCGATTGATGCCGAGCATGACCATCGACGACAGCAGCTGCTGGCGCTGCTTCGCCATCTGCAGGCGCGCCGCGGTGACGAGGCGCAGCTCGGACTTGTCGTCGGACAGGTCGGTCACGGGCGGTTCGAGGTTGTAGTTCCGGCTGATCTCCGCCAGCCGCTGCTGCGCGTCGTCGCCCTGCGCCACCAGCCGCGACGGGGCCGCGGCGGCGGCCGCGCCGGCGCTGTCCGCGTCGAACGCGCCGGCGCCGTCCTGCGCCTGCACCGACAGCACGTCCGGGAACGAATCGGCGAGATAGTCGCGGCCGGCCCCCTCGCTGATGTTGTCGCTCATGAACTGGCCGGTGGTCTTGGCGACATTGGCGATCAGCTCGCCATAGGCACGCATCTGCTCGATCGAGCTTTCGACGATCGCCTGGAACACGTTCTTGATGAGGCCGCCGACGAATTTCGGGAAATCGACCTTCTGCACCATCTGGCCGAACTGCTCGACGCCCTGCTTGACCGCGCCGGCCTGGAAGTCCTTGCCGGCGAAGCCGGGGTCCTGCGCGAGCTGGCGCTTGGTCGCGGTGACCGGATCGTCGGCCAGCGCCGTCGCGGCCGGCACCGGATGCGGCGATGCGATCGGGCGCGCGAGGCCCGTGGGCGGCAGTTCGCCGTTCGCCTCGCGCTCGGCGATCTCGGCATGCACGCCGTTCGGATCGGCCAGATAGGCGAGCACCCGCACCGTATCGGCGGCGATGCGGCGGCGCTCGTCGTCGGGCAGGTCGAGGAACGACGGAATCGCGGTCAGCAGGCGGCGCACTTCGGGCCGCGTCGCGTCGAACGCGGCGGCGCTCGTGGGCGGCCGTAGCGGGTGAAGCGCGTCGGGGGGAGCGGACAGGCGCATGGCTCAGTTTCCCTTGGCCGGAGCCGACGCGGCGGCCGGGGCCGAAGCCGAAGCCGGCACCGCGGCGGGTACGGCGGCCGGCGGCGTTTTCGGACTGGGCAGCACGTTGGGATCGGCCGGCGTCGCGTTGCCGGTGATGGTGGCGATCATCTGCGGCGTCGCCATCTTGTCGAGCGGCAGGTAGTCGCTCTTGAAGTTGACGTCGACCGCGCCGGACAGCTGGATCTTGGTCTGCATCGCCGAGTTGCTGGTTTCGGACGCGGCGGTCGACGCGGTGATGATCGGCTTGTTCTCGTACTCGTAGTCGCCCTTCGCGTAGTAGTCGGCGCTGTACTGGCGGCCGTTGTCCTTGTCGTTGCTGGAGTCGTACTTGCCGCCGCGATCGTAGGTGCCCTTGCCGGCGTAGGTCGTCTGCACGTTGCCGTCCTTGTCGCGGGCGAGGTCGACCGCGGTGGCGCTGCGCTGCTTGGAAAGCGTGTCCTGCGCGCGCACGTCGTAGATGATCTTCGCGGAGATCTTGCCGTCGGTGACGACGATGCGGTTGATGCCCATCAGCACGATCGAGGCCAGCATCTGCTGGCGCTGCTTGGCGAGCTGCATCTTGAAGCGGTTGACGACGGCCAGTTCGGACGCCTCGTCCGACAGGTCGAAGGTGTCGCCGTCGCCCATCTGCAAGCGGGCGCGCACGGTCTTCGACGCTTCGTCCGGATCGACCCCGTCGCGCACCTGCACGCGCGGGCTCGGCGCATCGCCGCTGTCGTCCATGCCGATCTCGAACAGGTCGGGAAACTGGCCGACCATATGATCGCGCGCCTGGTTCTCCGTCACGTGTTCGTCGGCGAACTGGCCGAGCGATTTCGCGACCTGCGCGATCATTTCCTGATACGCCTTCATCTGCTCGATCGAGCTGTGCGTGATCGACTGGAACACGCCGCTGATCAGGCTGGCAACGAAGGTCGGAAACTTGACCTGGTTCAGCAATTCGCCCGCGACCGCGGCGCCCTCGTGCGCGGCCGCCGCGTTGAATTTGGACTTGCCGATGCTGTCGACGGCCTGTTTGTGCGTGTTGAAATCCGCCTCGTGCGCCGCATGATCGGTGTCGTCCAGCGCGCGCGCCGGCGCGGTGGCCAGGCCGCCCGGAAGTTCGTGACCGGCGAACCCCTCCGGCCGCGCCAGGTAGTCGGCGATCAGCGCGGTGTTGCGGGCGATGTCGCGGCGATCGGCGTCGGGCATCGCGTTGAAGGCCTGCGATCGGGTCAGCATCTGCGCGACGCCGTGGCGCACTGCGTCGGCCGGCACCGGCGGCGTGTGACGCGGGGCGGCCGCGGCGGCGCGCGGCGGCGGCGCGATCGGCGTGTGACGGGCAGCTTGCGGGAACATGGCGACCTCGCGGGAAACGCGTGACGAAGCGATTCAGTGGGCCTGGGCAGGCACGTCCACCGGCAGTTCGAACTCGATGGGGCGCAGGTAAAGACTCACCCGCGCCGGGCTGGCCGCGTCCGTGCGCAGGCTGACGATCGAGAAGCGGCCCGGCCAGTGCGCGTCCTCCGGCGTGAACGCGCCCATCCATCGCTCGAGCGCGTGCAGCCCGCGTGGCCGCTCGGCGAGCCCCATCGTCAGCAGGCTGAGGAACGCCGGCGGCACGTCGGGGATCGCCGACAGCAGCACGTAGAGCTCGAGATCCGGCCCGTCCGGTCCGAGCCCGAACGCGAGCAGCGCACCGTGCGGCGGCAGATCGAACCGCCCGCCGAGCACCAGCCCCACGAGCTGCATGATGCCGGGCAGGCGATGGCCGATGCCGAGCACATCCATGACCGGCTGCAGATCGGCGAGCCGCAGTGCCTGGGTGCACGCGAACGTGAGCCGCTGGCCGCCGAGATCGCGCTGGGCAGCCATCGTGGTGAAGAGCGGCTTGAGCCCGGGCACCATCCGCAGCGCGGCCTGGACGACGCCGGCCAGGTCGCGAGGCAGGTTCTCGATCGTGCCGGCGTCGCCGGGCAGCTCGTAGTACACCTTGGACGCGTAGAGCCCGTCGCGATCGTAGCTGGAGCCGAAGAACGCGCCATAGTCGAGGTTGCCGCCCGGCCGCGCGAAGCCCCGGAACGGCTCGCTCGCCTGGTCGAACCAGTGCAGCGCCTCGCGGCCGATGAAGTCGCGGATCAGCTTGCGCATTTCGCGCGTCGACTCGTCGCGCCGGTCGATCGCGGACGCCTCCGGCGGCAACGGCTCGATCGTGAAGCGCAGCTTGCCCGGCTGGCTTTCCGAGAAGCTGGGTTCGAACGGTACCGCCATCGGCATCAGCGCGTTGTCGCGGAACCGCAGATCGTCGGCGCCGTCACCGAACGTACGCAGGAACAGGTCGCGCGACGGCGCGAAGGGATCGGCGGTGCCGAGGCTTCGCGCGGCGCTTTTCAGGCGGCGTTCGACCCGGGCGACGACCGGCTCGCGGAATGAGGTCAGGGGCATGGCTCGGCTCCGGCAGGGTTCGGGAATGGCGCAGCGCACGCAACGCCGGTTCAGTTCGGGCGGTTCGAGTAGTAGCTCGCGCCGTTGTGCGCGCCGACGCCGTAGCCCGCCTTCACCGGCACGCCCGCGCCGAGGCCGATGCCGGCGCCGATATCGCCGACGCCGTCCAGCATCTCGCGCGCCATCGCCGGGATCGGCACCGGCTTCGACGTCATCTGCGGCGCCTCGCGCGGCTGCGAGAACTGCTCGATCTGCGTATCGGTGGTCGCGGTATCGGCCAGCCACAGCTCGCACGCGTTGACCAGGTCGTAGTCGGTGGGATCGACGGTCGACTTGTGGTTCGACGAGACGTCGGGATTGGCGATCTGGTCGATGCTGAGCAGCGGGCCGGTCGCCTTGTTGACGCGATCGACGTTGTTGGCCAGCCACGCGGTGATGATCGTGCCGCAGGTCGCCAGCGTGCGATAGCGCGAGCTGGTGCGCGCACCGCCGAGATCGTAGGTCGCGATCTGGTCGATCACCTGCCACATGTCCTTGGCGCCGTAGCAGCCGCGGATCTCGGGATCCTGCAGCAGATCGATCATGAACTTGACCTGCGACTGGATCTCGCGCGCGGCGTAATGCGCCATGCCGTAGCCGTGCAGCGAAAGATTGCCGGCGAGATCCCGGGCGGCCTTGCGCACTTGCTGGTGGTTGATCGGGTTCGGCACGCTCGCGCGCAGCAACGAGTCGACTTCGGTCTGGCGCACGAACGACGAAACCGACGACACGAAGCGGATCCACAGGTCGTTGAACTCGCGGTTGCCCGCGGTGTTCGGATCGCCGCCCGGCACGCCGAGCGTGATGGCCGCGAAGTTCTTGCGCTCCTGCTCGGAGATGCGGTTCGGCGTTTCGCGCCAGTAGCGATAGAGCAGCTTGCCGGCGTTGCCCGGGCCGATCGGCAGCGTGCCGTGCTGGAATTGCTCGACGATGCGGTCGACGACCTGGAACACCTTGAGCTCGTCGAACATCGCGGCGACGATCATCGGGCCCATCACGCGCACGTTGTCGGCGACGATATTCGCGTCCTCCAGATCCTCGAGGTTCGGCAGGTCGATGCCGAGATCGGCGATCGCGTTCTCGCCGCCGATGTTCTGGACCGTGTTCAGCTCCTCGTTGATGCGGCGGCGCAATTGCGGCTCGTCAGCCTGGATCTTGCGGGCCTGCAGGCCGCGCATCACGCGCGCGAATTCGGTGGTGACCACGCCCGGCTTCTCGCCGCCGCGGCCGTCGGGATCGCCCTCGATGCACAGCAGCGCCAGCACCCGCTGCGCGAGCGCCCCGTACGAATTGGCTTCGCCCACCGCCGCGAAGAACTGGCGGGTAAACGTGTTCATCAACCCGCTGGCGTCGTCCGGCACGGTCCTGCCGTCCACGACCTTCACGGGGGGCGGCGTGGCCCCGTCCACCGCGAGGATGCCCAGCACCAGCGCGACGAGCGTGATCGACGCGGGCTCGGTATCCGCGCCGTTCGCGCCGTTCGCGCCATTGGCGCCGCCCTCCTCGCCCGCGCCGAACACCAGTTGGCCGTTCAGCTCGGAAAGCAGCGGCGGGTTGATCAGCGACTTGCGGGCGAGCAGCTCGCGGGTGGCGACGAACAGCGGATCGCATACCTCCGCCACGCCGTCGGACGACTTCGTGTCGTACACGGCCGCGAGGATGGCCTTGCACAGCGCGAGCTGCTCCCGCTCGGCAGCGACCGGAGGCCGCTTCAGCGACTCGAGCCGGTTGACGATATCGACCAGCCCGTCGCGGGCCCGGGTCTCGAGGTCGACGAGGTCGAGGAAGCGGACTTGATGATTGACTTGAAACATTTAACTTCTCCTTGAAATCCGGTCGGTTCGGGGAGTGAACGGGATCCGGCGCGCAAGTCAGCCGTCGTCGGCCGTGCCTTCCTTGCCCGTGCAACCGTCGTCGCCCGCCGCTTCGTACGCGTCGATGCGACCGGACAGCGCCCGCAGCGCGGCCGCCGCGTCGAGAATGCCGGCGCCGCAGCCGTCGGCCGCGCCGGGCGCGAACGGGCGGGCGGTGGCGACGAGCAGATCGCGCACCGTCGCGCCGTCGAGCGGATACGCGCGGCGCTGCGCGTACGCGACGAGCAGCGCCGCGGCGCCCGCGACGAACGGCGCGGCGAAACTGGTGCCGGTCGCCAGCTGATAGGCCTCGATCGCGCTCGTCAGCACCCGTTCGCCCGGTGCGCACAGCGCGACGTGCGGGCCGCGCGTCGAGAACCGGGTCGGCCGTCCGTCGTCGCCCACGGCGCCGACCGCGATCACCTGCGGGTAGGCCGCGGGCCAGTAGCGGGTCACGCTGCCGTTGTTGCCGCTCGCGGCAACGAGGATGCACCCGCGCGCGGCGGCATACGCGATCGTGTCGGCATGCGGTTTCGGCCGGTTCGCGGCGATCGTCGCGTCGTCGGTGCCGAAGCTCATGTTGATGACCTTGGCGCCGAGGTCGACCGCGAGCTTGAGCGCGCGATCGAGATCGGCGATCGCGCCGAGCCCGACCGCATGCGCGTTGCCCGGCAGACGGGCGGCCGCCAGCGCGCGCATCGGCAGGATGCGGCAGTCGCCGCCGAGCCCGCGCGGCATCGCCACGCCCTCCGCGGCGATGATGCCCGCGCAGCCCATGCCGTGACCGACGAAGCGGTCCTCGGGAAAATCGCCGCGATGGCCATGCCCGCTCAGCAATTGCACGCCGGGCGACAAGTCGCCGGGCTCCAGCCGCACCGTGTCGGCGCCCGTGCGGAACGCATGGGCGAATTCGGGATGCCGGCGGGCGATGCCGCTGTCGATGAGACCGATCGTGACGCCGCTGTCGCCCCGCTCGATCGCATGCGCGTCGGCCATGCGCACCAGCGCGCGCGCATCCTGCGCGAACCGCGCGGCCGGCGGCACGGGCGCCAGCCGGCCCGGCACGTCCATCGGAACCATCGCCACGTAGTTGGGCGTCACGCTTTCCACGGTCGACAGCTGGCCGAGCGCGTCGCACAGCTCGCCGATTGCCGTGCCGGCCGGCACGCGCAGCAGCAGCGTGCGGGCCATGCCCGTCGCTTGCTCGATCGCGTCGTATCCGCGGTGCGCGTGCCCGGGCACCCAGCGCCCGGCCGCCGCGCTGAACGGGCGCACCGCCAGAAAGCGGCCGGCGAACGCAACCACGATACGGTCGACCGGACCGCCGTCGATGCGTTGCGCGGCAGCCAGCGCGCCGCGCGTCACGTCGCGAATCGACGGCACGTTCTCGGGCGCTTCGCCGAGCGCCAGCTTGACGAGCAGGCTGGTCGGCAGGCTGAACTGCCGCTCGCCGGGCGAGGCCCACGGCGTGCCGAGTGCGCAGATCGTCATGGCCGCGCCTCCTCCCGACCGGGAATGGCGGCCAGGGTCATCGGCCTGGCCGCGGGCGCCGCCGGCGGCGCGAATGCGCTCAGGTCGAACGCCATGGCGGCCGCATGCCGGCTCGTCGGCGACACGGCAAGTTCGCCGGCCCACTGGTCGCGACCGGGCGCGAGCAGCAACTCGTCGTCCGCCGATTGCAACACGGCGACGGGCCGATTGCCGATCCGCACCAGCGGCGCATGCGTGCCGTTGACCAGATTGCGCCCGATCACACGCAGCAGCGGCGACGCATCGGGCTGTGCGTCGTTGGCGGGCGCCACGGGCTCGACCCGCTCGACGCTCGGCGCGGACGCCCGATCGAGCGCCCGGCGCAGCCGGTCCACGGACAGATTGGTGACGCGGCCGATCGCATGCACCATGTCACGCTGCTCGGCCTGCTGAAATTGCCTGACCGTGCGTACGCCGGCCCATTCCAGCCGCTTGCGGTCCTCGGCCGAGAGTTCGTCGCCCAGCGCGTCGAGCGGCTGGTCCTTGCCGTCCTCGGACAGCGCGATCGCGTTCTCCTCGATCGCCGGACGCGTGATGGTCGTGAAGACGAGATGGAAGGTGCTGCTGTCGGTGTCGGCCGGGCCGGCCGGGCGAATCCAGACCTCGCTTTCGACGAATTCCACATGGGCGCGCAGATCGAGGTTGACGTCCTTGATCGCGAAGGTCAGCGGCAGGTTGAGGTTGCGCGCCTTGATCGCCATCGCCGCCTGCGCGTTGTCGAGCTGGCTCTGGACGGCCTGGATGAAATCCTCGAGGCGCAGGCTGGCGTTGCTGTTCATTGCCCCGCTCCATCGGTCGGCACGGCTTCGAGGACGATCGCGAGCCGTGCCGGCTCCGGATCGAAGGCCGTGCGGGTCAGGAACTGCGGCAGATCGCCGACCAGTTCGATGCCGTCGGCGCCGCGCGCGATGCGCAGGTCGAGCGGCAGCTCCATGACCACCGAGCGCACCCGCAGCCCCTGCGCCGCACCCGCGGTCAGCTGTTCGGCGACGTCGACGAACGCGCCCAGCGTCTCGCCCAGCGGCCGCGGCGAAATCATGCCGGTTCTCCTCGGGTGGGTGCGGGTGCGACCGGTGCAGCGGGTGCGGCCGAGGCAGCAGGCACGGTGGCGGGCGCAGCGGCGGGCGCAGGCGGCGCGGCGGGAGCCGACGCCGCAACGGGCGCCGCAGGCTGGGCGGCCATCGCCGCCGGTGGCGCGATCCGCGCCGCCGGCCGGCTGTGCCGCTCCAGCAGATTGCGCGACGCCTCGTCGACGAAACGGTCGAGCGGCAGCGTCTCCGACGCGAAATTGATGCTCACCTTCCCGGTCAGCGTCGCCTTGAGATCGGTGTCGGTTTGCGCATTGACCGCAACGGTGGAGACCGTGGTGACCACGTCGCCCGACGTCCCCCGTCCGCCCCAGGTCGTCTGTCCCGAGGACGGGTCGTTCGACGTCGCATACTGCACGGCGGCCCGGTCGCGCGCCTTGGCCTGGAAATTGAGGCTGGCGGCGATCGTGCCGTCCTTGACCACGACCCGCTGCATGCCCAGCAGCACCATCGTCGACAGCGTCGACAAGCGATGTTGCGCGACGCGCTCGCGGGCGCGGGGCAGCACCACCGATTCGAGCGTCTGAGAGTCGAACGCGCCGTCGGCGGCGCCGAAATCGGCGAGCCACGCGGGCGCGGGCGCCACGTCGTCGTCGCTTGCCCGGACCGCCGGCGCAAGGCGATATTCACCGCCGTCCTGCACCAGCGTCACGTCGTGCGGATACTGCTCGACCAGCCACGCACGCGCCTGCCCGTCGGTCACGTTCTCCTGCGCGAACTGATCCAGCGGCTTGGCCACCGCGCCGACCAGGTCGGCGAAACTCTCCACCTGCTTGATCGAGCTGTCGACGATCGCGTCGTACGTGCCATGCACGAGACTCGCGACGAAGGTGGGGAAGTCGATCGCGTCGGCCAGCGCCGCCGCACGCCGGCCGATGGCGTCCGTCGCCTTCTCCTTGGGGGGCGCCGAAGCGCCCGGGCCGCCGGCCGGCGCCGCTGGCGGCAACGCGCCGTCCTGCCTGGCCGGGTCAGCCGACCCGGAGCCGTCGACGATCTCGCGGCCGAACGCGTCGCGAGCAAGTGCCACCGCGGGCGTGATCGCGCCGCGGGGTGGCGGAGGGGGAATGTGGCGAGCCATCGCGCGTGTCCCTCGGGTCAGGCAGGTTGCAGTTCGCGCGCCGCCGGCTGCGTGCCGCTCGACGGCAGCGGCGGCGCGCCGTCGGCGCCATGCACGGTCTGGAAGCGGCCGTCGCCGTTCAGCGTCACCTCGGTCACGCCGACCTGATCCTCCTCGCCGGCATGCCGGAACGTGGTGGTGATGCGCAGCGTGACGCTCGCCCGTTCGGGCGTGCCGGCACCGCGGCCGATATCCGCGCGGACGAATGCACTCCAGCCGTCGAGCATCTGTCCGTCGCCCGCGGCGATCGTCACGTCGCCGACCGCGCCGCCCTGCCACGCCCAGTCGATCGATACCGGCGCCGACGTGCGGCCGCTCGGCCCGTCGATGTACGGCCAGTCGTCGAGCGTGATGTGCTGACCGGCCATGCGCGGCTGCCCGGCGCCGCCCGCCAGCGCATTGGCGGGCTGGACCAGCCCGGCCAGCTGCGCAAGGTCGTAGCTGCGCCCGTCGCGGCTCTCGGTGCGCCGGGTCAGGCTCGCGCCGAAGCCGAATTCGCCGCCCGCGGCCGGCGGCGCGACGCCGAGCGCGTAGCCCGCGCCCGCCGCGCTGCCGCGATTGATCAGGTGACCGAACGTGCCGCCCGAATGCATCAGCTGGATCACGCCGATGCCGGCCGCCGCCTCGTACTCCGACACGAAATCCTCGTAGGTCATGATGTAGCGGCTGCCGGTCGTATGGGTCGGCGGCAGCGTACGCGCGCCGGGACGGCCCGGCGTGCCGACCACCCGGTCCAGCGGATCGGTGATCCGCACGAAATACGCGTCGCCGCTGCGATACATGCCCGTCACCACCACCGCATGGAAGAAGTTGACCGGCGCGCGCACGACTTCGGCGACCCAGATCGGCCCGTTCGCTTCCAGCAGCCGCCGAAAGCCTTCGGGCGCGAAGCACGCATTGGGTTCGACCGTGAGCGTCGACGCACCGGCGAACCCCGCCACCTCGGCCGGCGCCAGGCCGTCCCGCATCTGGCGCTCGAGACTGATGCAGCGCGCGAGCAGCGCCGGATCGACGCTCTGGTTGTCGCGCCAGCCGAGCACCATCGACGCGGCCGTCGCCCAGCAGCCCATGTCGGTGGGTTGCGGGACCATCTGCACCTCGTCCCAGTTCACCGTCCAGTCGTCGGCGCCGAACGCGCGCGCGGCGCCCGGCGCGACCGACAGCGCCTGGCTCATGCCGAAGAAGCCGCGGCTCGGGATCGGCGCCTTCAGATGGCCGACATACGCGAGCGTTCCCGCGGCCATCGTGCCGGTCGACAAGCTGGCGAGATCGCCCGGCGGCACCCAGTGCGGCGGCACGCTGACGATCGGCTTGCCTGCGTCCTGAAACGACTGCGCGACCAGTTGCGAACAGAAGAAGTTGTCGGTGTCGGCGCCCTCGCCGAGCTCGATGCGGCCGACGAAACGGCGACAGCGCTGCGCCGCGTCGCCCGACAGCAGGTCGCACGCGCGGCGATCGATCAGGTAGCCGCCGCAGCGCACCAGCCCGACATAGTTGAAGCCGCGATCGAGGTAGCGCGCGGCGGCATCGGCGACCTGCCGCTGCTGCGTATCGGTCAGGCCCGGCACCCGAAACGCGACCGCGAGCCGCGCGTCGGCCAGCGCATCCGCGAGCGGGCGCAGCTGGACCCCGCCGGGAATCGCCTCGATCACCTGCCCGCCCTGACCGACATAGAGCATCGCGTGGCTGACCTCGGCGCCTGAGCCGGCGCGAATGACGCCGGAGCCGGAATTGCCGGTGGTGCTGAGAATAATGTCGCCGATCTCCAGCGCGTCGGTGCCGATCGACAGGCCGCCGACGCCGGGATCGAGCGGAATGTCATCGCCGAGGCCGCGCGCGGCGAACCCGAGCGCCTGGCCGGCCGCCTGCGGCTGGCAGGTGCGGCTGTTGACCAGCCGCATGAAGTAGTCCCAGTCCCAGTTGCCGTCGGGGCACGCGGTGTGGCCGGTCGACGTGTCGGCCTCTCGATGGCCCATGATCGTCGTGCGATTGATCGGCAGCTGATACTTGTCGCACAGCGACGCGACCAGCGCCGCCGAGGTTTCGTACTGGAGCTGGGTCGGCGCCAGCGCGTCGAAATGCTGGACGGTGCCGTTGCGACGCGGGTAGTCGGCGCCGCCGCGCTTCACCGCAATATGTTCGATGCCGATGCTGCGCTGGTTCGAGCCCTTGCAGTGCCACGCCGTGTCGGCCTCGGACACGAACTGGACCACTTCGCCCGCCTGCCCGACCAGGTAATGCGAACTCACCTTGGATGCGGCATTGGTGAAGGTATTCACCACCTGCTGGACCGTGGGTACATCGGCGATGTGGATGATGATCCGGTCGATCGTCTTGCTGCCGCGCCCCTCGTCGAAATTCGGGCTGGCCGCGGTGCGCGTGACGAGACTGTTCTCGCGCGCGCCCAGCGCCAGCGCGCTGGCCGTCGCGGGCGGCTCGGCGGCCGCATCGTCGTCGCTGTACGGCGGCGTATCGATGCCGTACGCCTCGGGGTCGTCGCTCAGGCCGCGCGACCATGCGAGCGCCGACGCGGTGGCGATCGTGCCCGACGCGGCGCGCGAGACGCCGACGAAGATGCTCACCGGGCTGCCGACGCTCACGCCGGCCGCCAGCGTGACGCCGACGAATTCGTTGCGCGCGTTGAACAGCGCCGAGATGCCGCCGGCCGGGCTTTCGCCGACCATGACGCCCACCGTCGTACCGGTGCCCGAGAAATCGTCGATATGGCCGCGCAGCAAGCTGATCTGGCCGGTGAGGCTCGCCGACAGGATGTAGCCGAAGTCGAGCTCGCCCGACACGAACACGCCGATGTCGTCGCCGTTGGCGTCGAAGATGAGGCCGACTGCGCCGGCCCCCCCGGTTTCCAGCCCTGCCCCCGCGCCCGCGCCGATCGAGACCGACAGGCCGTTGCGCATCGCGACCGGCAGCAGCAACAGCAGCGACGCGGTGGCCGGATTCGCGCTCAGCATCGCGCGCAGCGCGGCCCGCTCGACGCTCGACAGCTTTCGCGGTCGCGGCCAGGTAAAGCCGCGGCGCTCGCCGGCAAGGCGGAACTCGGCATCGCCGCTCATCCCCTGCGAGACGGGCGCCGGTGCGACGGCGGGCACCGGGCGCGCGGCCGGCGCAGGCGCCGGCGCCGGAGCGACGGGCGTCGCCGCGACAGGCGTCGCCGCGACAGGCGTGGCGGCATGGAGCGGCGGAAGCGGACCGAACCCATCGTCGTAATGGACGTCGTGGCGCGGCGCGGCGGGCTCGACGGCCGGCTGCGGCGGGGCTGACACGGCGCCCGGTGCGGCAGGCGCCGGCACGGCGGTAGCGCCCGGCCGGGTGCCGTCGCCCGCCCAGTTCAGCAGCGGGCTCCTGACGGCGGCGGGGCCGCGCGTCGGGAACACGCGGACCCTGCGCAATCCCCGATCGCTGAGCCCCGACAGCGACACGTAGGGACTGTCGGCATTCGGCAGCACGTCGACCGTCCACGCGTCGGCATCGGACGACGCCGCGGTGGCGAGACCGAACCACAGACGGCTCGCGCCCGCGAAGCGCGCCAGCACCGCCGGCGGCACCATGAACACCGCTTCGCCGCGCGGGATCGCCAGCAGACCGTCCTCGCGACTGGTATAGAACGTCGACGACGTGCGCCCTTCCTTGCGCGTGAACAGTGCGGGATCGGTGGCGATCACCAGTTCCGCGACGCACGGCGCGTGGCCGACGCGAATCGTGAAGCCCAGCATCGGGAAACGGTCGGTCAGGACCATGCGGTTGGGATGGAGTTGCGCTGCCATGTCGTGTCCTCAGCTCTGGTTTTGATCGGGCTCGTCGCGACGGCCGCCGAGCATCGGCTTGCTGCGCGCATCGATCGCGCGCCGTTCGAATTCCTGCGGGGGAAGAATCGCCAGATCCGGTTCCGGGTCGCCGATGTCGGGGATTTCGTGGTGCGTCGCCTCGAACTGGGCGATCGCGCGCGCCAGCAACTGCGCCAGCAGCTTGGCGTGAACCGGGCTGACCGCGACGCGGCTCATCAACTGGACGTTGCCGGACTGCGGCTCGACCTGTCCGGCATCGATCAGGAACTCGAACGCGTTATGCCCGACCTCGAAATAGTTCGCATAACTGGCGAGCAGCGACCGTGGCGGGCCGGCGGGCTGGGCCGGATCCGGCGGGGCGTCCTGGAGTGGCTCGATGACGTGCACGACGGCCTCCTTGCATGGCGACGGTCGGTCTGTCCGTTCTTCGCAAGGAGCGGGCCAACGCGCGCGCGCTGACGCAAGCGCATGATTAGCCGTGGAATTTTCCGACTGGAGTGGAATTCGCGAACGCTGCCGGGCTGTACCATGTGACAGCCACGCTGTCACACCGATGCAGTGTTGCCGGCGTCCAGGTTGTACTTGGCCAGCTTGCGGTACAGCGTCATGCGCGACCAGTTCATCTGGCGCGCCGCTTCCATCTTGTTCCAGTTGGTCTGGCGCAGGACCGAGACCAGCCGTTCGCGCTCCTGTTCGCCAGCGGAAAAGTCCTGCAGGAACAGGCGGCGAAACGCCGGCGGAAGGTCGCCCAGCCCGAACGGGCGCCCTTCCGGTGCATCGATGAACAACGCCTCGACCAGGTTGCGCAGCTCACGTACGTTGCCGGGCCACGGGTAGTGCCGCATGTACTCGAGCAATGCCGGATCGGGTCGCCCCACGCGCATCGCCCGCCGCTGGTTGTGTTCGGCGACGAAGTGATCGACGATCGACGCGATGTCCTCCGGCCGTTCCCGCAGCGGCGGAATCTCGATGCGCGCGACGTTCAGGCGATAGAACAGGTCGGCGCGGAAACGGCGCTCCGCGACCAGGTCCTCCAGTCTTTCGTTGCTGGCGGCCACGATCCGGACATCGACAGGGCGCCGGCGCAGCGAGCCGACCGGCATCACCGTACGGTCTTCGAGCAGGCGCAGCAGCTTCGCCTGGACAGCGGGCGGCATCTCGCTGACTTCGTCGAGGAACAGCGTGCCGCCGTCGGCCTCGACGAAGCGGCCGGGAAACGCGTGCTGGGCGCTGGTGAAGGCGCCGCGCTCGTGGCCGAACATCTCGGATTCGAACAGGCTGTCGGGCACGGCGGCGCAGTTCACCGCGATGAACGGCTTGTCGGTGCGGGTGCTGAGGTGATGGACGGCGGTCGCGACGCGCTCTTTGCCGGTGCCGGTTTCACCGGTCACGAGCACCGTCGTATCGGTTTGCGCGACCTTCGCCAGATAGCGACGCAGATCGATCATCGCCGGACTCGAGCCATGCAGCCCGAGTGACGTCGCGCAAATGCCTCCGATCGTGCTCATGCGCGCGCCGTACGGCTAGCAAACCGTTGACGGATGTTGCGCAGCCCCGAATTTCATCGCCACTTCCCCCCCGCTGGATGTTGAGGAACAAGGCAACCATCCTCGATGGCGATTGTTGGCACGCGTTTAATTAGTACTGGAATGCGTGTTGAATGGATAGCCGCGTGTCACGACGCCGGCCGATAATCAGTGTAGTGTCAATATCGAGGTTCGTACAACCTTCCGAGAGGCGACGCTTGCGCATGACATGCCGGCTCGCCGGTGCGACTGTGAGCCAGTCGACTCGGACATGCGCGGACGCGATCGCGAATGTGTCATGTCACGCATGTTCATCGATCCGTGCGCAATCAGCACGACGAACGGAACACCGATCGCGGCATCCGGTGAATGCGGGTCCTGACCGTCCGCACACTGGCTCGCCGACTCATCCCGCGCATGCCGCGCATCCCACCCGTCACGACGGCGTGGCATCGCTCTCGCGCAGCGTGATGCCCGTCCACGCGCCGCTTGCGGCCAGTTCGCCGATCAGCTCGACGATCGTTTGCCGCACGGCGAGCGCGGCGGAATTGACGGGGGACGTGTTCGACCAGCACAGGCTCGCGGGCCGGCGAATCTCCGGCTCGACGATCCGGCGCATCTTCGGCCGGCTCGACGGCTCGCGCGACGCCAGCGCGGAAGCAGGCAGGATCGTGCACGCGAGGCCCGCCTGCGCAAGCGATATCATCGTCGGCAGCGAATCGATATCCGCGACGATATTCAGCGGCACTTCTTCACGCGCGAACGTGCGCTCGAGCAACAGGCGCAGCCCGTTCTGCACGCCGGGTGCGACGAGCGGCACGCCGGCGAGCGACGCGAGGGAACAGGTTCGCGCGCGCGACGGCACCGCGCCGCCCGGCTCGCCGAGCAGATACAGCACCTCGTCGAACAGCGGCATCGCGGTAATACCGGTGGTGTTCGATTCGCGGAACAGGATCGCGAGGTCGAGCCGCCCGTTCGCCAGCAGCTCGTTGATGAAGCCGCTCATGGTCTCGATGTACTGCAGCCGGATGCCCGGATAACGCGCCCGGATCCGTTCGAACAGCGGCACCGCGAGAATCGACGTCATCGTGGTCGGAAACCCCACCGCGACCGTGCCCGACTCGCTGCCCGCGCCTTCCCGCACTTCCTGGCGCAGTTGCTCCATCTGCCGCAGCACGAGCCGCGCATGGCGGTACAGCGCCTGGCCGGCCGCCGTCGGCTTCACGCCCTGCGGGCTGCGCACCAGCAGCGCGACGCCGAGGTCGCCTTCGAGCTTCGCGATCTGCTGGCTCAGCGACGGCTGCGCGACGAAGAGTTTTTCGGCCGCTTTGCCGAGGCTCCCGTATTCCACGATGCTGACGAAGTAGCGGAGCTGACGGATGTCCATGGCGGTTCGATCGAAGCGAAAGCCATAGGGTACCCCTATGACGGGTACATTCAAACGGTATTTCCGCCGCGCCCGCGCTTCACCTACAGTCACTTCATGCCCAGTCAGAAGCGCCGGCCGCCCGGCGATGGAGGTGACAGTGAATGCTTCCCGGTCGAATGCCAGTGACGATGTGCAGCAGGTCGCGACCGACCTGATCAGCGCCGAACGGGCGGCCGCACTCGCGGCCACGCTCGACCATCCGACCGTTCCCGCCGCCGGCGATGCGTTGCCGCCCGCGTGGCACTGGCTGTATTTCTGGTCGATCGCGCCACACGCCGAGCTCGGCCCCGACGGCCATCCGCGCAAGGGCGGCTTCCTGCCGGACCTCGGGCTGCCGCGCCGCATGTGGGCCGGCGGCCGGCTGACGTTCGAACGCCCGCTGCCGATCGGCGCGATCGCGACGCGCACGTCGCGCGTGCTGTCGGTCGAGCGCAAGGAAGGCCGCAGCGGCACGCTCGGCTTCGTGACCGTCGAGCACGTGATCGAAGCCGCGGGCGAAGTCGCGATCCGCGAGGAACACGACATCGTCTATCGCGGCGCGGCGGCGCCCGGCACCGTCGCGCCCCCGCCGAAGGCCGCGCCCGAGCATGCGCAATGGCGGCGCGACATCACGCCGGACGAAGTGATGCTGTTCCGCTATTCCGCGCTGACCTTCAACGGCCATCGCATTCATTACGACCGCAGCTACGTGCGCGACGTCGAAGGCTATCCGGATCTCGTCGTGCACGGCCCGCTGATCTCGACGCTGCTGCTCGACCTCGTCACGCGCTCGCTGCCCGGCGCGACGATCAGCGAATACGCGTATCGCGCGGTGCGGCCGGCCTTTCTCGGCCACCGCTTCAGCGTGTGCGGCCGCCTCGCCGACGACGGCAAGACCGTCGAGCTCTGGGCGAACGACCACGACGGCTGGCTGACCATGTCCGCGAGCGCGACCCTCGCCTGACCCATTCCGACGCTTTCCCCGATACGACGCATGAACCCTACCGACGCGTACCAAGACATTCGCGAAGCCGTTCGCGACCTGTGCGGCGAGTTTCCCGCCGAATATTTCCGCGGGATCGACGAAGCGCGCGGCTATCCCGAAGCGTTCGTCGACGCGCTGACGAAAGCCGGCTGGCTCGCCGCGCTGATTCCGCAGGAATACGGCGGCTCCGGCCTCGGGCTGACCGAGGCGTCGGTGATCATGGAGGAAATCAATCGCGCGGGCGGCAACTCCGGCGCGTGCCACGGCCAGATGTACAACATGGGCACGCTGCTGCGCCACGGCTCGGCCGAGCAGAAGCAGCGCTATCTGCCGAAGATCGCGAGCGGCGAGCTGCGCCTGCAGTCGATGGGCGTGACCGAGCCGACCACCGGCACCGACACGACCAAAATCAAGACGACCGCCGTGCGCAAGGGCGACCGCTACGTGATCAACGGCCAGAAGGTGTGGATCTCGCGCGTGCAGCACTCCGACCTGATGATCCTGCTCGCGCGCACGACGCCGCTGTCGGACGTGCAGAAGAAGTCGGAGGGGATGTCGATCTTCATCGTCGATCTGCATCACGCGATCGGCAACGGGATGACCGTGCGCCCGATTCCGAACATGGTCAACCACGAGACGAACGAGCTGTTCTTCGACAACCTTGAGATCCCCGCCGAAAACCTGATCGGCGACGAAGGCCAGGGCTTCAGGTACATCCTCGACGGGCTCAATGCCGAACGCACGCTGATCGCCGCCGAATGCATCGGCGACGGCTACTGGTTCGTCGACAAGGTATCGCAGTACGTGAAGGATCGCGTCGTGTTCGGCCGCCCGATCGGCCAGAACCAGGGCGTGCAGTTTCCGATCGCCCGCGCGTTCGTCAACGTCGAGGCCGCGAGCCTGATGCGCTTCGAGGCCGCGCGCCGGTTCGACGCGCACGAACCGTGCGGCGCGCAGGCGAACATGGCGAAGCTGCTCGCGGCCGACGCGTCGTGGGAAGCCGCGAACGCGTGCCTGCAGTTCCATGGCGGCTTCGGCTTCGCGTGCGAATACGACGTCGAGCGCAAGTTCCGCGAAACGCGCCTGTACCAGGTCGCGCCGATCTCGACGAACCTGATCCTGTCGTATGTCGCGGAGCACATCCTCGGCCTGCCGCGGTCGTTCTGACGGGAGCGACGAGCATGCGTCCACTGGAAGGCATCAAGGTCGTCACGTTCGAGCATGCGATCGCCGCGCCGTTCTGCACGCGTCAGCTCGCGGATCTCGGCGCGCGCGTGATCAAGATCGAACGGCCGGGCGTCGGCGATTTCGCGCGAGGCTACGACGAACGCGTGTCGGGACTCGCGTCGCACTTCGTGTGGACCAACCGCTCGAAGGAAAGCATCACGCTCGACGTCAAGCAGCCCGCGGCGCTCGACGTCGTGCACAAGCTGCTCGCGGATGCCGACGTGTTCGTGCAGAACCTCGCACCCGGCGCGACGCAGCGCCTGGGGCTCGACTACGACGCGCTGCGCGCGCGCTATCCGCGGCTGATCGTCTGCGACATCTCCGGCTACGGGCTCGACGGGCCGTTTCGCGACAAGAAGGCATACGACCTGCTGATCCAGAGTGAATCCGGATTCCTGAGCATTACCGGCTCCGACGGCGAGCCGGCCAAGGCTGGCTGCTCGATCGCCGATATCGCGGCGGGCATGTATGCGTATTCGAACATCCTCGCCGCGCTGATCGAGCGCGGCCGCACCGGACGCGGCCGGCACATCGACGTGTCGATGCTCGAAAGCATGGTCGAGTGGATGAGCTATCCGCTCTACTACGCGATCGACGGTCAGCCGCCGCCGCGGCAAGCCGGCGCGTCGCACGCGACGATCTTTCCGTACGGTCCGTTCAAGGCCGGTGACGGCCACACCGTGATGCTGGGCCTGCAGAACGAGCGCGAATGGAAAAGCTTCTGCGAGACCGTGCTCCGCATGCCCGAGCTCGCGGCCGACGCGCGCTTCGGGTCGAACAGCCGCCGCGTCGCGAATCGTGACGACCTTGCATCCGTCATCGTCCGCGCGTTCTCGACGCTGACGGCCGCCGACGTGATCGACCGGCTCGAGCAAGCCGGCATCGCGAACGCGCGGATGAACGACATGCACGGCGTGTGGACGCATGAACAGCTCGCCGCCCGGCAGCGCTGGACACGGGTCGACACGCCCGCCGGCGAGATTCCTGCGCTGCTGCCGCCCGGCATCGCACCGAGCGACGAACCGCGCATGGATCCCGTCCCGGCGCTCGGACAGCATACCGACGCGGTGCTGCGCGAGCTCGGCTATGCCGATGAACAGATTCACACGTTGCATGCATCCGGCGCGGTCTGACCGGGCCTTTCCGCGCTGATCGCAGCGCGCCTCTCATCCAACTATCGAAGCGTCTCCGCGTCTGGTCAGCAGACGCGAGAGCGCCACATCTGGAGACATCATGGCGAACACCGTCAATGCCGCCGGCCGGCTCGACCGGCTGCCCGTTTCAAGGTTCCACTGGAAGATACTTGGATTGATCGCCGGCGGCGCGTTCCTCGACGCGTTCGACATCTATCTCGCCAACGGCTCGGTCGCGTCGATGGTCAAGGACGGCTTCACCGATCTGCGGCACGGCGCGATGTTCGTGTCGTCGACGTTCGTCGGGATGATGATCGGCGCGTTCGTCGCGGGGTATGTCGGTGATCGGCTCGGGCGGCGGTATTCGTATCAGCTCAATCTCGCGGTGTTCGGGCTCGCGTCGATCGCCGCGTGTTTTGCGCCCGACATCGAATGGTTGATCGTGCTGCGGTTCATCATGGGGATCGGGCTCGGCGCGGAACTGGTCGTCGCGGCCGGGACGCTCGCCGAATTCGTGCCGCCCGACACGCGCGGGAAGTGGGTGTCGCTGCTTGCGATCATTACCAACAGCGGGTTGTTCGCCGCGCTGGCCGCGGGGTACTGGATCATTCCGCATCTCGGCTGGCGCTATATGTTCGCGCTGGCCGGTATCGGTGCGCTGGTCGTATGGTTCATGCGCAAGCGGATGCCGGAATCGCCGCGCTGGCTCGAATCCGTCGGGCGGCTCGACGAAGCGGAGGCGACGCTTGCCGCGATCGAGCAGGAGGTGAGCAAGCAGGTCGGCGCGCTGCCGCCGGTGCGGCGCACCATTGATCTGCATGTCGGGAAGGCGCCGCTCGCGGTGCTGTTTTCGAAAGGGATGCGTGGGCGGATGGCGGTTGCCGCGCTGACTGCGATCGGCGTGAACGTCGGGCTCTATGGCTTCATTGCGTGGCTGCCGACGTTTTTCGTCACGCAGGGCTTGTCGGTCGTCAAGTCGCTCGGGTTCGTGTTCCTGATGTCGATCGGGTCGCCGGTCGGCGGGTTGATCGGATATCTGATCGCGGACCGGATCGGCCGTGCGAGGGGAATCGTGATCGCGTCGATTCTCAGCATCGCGCTCGGCTGGCTGTATGTGTCGCTGCGCGATACCACGGCGATCATTCTGGTCGGTTTCTGTCTCGTCAGTGCGATCTATACGATCACGACGCTCGGGTTGTTTGGGTATATTCCCGAGCTGTTTCCGACCGAGGTGCGGCTGCGTGGCACGGGCGTCGCGGGGATGTGCGGGCGGATGTCGTCGATCGGGACGCCCGCGCTGGCACTCGCGCTTTACCAGGCGTTCGGCGTGTCAGGCGTGATCGCGATGGTCAGCGCGACACTCGGCGTGCTCTGTGTCGCGATCGGGTTGCTGCGGGTCGAAACGGGGCGACAGGCGCTGGAGGAGGTCGCACCGGGGACGAGCGACGCGGATGGCGCGGCGGTCGCGACGCGGGTGACGCAAGTTTGACGTCGAAGATGTATCGGCGTACCGGTCGACGCGCGTCACCCGACTGCCCACGCGTGCCCGGCCGCTGAATGATCGGCTGAAATCCTAATGTCATCTCCGCGACGCGCGCCATAGTATTAGCAGGAATCGATCGGCGTCGGGATAGCCGCATGCGCGCCGCGCGCGCAAGCCGCGACCGCGATCGAGGTGTACAGGTGCGATGGGGCCGCCCATCGGAGTCGTCAGCCGGAGCACGTTGATGAGCAAGCGTGACCGAAACCCAGCGAGCGCCGCGCTACGCAGGAAGGCGTGGATGTTGATCGTTCTGGCGGCCTGTTGGCTGCCGTGCGTGGGGTTGTGGGCTGGAACCTCCGACGACGCCACCCGTTTGCGCGCGCTATATCAGAGTCTGAAGCCGCAGCTCGATAACAACGCGTTTCATCGGCGGCTGTATCTGGATTCGCAGGAGTCGTTCTCCACGGTCACGGGTGAAGTCTACGCAGAAGTGGACTACCCGTTCGCGACCGTCAGCAACGTCCTGGATTACCAGTCGCAGGGCCTCGCGAACTGGTGCGAGCTGTTGATCCTGCATCCGAACATCAAGTACTGCCGTGCGCCCGGCACGAATAGCGACAACATGCTGGCCCTGAATATCAGCAAACGGGAAGCCGCCGCGGAGCTCCCGGCCACTTACCGCCTGTATTTCCGTTACGACGCGGCGGCCCGGGCCCCGGGATACTTCAAGGTCAAACTCCACGCCGACAGCGGACCGTTGAATACCCGGGATTATCAGATTGTCCTGGAAGCGGTGCAGCTCGGTAGCAACCGCACGTTCCTGCATCTGACCTATGCATTCAGCTATGGCCTGGTCGGGCGCCTTGCGATGAAAAGCTTTCTGGCAACGTTTGACCGCGGCAAGATCGGCTTCACAAACGTCGCAGGTCCGTCCGCGGCACAAGCGGAATACGTCGACGGCATACGAGGCCTCGTGGAGCGCAACACCATGCGCTACTACCTCGCCATCGATGCCTATCTTGCCACCCTATCGAGCCCGCCCGACAAGCAGCTCGAGCAACGCCTGAGCACGTGGTTCAATTCCAGCGAGCAATATGCGCGGCAGTTGCACGAAATCGACCGGCAGCAGTACTTGCGGATGAAACAGGACGAATACCGGCGCCAGCAGACGGAGTAGCGGGCGGCGAAGCGCCGGCGGACAGGACCGGAATGTTCGCGCCGAGCCGCCATGAAAAGCGGACGCATCGCCGTGACGCCCGCGATCCGACGCTCGCGACGCATGGTTTAAATGTATAAGGGTGCACTAGACCGAACAGACAGCGTCAGTTCGTCTGACTCGGTTCGGCCATGAGCCGCCGGTCGAAAGCCTCACCCCTCGGACGTATAAGCGCCGGCTTCACTCCGTAACCGGCCGTCCGATTGATAAAGAAAGCTTGTTCGTCGGCCGAAGCGGTAACAGATATAGTTACTTCCGCGCGCGGTCTCATGCATCGGTCTCTTAAAGAAGACTGTATCGGCCACCACGACGCCAAGGTACCCCCTGGGCTACTGGCCTTTTTTCCTATTTTGTAGATGCGGAAGTTGTTTTGAGCTTAATATCTTTCCCCTTTTTTTGCATAGATGACCGTTTTCTGAACGCCGTACCTGCAGATATTGCAAAAAGGAGCCAAAACATAGCCGCAGTCCAGCACGCGTACGACACCGTAGAAGATTTAGAGTCAATTGCCTGATACAACGCAACAGAAAATCCAACTGCTGCATTGGATATTACTGAGGCTATAAAAATCCAAATCTCATAATCAGAGAGCGCCGACGCATCAACCATCTTTACATGAATTATCTCCGGAACGGAAATAACTACGTTAAATGGATCCCCCGCTGGATTATCTGAAGAAGGTGAACCTTTGAAAGATTCGACCTCGTCGTGTTTGGGTGCTGATGATGATTCGATATTGTTTTCTGACATTGAGCCGCCCGATCACTTTGTCCGAAGATTGATTTTTTCCCAAAGGCCCTTTGGCAGCCATCCCGCGTACGTACCGCCTTCCATCGCTGGCGTAATTAGAAGATGTATTTTTTCGTCAACGGACTTGATTACATCGTTTAGGGCGTCTTTTAATTCAATCCGATCCTCCAGTGAGTCCACCTTGACTACATATACAGACTTGAGTGGCTTAACCCAAGAATACCCCTTAAGCTTTGCCTTCATCATGTCATTTATCTCTGACCAGCGATTATCACTGGCAGATATATCCCAGCTAATAGTGACGTGCATTTGCCATCCTTTAAATATTCTTCGACATCCATCGCCGAAAAGTGATGGATGGATCGGCAAAGAAAACTGATCGCCATGCGATTATAGTGTCAAACCGGTAACAGCTCGAGCATGGATCGAATAAACGATGTTGCCCCCGCCAGCTCCGTATCCGTGAGTCGGCGCGGCCAATGTGCGCCCAAAAATGGGCGCTCAAGATAGAGAGACTGGAAGACCGCTCCGGGTCGATTACGGCCCTTGATGAAGTGACGGCCGAGCAATCTCAGACCTGATCTGACGCTGACTGAGAGATTAGGTCTTGACTTGCACGGTTTAAACGTCCGTTCGGCCGCCAAGTTGTTAGCGATCCTTGATTCTGTGCGCCCTTGCCCACCGCCCTGCTGCGCAACAAAGCCGCGCCACCCGCCCGCGGACCTCAAATCGCCCGTCCTTTCAATGACCGGCGTCAGCCACCCAACGAATCAGCGTTAGTGTTTACCGCGACCACCCGCAGGCTTCCCGGCCGGCTTGCGCGCGCCCGCACCCGCCTTGCCAGCGGGTTTGCCTTTGCCGCGCGGTTTTTGCACGCTGAACGGGCTACCGTTCAACACGCTTGCGCCCTTGCCCGCGGCTCCGCCACCCTTGCGCTTGCCGTCACCGCCTTGCGGCCGCGGCTTTTTCCCGGCCACCGGCATGGCCGCCGCCCCACCTTGCGGCACTTTGGGCTTCTTCGGCTTTTTAGGCTTCTTGATGATCTGCCCGGTCGAACTGGTTTCCGGCACGCGGTGTTCCGCTTCAAACCCCGGCTCTTCTTCGCGGCGCAGCGTCTGCCCGATCAGCGCTTCGATCGCGGCCAGTTGCGGGGCTTCATCCGCACACACGAGAGACACCGCCACGCCACTGGCGCCCGCGCGCCCGGTACGCCCGATCCGGTGCACGTAATCCTGCGCGACGATCGGCAGATCGACGTTGATCACGAGCGGCAAGTCATCGATATCCAGCCCGCGCGCAGCCACATCGGTGGCGACCAGCATCTGCACTTCGCCCGTCTTGAAGCGCTCGAGCGCCCGCAGCCGCGCGGGTTGCGGTTTGTCGCCGTGGATCGTGTCGACCGCATAGCCGGCCTCGTCCAGCATGGCCGCCAGATACTCCACGCCATTGCGGGTCTTGACGAACACCAGCGCGTGATCCCAGTTGTTCTCGGCCACCAGGTGCATGAAGAGGTCCGGCTTGTTGCGCTTGTCGACCGTCACCACCCATTGCTTGATCTTGCTCGCCGTGACATTGGGCGGGCTGACGCTGATATTGACCGGGCTGCGCAGAATGGTCGCCGCCATCGTGCGGATATCGTCGGTAAACGTCGCGGAGAACAGCAGGGTCTGGCGCTGAACGGGCAGCGCGGCGAAGACGGCATTGAGCTCGCGCGCGAAGCCCAGATCGAGCATGCGGTCGGCCTCGTCCAGCACCAGCGTTTCGACCTGATCGAACTGCACCGCATTCTGGCGGTTGAGATCCAGCAGACGGCCCGGCGTGGCAACGAGCACATCGACGCCTTTGCGCAACTTCATCATCTGCGGGTTGATGCTCACGCCGCCGTAGGCGGCCAGAAATCGCAAGTCGAGGCCCTTGCCGTAAGCGACGAAGCTTTGCAGCACCTGCTCGGCCAGCTCACGCGTCGGCACCAGCACCAGAACCCGCGCGCGGTTGCTGGACACCGCCGGGCCCTGCTGCACGAGCCGCTGCAACAGCGGCAGCGCGAAACCCGCGGTCTTGCCCGTGCCGGTCTGGGCGCCGGCCATCACGTCCTTGCCGCCGAGCACCGCGGGTATCGCCTTGACCTGCACCGGCGTAGGCGTCTGGTAATTGAGGTCCTGCAGATTACGCAGCAAGGGGTCGATCAGGCCGAGCGAGGCAAAAGACATGGACGTGTTCCGGGCTAAAACCGCAATTCTAGCGGTTGGCGCTGATCGCACCGTGCAGATCAGCGCGCCCGCGCGCCGTCACCCGAACAACTTCGTCGCCGCCGTGAGCGTATTGACGACACGCCACGCAAGCGGAATGCGCACATGGAGCCCCAACAGGGCGCGCACCGCCTGATTGGTAGGGACTGAATGAAAGCGACCGATGACATCGACCAAAATGATCGATTCGGTCACATTAGGGTTTTCATTGACTGTTTCAGTCACCACATCAGCTAGAATGCACACATCGCGCAACAATTTTGACCGAAACGAGCACATCGTTCCGTCCTGCGAGTTGCGCTGGCTGACGTACGTGGCGGCGCCCTAGGGCCCGCAAGTGCGCAGCCCCGCTGATTTTCTGCCCAACCCATGGCGACGGCGCCTTCGCCCGCCGTCCCTTCCGCGATGGAGCCTGCATGTCAATGTCGTTCAAGGGGATCGTTCCCGCGCTGATCACGCCGATGACGGCGGACGAGGACGTCGATGAAGACGGCCTGCGCGCGCTGGTCGAACGGCTCATCGAAGCGGGTGTGCATGGCCTCTTCGTGCTCGGCACCAATGGCGAATTCATCGCACTGAACGAAGAAGAGAAACTGCGCGTCGCGCGCATCGCGGTCAGTCAGGCCCGCTCGCGCGTGCCCGTCATCGCGGGCACCGGCGCCTATGCGACGCGTGACGTGATCGACCTGACCCGCAAGATGACCGAGGTCGGCGTGGATGCCGTGTCGGTGATCACGCCGTATTTCAACGGCGCGACGCAACCGGAGCTCTACGCTCACTACAAGAAGATCGCCGAGGCCACGCCGCTTCCGGTCATGCTCTACACAATCCCCGCAAAAGCGGGCATCACGCTGGCGGTCGATACCGTGCGCCGGCTTTCGGAGATTCCGAACATTCGCGGCATCAAGGACAGTGGCGGCGACTTCGATCGCCTGCTGCAACTGATCAACCTGCGACGCGACGACTTCGCGGTCTTCACCGGCACCGACTCGATGATTCTCTGGACGCTGATCGCCGGCGGCGACGGTGCGGTCGCCGCGACGACCAATGCCGTCCCGCAGGTCGTCATGTCCATCTGGAACAAGTTCCAGGCGGGCGACATCGCCGGCGCACGCGCGGCCCAGGAATCGCTGCGTGCGCTGCGCGATGCGTTCGCGCTGGGCACGATGCCCGTCGTGCTGAAAACCGCCGCGCAGATGCTCGGGATGCCCGCAGGCCCAGCGCGGTCCCCTGCCCAGCCGCTCGACGCCAGCGCGCGCGAACGCCTGGCGCAAGCGCTCTCCCTCTACCACGACGCCGCGCGCGGCCACTGAAACGGGTCATCAGCATGACTACCTATCACTTCCAGACCGTCAAGCACATCGTCCATGGCGCCGGCAGCCTCGACACGCTTGCCGACAAGCTGTCGCTGCTCGATACGCCGGTCGAGCGCATTGCGCTGATCACGCAACCTGCGATGGAAGAGCTCGGCGTCGCCGATCGCGTGATCGAATCGCTCAACGCGAAAGACGTCGACGTACGCATCATTCGCGGCGTCGAGCCGGAGCCGACCATCGGCAACGTCGAGGCCGTGTACCAGGAACAGATCGCGCCATTCGCACCGCAGGCGATTCTGTCCATCGGCGGCGGCAGCGTGCTCGATGCGGCGAAGCTGTTCGCGGTCCGGCTGACCAACGACGAACCGCTGCGCAACTGGCTCGGCATCGACCTGATCAAGCACCCGGGCGTGCCGATGATCCTGGTGCCGACGACCGCCGGAACCGGCTCCGAAGTCACGCCCAACGCGATCGTGACGCTGCCGGACGAAGCGCTGAAGGTGGGGATCGTCAGCCGTCACCTGCTGCCGCAAATCGTGATTCTCGATGCGGAGCTGACACTCGGCCTGCCGAAGCCGATCACGGCCGCGACCGGCATGGACGCATTCGTGCATGCACTCGAATCGTACATCTCGACGAAGGCGAACCCGATCAGCGACATGTACGCGATGGAGTCGATGCGCCTGATCGGCGCGAACATCGTCGAAGCGTATGAAAACGGCCGGTCGCTGAAAGCACGCGAAGCGATGATGCTCGGCTCGATGTACGGCGGCCTCGCGCTCACCGCCGCCGGCACGGCAGCGGTGCATGCGCTCGCCTACCCACTCGGCGGCATGTTCAACGTCACGCACGGCGTCGCGAACGCGATGCTTCTGCCTCACGTGATGGCCTTCAACCTCGATGCGATCGAAGGCCGGCTGTCGAACGTTGCGCGCGCACTCGATCTGGCATCGAAAACGGACGCGGATGCGGTCGCGGCACGCAAGCTGATCGACAAGATGGAGGAATGGACGGCGGCCGTCGACATTCCGCAGGATCTGCGCAAGTTCGGCGTGTCCGAAGCACATCTCGATGCGTTGGCGGTCGCGGCATCGAAGGTCAAGCGCCTGCTCGGCAACAATCCGAAGGCGCTGACGCTCGACGACATGAAATCCATCTACAGCCGCCTGCTGCCATGAACGCGAACGCGGTCGCACAGCACGCGGCACGGCTCCTGATCATCGCCGACGACCTGTCGGGCGCGGCCGATTGCGCGGTGGCCGGGCTGCGTCACGGCTTGACGGCGATGGTCCTGCTCGACGCCGACCACGCGGCGGCGCCGACGAACGGCGTGGACATCCTGTCGGTCGACGTGGACTCGCGCCGCGCATCGAAGGACGAGGCCGCCCGACGCAACGTCGCTGCCGTCGAGTCGCTGTCGCATTTCGGCACGCGCATCTACAAGAAGGTGGACTCGACGCTGCGCGGCAATGTCGCGGCGGAGGTGGCCGCGCTGGCGTCGCATCTTGGCATGGCGATCGTGTGCCCCGCCTATCCGGCATCCGGCCGCACCACCCGCGACGGGCGGCAATGGGTGCGCGGCGTGCCGGTCGAAGCCAGCGAATACTGGCTCAACGAGAACATCACGGGCAAGGCCGATCTGGTTGCGCTGCTCTGCGCCGAACATCTGCGCGTCGCCTACGCGGCAATCGGCACGGTGCGCGGCGACCCGGGCGAGCTCGCGGCGTGCCTGCGGGAAATGCAATCCGAGGGCGCGCAAGCCGTCGTGTGCGATGCGGAGTCCGACGACGATCTGCACCGCATTGCCCGCGCATCCGCGGCGCTCGACAACGTGTTCTGGGTCGGCTCGGCCGGCCTGGCCCCCGCGGTCATCGAAGCGCTGGAGCCGCCCCGCGGCATCGCCGAACCAGCGGCCGCCGGCGACGATCCGCAAGGACCGGTTCTCACGGTCGTCGGCAGCATGTCGAGCATCTCGCATGCGCAGGTGGAGTACCTCAAGGCCAACACCGGTGCCGGTCTCGTTGCGCTCGAGGTCGCCGTCTCCGCACTGGATGATCCGCGCAGCGACGTGACGACGGCCGTATGCGACGCACTGCGCGACGGCCGGCACGTGGTGGTCTCGTTGAGCCAAACGCAGCGCGGCGACGTGAACGACGGCCTGCTGTTCTGCAATCGTCTTGCGTCGTTGCTTGCGCCTGCCGTGCGCCACGCGGGCGCGATCATCGCGACCGGCGGCGAAACGGCGCGCGCGCTGCTCGCCGCGGCCGGCGCGAGCGCGTTGCGCGTCGTCGACGAAATCGAGGACGGCATGCCGCTGCTCGAATGCCGGCTGCACGGAAAGACCCTCCCCGTCGTGACCAAGGCCGGCGGCTTCGGCCAGCCCGGATCGATCCATCACGCGTGGCGCCGGCTTGCGAATCAAGGCAAGACGGCCAATACCGCTCAAACCAATTTGTGAAGGGAACTGACATGGACAACCGCCCCATCATCGGCATCACCATGGGCGACGCGGCCGGCGTCGGACCGGAAATCATCATGAAGAGCCTTGCCCATGCGTCCGTGTATGAGCAGTGCCGTCCCGTGGTCATCGGCGACGCCGCGCGCTTGCGGGACGCCGGCAGCAGAGCGGGCGTCGATCTCGAGGTGCGCGCCGTCAGCCGGCCGTCCGACGGCGCGTTCCGCGTGGGCGTCGTCGATTGCATCGACATGGCGCTCATTCCGGCCGACCTGCCCTACGGCAAGCTGTCCGCGGTCGCCGGAGACGCCGCGTATCAATACATCGCGCGCACCGTCGAGCTGACGTCGAAAGGTGAGCTCGACGCGATCTGCACCGCGCCGCTCAACAAGGAAGCGCTGCATGCCGGCGGCCATATTTTCCCCGGCCACACGGAAATGCTCGCGCATCTGACCGGCATCGACGAGGTATCGATGATGCTGGTCGCGCCCAATCTTCGCGTGATCCACGTGACGACGCACATCGGCCTGCTCGACGCGATTCGCAAGATCGAGCCGGGCCTCGTGCAACGCACGATCGAACGCGCGCACGACACGCTGGTTCGCGCCGGCATCGCGAATCCCCGCATCGGCGTGTGCGGCATCAACCCCCATGCCGGCGAGAACGGCCTGTTCGGCTACGGCGAAGAGGAAGAGAAGATCGTTCCGGCGGTCCAGGTGCTCCAGGCGCGCGGGTGGGACGTGGAAGGCCCGCTGCCGGCGGACACGCTGTTCTTCCGTGCGGGCCGCGGCGATTTCGACGTGGTCGTCGCGATGTATCACGACCAGGGGCACGGGCCGGTGAAGGTGATGGGCCTCGAAGCCGGCGTGAACGTGACGGTCGGCCTGCCGGTCATCCGCACGTCGGTGGACCACGGCACCGCGTTCGACATCGCCGGCAAGGGCATCGCCGACGAACGCAGCCTGCTGGAGGCTTTCCGCCAGGCCGTGGAGCTCGCCACGCGACGCAACGAGCCGGCGCCCGTCGCCGCGTAAGCGGCATCGGCAACGACACGCAACAACACGTAGCAACCCGCATCACCAAGAGGCGCTACCGGCAGGCACATGCCGGATCGCCCGACATACCCGAACGCATATCAACCGAAGGTAACGTGGAGACAAGCGATGGCCACCTTCAGTTATTGGGACACAGCCACCATCATCGGCATGGTGGTCGTCTACATTGTGATTACGAGCGTGATCAGCATTCGCCTGCGCAGCCGTAATTCCGAACAGTTCATGGTGGCCGGGCGCGCGATGCCCGCGCTGGTGGTCGCCATCCTGCTGATGTCGGAATTCATCGGCGCGAAATCGACGGTCGGGACCTCGCAGGAAGCGTTCTCGGCCGGCATCGCCGCGTCGTGGTCGGTGCTGGCGGCGGCCATCGGCTTTCTGTTGTTCGGCCTGTTCATGGCCAAGCGCCTGTATGCGTCCGGCGAGTTCACGATCTCCGGCTTCATCGCGCAACGCTATGGCCACGGCGCGAAGCTCGCCGTCTCCGCGATCATGATCTACGCGCTGTTCGTGGTGAACGTCGGCAACTACGTGAGCGGCGCGGCGGCCATCTCGACGGTCATGCGGATCAACCTGCCCACCGCCGCCATCATCACCGCCATCGTCAGCACCGTCTACTTCGTGTGGGGCGGCCTCAAGAGCGTCGCGTACCTGACGGTCGTTCACAGCGCCGTGAAGCTGCTCGGCATCGCCATCCTGGTCGGTGTCGCATGGAAGCTGTCGGGCGGCATCCGACCGATGGCGCAGAACATGCCCGCGCACTATTTCACGTGGACGGGCGCGCTGTCGGGCGGCACGATCGGCGCATGGATCATCGGCACGGCCGGCGCGATCTTCTCGACGCAGTTCATCATCCAGGCCATCTCGGCCACCCGGAGCCCGGAGGGTGCGCGCGCGTCGTCGCTGATCGCCGCCGTGCTGTGCGTGCCGATCGCGCTCGCGCTCGGCTTCATCGGCGTGACGGCCAAGTACCTGTATCCGAACATCAAGAGCCTCTACGCGCTGCCGGTGTTCCTGCAGCATATGAACCCGATCCTGGCCGGCATCGTCACGACGTCGCTCGTCGCGTCCATCTTCGTGAGCGTATGCACCGTCGCGCTGGCGATCGCTTCGCTGATCGTCAAGGACTTCTACGTGCCGCGCTTCAAGCCGACGCCCGACGTCGAACTGAGAATGACACGCTGGATCTCGCTGGTCGTCGGCTTCCTCCCGCTGATCTTCGTGCTGTTCGTCCCGCAGATCCTCGCGCTGTCGTTCTTCAGCCGCGCGCTGCGTCTGTCGGTGTCGGTCGTTGCGCTGATCGGTATCTACCTGCCGTTCTTCAGCGGCAAGCGCGGCGCTGTCTCGGCCCTGATCGTCGCGACGATCGCCACGACGGTCTGGTACCTGCTCGGCAACCCGTTCGGCATCGACAACATGTACGTCGCATTGGTGACGCCCGCCATCGTGCTGGTCATCGGCAAGCTGTTGTTTCATGGCGAGAGCTCGAATCTTCGCGACAAGCCGCTCACGCATCGCGAATCGCACTAACCTCGTAACTCGACAAACATTTCATGAGCACGAACCTCGTTGAAGCGGCGAGCGCCGCGTCGGATCACTGCGTTCGCACCGCGTATGCCGACGCGCAACGGCAGGAAGCGTTCCTGCCCACCGCCTGCGTGCAGAACCACGCGGCCAACCTGCATTGCCTCGCAAACGGCGACCTGCTGTGCGTGTGGTTCGGCGGCACCCAGGAAGGCATTCCCGACGTCTCCATCTACCTGTCGCGTCTCGCGGCCGGCGCGAGCGCGTGGTCGTCGCCTCAAAAGCTGTCGGACGACCCGACCCGCTCGGAACAGAACCCGGTGCTGTTCACCGCGCCGGACGGCCGCCTGTGGCTGATCTACACCGCGCAACTGTCCGGCCATCAGAACACCGCGATCGTCCGCCGCCGCGTGTCGACGGACGGCGGCGTCACCTGGGGCCCCGTCGAGACCCTGTTCGATCGCCCCGGCACATTCGTCCGCCAGCCGATCATTGCGCTCGACAGCGGCACGTGGCTCTGCCCGGTGTTCCTGTGCCGCACGGCCCCTGGTGAGCGCTGGGTCGGCAACGACGACATCAGCGCGGTCATGGTCTCCGACGACCAGGGCGCGTCGTGGGCGCTGCACGAGGTACCGGACAGCGTCGGGTGCGTGCACATGAACGTTCACGTGCTGCACGATGGCTCGCTGCTGGCGCTCTACCGCAGCCGCTGGGCGGACTTCGTCTACGCGAGCCGCTCGACGGATGGCCGCACGTGGAGCGCGCCCGAGCCGACCGATGTGCCGAACAACAACTCGTCGATCCAGTTCACGGTGTTGCGGAACGGTCACCTCGCCCTTGTGTTCAACGAGAGCGACGCTTCGCACGCCAACGAGCGCCGCGCGTCCCTGTACGACGACATCGAAGACTCGGAGGACAGCGGCGAGCTGCGCGACCAGAAGGCGTCCGCGCGCGGCACCGCTGTCTGGGGCGCCCCGCGCGCGCCGATGTCGCTGGCCATCTCCGAGGACGGCGGCAGGACATGGCGGCGCCGCCGCAACCTGGAGATCGGCGACGGGTACTGCATGACGAACAATTCCGCGGATCAGCGCAACCGGGAGTATTCCTATCCGTCCATCGTGCAGTCGCAAGACGGTGCATTGCACATCGCATTCACGTGGTTCCGGCAGAAAATCAAATACGTTCGCGTCGACGAAGCGTGGGTTCGCGGTCGATGACACTCGCCGGCGCAACTGGCCGGTCAATGCGGCAATTCGATAAACTTGTCGGTCGGGATGCGCAGACTTGCGCGCCAATGCGATCAGACCAGGAAATCACGCACATGAAAGTGACCAGGCGCCGGGAGGCGATGCTGCAGGCCGTGCTCGGGGGCATGACGGACGTTGCGACGTTGTGCGAGCACTTCGGAATGTCGGAAGCGACCGTTCGCCGGGATCTGCGTGCGCTCGCGAGCGACCGTCGCATTCTGCGCACCTACGGCGGTGCCGCCGCGGTGGGCGGCCACGAGCCGGAGCCCTCGCTCGAAGAGCGCCGCGTCAGTTCGCAGGAACAGAAGGAGGCGATCGCGCACACGGCAAGCGCATTCGTCGAGGACGGCGACACAGTATTCCTCGATGGCGGCACCACGACCGCGGCGCTCGCGCGCCTGCTTGCCGGCCGGACAGGCGTTCACGTCGTCACCAACAATCTGCTGGTCGTGAGCCCGCTCGCCGCATCGGGCGTGCAGGTGACGGTGATTGGCGGCGACGTCCGCTCGTCCAGCATGAGCACGCTTGGGCCGCTCGCGCAGATCGCGCTGAGCCGCCTGAGCGTCGACAAGGCATTCCTCGGCGCGGATGGCGTGGTCGCGGAACTCGGCTTGTGCGAGGCGAGCAGCGAACAGTCGTATCTGAAGGAGTGCGTGATGCGGCAGGCGGCCGAGGTCTTCGTGCTCGTGACCGCGGACAAGCTCGGACGCGCGAGCCAGCAGCACTGGACGCCGCTCGAGCGCGACTGGACGCTCGTGACGGACGACGCGGCGCTGCCCGAGCAGCTCGAGCCGTTCCATTCGCAAACGCGGATCACCGTGCATGCGGTCAGCACGAAGGCTGCGGCGACATCCGGCGGCTCATCGCAGGTTCAAACCTAGCAGGAGCGATCGTGGGTCAATTGGAGCAGTCGGGTTCGGGTTCGCGCCATGCGGTCGTGACGGGCGCGTCGTCGGGGATTGGACGCGCGATCGTCGGTCGTCTGCTCGCCGACGGCTGGCGCGTCACGGGACTGTGCCGCTCGCGCATTGAAACGACGCATGGTTCCCTGACCATCGTGCCGGTCGACGTCACCGACTTCGCGGCACTCGGGCCCGTGTGCGATGCACTGGGTGCGGTGGACGCGCTGGTGCATGCGGCCGGCTTCATGCGTACCGCGCCACTCGGTGAGCTTTCACACGAGGACGGCGCGGCAATGTGGCGCCTGCACGTTGAGTCCGCAACCTTTCTCGCCGATCGTCTGGTGCCCCGGATGCCCGCCGGCGGACGCATCGTGCTGCTGGGCAGCCGCACCGCCAACGGCGCAGCCACGCGCAGTCAGTATGCGGCGACCAAATCCGCGCTGGTCGGCCTGGCGCGATCGTGGGCCGCGGAACTCGCGCCGCAGCGCATCACCGTCAATGTCGTCGCCCCCGGCGCGACGGACACGCCGTTTCTGCGCGATCCGGCGCGCGCGGCAACGCCCCCGAAGCTTCCGCCGATCGGGCGATTCATCACGCCCGAGGAAGTCGCCGCGCTGACCGGCTTCCTGTTGAGCACGGATGCGAGCGCGATCACCGGGCAGCAGATCGTCATGTGTGGTGGCGCGTCGCTTTAACGCAAGCGGATGGTGTTGGCGTCGCCGAACCCTAGTTCGACACGACGCGCGCGAACGGCTTGGGCCGCCTGCCCGACTCCTGACGATCGATCATCCAGCCCGGGTAACACGGAGGCAAAGCACTCACGGCGTCGAGACGCGCCAGCTCGTCGTCGGTCAGGACGACATCGACCGCGCCGAGATTGTCTTCGAGCTGTTCGACCCGCTTGGCACCGATGATGACGCTCGTGACATGCGGCTTGGCGAGTAACCATGCGAGCGCGATCCGGGCGACCGACACATCTCGCGCGTCGGCGATGGCGCGCATCGCTGCGACGCACGGCCACGCCCGGTCAAGATCGACCGGCGGAAAATCGAAATGGCTGCGCCGCGCACCTTCTTCCGTTGGCGCGCCCGGACCAAACTTCCCCGACAGCAATCCGCCGGCGAGCGGCGACCAGACGAGCAGCCCCATCCGCTCCTCGATCGCGAGCGGCACCAGTTCGCGCTCCACGTCGCGTCCGGCGATCGAATAGTAGGCCTGGAGCGTCTCGAAGCGCGTCGCGCGGAGCGCTTCGCTGAGTCCGAGCGCCTTGCCGATCTTGCCTGCGCGCCAGTTCGAGACACCGACATAGCGCACCAGCCCCTGGCGCGTCAGATCGTCGAGCGCCCGCAGCGTTTCTTCGATCGGCGTGACGGAATCGTTCGCGTGGATCTGGTAAAGGTCGATATGGTCGACCTGCAGCCGTTCCAGGCTTCGCTGCACCGAATCCATGATGTGGCCGCGCGATGCGCCCTGATCGTTGGGCTTCGGACCCATCACGCCGGCCGTCTTGGTCGCCAGCACGATCTCGCCGCGCGGGACGCCGAGGTCCCGGAGCGCTTGTCCGACGAGGCGTTCGGCGTGGCCAAAGGAGTAAATATCGGCGGTATCGATGAAGTTGATTCCGGCCGCCAGTGCGCCGGCGATCAATCGGGTCGCGTCGTCCTGACCGACCGCGCCAATCGCCGCCCAGATGCCGGCATCGGCATTGCCGCCCAGCGTCATCGTGCCGAGACACAGCTCGGAGACATACAGGCCCGTGCGGCCCAGTTGCTTGTATTGCATCGTCGTTTCCTTCTGGATCGGCTGGAAAGAATGCGGCGGCGTCCGGTGCGGCGCGCCGCGCGCACCCGGATTTCAGTTGATTCGAGCGCGCCCGGCGCCGAACTGTGCGGCCATCGTTGCGACGCCTGCGCCATAACGGCGTGCCGTTTGTGGAGCCCCGGGCGACGACATGGGAAAGCACTCTACTGAGTCGCAGCCGGGTGATAAATGACGGCCGATTGAACGTTCTGTTACTTCCAGAGTGAACAATGCAAAACCGCAACGTGCGCTTGATCTTTGCCAAGCGTCGATCCCACGACGTATCGACGGCGGCTACCCACGCCATTGCGGCCACGCAGAACCCGACCATGAAAAAACCCGCCGAAGCGGGTTTTCACACTGCGTGCCGGTGTTCTTATGGGTTTTGCTTCGTACTACTTCACACGGGCGTCTTACCGACCTTGGGGTTGACCTGTGGCAGCGGGGGGAGATCAATGTCACTGCGGGCCATACCTAGGCAGGCAATGTATCCGTCGATATGCTGAAAGCCAACCTGCGCCTGGAAATCCAGAATGGCTACATTGACGTCCGCCTTCAGCGGGTACTCCATCGCCGTCGCCACGGGCCCTGATGGTTCGGACGTTCCCCATTGCGTGTAGTTCAGCGAATTTGTCGCAATGCTGACCATATCGACAGCAATTTTCACGTTGTCAGGGGTGTCATGGGGGGGAACGTCGCTGTAGACGTGTTTCACCTTCTGGAGGCTGTCCGCATTCCATGCCATCGGCACGATATCCCGCGTCGTGAATATGCGTACCGCATTGCCTCGCATCTGCTCGTCGAAATAGTCGGCGAACACCTTGTTGCCTGCTGTCGGCGCGGCAAACGTCTGGCAGTGGTACGTCAGAGATTGCAAGCCGCTCTGATTCTTTAGGTACAACACGATCGCGGACGCCAGCGCGCCTCCGAGGCTGTGCCCGACAACGTTGACTATCGATGACGGTGGCACGGTGCTCAGGAATTGGACGAGCGTCTGATGACTTTCATCGGGCGTCTTCAGTACGTGGTACAGCGCTCCGTTCGTACCCGCCGATATGCGTGCGTCCGACGGACAGTTCGGCACATACGCGCTGAATGGCTCGAGGGTGTCATAGGAAAAATCGCTCAGAACATCAAGCGGGGACGTGAAATTGGTGCCGCTCGTCACCACTGTATATTCGCCGCTACCGGCCAATTGCAAGACGACGGTCACATTGGCAGCTTCGCCATTAGGATCCGATACGATCGCCGGCCCCCACGCAATTTCGAATCGATCGTTCCGGGTCATCTTCGATCGGTTCAGGCGATCCACGATGATCTTTTTGACCTGCGACGCAGTCGGATGCTTGAGTTCCCTCCCGGCTCCGTCGACTGCTGCGTTGTTAAGAACATAGGCCAACGTGAGATTGGCCTGCATTTGCTCGAGTCTGCTGGATGTCATGGTTCGCCTCGTCGTCGCGCTGCGGAAGGGGGTCATTGCGAACCAGCCGATCACCCCCTGTTGCGCCGCAGCGGATCGGAATGGGGCTTGATTGCACGGAACGCAAGCGGGGCAGGCTCGCAATGAGCACGCAAATCATCGCGCGCGCGGTACGGCGGAACAACCTGTCGAGATTGGCAGGTACCGTCGGCCGGTCACGGCCGCGCGGGACGACTCGTGCTTCCGGCCGACGTGCGGCTTGCATGGCGCTTTTTGAGGGTTATACGACCTTTGCGCCATTCGCCTCACATTCCATACTTCACATCGAAAGATCACGCCGGGAAAGGCGCACGAACGCGATTGCATTTCGAGCGTTTGCCCCGATCAATCACGACATGGAAAGGAATGGAAGATGAGGCTCAAGAACAAGTCCGCGTTGATCACGGGCGGAACCAGCGGCATCGGTCTTGCAACCGCGAAGCTGTTCATTGCGGAAGGCGCGCGAGTAGCGGTTACGGGTCGCGACGATTCCGTATTCGAGCGGGTGAAGGCCGAGCTTGGCGAGCACGCGCTCGTTCTCAAGGGCGACGTGCGTTCGATCCAGGACATGCGGGCAATCGCTGCCGACGTAAACGCGCAATTCGGCGGCCTGGATGTCGTGTTCGCCAACGCCGGCTGGGCTTTCCCGTCCGCGGTCGCCGACATCGACGACAAACTCTACGACGAGATCATGGACGTCAACGTCAAAGGTGTGGTGTTCACGCTTCAAGCGGCGCTGCCGTACTTGCGGGAAGGTTCCTCAGTGATCCTCAACACGTCGTTCGTTGCGCAGACCGGCAAGCACGGCATCTCGTTGACCGCCGCTGCGAAGGCCGCCGTGCGATCGCTCGCCCGCAGCTGGTCCTACGAGTTTCTCGACCGGAAAATCCGCTTCAACGCGATCGCGCCCGGCGTGATGAACACGCCGCTGATCACCAAGTGGGGCATGTCCGACGAATGGGTTCGTGACCGTCGGGCCGAGTTCGCCGCGGCTATTCCACTGGGCCACATGGGCAAGGCCGAGGACATTGCCTACGCCGCACTCTATCTCGCCAGCGACGAGTCCGCCTACGTCGTCGGCACCGAACTGGTCGTCGATGGCGGTGCGTCGCAGCTTTGAGCCTGCGGTTCATGTCCGCCACGCGGTTCGTCGTGGCGTTGATTCAATCCGGTCCAGCCCGGTGGCACGCGCCGAGGGGCCGAAGTGCAAGGAGAAATCATCTTGACCGACAGTAGCGACAACAACGCTTCCGTAAAACCACTCACCCGAGCAGGTCGCTCGCGCCGCGATGTGCTCAAGCTTGGAAGCGCCGCCACGCTCGGCGCCGTCCTGGGCGGCGGCGCGTTGCTCGCGCACGCCACACCGGTTGGCGCACAGGCAAACAGCGAGGGGCTACTTCCCCCGAATGCCCCGCTCAACATTCTGATCGTCAACTACGACGGCGGTACGCTTCTCGACTTCGCCGGCCCCAGCGAGATTTTCCACCGGCTACCCAATACGAACGTTCGCTACGCAAGCCTCGACGGCGGCAACGTAACGCTCGAATTTGGCGTCGTGTATGGCAACACCGAACGACTGGCCGATATCGAGCAGACCGACGTGATCCTCGTCCCCGGCGGGTCCGATCTGACGGTGCCGATGCGCCCGGCGTATCAGGCGCAGATCCGGCGTCTGGCGGAAAGCGCCAAGCACATTACGTCGGTATGCAACGGATCGCTCGTGCTCGCCGCAACCGGCGTGCTCAACGGCAAGCGAAGCGCCTGCCATTGGGCCTTCGTCAACAAGCTGTCCGAATATGGCGCGATTCCCGTTCCCGAGCGCTTCGTCGAAGACGACAACGGCCGGTTCATGAGCGGCGGTGGCGTGACGGCGGGCATCGACTTCGCGCTTCGCGTCGCAGCGAAACTGCGCGGTCGACAGGCCGCCGAATTCACGCAGCTCGCGATCGAATACGATCCCGCGCCGCCGTTCCACTCCGGTCATCCGCGGGACGCACGGCCGGAAATCATCGCGATGGTCGACAAGAAACTGCCCGGCGCATCGAGGGGGCTCGCACGAATCCCCGGCGTTCGCTGAAACGCTTGTCTGCAACAGGTGCAGGCCGCGGCCACTCGATGAAGGTCGCGGCCACCTGTCCGCTCCACCGGCCCATTTGGCGCCGCCCTTTTCAATTCAAGCCCGTTCGGGAATCACACGATGCAACAGATCCGTCTTTGTACCGCTGCTCTGGCAGCCTGCGTCTCCTTTTTCGCATTCACGGCGCCGGCCACGGCCGGTGGCACGCAACGTCCACCCGAAGCGGCCATCAAGGCCGAAAACGCCCGATGGGCGAATGCTTTTGCGCGAGGGGACTACGAGGCGATAGGCCGCCTCTACACCGATGACGGCACACTCCTGCCGCCCGGAGGCGACAAAGTCACCGGGGGCCGCGCGATCGCCGAGTACTTAACCAAGGGCTATGCCGGAACGAAACCGGGCACCGTATCGTTCAGCCATTACGAGTTCTACGGTGACGACCGGATGGTGACGGAGGTGTCGGATGCGGAGGTGCGCGACCACGAGGGAAAGCTCAAGATCCGCGGCAAGCAGATCCTCGTGTTTGTGAAGCAGGCCGGCGAGTGGAAGCTGCATCGCGACATGTGGAACGACTACCCTCCGGTCAAAACCGCCGACCATTGAGCGGCCGGCGAAATCGCCCGTCAGACGGGCGTTGACCACGCAGCGCGCTGATGGGCCGACTGTCGATCAGCGCGCGCCGTTCGATCTGCTCTCGCGTCGAATCGCTTGCGGCGGATGCCCATGCAGTTTGATGAAGGCCCGTCGCATCCGCTCCGGATCGGTGAATCCCACCGCCAACGCGATCTGTTCGATTGGTTCGCTGCCGCTCTGCAGGCGCAGCCGCGCAGCTTCGACGCGCAAACGCTCGACTGCCTTGGCCGGCGTTTCTCCGGTTTCCCGGCGAAAGGCACGGCCGAACTGTCGCACACTCAATCTCGCGGCATCGGCAAGCCGTTCGACCGGCAATGCTTCAGCCAGATGCTCCCGGGCAAAATTCAGCGCGATGCGGATGCGATCCGATTCCGGCTCCATCTGCGACATGGCCGAGAATTGCGACTGCCCTCCCGGTCGACGATACGGAACGACCAACAGCCTCGAGACAGCGCGCGCGGTCTCCGCGCTCATGTCTCGTTCAATCATGCCGAGCGCCAGGTCTATGCCGGACGCGATGCCCGCCGACGTCCAGACGCGCCCGTCCACCACGTAGATGCTGTCGCCGTCGACCCGGGTGCGAGGAAAGCGCGCCTGCAATAGCGCCGCGTATCGCCAGTGCGTCGCGGCTCTCAAGCCGTCCAGCAAGCCCGTTTCCGCGAGCAGAAACGCGCCCGTACAGACGCTCGCGACCCGCGATGCCCTGGCCGCCAATTTTCTGGCGGCGGCGATATTCTCCGATGTCTGCATCGGATCGATATCGCCGCCCACGAACACGACGGTGTCGAACGTGCGCCTTGCGGCGGGCTTCGTCTCGATCGACAGGCCCGTATTGCCTTGCACCGGGCCGCCGGATTGCGAGATGACATGAAGATCGTACGGCGTATGGCCCGCGGCCGTGGCCACCTGATTGAAGGCCGCCAGGGGCCCGCCCAGATCAAGCGCATCGTAGCCACGGCAAACGAAGAATCCGATTCGATGCATGACGAGCGATTACCGAAAACTCAGAAGAGGCCCATTTTAACGAGATCCCTCGAATCGCGTCATTCGGTGACCGGAAGCTCCGCCACGACCTTGATCTCGAAGTCGAAGCCGTAAAGCCAGGTCACGCCGACCGCGGTGAGCGCCGGATGCGGCGCGTCGCCCCAGAACTCCGGCACGACCTGCCAGACGCGCTCGAACGTCGATTGTGGATCGACCATGAACACCGTGACGTCGACCACATCGTCGAACGTGCAGCCGGCCGCGTGCAGGATCGCATTCAGGTTTCGAAACGCGAGCCGCACCTGTTCCTGCAGATCCGGCTCGGGCGTGCCGTCCTCGCGACTGCCGACCTGACCGGAGACGAACAGCAACCCGCCCGCCCGTACGGCCGGCGAGTATCGGTTGCGCTCGTACAGCGCCCGACGTCCCGGCGCAAACACCACATCGCGCTTGCCCACCTTCACCTCCATGGATCACTGGTTTCGATCGGCACACTGTACCGACCGACACCCGCGCGATAAACGACCATCCCTGTCCATGACCGTTTGTAAAATGCAAACAATTCAAATGCGAGGCACACACTCATGGATCGCTTCGATGCGATGCGCGCTTTCGTCCGGGTCGTCGAGGCGGGCAGCTTCACGAAGGCCGCCGAGACGCTGCATATGAGCAAGACCACGGTCACGCAGCTGGTCCAGCAGCTCGAGGCGCGCTTGCGGGTCCGGCTGCTGAACCGGACGACGCGCAAGATCAACGTCACGCCGGACGGCATCGCGTACTACGAGCGCGCGACCCGGCTGCTCGCCGACATGGACGACGCCGAAACGAGCCTGTCGAGCGCATCGGCGGTGCCACGAGGCCGGCTGCGCGTTGATGTGCCGAGTCCGTTCGCGCGGCTGATCCTGATCCCCGCGCTGCCGGCCTTCCTCGCCCGCTATCCGGACATTCAGCTCGACATGGGCGTGAGCGACCGCACCGTCGACATCATCGGCGAGAACGTGGATTGCGTCGTGCGCGGCGGCGAGCCGAACGATCAGTCGATGGTCGCCCGGCGCGTGGCGGACCTGTCGCTCGGCATCGTTGCGTCGCCCGGCTATCTCGCGCTCGCAGGCACGCCTTCGCATCCCGCGGAACTCGAAAACTCGCATCACCGCATCGTCGGGTTCTCGTGGGGACGCGCGGGCAAACTCTATCCGCTCGTCATGCATCACGGCGGCGAGACCATCGCGGTGCAAGGCCGTTGCGCGCTCGCCGTCGATGACGGCAATGCCTATCTCGCGGCCGGCGTGGCCGGCCTCGGCATCATGTGGCTGCCGCACTATATGGCGAAAGTGCATCTGGAACGCGGCGAACTCGTCACGCTGTTCGAAGACTGGCAACTCGATCCGATGCCGCTATATATCGCGTATCCGCCGAACCGCCACGTCAGTGCCAAACTGCGTGCGTTCATCGACTGGGTCGTCGAGCTGATGAACGCCCCTGCTCCCGTGGAGCCGCAATGAGCACGTTACGTGCGTCATGCGCGACCGCGCCCTTCGTCAGGGTGGTGGCGGCATCCGCGTCGGATCATGCGCGGGCCGCCCGTTCCGCTGCCTCTCCGGCGGATGACGCCAGCTCGTCGATCCGCATCGCACGCAGCAACACGGGCCGATCGACCATCTTCCCGTCGACCGTCACCACGCCGCCATTCGACTCGCGCATCGCATCGAGCACCTGCCGCGCCCAGCGCACCTCATCCTCGCTCGGCCGATAGCACTGGTGCACGAATGCGATCTGTTTCGGGTGAATGCACAGCTTCGCGCCGAATCCCAGTTGCTTCCCGTTGAGCGCGTCACGCGCGATCCGTTCCCCGTCGTGAATGTCCGGCGTCACGCCGTCGACCGGCGACTCGATTCCGGCCACCCGCGAAATCAACGTCAGTTGCGACCGAAAGTGATTGAGCGAAACGCCATCGTCCGACATGCCCATGTCCGCGATGAAATCGAGCGTGCCGAACATCAGCCGCGCGACGTACGGCGCTTTCGCGATATCGAGCGCGTTCCACATGCCGTGCGCGCTTTCGATCAACGGATAGATGGGCACACGCCGGCGTGCAAGCGCGACGGCCGCGCACACATCGTCCGCATGCGCGGCCTTCGGCAGCACGATTCCCGCGACGCCCTTCAACGCGCCGAGCGCGGCATCGGCCTCGAACCACGGCGTATTGCGCGCATTGATCCGCACGAGCACCGGATGCTCGGGCGAAACCCACTGGGCGATCGCGTCACGCGCCGCCGCTTTCGCGTCCGGTTCGACGGCATCCTCGAGATCGATGATGACCGCGTCGGCGCCACTTGCGAGCGCCTTGTCGAACCGCTCGGGCTTGTTCCCGGGCACGAACAGGTAAGACTGGGCGAGCGCCGAGCGTCCGGTACCGGCACGCATCGCAGCATCAGACGGCATCGACCACCTCCGGAACCCGTGCGAACCGATCGCCGACGAGGCCGCAACCGGCCACTGCCCGTGACGCACCAAGCGCTGCCGACAGCTTGTCCGCCAGCGGCTCCAGCACCAACGCGAAGTGCTCGCCGCTGCTGCCCGGCCCCCGTCTTGCGTTCACGATCTTCACGCGCTGCGCCTCCATCGATTCGTTGGCTTCAACCGGTTTCGTCGGCCATTACACGCGGAAACCCGTTCGGCGACCACTATCGATTGACTCTGCCGGTCATAGCCCGAACCTATTGCGCCGCACGTGTCCCGGCGCGCACGACCCCGTGCGGCATCCCGCGATTGAAACGGCCCGGCAGGCCCATGACGCGATGCGCCCGCATCGCTGCACACCGAAGCACACGGTCAGATCTTCAGCGTCATCGACAGATATTTGAATACGGTCGAGACCCGCAGCAGATGTCGCGACTCCCGGTGGGTCAGCACCCACAGCTCGGTCTGGCAGTCGTGCAGGACATCGGTCAGTTGCACGAGATCGGAGCGGCCGCGGGTCAGGAACGTCGGCAGGATGCCGACGCCCATGCCGAGGGCGACCAGCTCCATCACGGTCAGGATACTGTTGACCTTGTAGTGCGGCACCACTTTCCTGAAATGACGTTTGCGCCAGATGACCGACGGGTGGCCCGGAAGCGCGTCGTCCGGCGCAATCCAGCGTGCCTGGCCCGCCGTGACGTCCTCATAGCAGCGTGCGGCGTCGTAGTGCTTGGACGCGAACAGCGCCACGTCGATCGACCCGACATGCTTGCCCACGAGATATTCCGGCGGCTGCTTGGTCGCACGCACCGCGATATCGGCATCGCGGCGCCCCAGGTCGGCGATCTCGTTGCCCGTGTGCAGCTCGTACGCGAGCCGCGGGTGGATGGCTTCCATCTGCTTCAACGCCGGCCCGACCAGCCCGTGCAGAATCGTGTCGGTGGTGGTGATGCGCACCGTGCCCGACACTTCCTCGGGCGCTTGTTGCGCGATCGAGCGGGCCGATTCCACCTGCACTTCCACCTGCTCCGCGTGTTCGGCCAGCGCCAGCGCGATTTCCTTCGCGCGATAGCCTGAGCGGGACCGTTCAAACAACTGCTGCTGCAGGCCGCGCTCGATCCGCCGGAGGTTGCGAAACACGGTCGAAGCATCCACGTCGAGTCGCTCGCCCGCCTGAACCAGCGTGCCCGAGCGGGACAGCGCCAGGATCGTTTCGAGGTCTGCCGCGCTGAGTTTGTATGGCATCCAGTTATCCCCCGTGCATTGCATTTTTGCATTCCGTCATTGTAATTATGCGTATTATTAAAGCATATCCGCAATGCTAAATTCGGTGCCGCTTTGCTAACTCTCGCAATGGGTGCCGTTATGAATCAATCGATTTCGACCAGTGACCAGGCCGCCGCCTATGGCGCGTTGCTGCTCCGCGTGGCGCTGGGCGTCATGTGGATTTCCCATTCACTGCTGAAACTGCTGGTCTTTACCCTGCCGGGTACCGCGCAGTATTTCCAGAGCGTCGGCTACCCCGGCTTCCTCGCCTATCCGGTCTTCACGGCCGAGCTGGCCGGTGGCATCGCGCTCGTGCTGGGCGTCTATGCGCGCCAGGTCGCATTGTTGCTGGTGCCGATCATGGTGTGCGCGACGCGTGTGCACCTGCCCAATGGCTGGGTGCATACGAGCCAGGGCGGCGGCTGGGAATACCCGGTGTTCCTGATCGTCGCGTCCGTCGCACTGTGGCTGCTCGGCGATGGTGCGCTGGCGGTACGGCGCAGCCCGCGCTTCGCGCTTGGCGCGGCCTGACACGGCGAGGTGACGACATGAGCACGCCGCAATACCACCTCGTCAGCCATGTGCTGTGCCCGTACGTCCAGCGCGCCGTCATCGTGCTGACCGAAAAAGGCGTGCCGTTCGAACGGACGGACGTCGACCTGGGCAACAAGCCGGACTGGTTTCGCCGGATTTCCCCGCTCGGCAAGACCCCCGTGCTGGTCGTCGATGGCGCGCCCATCTTCGAATCGGCCGTGATCTGCGACTACCTCGACGAGACGCTCGCGCCGCGGCTGCATCCCGATGCGCCGCTCGAGCGGGCGCGGCACCGCGCCTGGGTCGAGTTCGCATCGGCGCTGCTGAACGCCGTGTGGGGCTTCTACACCGCGCCGGATGAAACGGCGCTGGCCGCGAAAACCCGTGACATCCGCGCACGATTCGAGCAGCTCGAAGACACGCTCGGCGCCGGCCCGTATTTTGGCGGCGCGCACTTCAGCATCGTGGACGCGGCCTTCGGGCCGGTGTTCCGGTACTTCGACGTGTTCGAGCAGATCGACGACTTCGGCTTCTTCGCGGGCCTGCCCAAGGTCACCGCGTGGCGGCAACGGCTCGCCGAAAGGCCGTCCGTGCGCGCGGCGGTCCGGGCCGATTATCCGCAACTGCTGATGGACTTCCTGCTCAAGCGCGGCTCGATGCTGTCGACGCGTATCCGCGATCAGGTCTTGCGCATCCAGGATTGAACTGAACCCCTTTTACATGCCGGCGCCGAACAGGCGCCGGCAGCTTCGCTGCGCCCATTCCAACTCCAACAAGGATCCATTCCGTGACTGCAGAAACCATAGAGTTGCCGCACTCGAGCATCAGCAATGTTCAGGCGAAGGCAGACATCACTCAGCACGAAATCGCCGCACTGCGCACGCGTTACAACCTGGCGGATGCGCACACGCACCAGGATCAAAGCGCCACTCAACGTGCGATCGTCGCGAGCCTGCCCGACCTCTGGTACGCGGCGGCCAACCAGACACAGTACAAGAGCGAGCAGGAGTTCATCCACGCGTTCTATTCGTTGCACGGCCAGCACCGCGCGTTGCAGCGACACGACGAGATCTATCTCGTCTACGCGGCCTCGATCGCCATGCATATCACCGCCACGTATCTGCAGAAGAAGCGCATGCGTGTCGGGCTGATCGAGCCTTGCTTCGACAACCTGCATGACCTGATGAAGCACATGCAGGTGCCGATGGTACCGCTTCGGGAAGAGATCCTTCAGGATCCTGCCCAGATCTACGACAATCTCGTCGCGCGCGTGGATAGCCTCGACGCCGTCTTTCTGGTCGATCCCAACAACCCGACGGGCTTCAGCCTCTTCAGCCTCTTCAGCCCGACCGACCACGCGTTCCGCGAAGTCGTGCGCTTCTGCGTGGACCATGACAAGCTCCTCGTCATGGATTTTTGCTTCGCGTCGTTCATCCTCGCGTCCGGCCAGCCCCGCCCCGATGTGTACGAGATTCTCGAGGATTCCGGCGTGCGCTATATCGCGATGGAGGACACCGGCAAGACATGGCCGCTGCAGGATGCGAAATGCGCGACGCTGACGTGCAGCCGCAACCTGACCGACGACATCTATCCGATCGTCACCAGCGTGCTGCTGAACGTGTCGCCGTTCGTGCTGAAACTGGTCACCGAGTACGTGCTCGACAGCGCTCGCGACGGCTTTGCTTCGGTGCGCGACCTGCTCGACACGAATCGTGAGATCGCACGTACGCGGCTCGACGGCGGATTGCTGCGCTACCGGACGCCGGCCGTGGCAACCAGCGTCGCGTGGTTCGAGATCACCGACCCGAACTGGAGCGCGGACGCGCTGCAGGCCTATCTGCTGACGCACAACATCTATGTGCTGTCCGGCAAATATTTCTACTGGAGTAATCCGGCCAGGGGGCAGCGCTATATCCGGATTGCGCTCGCGCGTGAAACGCCGGTATTCGCGTCAGCGGTCGATGCAATCAACGGTGCGCTCAAGGAGCTGCAGCAATGACGCGGCCGCCCCTGTTCATCGACGCCAGCTTCTTCCTCGGCATGCACCACGGCAATGAGCGTCACCGCCTGAAGTCGCTCGCCTACTTCTCGCGCCACCTGTCCGGGCAGCCGCGGATGAATTACGAGCAGATCGGCATCTGCGACGCAGTCATCTGGACCCAGCGCCGCGAAGTCCAGGATCTCTATTACCCGTTCATGGATCGGCTCCACACCGACATGGCCATCCAGCGCAGCGGGTACACCTACCACGAGATCGATACCGCGCTGAGCGATCCGCACCTGCGGGCGTTGACGCCGGAGCGCGCGCTGCTCGCGGCGCAGGTGCTGCGCAGCCAGGGATCGCTGGCGACGCACGATCCCGTCCTGCTCGGCCTCGACTGCCTGCAGGGCCGCATCTGGACCGCACCGCCCGGCGACGATCAGCCGGTCGCGTTTCCGCCGGAACTGCAAGCGCTGTACGAAGCGTCGCGCGCATTCATTCACCACGATGAAGAACCCACCCATGGCAACTGATGTCTTCGTTCCGTTGATCACGCCGGTCGATGCCGACGGCAAGGTATGCGGCCGCAGTGTCGCGCACCTCCTCGCGTCGTTGCGTGTGTCCGCAAGCGGGTACATTCCGTGCCTGACCTCGGGGGAAGGCTGGCGCCTGACCGACCGGCAGTGGGAGGACATGCTCGCGTTCACGCTCGAACACGCCGGCGATCGTCGTGTCGTGGTCGGCATCGAGCGGCCGTCGACCGAAGAGGTGATCGCCCGCGCGAAGCGCGCCCGGCAACTGGGGGCGACCGGCGTCATGCTGACCTCGCCGTTCGGCGCATCCGTCGGACAGGACGCGATATTCGCTCACTACCGGCAGGTGCACGATGCGACCGACCTGGATGTCTACATTTACAACGAGTCCAGCCTGTCCGGCAACGAGACGTCGGTCGAGACGCTGCTCGCCATTGCGTCGCTGCCGCGTGTCGTCGGCATCAAGGACTCCGCGGAGGCCGCACCCGACATCGATCTGATCAACACGCTGCAACGGCACGGCCTGAAGTACTTCGTCGGCTGGGAACATCATCTGGGCGCCGGGCTGCCGGCGGATGGCTGCGTGGTGTCCCTGGCCAATCTCGAACCGGCGCTATGCCGCGTCGCGGCCGCGCTCGGGGGCGGTGTGCTGAAGAACGAGGTGGACAGGCTCACAGCGGCCTATTCGCTGCTCAGCGAGGACTGGTATGCGCAAGTCAAGGCGGAGCTCTTCACGCGCGGCATCATCTCCTCCCCGCAACCTGCGGGACAGTGAGGAATCGACATGCCCTCCCCGACACAGAAAGACCTGTACCTCTCCAACCGGGCAAGATTGCAGGCGCCGTGGGATCGGGACGACGCCGTCGACGCATTCGAGCGCGAATGGATCGCCCGACGCCTCGGCGAGCTGCCGGACATCGCGCTGCCTGCTTCGCTGGCCGAACTGAAGGCCGCGCTCGCGCAGCAGATCGCGGCGGAGCAGCGTGCCCCTCAGGCCGAGGCCGAGTATGTCGCTGAACACATGCCGCCGGACGAGTTCCGCATCCTCGTCCAGGAGTTCGCGATCGACGGATTGACGGAGGCGCAGGTCTTCTATTACGTGCTGCCTCGCCTGCCCCTCGAAGCGCAGATGCCGCTGCTGCGGATCATGATCGACGAGTTCGGCTCGGGCAATCTCAAGCGCGCGCATACGACGCTGTACGTCAACCTGCTGCGCGAGCTCGGCATGCCGACCGCGCTCGCGTTCTATCTGGACCAGGTCGGCACGTCGAGCTTCGAGTTCGTCAACCTGTTCTTCTGGCTGGCGCTACGCGCCGACGACGCATCGTATTTCGCCGGCGCGCTCACCTACCTCGAGACGGCCATTCCCGCGTTCTTCGAGTGCTACGCACGGGCATGCCGGCGGCTGAAAGTGGACGCGCACGCGTACTACACCGAGCACCAGCACATCGACGGCTTCCACGCGGTCGAAGGCCAGAAGTTGCTGGCGGCGATGCATGCCACCCGCACGCTCGACGCCGCGAAAGCGTGCCAGGGCGCGCGACTGATGAGCCACGTGACGGACCTGGCTTTCAGGAACGCGGTGACCCACGCGCAGCAATGCGGGAAATCGCTCGAGCAGGTGGCGGTCGAATGACGATGGCGCACGACAACTACGAGGAAACGGGCCACTTCCCGGTCGATATCGACGGGCGCAGATATCACATTCCCAACCATTGCCCGCATCGTGCGGGGCGGTTGCGGTACGGACACGTCGACACGCAGCGCAAGACGATCACGTGCCCGCTTCATCACTCGGTCTTCTGTCTCGAATCGGGCCGGCAGATCGCGGGAGTCGAATGCGGCGCGCTGGACGTCGGACATGCATCGATCAACGGCATCGACACACGGGAGACCGCGCCATCCGGCGGCGCGGTGCCCGTCACGATTTCTCCAGACAAGGACAAGCGCATGCAATACGTGCCCGAGCAATTGTGGACACCTTTCTCCGAATCCCTTCTCGGCTGGGACGACGCGTTCCACGACCTCATGCTCAACGACCGGTTGCGCATGAAAGCCTACCGCGACGCGATCATGGAGACCGTCCGGCCGGGCGATCACGTCGTCGATCTCGGGACCGGCACGGGCATCCTGAGCCAATGGGCGCTGGAAGCCGGCGCGGCGCGCGTGACCGGCATCGAGATGAACACCGAGATTCTCGATCTGGCGGTGCGCCGCATGAACGACGCCGGATACGGCGCACGTTTCGTTCCGGTCAATCAGGTTTCCTATGACGTCGAACTCGACGCGCACGCCGATGTGCTGATCTCCGAGATCATCGGCAACATGGCGGACAACGAGAATTTCCAGCCGATTCTCGAAGATGCGATCCGGCGCTTCCTGAAGCCGGACGGAAGCATCCTGCCGCTGTCGGTCTCGTCGTTTCTGGTGCCTGTGGCCGCCCCCCGCGCGCACGAGGACTTGCGCGGCGGCGCGGTGTCGAGCCTCACGCCGCGGTACGACGTCGCGCAGCTCTACGAGAAAAAGGGCATCCGCTCGCCCTTCAATCTCTACTACGACTGCATTCTCCCGCGCGCGCTTTACCTGAGCGACCCGCAGCAACTGTGCCACTACGCGGGCAAATGGGATCAGCCTTCCAGCTACACGCGCCAGCTGCGTTACGTGTTGCACGCGGATGGCCTCCTGACCGGCTTCAAGTGCTGTTTCACGGCCGCGCTGACGGCTGGCACCGTGCTGGACATTTCCGGCGGCGACGTGCCGGCGGGCGAGACGTCCGACAGCTGGAAGCACGCCTATCTGCCGATCGAGTGCCCGATCGAGGTTCAGGCAGGCGACACGTTGAACCTGTCGTTCAGCCGGCGCTATCCCGACGGAGGCGAAACGGGGTTCCAGCAGTTGTACGCGTGGCGCGGCACGGTGGAACGGCAAGGCAACCTCGTCGGTCGGTTCGCGCAGGACATGGGCGAGTAGCGTAGCGCCGGGCACCGCGATGCCGGGGCCGTCGGCCGGGCATTGTGCTGCCCTGCACAAATCAGGATCGGGTTGCGCCGGCGGCGGGCACGAAGTGCCACCGGCGCAATCGCCGTCGCCCGATCGGCCGTGAGACGGTGCTAGCGCAAACCCGGGTCCGGTTGCACTGTTCATCGCCATTCTGGTCCTGTATTGTCCTTCCATCCCCGGTTGCCGAACCGGTGCATGGGAGGCTCACGATGCAGAAAAAGAATGCTGCAGCCGTCTGGATCCTGGTCGCGATGGTGGCGGGCATCGTGATCGGCTACATGATCTACACGAGCTTTCCCGACAAGAAAGCCACCACCGAAATCGCCGGTTACATCTCGCTCGTCTCCGACGTGTTCCTGCGCTTGATCAAAATGGTGATCGGGCCGCTCGTGTTCTCCACGCTGGTCGTCGGCATCGCGCACATGGGCGACGCGGCATCGGTCGGGCGCGTGTTCGTGAAGGCGTTCGGCTGGTTCGTCACCGCGTCGCTGATCTCGCTGCTGCTCGGCCTGTTCATGGCGAACCTGCTCCGCCCCGGCGACAACCTCGGCTTGCCGCTGCCGGACATCGGCGCCTCCGCGAACCTCGCGACCTCCAAGTTCACGCTGAAGGATTTCGTCGGCCACATGGTGCCGAAGTCGTTCGCCGAGGCAATGAGCAACAACGAAATCCTGCAGATCGTCGTGTTCTCGATGTTCTTCGGCGTGGCGCTCGCCGCGCTCGGCGAGCGCGGCAAGATCCTCGTCGCCGCGATCGACCAGCTGTCGCACGTGATGCTCAAGATCACCGGCTACGTGATGAAGCTCGCGCCGCTCGCGGTGCTGGCCGCGATGGCCGCGACCGTCGCGGTCAACGGGCTGTCTGTGTTGCTGAAGTTCGCGGTGTTCATGGGCGACTTCTACCTCAGCCTGTTCCTGCTCTGGGCGCTGCTCGTCTGTGCGGGGATGGTGTTCCTCGGCCGTCGTGTGTTCAAGCTGCTGGCGCTGATCAAGGAAGCATTCATGCTGTCGTTCGCGACCGCGAGCTCGGAAGCCGCGTACCCGAAGATCCTCGATGCACTCGATCGGTTCGGCGTGCGACGCAAGATCTCGAGCTTCGTGATGCCGATGGGTTATTCGTTCAACCTCGACGGCTCGATGATGTACTGCACGTTCGCGTCGCTGTTCATCGCGCAGGCATACAACGTGCACCTGTCGCTCGGCACGCAGATCACGATGCTGCTGGTGCTGATGCTCACGTCGAAGGGGATGGCCGGCGTGCCGCGCGCATCGCTCGTCGTGATCGCGGCCACGCTGCACCAGTTCGGGCTGCCGGAGGCCGGGCTGCTGCTGATCCTCGGCGTCGACACGTTCCTCGACATGGGCCGCTCGGCCACCAACGCGGTGGGCAACTCGATCGCGAGCGCCGTGGTCGCGAAATGGGAAGGCCAGCTCATGTCGGAGGCGGAAGCCGAGGCCAACCTGGCGCGCATCGAGGCGGAGCAGGAAGGCACGATCGCGCATCCGGCGGACGTCTGAACGGAGGCCCGGCGATGAAGATGCAGCGATTCTGGCGCGCGCTCGCGCTCGCAGGCCTGCTTGCCGCGGGCGCAACCGCGCGTGCCGACGATGCACCCGCCCCGCCGCCGCGCGCCGAGCCGCTCGCGCCGGCCCAACTGACCGGCACGCTCGCGAAGGTGCGCAGCAGCGGCACGATCGCGCTCGGCTATCGCGACGCGTCGATACCGTTCTCGTACCTGAATGCGCGCAACCAGCCGATCGGCTATTCGATCGAACTGTGCAAGGCGCTCGTGTCGTCGATCGAGGATGCGGTCAACAAGAGCCTGACGATCCGCTGGGTGCCGGTCACGTCCGACAACCGCATCGACGCGGTGGTCAGCGGCAACGTCGATCTGGAGTGCGGCTCCACGACGAGCAACCTCGAGCGCCAGCAGCGCGTGGCGTTCTCGCCGATCATCTTCGTGGCCGGCACGAAGGTGATGGTGAAGCGAGGCTCGCCGATCCGCTCGTTCCGCGATCTAGCGGGCAAGAAGGTCGCGGTGACGGCCGGCACGACCAACGAGAAGGCGCTGCGCGACCTTGACGCACGGTTCAAGCTCGGGATCCAGTTGCAGGTGGTGCCGGATCATGCGCAGGGCTTCGCGCTCGTCGCGAACGGCCGCGCCGATGCGTTCGCGACGGATGACGTGCTGCTGTACGGCCTGATTGCCGAGAATGCGGCCAAGGGCGGCCAGTACGACGTGGTGGGCGATTTCCTGTCATACGACCCGTACGGAATCATGTTCCGCAAGGACGATCCGCAGCTCGCGCAGGTCGTGAAGAGCACGTTCGAGGAGCTGGCCGTCGACGGCGAGATCACGCGTCAGTACAAGCGCTGGTTCCTGCGTCCGCTTCCGTCAGGCGTGAGTCTGAACCTGCCGATGAGCCAGCAACTGCAGACCATCATCGACGCGATCGGCGTCAAGAGCGATTGAGCGCGGCGGCTCGCATGACGAAATGACAACGGCCCCGGTGTCTTGCCAGACACCGGGGCCGCTCGCCGCAAGCACCGCGCTTAACCGACCCGCGCTTCGTCCTGCCGCTCGGCTTCACCGCCATCCGCGGCCGTTCGCGCCAGCACCGGCTTCAACGCCTGCCCCGTATGGCTCGCGCTCACCCGCACGAGCCCTTCCGGCGGCGCCGCCGCGACGATCGTGCCGCCGCCCACGCCGCCTTCCGGACCGAGATCGATGATCCAGTCGGCTTCCGCGATCACGTCGAGATCGTGCTCGATCACGACGACGCTATGCCCGCCGTCGACCAGCCGGTGCAGCACGCGGATCAGCTTCGCGACGTCGGCCATATGCAGGCCGACCGTCGGCTCGTCGAGCACGTACAGCGTGTGCGGCGCCTTCTGGCCGCGTCGCGTGATGTCGTCGCGCACCTTCGTGAGCTCGGTGACGAGCTTGATGCGCTGCGCCTCGCCGCCCGACAATGTTGGCGACGGCTGGCCGAGCGTCAGGTAGCCGAGGCCGACGTCCTTCATCAGCTGCAGCGGATGCGCGATATTCGAAATCGGTGCGAAGAACTCCACCGCTTCGTCGATCTCCATCGTCAGCACGTCGCCGATGTTCCGGCCGCGCCACGTGACCGCGAGCGTCTCCGGGTTGAAGCGCTGCCCGTGGCACACGTCGCACGGCACCTTCACGTCGGGCAGGAAGCTCATCCCGATCGTGCGCACGCCCTGCCCTTCGCAGGCCGGGCAGCGCCCGTCGCCGGTGTTGAACGAGAAACGCGACGCCGTGTAGCCGCGCGCACGCGCTTCCAGCGTATCGGCGAACAGCTTGCGGATCGTGTCCCACACGCCGATGTAGGTGGCCGGACACGAGCGCGGCGTCTTGCCGATCGGCGTCTGGTCGACTTCGAGCACGCGGTCGATCCGCTCCCAGCCGCTCAGCGACGCGCAGCCCTGCCATGCATGCGTGACGTTCAGCGACGGCCGCGGCGCGCTGCGCGCGAGCACGCTCGAGCGGCGGTTGGCGGCCGGCGCGTCCTGCTGCGCGGCCTTGCGCGCGCGCCGCGTGGCCGGCGACGACAGCACCGAGCGGCCGACCGCGTCGAGCAGGTTCGTCATCAGCACGTCGCGCGCGAGCGTCGACTTGCCCGAGCCGCTCACGCCCGTCACCGCCACGAGCCGCGCGAGCGGAATGCCGACGGTGACGTCGCGCAGGTTGTGCAACGTCGCGCCGTGCACGGTCAGCCAGGCCTCCGGCACCGCCGGCGCGCCCTTCTTGCCCGCCAGGCTCACCGCGCGACGCGGTTGCAGCGGGTGCGTCATCGGCTGCGCGAGCAGGCGCCCCGTCACCGAATCCGGCTGTGCGGCCAGATCGGCGACCGCCCCCTCGGCGACCAGCGTGCCGCCGCGCTTGCCGGCGCCGGGGCCGACGTCGATGATGTGATCGGCGCGGCGAATCGTGTCCTCGTCATGCTCGACGACGACGAGCGTGTTGCCCTTGTCGCCGAGCTTGCGCAGCGCGTCCAGCAGGATCCGGTTGTCGCGCGGATGCAGGCCGATCGTCGGCTCGTCGAGCACGTAGCACACGCCCTGCAGGTTGCTGCCGAGCTGCGCGGCGAGCCGGATGCGCTGGGCTTCGCCGCCCGACAGGCTCGGCGCCGCGCGATCGAGGCTCAGGTAGCCGAGCCCGACCTCCTCGAGAAACGCGAGGCGGCTGCCGATCTCGCTGACGATGTCGCGCGCGATCTGCGCGTCGCGGCCGGTCAGTTCCAGCGCGTCGATCCAGCGGCGCGTATCGGACACCGTCCACTGCGCGACCTCGACGATCGGATGCGCGTCGAACGTGACCGCGCGTGCGGACGGGTTCAGACGCGTGCCGCCGCAATCCGGGCACGGCTCGTTGCCGACGCCTTCCGGTTCCTGCTCGTCCGACGGCAGCGTCTGCTCGCGGCCGCGATCGTCCCCGGCGCGCACGGTGTCGTCGTACGCCGCGCGCTGTTCGCGCGTGAGCGTGACGCCCGTGCCGACGCAGGTCGTGCACCAGCCATGCTTGCTGTTGTACGAGAACATCCGCGGATCGAGCTCCGGATAGCTGGTGCCGCACACCGGGCACGCGCGCTTGACCGACAGCACCTTGACCTCGCCGACGCGCGCGGTCGAATGACCGTTCTGCACCGCGTGGTGCAGCCCGTCGAGCGGCGCGAGCAGGTGCATCACGCCCTTGCCGAGTTCGAGCGTCTCGTCGAGCACCCGCCGCAATTCGGCTTCGTCGTCCGGCGACACGACGATGTCGGCCACCGGCAGCTCGATCGTATGCTCGCGGAAGCGATCGAGCTTCGGCCACGGATCGACCGGCACGAACTCGCCGTCCACGCGCAGATGCGTGCTGCCGCGCGCCTTCGCCCACTTCGCGAGATCGGTATATACACCCTTGCGGTTGACGACGAGCGGCGCGAGCAGCCCGACGTGCTGGCCGCGATGATCACGCAGCAGCTGCGCGGCGATCGACTCGACCGTTTGCGACGTGACCGGCGTGCCGTCGTGGATGCAATGCTGGAGGCCGAGCTTCACATACAGCAGCCGCAGGAAGTGCCAGACTTCGGACGTGGTCGCGACCGTGCTCTTGCGACCGCCGCGCGACAGGCGCTGCTCGATCGCGACCGTCGGCGGAATGCCGTACACCGCGTCGACTTCCGGCCGCCCGGCCGGCTGCACGATCGAGCGCGCATACGCGTTCAGCGATTCGAGGTAGCGGCGCTGGCCTTCGTGGAACAGGATGTCGAACGCGAGCGTCGACTTGCCGGAACCCGACACGCCGGTGATCACGTTGAACTTGCCGTGCGGGATGTCGACGTCAAGCGCCTTCAGGTTGTGCTCGCGTGCATTGACGATCCGCACGACGTCCTCGCCCTCGATCGCGCGCCGCTCGCGGGCGGCGTTCAGCACGGATTGCAGCGGCACGCCTTCGTCGGCCAGCGCCATTTCGCCGTCCATCGCGCGGTCGTACTGCAGCAGCGCGACGCCGGTATGCGATTCCGCGCAGGCCTTCACGTCGTCGGGCGTGCCCGCGCACAGCACGCGGCCGCCGCCGTCGCCGCCTTCCGGGCCGAGATCGATCAGCCAGTCGGCCGCGCGGATCACGTCGAGATTGTGCTCGATCACGATCAGCGAATGGCCGGCCGCGAGCAGCTTGCCGAACGCCTGCATCAGCTTCGCGATGTCGTCGAAGTGCAGCCCGGTGGTCGGCTCGTCGAACATGAACAGCTTCGCCCGCGCGACGCGCGCCTCCTCGCTGGCGACGCGGCGCCCGCCAGCGGCCGCCGCCGATTCGGCGAGGAAGCCGGCCAGCTTCAGCCGCTGCGCTTCGCCGCCGGACAACGTCGGCACCGGCTGGCCGAGCTTCACGTATTCGAGACCGACGTCGACGATCGGCTGCAGCACGCGCAACACCTCGGCGTCGGTCGCGAAGAACGCGGTTGCCTCGCTGACGGTCAGGTCGAGCACGTCAGCGATGTTCAGCGCACGGCCGTCGCGCTCGATGGGCACCTCGAGAATCTCGGCGCGGTAACGGCTGCCGTCGCAGTCCGGGCAACGCAGGTAGACGTCGCTCAGGAACTGCATCTCGATGTGCTCAAAGCCCGAGCCGCCGCACGTCGGGCAACGGCCGTCGCCCGAATTGAAGCTGAACGTGCCGGCGCCGTAGCCGCGTTGCAGCGCGAGCGGCGCCTTCGCGAACAGCTTGCGGATCTCGTCGAACGCGCCGACATAGCTGGCCGGGTTCGACCGCGTGGTCTTGCCGATCGGCGACTGATCGACGAACACGACGTCGCCGACCTGGTCGGCGCCCGTCAGCTCACGGAACGCGCCCGGCGACTCGGTCGCCTTGCCGTGGTGGCGCGCCATCGCCGGATAGAGCATGTCCTGCAGCAGCGTCGACTTGCCGGAACCCGACACGCCCGTCACGCACACGAGCCGCTGCAGCGGAATCTCGACCGTCACGTCGCGCAGGTTGTGCTCGGTCGCGCCTGCGAGCACGATGCGCGGCGTGTTCGCGTCCACCGGACGGCGCGCCCAGTTCGACGCATGCGCGACGTGCTTGCGGCCGCCGAGATACTCGCCCGTCAGCGTGTGCGCGGAACGGATGTCGCCCGGCGTGCCGTCGTAGACGATCGTGCCGCCGCGCTCGCCGGGCCCCGGGCCCATGTCGATCAGCCGGTCGGCCGCGAGCATCACCGACGGATCGTGCTCGACGACGACCAGCGTATTGCCCGCGTCACGCAGCCGCTGCATCGCCTCGACGATTCGCGTGAGGTCGCGCGGATGCAGCCCGATGCTCGGTTCGTCGAGCACGAACAGCGTTTTGGTGAGCGACGTGCCGAGCGCCGTGGTCAGGTTGATCCGCTGGACCTCCCCGCCGGACAGCGTGCGGCTCTGCCGGTCGAGCGTCAGGTAGCCGAGGCCCACGTCGCACAGGTATTTCAGGCGCGTGCGCACCTCGGCGAGCAGCAGCTTCAGCGCGTCGTCGAGCAGCGCGCTCGGCAGGCTCACGTCGTCGAAGAAGCGGCGGATGCGCTCGATCGGCAGCAGCATCAGGTCGTGCACCGTCAGGCCCGGCAGCGCCTCGAGCTGCGCGCGCGTCCAGTCGACGCCGCGCGGCAGGAAGCGAGCGGCGGGCGCGAGCACCGCATCGGCGTTCGCCTTCGAGCCGAGCCGCCACTGCAGCGATTCGGTCTTCAGGCGCGCGCCGCCGCACACGTCGCACGGCGTGTAGCTGCGGTACTTCGACAGCAGCACGCGGATGTGCATCTTGTACGCCTTCGACTCGAGATAGCCGAAGAAGCGTTTGACGCCGTACCACTGGCTCTGCCACTTGCCGTTCCAGTCCGGCGAGCCGTCGATCACCCATTCGCGCTCGGCATCCGACAGCTCGGACCACGGCGTGTCGCGCGGGATGCCGGCTTTCGCCGCGTAGCGCATCAGGTCGTCCTGACATTCCTTCCAGGCGGGCGTCTGCATCGGCTTGATCGCGCCGCCGCGCAGCGTCTTGCGCGCGTCGGGGATCACGAGGCCGAGATCGACGCCGATCACGCGGCCGAAGCCGCGGCAGGTTTCGCATGCGCCGTAGGCCGAGTTGAACGAGAACAGCGCCGCCTGCGGCTCCGCATAGCGCAGGTCACTGTCGGGATCGTGCAGCCCGGTGGAGAAGCGCCACACCTGCGGCTCGGCGGTTGCGGCGAGCGCGTTGTCGGATTCCGGCGCCAGCACGTAGACGTTCACGCGGCCGCCGCCGCGCTTGAGCGACGCCTCGATCGCCTCGACCACGCGCACCTTGTCGGCCTGCTGCACGCGGAAGCGGTCGGCCACCACGTCGAGCAGCTTGCGCGGGCCGGTGGGCGACGCGACTTCGCGCTGCGCCTGCACGCGCGTGTAGCCGCTCGCGGACAGCCACTGCGCGACTTCGTCCTCCGAAGCGCTTTCCGGCAGCTCGACCGGGAACGTGACGACGACGCGCGGATCGTCGGCGCGCGTGCGCTCGACGAGTTCCGCGTAGATCGTCTCGGGCGTGTCATGCCGCACCTGCCGCGCGGTCTGGCGGTCGAACAGCTCGGCCGCGCGCGCGTACAGCAGCTTCAGGTGATCGTTGAGCTCGGTCATCGTGCCGACCGTCGAGCGCGAGCTGCGGACCGGGTTGGTCTGGTCGATCGCGATCGCGGGCGGCACGCCATCGACGCGCTCGACCTGCGGGCGGTCCATCCGGTCGAGGAACTGCCGCGCATACGCGCTGAAGGTCTCGACGTAGCGCCGCTGGCCTTCCGCGTACAGCGTGTCGAACACGAGGCTCGACTTGCCGGAGCCCGACGGGCCGGTGACGACCGTCATTTCGCCGGTGCGCAGATCGAGATCGAGGTTCTTGAGGTTGTGCTGACGTGCTCCGCGAATGCGGATCAGATTGCTGGATGACAATTTGCCTGCCCGTCTGAATGAGTTAGCCGGAATCACGGTGCCGGAACGCTGCGGCGGATGCCCGCAGACGCGGCGCACGTGCCGCACGGGTCATGCCCGCGCCGCTCGAGTTCGACGGATACTATACTGTATATTCATACAGGTGCGACCTGGAAGTCGCTATCGCAATTGTCTTGCCGATAGCAATCGGACAAGACCTGCTGTTCTGCCAGCAGTAGCCTACTCGATCGTGCGTCGCTGGTAACGGCGGGGTGCGGAGCATCGAGGACAACGATCGGGGCCGCAAGGCCTAACCCGAGCCGCGAGGCAAAGGTAACACCTGCAAGCGCCAATGCGGGAGCCGTGAGGGCTTGGATGGCATGGTTAACGGAAGTGAATCCTCGCAAGCGTCGTGAGAACAGTCCAGCCAAAGGTGCTGTCAGGCTGAGGGCAAAAGCTAAGCGATCGGGTGCATACAGTCTGTAGTGGATGCACGCAGAACATGACGTCGCCGGCGTAAAGAGGAAACCTTCGCCATCTTCGTTGCAGTAGCGGAACAGGGTAAGCCCATCCCGTCGCCCTCACCGGGCAGGCCAACCGTAAGGGAAGCTGGTGGCGGAGTGGGTAAAGGAGGTTGGAGAAAGCGAATGCCTAGCTGTAATGGCTGGGATACGAGCTGAGACATCGCTCGACACGAAAGTGGGCAGACTTCCAACTGGTCTCTCATCACGAGATAACTTGCGTAATCTTTGAAGGCGAGAAAGCAAATGAACGGGCAGTCAACGTGTGCACTGGCCGACCAAGGTACGTCGTGGCACAGCATCGACTGGAACACGGCGCGCGCCACGGTTAAAAGAATGCAGGCACGTATTGTGAAGGCGACACAGGCCGGTCGCTGGAACAGGGTCAAGGCCCTGCAACGGCTACTGACCACCTCGTTCTACGGCAAAGCGTTGGCCGTTAAACGAGTGACGGAAAACCAAGGCAAACGTACACCGGGCGTCGACAAAGTGCTTTGGTCGACCCCGGATGCCAAATACATGGCGATAGGTTCGCTGACACGATGCGGGTATCAACCGCTGCCGCTGAAGCGCATCTACATACCAAAGAGTAACGGCAAGCTGCGTCCGCTGAGCATCCCCACGATTCGAGATCGGGCGATGCAGGCACTATACCTGCTAGCCCTCGACCCCGTATCTGAAACGATCTCTGATGGCCAATCCTATGGATTCCGAAAAGAGCGATCCACTCATGATGCGATAGCACAATGCTTCATGAACGGTCGGTACCACGGCAACCCAAAGGACCGGGGCGCACGGGTCTCGGCGCAGTGGATTCTTGAAGCGGACATCCGCGGCTGCTTCGACAATATCGACCACGCGTGGCTCCTAAAGCACGTGCCGACGGACAAGGCCGTGTTGGCGAAATGGCTGAGGGCCGGTTACTTGAAGGACGGTGTATTCGCAAGGACTACCGAAGGGACGCCCCAGGGCGGCATCATCAGCCCTGTACTCGCTAACTTTGCGTTGAACGGACTGGACAAGGTTTTATCGTCTGTCTTCAAATATCCGTCACATCGCATCGCCCACAAGGTCAATCTTGTGCGATACGCCGACGACTTCGTCATCACTGGTGTGAGTCGGGACGTGCTGCAAGACACAGTCACCCCGGCAGTCACCGCCTTTCTTGCAGAGCGCGGACTGGAACTCGCTCCGGAGAAGACGAAGATCACCCACCTGACAGAAGGCTATGATTTCCTTGGCCAAAACATCCGGCGATACGGCAAGAAGTTGCTTATCAAACCGGCGCGGAAGAATGTGCAGTCCTTCCTGCAAAAGGTCCGGGAACTCATTAGACGGCTATGGTCCGCGCCGCAACATGTGCTGATCGACACCCTGAATCCTGTGATAACCGGCTGGGCCATGTACCACCGCCACGTCGTTGCGCAGGAAACCTTCTCGTACGTGGACAGCCATATCTGGTACGCACTATGGCAATGGGCCAAGCGACGCCACCCCAAGAAACGTTCGGAATGGGTACGACGACGCTACTTCCACCAAATCGGCCAGCGACGATCGATGTTCGCCGTCGCCACCGATCAAATGGACAACAGCGGACATCCCCTGCTTCGAGCACTTCGGACGGCGGCGAGCATGACCATCGAACGGCATCCGAAAGTCCAGTCGGACGCCAACCCCTACGACCGGGCGTGGTATGCCTACTTCGCGCAGCGCGCTGCGATCCGAAGTCGGGTCTCCCGCGCACGCCGCAAGGGGCAAGGCCGCAGTTAGCACGCGTGCTGTCATAGAGCAGGTACATACGCCGGTCGGTACGTTGTGCCGCCGGGTTAGTTTAACCACCGGCCTTATAGAGGCTTGAGCCGTATGCGGGGAAACTCGCACGTACGGTTCTTAGGGGGCGGCGGCGCAGCAATGCGCCGTCGCTACCCGACTTTTTCCAACCACGGCTGCATCGTGCCGGAAACGTTCGCACGATTGCGACATCCGTGTGTCGCGTTGGCCCGACCCCGTTGTTACGTATAGCGAAGCGTCGCGCGGGCAAGTAAGAATTCCCTGAAAAATGCGGGCGTTCCGGCGCTTTTTACCACCAGCGACATTCTTACGACGAATTCACAAAATGTCACAATCGCGTTCATTGGCCATGATTTATATTCCCTAACCGGTTGTTCCGCACGCATCAAAAGGCAAACGTTTGCGTGCTCGTAAAGCCATGTTTTGCCATGTAAATCGAGAAGGCCAACCACGATATTCGGGGGCACGAATGCGCATTTTGGTTGTGGAGGACGATCCCGTTCAGGCGGAGGAAGTGCAGAACGCGCTCGCTCCGTTCTGTCACACGATCAAGGTCGTCGTCGATGGAGAGCAGGCGCTGCGTTACCTGCGATCCGAGTCGGTCGACGCGGTCGTCCTCGACTGGCACTTGCCGTGTCTGACCGGCATCGAAGTGCTGAACTGGATTCGCACGCGCGCCGACGTCGAATACGGCGTGCTGTTCCTGACCAGCCGCGTGCAGGAGCTCGATGTCGTCAGAGCGCTCGAAGCCGGCGCCGACGACTATCTGAGCAAACCGTTCCGTGCGGAAGAACTGGCTGCACGGGTCAATGCGTTGCTGCGCCGCGTCGCACGCAACGTGAAGCGGGACGAGCCGATTCGGGCCGGCGAGTATCTGCTGGACCCTGTGCATCGGGCCGTGAAGCTGCGCGGCAGCACGATCGAATTGACGACGAAGGAATTCCAGCTCGTTGCGTGCCTGTTCAATAACATCGGCAAAATCATGTCCCGAGAGCAGCTCGCAACGACGGCCTGGGGACGAGAGCTGGGAACGGAATCGCGTTCGCTCGATACCCACATCTACCGAATCCGGCAAAAGCTGAAGCTCGGCATCGAGAATGGCTTGCGCCTGTCCGCGATTTATACGTTGGGCTATCGACTGGATCAGACCAAGGCGACACCCGAGCTGCATTGCAGCCCGGAGGTGATGATGGAAAGTCGCGTGTGAGTTTCAGTTGGATGCCGGTGGCGGCGTCGCAGGCAATACGCGTCGTCTGCGCGCCGACGATTCTCGTCGAGCGAACGGCTCGACGCCCGCATCTCGCCGGCAAGCGAATCGGTTAATCCGAGCCGCGTCGCGTATACGATCCTGCGGCGACAAATCCGGGCGAACCACTGCCGGATACGAATGACGTCGTGCTCCACATAGTTCACGCTGCCTGCCGCCGGTGTCGGGCAGCGACCACCTTCCCCGCCTCCCCGTCGATCGATACGTCCGGCATTCTTCCATCCTGCTTCGGCTCGCCTTCCTCCCACGGTTGCTTCGGATTCCTTTGTTGTCGAACGATCAGCAATTGATCCGGGTCTCGCCGACCGCTCGGCCGCATTCTTTTCCAGGCGTTATTTCCGCGCAAGATTGCATTCATCAATCGTGTACGAGCCGATGAAAATCACCGTGTCGTCACAGTTTTAAAACTTACGCCACAGGTGACAAATGTTCACTTTTTAATTCCCCGATACTCTCCTAACATCTAGCCATCACAAGGATCATTAAATTAAGCATTTTTATATTTTCGATACAGCACGAAACCATCGATGCGATAACAAAGAAACACCACCGAAAGAACGTTTCGCGAACACGTCACATGGCCCGCGCCGCCGAGAGTCGACTCGATCATCTCAGGACGTAGCCATGCTTATCGCATCACGACATTGAGTGGTTTTTTCAGTTCGGATCAGTCAACAAAGATTTATATAGCGCATCGGGCATTTATTAAAGTAACGGCGATATATCGCCAATCGTGACGTATCTATATCGAGATTAAGAGATGTCAAATCTCCCGAGACGATTCATGGTCGTCGACACTGCATCCGGCCACACCGCATATTGCCGACCCATGGCGACGACGTGCCGCATTCGCGCAACCTCAACCGGGCTCCACGCCGCCCGACTCGCGCTCTATTCCCGGCTGCGCCAGATACCCCTCCATGTCACCCCACCCGGCCACGCCACGACCGGCGTAATGCCCGCCTCCGCGGAACTCGCGTCATGCGATCGATCCGGGAATGCGAGCTCCATCGACATGCAATGCGTGTCGCCGATTCGATGTGACATGACATTCCCCTCAGCATCGATCGCGGTCGAGACGAACGGCCATGCCAGTCACAAGAAGCCGCACAAATCACCGACGTACATGGCGCCATCCAAGTCTCGATCAGATCGATGATGACTTGATTTTTATTTGTCAATTCAACTTCGTACTACTACGAAATTTACTCTGACAGAGCGTTCTCATTTCATACGGAGCATCAAGATGAACAGAGTGTACAAGGTCATATGGAGCAAGGCGCGCGGCACCCTTGTCGCCGTATCGGAAGTCGACATGGCGGTAGGGAAAGGGAAACAGGCATCGTCAGGCACGGTCGACCGACGCGGTGAGGCCATCGACGGCGAATTCGGTATCACGCGCGGCGCAGCGGCCCTGCCAGTCGATCGCATGAGGCACCCGTCCAGGCGAGCGGTCGTCGCCGCTTCAATCGGCATTCTCACCGCAGGCATTCCGGCGTTGGGGTACGCGCAGGCAGCGGGGTCTGTCACAGTAGGCGGTTTTAACTGTGGCCCGGCCGCTGCAACCACCAACGCAATCGCCGTCGGATGTTCGGCCAATGCCGCCGGGCAGGGATCAATGGCACTCGGTTTTGGAGCCGGTGCGGGCGGGGGCAATGCAGTCGCAATCGGTGAAAACTCGAATTCGAACGGTAATGCGTCAACTGCGGTCGGCGCTGCGACGACCGCGACGGCCAGCAGCGGTGTAGCGCTCGGGGTACTCGCGGCATCCACGGGCGCCGGTAACGCGATTGCGATCGGTGCAAGTACCGCGGCGAGCGGGTTCAACGCTACAGCGGTCGGTGCCGGCGCCATTGCGAATGACACAGGCGCAAGCGCCTTCGGCCAGGCCGCGACGGCATCCAACAGCAGTTCGACCGCCATCGGCGGCAACACCACGGCGAGCGGCATTGGTGCGAGCGCGATTGGACATCAGGCACTGGCGACCGGCACCAATGCTTCCTCGCTCGGTGCGTCGGCAGCCGCGACAGGCGAAAACGCCAGCGCATTGGGCGATTTCTCGACGGCGTCCGGCGTCGGCAGCACCGCGGTGGGCGCGGGCGCCCGAGCGAGCGCCGACAACACTTTAGCCGGCGGCTTGAACGCAGCCGCCAGCGGCATTTCATCGATTTCCTTAGGCAATTCATCGGTCGCCTCGAACAATTCCGCGACGGCGCTCGGCGCCGGCAGCACCGCATCGGGTGACCATTCGACCGCACTGGCGACGATGTCGACAGCAGCCGGCGGCTACTCGATCGCAATGGGCTTCGACTCGATTACGACCACCACCGCCGCCGCCGGCGTGGCGATCGGATCGGGGGCATCGGCCAGCGGCGCGTCGGGCATCGCGATCGGCGTCAACAGCGGCGTGTCGGGCGTCAACGCGATCGCGCTCGGCCCGGGCGGCACGGCCGGCGTCCCCGGTTCCGGCACTCAGGCCACAGGCGACCAGGCGGTCTCCATCGGCTTCAACGCGCTCGCCAGCAATACTGGTGCGCAGGCATTCGGCAGCCAGGCGACGGCGAGCGGAACCACTTCCATCGCCATCGGTAACGTAGCCACCGCGTCCGGCATATCGGCCGTTGCGCTCGGATCGGGCGCCGTCGCTAGCGTTGCCAACAGCGTCGCACTCGGTGCTGGCTCGACGACGACCGCGGCGACACCGACATCCAGCGCGGTGATCGGCGGCGTGACCTACAACTTCGCGGGCACAGCACCCGTCGGCGTGGTGAGCGTCGGCGCACCGGGCGCCGAGCGGCAGATCCAGAACGTCGCCGCCGGTCAGCTGAGCGGCGCCAGCACGGACGCCGTGAACGGCTCGCAGTTGTTCGCGACCAACCAGCAAGTGACCGCCAACACGACGGCGATCTCGAACATCAGCAACGGCGCGGGGATCAAATACTTCCATGCAAACTCAACGCTGGCCGACAGCCAGGCAACGGGCACGGACAGCATTGCCGTCGGCCCTCAGGCAGTCGCCAGCGCGGCTGACAGCTTCGCAGCCGGCAGCGGCGCGCAATCGACCGCCGCAAGCGGCATGGCGCTCGGCGCGCAAACGACCGCTTCGATCGTCGGCAGTGTAGCGATCGGCTCGGGCGCCGTGTCGGACCGCGCGATCGCGGCGGGCAGCGGTACCATCCCGGCCGGCAGCCACACGGTGCCGTTCAATACGTCCGACGCGACGCTGCTCGGCGCGGTGTCGTTCGGCAGTGCATCGGGGAACACCTACCGGCAGCTCATCAACGTCGCCGACGGCACGAACGCGCACGACGCGGTGACGGTCCGGCAGTTGACCGGCGCGCTGCAATCGTTCGCCGTCACGCCGACGATGTACTTCCATGCCAATTCAACCGCGGCCGATTCGCTCGCCGTGGGCGCGGAGTCGATCGCGGTAGGGCCGACGACGGTCGTCAACGGCGACAACGGCGTGGGGATCGGCAACGGCGCGATCGTCCAGCAGACGGCGCCTGGCGGCGTAGCGATCGGGCAGGCGGCGAATTCGGGGCAGGCCGATGGGATCGCACTCGGCAGCGGCGCGAATGCGACCGGGCCTCAGTCGATCGCGCAAGGCGCCAACGCCGTCGCGACTTCGTCGGGCGGCATCGCGATCGGCTCCGGCGCGAACAGCAGCGCCACCGATGCGCTCGCGCTCGGTTCCGGCGCCAGCGCGAACGTCGCGAACAGCATCGCGATCGGCGCCGGCTCGGTCACGACGGTCGGCGCGCAGTCGAACTACATTGCGTACGGCCTGAGCAGCCCGCAATCGTCGGCCGGCGAGGTCAACATCGGTAACCGCAAGATCACCGGTGTCGCCGCCGGGTCCGCCGGCACCGATGCGGTCAACGTCAGCCAGCTCGATGCCGTCAACCAGAACCTGACGACGCTGATCCAGAATATCAGCAATACCAACGGCGGCGGCGGTTTCCCGTCGACACCGGGCTCGTCGACGCCCCCTGCGTCGACCGGCTCGAACTCGTCGGCCGGCGGCAACGGCGCGGTCGCGTCCGGTTCGAACAGTACCGCGGTCGGCAACGGTTCGACTGCGTCGGGCACCGGCTCGACCACGATCGGCGCAGGCTCGACGTCGTCGGGCAACAACTCGGTGGCGATCGGTGCGGGCAGCAACGACGGCGGACGAAACAACGTCGTGTCCATCGGTACGGCCAGCTCGCCGCGGCAGCTCACGAACGTCGCGGCGGGCACCGCGCCCACCGATGGCGTCAACGTCCAGCAGTTGAATGCCGCGGTCGGCAATGCGAACGCGTACACCGACGCGAAGATTCAAGGCCTGCGGCGAGACGCGGATGCGGGAGCCGCGAGCGCAATGGCCGTCGCGGGGCTGCCCCAACCTTCCGGGCCGGGCAAGAGCATGGTCGCCATCGCCGGCAGCGTCTATCGAAGCCAGTCCGGGCAAGCCATCGGCATCTCGACGATCTCGGAAAACAACCACTGGATCTACAAGGCCGCCATCACGACCAATACGCGCAACGACTACGGTGCCGTGATCGGCGCGGGCTATCAGTGGTGATCGCGAGAACCCGATATCCAACCGGGCTCGTCCGCGGCCGTGCAACGCCTCCATCGCGCGTTGCACGGCTGTCGGATGCGCTGCTCCCAATACGATGAGAGAAACAGATCATGAAAATCCAATGGGCACTTGCGCTGTCTATCAGCCTGCTTTCCGTTGCAACCCTCGAAGGCTGTGCCGTCAGCGGTCCGCCCAAATTCCCGGATCCGCAGTCGGCCAGCCCGAAGGGCGGCACGTTCGTGAACGTGGACAATCTTCGTAACGTCGCGCCAGGTCTGAACAAGGATCAGATGTACGACCTGCTCGGCCCGCCGCATTTCAACGAATGGTTCGTCGGCAGCCATGTGTGGAACTATCTGTTCGACTTCCGTCGCGGCAATGAGGTCGTCAGCTGCCAGTATCAGGTGCGCTACGACCAGCACATGAAGGTCACCGATACCTATTGGCGCGAACCCGCATGCGCCGACTTCATACGCGCGCCGTCGGCCGCGCCGGTGGCCGCGGCCGAGCCGCCGGTGTCGACGCTCGAGCAATTCACGCTTCAGAGCGACGCGCTGTTCGCATTCGGAAAATCGAGCCTCGATTCGATGCTGCCGGCCGGCAAGGCGCAGCTCGACGACGCCATCGAGCGGATCAAGCGGCATAAGGAGATCACGCGCATCGTCGTTGTCGGGCACACGGATCGTATCGGCCCGAGCACGGTGAACGAACCATTGTCGCGCGCGCGTGCGCAAACGGTGCGCGGTTATCTGATCTCGCACGGGCTGAACGGCAGCATCATCGACGCGCAAGGCGTGGGATCGAGTCAGCCGGTCACGCATTGCCCGGCGGGTCCAAGCCGCGCCGTGATTGCATGCCTGCAGCCGGATCGCCGGGTGTCGATCAGCGTAAGCGGCCGCAACTGAAACGCGGCGAGCCGGTCGCGCCACGCACGCTTCGCCCGCGTGGCGTGCATCGCGCGACCGGCCGCGCCGACGGTTGGAACGGATAGCGCACCTCCGGATGACGATGATGAGAAGGGTCGGGGTTTATGTGGATGGAAGCAGCATGGACGCGAACGGCGGCCATCTGATGCGGTACGAGGTATTGCGCTCGCTCGCCGGGCGTGCCGGGGCCACGATCCAGCGGCTGCATGCGTATCTGAGCTTCGACGAACGCCGCGCCGCGCGTTCGCCCGACTACGACGCACGCATCAAGGGCTACCAGGCGGCGCTGCGAGACAAGGGGTTTCGCGTCACGATCAAGCCGCTCAGGCATTACGCGGACGAAGACGGAACGGAAACCGTCAAATCCAATTCGGATCTCGGGATGGCGATCGACGCGCTGTCGGAATCTGACCGGCTGGACACCGTCCTGATCGCGACCAGCGACGGAGACTTCGTTGAAGTCGTCCGCGCGCTGCAGAAAAAAGGTTGCCGGGTCGAAGTCCTGGGTTTCGATAACGTCCCCCTCGAGCTGCGGGAAGCGGCCGATCAGTTCATCAGCGGCTATCTCGTGCCCGGCCTGCTGCCGGTTCGAGATTCGGCCGCCGGCCTGCCCGCATGGGGTCAAGTGGGTTCGCGCGTGCGTGGCGTGTGCAACCGTTTCGAGCCGGACGACGGGTATGGCTTCATCGCGTTCTGGCCTTCACTGCCCGATACGCCGCTGCTCGCGGCCGCCGAGACGAGCCCCGCCTACTTTCGTAGCAGCAGTGTTCAGGATGCGTCGATACTCCATCGCTTGCCGTCGAGAAACACCGTGCTCGAATTCGAACTGGCCACGCCGGCGAAGCAGAACGGTGCGCCCGAGGCGCGCCGGATTCAGGTCGTTTCCGGCGCGTAGCGCGGGCCGGCGCGGCGGACCGCATCACATCGTCATCCTGCCGGCGCCGCGGTCAGCTTCCTAGCGCCGCGTCGTGATCGTGCCGCGACAGGAACATGAGGAAGGTCGTCCCTTCTCCGAGCTTCGATCGCACCTGCAGCTTGCCGCCGAGTGAATCCACGACCGTCTTGACGAATGCCAGACCGAGGCCATGCCCGGACAAGGGCGAGGTCCCGTCCAGCTGCGTGAATTCCCGGAACAGCTTTTCCTGATCTCGCTCCGATATGCCCATCCCGTAATCGGTCACGGCGATCTTCACATGCCGTTCCGTGGCGGACAGCTCCACGTCGACCGTCGAGGCTTCCCGGCCGAACTTGATCGCATTGCCGATCAGATTGACGAACGCCCGCCGCAGCAGCTGCACGTCGGCGATCGTGCTCAGCCCCGGCTCTGCCATCAGGTTGACGATCGTGGATTTCGCACTTGCCTGCGGCAGCAGATCGTCGACCGCATCGCCCAGCACCAGCGCAGGGTCCACCGCGGCGAGCTTCGGCGGCAGGCTTTCGGCCTTGGCGAGAAACAGAAAATCGTCGGACAGGTTGAGCGCCCGCGTCGCATACTGCGAAATCAGTTCTGCGAACCGTTGCGGCGTGTACCGCGACGGATCGCGCTTTATCTGCGAAGCGAGCGCGAGAATCGACGCCTGCGGAGACCGCATGTCGTGCGACAGGAAACGCAGGACCATGTCGCGCTGCCGCTCGGCGAGCCGTACGGACGACACGTCCGCCACATGGAAGACCAGCGCACGCTCGCCGAACGCGGACGGCCGGATCGGCGCGCACTTGATCAGCAGCGAGAGGCCGCCGCGCGCATTGGCGATCTCGACGCCCTGGTCGAGCTGCGATTTCGTCTGCGCCGACAGATCGTCGCCATGCGGCGAGTGATTGAGCCATGTCAGCGCCTGTGCGGCGAATTCGTTGGCACGATGTGACGCCGTGATCTGAAACAGCACATCGGAGACCGAGCGCCCGGCCGGCGAATGGCGCGCCCCCGGATTCCCGTCGAGCTCCCCGCACAACGCCGCCACCCGCTCGTTCGCCAGCAGAACGACGCCCGATGCGGACGCGATCAGGGTCGCTTCCGGCAGGCTGTCGACCCATGCATCGATCAGTGCGCGATATCTGCGTACCTGCGCGTCCAGTGCGCCTGCCCTGCTCAGTTCTCGCCAGACCGGGTCCATGCAATGCGGAACGACGGCGGGCTCCGCGTGTAGCGAAGGCTCGACCGTCAGTCGATCCGCGAGCCGGACGATGAAGCGCAACAATGCTTCCAGGCGTCGCCATGACCACAGCACACAGGCGAGCGCGCAGATGAGCATGCCGGTGGACGGCGGCAGAATGCGGTCGCCAAACCGGAACAGCGCGAAAGCGCCTGCGGCGATCGTGATCGTCAGGCCGATCGACGCGACCATGCCCGCGCGCGGATTCAGCCGATAGAGAAGCGCGCAAATCGCGCATACAATCAGTTCGTTGAGCACCAGTTCGGCAGCGAAGCCGATCTCGCGCGGCGGTGCGGCCGTCGCGGGCGCAGCGATTTCATCGCCAGCGGCGAAAACATTCGCGAGCGTCGGCATGCCGCCCGAAGACGACACCGACGACCCGCCGGCACCTTCGATCGACGACCGAATCAGGACGGACCGACCGCTCAGGTTGCTCGACGGCACGCGTCCGTCCAGGACGTTGATATACGAATAGAGCGCATAGGGGCGAGGACATTGAAACCCTGAAGCCTCCACACATCCCTTTGCGCGAGTATCGAAGCCGGCCTCGGGCAGCGAAGACGCCATGCGTCCGTTGTCGCGGTCGATGGTCTCGCCAACAGCGTTGTTGGCCGCACGGCCGCGCGTCGCTTCACGCAAGCTCGTCAGATCGATACCGATCGCGGCGACGCCGCTTCCGACGAGCCGGTCCATCATCCGCTCGCGCGTTTCGCGACTGAACGGCCAGCCACCCAGTTGCTCGATCGTACGATCGTCGACGACGATGACGATCAGCGATTTACCTGCACTGCCACGAGCAGATTGCGAAGCAAGATCGAAAAAGGCACGGTCGACGCGATGCAGCAGGTGGGTCGCCGTCAACACCAGACACACGAGCATCAGTGTGAATGTCATGCATACCCACTCTCCTGCCAGATCGAAGCGGGGAACCTCTGCCAAGCTCTCGCGCTTGTCGCGCGAGCGGCACAATCTCGATAAAAAAATTCGTCCAACCATGTCAATTCGATGATGTTTCACGATATCGCACTAAACGACACTCGAAATGACGCCATCAAATTCCGAGATCTTCCCCGAAAAAATCACCAATACTTTATGCAGCATCTATTCTAATAAATTTCAATTCCATACATCCATACATCAACGACACTTGGGCCACTACGCCTCGACTACCGGCACCAAAAAGCCGATAAAACGCGCATATAAAATAACAAATAATTACAGCAATTATACACGATATAAATTCACAATTGTATTCTTGACTCGTATTTAAAATTCATATTGATAACACCCGCCAGATTCAATCATTCAACCGCCAGGCACACCGTCGCAAACACCTGAAATTCCTCACCCATTGCCGTCTCACAAATGAAGCCCACACGTTTGACCCAACGTCGAAACGTTTTCATTTCCGGCAATTCGGGCGCCCGCGCGACGCCCCTCAAATACTCAGCATCGCAAAACAAATTTACATTTGTTTGTTTTTCGAAGTTGAAAATTCAAGATCGCGTCCATAGAATCGAGTGATCGAAAAAGCAGCAGCCCTCCCCGATCCGGCATCCCGGAATATTCATGAAACCTACCTTATTGACCAACGATCCACTCGACGACGCCGAACGGGGGCTTCACGAGGATGAGTTCTTTTTCCTGCTCCAACCCAAGTTCGCGTTGCAGGAATTCCGCCTGTGCGGCTTCGAATACCTGATCCGCTGGCGACATCCGCAGCGCGGCGTCCTCGAGCCGGCGTCGTTCATCAGCGTGGTCGAGGATTCGTGCCTGGCCGGTCGATTCACGGACCTGCTCACCCACCGCGCGACACGCATGCTCGCGCGGTGGATGGCGCCCGGATATGACGCGTTGTCGCTCTCCATCAACTTGTCCTCGCTGGAATTGGGGCATGCGGGCTTTCCCGGTCAACTGTCCGCGCTGCTCGAATCGCTGGACGTCGATCCGCACCGATTCCAGATTGAATTGACCGATGTCGTCCCTCCTGCCGAGCTCGATTGGCTGGTGGAAGCCATTCACGCGGTGCAGGCTGTCGGCGTGCGGGTTGCGCTCGACGACTTCGGCGCCGGCTTCAACTCGCTGACGCTGCTGCAACAATTGCCGGTGGACATCGTCAAGTTCGATCGGTCGTTGATCCGCGATGTGGTGCAAAACGGAGAATCGATGCGCGTCGTCGAAACGCTGGTGCAGCTTGCAAAAGGTCATGGCAAGCAGATCGTGATGACGGGCATCGAGACCGCGGAACAGTTCGAATGGGCGCGCGCGTTGCCCGGCGTCGAAGGTCAGGGCTTCTACCTCGGCGAGCCGCTTTGCGAGGCGGATATCGACGCTTTCATCGCCAACAGTCAGCGCAGAACGCATCCATAGGCTGGCACCTGAGCCGAGGTATCCGCTTCGCCTGTTCAGCCGCGCGTTGCGGGATGGCGCGCAGGTTCCGGCGGCCCGGTGTGCCGGGCGCGATGCCGGCCACCCGACATCGCGTCGTCCTGAAGTGAATCTGCCATGTGCACTCCGTTCGGGCCTTTGTCTGATGAACCGCTGTAGACGGAATGCGGCCAGCATAGAACAGCGCCTCCGGTACGCAAAGTGAACATTTGTCACTTTCGCGTACGTTCAGCGCCTACCAGCGAATCAACGCCGCCCCCCAAGTAAAGCCCGCCCCCATCGCCGGCATCAGAACGAGATCGTTCTCCTTGATGCGTCCATCGGACACCGCCTCACTGAGCGCGAGCGGAATCGACGCCGCCGACGTGTTCCCGTGTTTGCCGACGGTGAGCACGACCTTCTCCATCGGCAGGTTCAACTTCATGCCGAGCGTCTGCACGATGCGCTGGTTCGCCTGATGCGGCACGACCCAGTCGAGATCGTCCTGGGTCAGGCCGTGTGCCGCGAGCGCTTCCTGCGACGCCTCGGCGAGATTGACCACCGCATGCAGGAATACCTCGCGCCCTTCCAGATGCATCTTGCCCGCGCTTTGCGTCGACGAGACGCCGCCGTCCGTATGAATCTTGTCATGATGCCGGCCGTCGGAATGCAGGTGCGTGGAGAGGACGCCGCGCGGCTTGTCGCCGTCGGATCGCTCACCGCGCAGCACCACCGCGCCGGCGCCGTCGCCGAACAGCACGCAGGTATTGCGATCCTGCCAGTCCACGATGCGCGACATCGTTTCCGCGCCGATCACGATCGCGGTGCGGGCCTGACCCAAGCGGATCATGTTGTCCGCGACCGACAGCGCGAATACGAATCCCGAGCACACGGCCTGCACGTCGAACGCCGCGCCGCCCTGCATGCCGATCGCCTCCTGCACGCGCACGGCCGTCGCGGGCATCGTGCGATCGGGCGTGCAGGTCGCGAGCACGATCAGATCGACATCGGCGCCGCTGATGCCCGCTTGCTTCAGCGCGGCGGTAGCCGCGCCGATCGCGAGATCGGACGTGTGCTCGCCGTCCGCCGCGATGCGGCGCTCCTTGATGCCGGTGCGCTGCGTGATCCATTCGTCCGTGGTATCGACCATGCGGGCGATGTCATGATTCGTCACACGCCGCTCGGGCAGTGCCGAGCCGCAGCCGACGACGCGCGAGGTCCAGTTCCCCGCGCCGGTGATTTCCGCCATCTTCCGTACTCCGGTGAAGATCGATGAGGCGCGCCGGCGCGCGACAGGCGCTGAACCGGCGCACGCGAGTTACCAGTTTCCGGCGCTTGCCCCTTCGCCCGCTTCCGTATCCGCGGCTGTGCCCGTGGGCGTGAGCGACACGAGATGCTCGGCCAACGCGATGAACGTCGGATAATCGTAGAGCACCGTATCGTCGATCTTGATCTTGAGCCGCTCTTCGAGAAAGAACGCGAGTTCCACGGAATGCATGGAATCGAAGCCGGCGTCGGCGAAGGTCTGTTCGAGATCGGTCGGCACCTGCAGATTGTTCGCCTCGGCCCATTCCTGGATCCAGCCGAGGATGGTCTGGGCGGTCACCGCGGAACCGTTCAACGTTGCGGCTTGAAGTTGGTCGCTCATGGCATTGATTTCCTGAAGTCGGATTGACGAAGAAAAGCACGGCACGAAGCGCCGTGCGTCGTACGGTTGAATCGGAACACGCGAGCCTATGCGGTCGTCACCTGCGCATGCGGCTCGAACTCGACTCGCGTGGCGTCCGGACTGCCGGCGAGGAAAGCCGCGACGCGGCGCGCGGACGGCTCACGCACGATCGAGTTGTGATCGTCGTCGAACACGCTCACCGCGACGCTGCCGCCCGTGAGCCGCCGCAGATACTGCGTCACCTGCGTACCGGACATGCCGCCCGCATTACGCTCGGCGAGCGCGTAGTCGATCCGCGTGCGCACCTGGTGCGGCCGGTGACGCGCGAGCGCCACCGCGCTCACGGCATGCAGCCGCGAGATGTGGGCGAACGTGGCGGGATGCGCGCGGCGCCGCACGTCGGCGAGGTAGAAGTCCTGATCGAGCATCGTGTCGAAGCGCGGGTCGGTGAGCCACGCTTCGACGACCTGCGTGGCATCCTCATTGATGAAATCGCCGGCAAGCGCGTGCAGCCGCGTCGCGAATTCGCCTTCATGGAGCGGGGTGTCGACGATCACCAGCGGCGGCGCGGTCCTGCCCTCCGCTTCCCACTGCGCCGCCATTTCGTGCGAGACGATGCCGCCGAACGACCAGCCGCCGAGCACATCGGGCAGCTTGCCCTGTGCGGCAAGCCACGCCGCGCGATAACGCGACGCCAATTGCGCGATCGACAGATACGCAGGCGGGCGGTCCTGGTCCGCGTACGGATGGCGAATCGCGACGATGGTCGGATCGCCCGGCCAGCCGTTGGCCAGATCCTGATAACAGAGCACGTTGCCGCCCACCGGATGCACCAGTGCGACGAGCGGCCCCGCGCCATTGCGCAGCGTGACGAGCAATCCGTGATCGCCCGGTGCATCAGCCGCTTTCTGCGTGTCGCTCGATACGGGTTCCTGAATCGGTGTAGTGCCCGACGATGCGCCGAACCACCGAGCCAGCGTCGATAGCGATGCACCGCGTGCGAGCATGGAAATCGGCGGCATCCTGCCGAAGTGCTGATGCAGGCGCACGCGCAATTCCGTCAACGCCAACGAATCGAGGCCCTGACTGACGAGTGAAAGATCGTCGGCCAGCGTTACGCTATCCGGCGTGACGGCCGCCGCGATGGTGCGGAGTGTCGCGAGCAGTTGCTCAACGTCAACGCTCGCGATGTCAGTGCCAATCTCCGCCACGTGCGAAGCGTGTTGCAGCGGCACCTCGCCCGACGCGATGTCGCGCCGATGCTGCGTACCGCCTTGCGCGGAAGCCGCAAGCACATGCTCCGGGAACGGCAATTCGAAGCGATCGCGGTCGAACGGATAGCCCGGCGCTTCCGCGGGCCGCGGCGCGTTGCCGTAGAGCTTGCGCCACGCGATCTTCTGCCCGATGCTGTAGAGGCGTGCGCACGCATGCGCGAAGCCGGTCGATTCCGTTTCTTCATCGCCGTCCGGCCCATCGGCAAGCGAAGAGACCGCACATTGCCAGTCGCCGCCCGCGGCCGCGCGCGCGAGCTTCGACAGCGCCGCGCCGGGCCCCACTTCGACGAAGATCGTCTTGCCGTCGAACGCCGCGAGCAACGCTTCATGAAAGCGCACCGGCTGCTCCACGAGATCCAGCCAATGCTCGACACTCGCGATCGCGTCTGTCGCGAACGCGCCCGTGAGTGTGGAGACGATCGGGATCGCGGGCGCCGCCAGGGTCAGCGGTTCGAGCGCCTGCCGGAACGCTTCGCGCATCGAACGCAGCATTGGCGAATGACCCGGCGTGCCGTAGGTCTTGAGCAACGACACACGCTTGCCGGCCGCGACCATCGCGTCCTGAACCCGCGTGATCGCCGCCTGCGTGCCGCTCACGACGGTTTGCTCCGGCCCGTTGATGCCTGCCACGAACAAATCCGTCCCGAACGCGAAGCGTGCGGCGAGTTCATCCACGCTCGCGGCGACCGCGAGCATCGCGCCCGCCGGCGTCGCCGTGTCGAAAAGGCGGCCGCGCGCGTCGACGGCCTTCAACCCCTCGGCGAGCGACATCACGCCGCCGATCACGGCGGCCACATGCTCGCCCAACGAATGCCCGATCAGCAGATCGGGCTGCACGCCGAGATCCATCCACGTACGCGCGAGCGCATAGCACACGACGAAATGCGCGAGTTGCCCCGGATGATGGCGCACCGCGTCGGTGGTCCGGCCGACGATCGCGTCGAGCACGTCGCGTGCCGTATCGGCGTCGAGCTGGCCCAGGCACGCATCCGCGTGTTTGCGGAACAGGCCGTTGTCTTCGTAGAGATTGCGCCCGACACCGGGCTGCCATGCCCCTTGACCGGGGATGAGAAACGCGAGACGCGGCTTGCGCGGATGCTCGCCCGCGTGCCAGTGTCCCGTCGGGTCCTCGGCGAGAAAGGCATCGAGTGCGGCAACGAAATCCGCTTGCGTCGTCCCGACCAGCGCCACGCGATGATCGAAGTGATCGCGCCGCACGCTTGCCGTGTGGCACGCATCGCGCATCGGCGCGTTCGTGTCGGCGAGCCACGCGCGCCACGCGGACGCGGCACGCCGGCGCGCTTGCGGCGAGCGTCCCGACAGCGTCAGCACGCGTTCGCGAGCGACCTGCGCGGCGGTATCCGGCGCCGCGTCCGGCTCGGCAAGAATCATATGGACGTTGGTGCCGGTGATGCCGAAGCCACTCACACCGACGAACGCATTGCCGTCACCCAGCGGCATGCCGTCGCGCGGAATCTCGAGTTGCGCGCCTTCCCAGTGAAAGCGGGGATTCGGCGTCGCGAAATTCACCTGTGCGGGCACCTGGCGATGACGGAGAATCAGCATCGCCTTGATGAAACCCGCCATGCCCGCGGCACCTTCCAGATGCCCGAGTTGAGACTTCACCGAGCCGACGAGAATCGGCTTGTCGCGCGTGACGGCGCGCGCATACACGTTGCGCAGCGCGGAGAGCTCGATCGGGTCTCCCAGTGCCGTACCCGTACCATGCGCCTCCACGTAGGCGACCGCTTCCGGGCGCACGCCCGCACGTGCCATCGCGCGCCGAATCACGGTTTCCTGCGCGGCGCCGTTAGGCGCGGTGAGGCCGTTGCTCGCGCCATCGCTGTTGACGGCGGAACCGACCAGCACCGCGTCGATACGATCGCCGTGCGTGCGCGCGTCGCCCAGCCGCTTCATGACGAGCGCACCACCGCCTTCGCCGCGAATGTAGCCGTCGGCGTTCGCGTCGAACGGGCGACACTGACCGGACACGGACATCGCCTGAAGTCGCGCGACGCCGATCGTTTCCTCCGGCCCGAGGATCAGGTTCACGCCGCCCGCGATCGCCACGTCGCACTCGCCGGCCTGCAGGCTCTGTGCGGCAAGATGGATCGCGACGAGCGACGACGAGCAGGTGGTGTCGACGAAGATCGCCGGCCCGCTCAAGCCCAGGATGTGCGCGACGCGCCCGGGCGCCATCGCGCGCAGGTTGCCGAGCTTCGAATACGTGGTTATTTTTCCGGGATCGCCGGACCACACGGTACGCCGGCCATAATCGGCTTCGCCGGTCGTCATGAAGACGCCGACGTTCTTGCCGCGCAATTGACCGGGCGCAAACCCCGCGTTCTCGAGCGCTTCCCACGCCAGTTCCAGCATCCAGCGCTGCTGCGGATCCATCTCGATCGCCTCGGCCGCCGACGTGCGGAACAGCCCGCGGTCGAAGCAGAACGGATCGTCGACGTAGCCGGCCACGCGCGAATAGGTGGTGCCGGGTTCAGCGGGATCCGGCGAGTAGAACGCGTCGATATCGAACCGCTCGCGCGGTGTTTCCCGAATCGCCGTACGGCCGGAATTCAGCAACGCCCAATAGCTCGACGCACAGGACGCGCCACCCGGGAAGCGGCACGACATGCCGATGATGGCGATCCGTTCCGCGTGTGTAGTTGACCTGTCCATACCGTTCTCGCTGCAAGAAGAATGCTTCATGGCTAGTGGCGACGCGCCGCGTCGAGATCGTCGCGACTGCTGGCCTGCACCAGCACGGCCATGTTGCCCGGCAGATGCTGATTCGCGCGAATCTTCGCGTGCGCGTCCGGCAGGCGGTGCCAAGGAAACACTTCCGACAGGCACGGATCGATCTTGCCGCTCATCACGAGCCGGTTTGCCGCCGCAGCTTCCTTGAGACTCGCGAAGTGGCTGCCCTGGATCCGCTTTTGTCGCATCCACACGTAGCGCGCATCGCAGGTGAGGTCGTAGCCACTCGTCGCGGCGCAGAAGACGACCATGCCGCCGCGCTTCACGACGTAGCAGGACGGCGCGAACGTGTTGCGGCCCGGGTGTTCGAACACCATGTCGACGTCGCGCCTTTCGCCGAGCGCGTCCCAGATCGCCTTACCGAACTTCTTCACGGCGTCGACATAGGCCGCGTATTCGTTCGTTGCATCGACGGGCGGCGGCGCGCCCCAGCATGAAAAATTCGAACGGTTGATCACGCCCACCGCGCCAAGGCGCTTGACGAATTCAGCCTTCGAATCGTCGGAGACCACGGCGACCGGCCGCGCGCCGGCCAGCGCCGCAAGCTGAATCGCCATCGTTCCCAAGCCGCCCGCCGCGCCCCACACGAGCACCGATTGTCCCGGCGAAAGCACATGCGGCTTGTGGCCGAACAGCATCCGGTACGCGGTGGCGAGCGTGAGCGTGTAGCACGCGCTTGCGGCCCACGTGAGGTGCTTCGGGCGCGGCATCAGCTGCGTGGCCTGTACGCGCGCGAATTGCGCGAACGAACCGTGGGTGGTTTCGTAGCCCCAGATGCGCTGTGACGGAGACAGCATCGGATCGCCGCCGTTGCATTCCTCGTCGTCGCCATCGACCTGCGAGCAATGCGCGACCACCTCGTCGCCCACCTTCCATTTCCTCACGTTCGCGCCGACGGCCCATACGATGCCGGACGCGTCCGAGCCCGTGATGTGGTAGGGATCGTCATGCAGGTCGAGCACGGAAAACGGCTGGCCGAGCGCGGCCCACACGCCGTTGTAGTTGACGCCGGCTGCCATGACGAGAATCAGCACGTCGTTCGGGCCGAGCGTCGGCACGTCGACGATTTCCCTCGTGAATGCGTGCTGCGGCTCTCCGTGGTTCTCCCGGCGAATCGTCCACGCATGCATCGTTCTCGGCACGACGCCCAACGGAATGGCACAACCGATGTCGAACAGCTCCGGTTGCCCGCTCTCCGTTTTCTCCACCACTTCCATCAGTTCGGAATCCATATTTATACCCGTACGAAATCGGATTGATCGACCGTAGCGCTCGCGCTACGACATGTGTGAAGACGACGTTGGCGTCAAGCCGCGGTCATGCCGCCGTCGACGGAAAGCGCGGTGCCTGTCATGAACGACGACGCATCGCTCGCGAGGAACACGACGGCCTGCGCGATCTCCTCTTCGGTACCCAGGCGGCCGACCGGATGAAAGCTCTTGATCTGGTCGGTCATATGGGTTTCGTCGAGGAATTTTTCGACCATCGCCGTGGCGACGAATGCCGGACAAATCGCATTGACGCGGATTTTCTGCTTCGCGTATTCGAGCGCGGCCGCCTTCGTCAATCCGAGAATGCCTGCCTTCGACGCGTGATACGCGCAGCCGCCGAATGCCGATGCCACCAGGCCATAGGTCGATGACATATTGACGATCGATCCGCCCCCGGTTTTAAGCAATTCCGGAATTTCATATTTCATCGCAAGGAACACCCCTTTCAGATTGATGTCCACGACAAAATCCCAAGTCGCCTCGTCGGTATCGGCCACCGCATTGCCGAACGCTTCAACGCCTGCGTTATTGAAAGCGATATCCAGCCTGCCAAATTGTTTTACGGTCTGCGCTACCGCATTCGCGCAATCCTCGGCCCTGGACACATCGGTTTTCACGAACATCGCGTCGCCGCCAGCGCTGCGAATTTCCTCGACGACGGCCAGGCCTTCGTCGATTCGGCGCGATGCGATCGCGACGCGCGCGCCTTCCCGTGCAAACAATAGCGCCGTGGTCCGGCCGATGCCCGAATTCCCGCCCGTGACGAGGGCCACCTTGTCTTGAAGCTTCAGCACTGCGCTCTCCCGGTTACGTTGATATGACCGATCCGCTGCCGCCATCGAACGATTCATTCGGCTCGGATGAAAACGTTCGCGTTCTCGTATTGGTCTGGATTCTAAACGTCAAAAAACGCCCATCCATGACAGTTCATAAAAGTTCAGAATTACTTCCCGGGCGGGCGAATATCATCGGCACCATCGATATTTTCGGCAATTGCCAGGCTGGTGCACCATGCATGCAAAAACGATATCCCGGCACAAGATTGGCATGTCCGTCATTCATGCAATCGGCAGCGAGGGTTTCTCGGACCTCAGCGCAGCGCTCGATTCGCTCGACCCCGACTTCAAGCGATTGCTGATCGAGGGCGCTTATGCGGATATCATCGCCCGGCCCAATCTGTCGCTGAAGCATCGCGAGCTCGTGACCGTTGCGGTCCTGACCACGATGGGCAATGCCGATTCCCCGCTCAAGTATCATGCGGCCGGCATGTTGAATACGGGCTGGACGCCGGAGGCCGTGCTCGCCACGGTCCTGCAGACGCTCGAGTACGCGGGCGTGCCGGTGGCCATGGCCGGCGTGCGACACGTCGTGACGGTGCTGCGCGCGCGCGGCATCACTATCGGTCAGGCAGCGAATCCGTTCGAACCCTACGCATCCGCAGTCGCGTGCACGCGTGAGCTGCGGCAACAGCATCTTGACGCACTGACACCCAAGGAGCGCGAAATCGCCACGCTTGGAATCGTCATCGCGCTCGAAAATCAGCATGCGGCCGTACGGCAGCACTTGAATGCTTGCCTGCATGTCGGCTGGTCGCGTCATGAGCTGACCGAAGTACTGATTCAGCTCACCGGCTATATCGGCTGGCCGCTCGTACTTTCCGTATCGCGCATCGCGCTCGACGTATTCGCCGCCGCGGAACAGGCGCACGTCGCCCCGACGCAAGCCACGCCGGAACGTGATCGATATGCGCATGCAGCGCCGGTGCGCGCTACCGAGATTTCGCCCGAACTCGCGCGGCACCTCGATGAGCCGGGCGCGTCGACGTCGAGCGTCGATTCGGTCGAACACGCGAAGGCGCGGCACCTGACGGCCATCGCCTGCCTGACCTGCCTCGCCCGAAATGCGGATACCGAAGCGCTCGTCATGCATATACGCGACGCGCGCTTGCTGGGTGCGTCGCGGCACGAGATTGTGAACACAATAACCGGCGCACTGCCCTACGCAGGCGTGCTCGCCACGCAATCCGCACTGGCCGAGGCAAACCGGTTGTTCGCATCGACAGATTTGCACGCTGCTTCAACACACGAGAACGCGGCGGCATGACAGATGACGGCGCGCGATGCCCGTCAACGCCACGCAGTACGAACGACACAGGAGCGGACGATGAACGACGAAGGTGGATACGATCTCGAAGACTTGATACCCGGCATGAGCGCGAGCTTCACGAAGACGTTATCCGAACGTGACATTTTCCTGTTCGCGAGCGCGTCCGGCGACCGGAATCCCGTGCATCTCGACGACGCCTACGCCAGTCGCACACGCTTCGGCGGCCGCATTGCGCACGGCATGTTGTCGGCGTCGGTGATATCGGCAGCCATTGCCATGCGCCTGCCCGGCCCCGGCTCGATCTATCTATCGCAGGATCTGCAATTCCGGCGCCCGGTGAAGCTCGGCGAAACGGTTTGTGCGATCGTGACCGTCAAGGAGATCGTCGCGAACCGGCGGCGCGTCGTGCTGGAAACCCGATGCGAAGTGAATGGGCTGATCGTGGTGGAAGGTACCGCGGTCGTCATGCCCACGACCGCGGCGGCGCGCAGCAAGGAAGCGGAACACCTGCAAGGTCAGGCGGTTTGACGATCGCGCGCCAGTCGCTCGTCCGCAGTCCGGCTCGCGAAGGACATCGCATACGCAATGCACGTGCGCGCAAGCACGTCGGTCGGATCGACGAGCGTCGCGCGGCGCCCGTTGCGCGCGACATATTCGCCGCCCGGCAGCAGGATCGGCAGCTCGGTACAGCCGAGCACGATCACGCTCACGCCTTCGTCCATCAACGCGTCGATCGCCGCGCCGATATCTTCCTCGCACTGTCCGGTCGTGAAGCCGGCCTTGACACCCTGCGCGCCGTAGATCGCTTCCATCACGCGCGCCTGCAACGCCGGCGCCGGCGCCACTTGCCGGAGCCCCTGCGATTCGAGCGCCTTCCGGTAGACCCCGCTTTCGATCGTGCCTGAAGTGGCCAGCACACCGACCTCCCGCAGCACCGGATAGGTGTCGCGCAGGTGGGCGACCGTGACGGTCAGCATGTTGACGATCGGAATGCCGAGCCAGGGCTGAATCCGCTCGACGAACGCATGCGCGGTGTTGCACGGAATCGCGATGACGTCGGCATCGCCGTCCTCGAGTTTCTTGCAGGTCGCGTACAGGGAAATCGTCGGATCCGCGCCGGCGCCCACCAGGTTCTCGGTTCGATCGGGAATCTGCGGATTCTGTTCGACCAGCAGCTTGATATGGTCCTGATCGCGTGACGCCGGCGTGTTGCGCACGATCTTGTCCAGGAAATCGACGGTCGCCGCCGGACCGACGCCGCCGACCACGCCGATCTTGAACGTCGCCGCGCGTGAACCCGGTTGCCCGGCCACCGCGTACTGCGCATACGCGAGATTCGAATCCACGAGCGGCACGCGCTGCAGGCCGATTTCATCGGCGACCAGCGCGATCTCGGTCAGGCCGGGGACGATCACTTGCGCACCCTGATCGGCGAGGTCGTCGCACGCACGGCGCAACAGCTCGACTGAACGGCCACGAAGATTGCCCCGCTTGATGCCGTCGGCGCCGTAGATCGCTTCGGTCACGAGATCGATCCCGTCGTGCGATCGCGGATGGACGATGTCGAACTGCGGCGCCGAGAAATACGCTTCGAAAAGTCGCTTGTCGCGCACGTAATCGGACGCCAGCACGCCGATGCGCGTCGCGTCGGGATACTTGCGCCGCACATGGCTGCGCACCGCTTCGACGATATCCACGATCGGCAGGCTCGTGTTCGCCTTCAACTCGTCGATGAACGTGTGGCTCAGAAAGCACGGCAGCACGACCGTCGTCACGCCCCGCTTCTCGAACGCGCGGATCATGTCGAACACGTACAGCTTGCGTTCGATGGTCGCCGCGCTGCCCGACCCCGAGCCCTTGAACGGGTATTGCTCGAAGATCAGCTCGACGTGCTCGTCGTCGGACGACGCAGGCGTCGCCTTCACCATCTTGAAGAACACATCGGCACTGCCCAGCGGCCCGAGGCCACCGACCACGCCGAACTTGCGCCGGGCATTCACGCCATCCGTGTGCATCACGCGTTCTCCGGCTGATCGAATACGGCGGCTTGTGACTTCGTGGCGCGTCGGCTCTCCCACTTCGCGATCACCGCCGTCGCCACGCTGTTGCCGATCACGTTCGTCATCGTGCGGCCCATGTCGAGAATCTGGTCGATCGCGAGAATCATCGCGACGCCGGCCACCGGCAGATGGAACATCGGCGCGACCGCCGCGACGACGACCACCGAGCCGCGCGGCACGCTCGCCATCCCCTTGCTGCTCAACATCAGCACCAGCAACATGAACACCTGCTCCGACACCGGCATGTGCACGCCGAACGCCTGCGCGATGAAGATCGCGGCAAACGCCTGATACATCATCGAACCGTCCAGGTTGAACGCGTAACCGAGCGGCAGCGTGAAGCCCACCACCTTCTTGTCCACGCCGAACCGCTCGAGCTGCTCGGTCAGGCGCGGATAGGCGGCCTCGCTGCTCGCGGTCGAGAAGGCGATCAGCGCGGGTTCGCGCACGGCCTTCAGCAGGCTGCCGACGCGCCGCCCGAGAAACACGTATCCGGCGCCGATCAGCAGCGTCCAGAGGACGAGCAAGCCGAGGTAGAACGCGCCGATCAGCTTGCCGTACGTATAGATCACGTCGAGCCCGCGCAGCGTGACCGACGCGGCGATCGCGCCGAATACGCCGAGCGGCGCCGCGCGCATCACGTAGTTGGTCAGGCGCAGCATCACCGGCACCATGCCGTCGATCGACTGGATCACGACGCCGACCCGCTTGTCGTGCTTCAGCGCGCTCAGCCCGATGCCGAGAAAGACCGAGAACACCAGGATCTGCAGGATGTCGTTGCGCGCCATCGCGTCGAGCAGGCTGGTCGGGAACGCATGCGTGATCACGTCCCGCGCGTTCAGCGCGGCGGTATTCAGGCCGGTGCCGACTTCGCCGCCGGATGCCACGAGGTTCAGGCCGGCGCCCGGCTGCAGCGCATTGGCCATGACGAGGCCGAGGCTCAACGAAATCAGCGACGCACAGACGAACCACCCGATCGAGCGCAGGCCGATGCGGCCGACGTCCTCGCCGCTGTCCATGCCGGCCAGGCCGGACACGAGCGTGACGAACACCAGCGGCGCGATGATCATCTTGATCAGGCGCAGGAAGATGTCGGTGACGATCGAGAAATAGCCGGCGACGGTTTTGAGGGTGCCCGGATCCGCGATGTGGGTGTGGCACGCATAACCGGCGACGACACCGAGGATCATGCCGACTGCAATGCTGAAGGTAAGGCGATTTTTCATGTCCATTCGTCCTTGGGTGGCGCCCTGCCGCCGGAGGCGAACGAGCGCTGCGAAGAAGGCCGCGCGACGCCGGTCACGCGTCACGATTGCCGTTGGAACGAATGGTAGGGACGGTCGATAAAACCGTGATGCCGGTGCAACATGGTGGTATGCGAGCCCCGCATAAGGCGGGAAAACCCCGACTCAGCCGAGCCGGGAAGGCGCCTCGCGCAGGTGCTGCCACAGCGTGTCGAGGAATTCACTGCGGTTGGACACATCGCGATACACGCGCAGCTCGACGTCCAGGTTCCACGCCGCGGGCCCGGCCGGGACGAGTTCGCCGGCCGCCAGTTCGGCGGCGATGGCGCTGCGGGGCAGCCACGCGACGCCCTCGCCTTCCATCACGAGTTTCTTCAGCACCTCGGCCATGTCCGACTCGTAGTGCAGCTGCAGCGCCGGCGTATCGGGGGCACGGGCGAGCAGCAGCGCGAGACAGCGGCCGAAGTAGCTGGTTTCCGTATAGGAGATCAGCGGCAGCGGGCTCTGCTTCGTTCCGGGCAGGCGAAACGCGGGCGCCGAGTGCCGGTTCGGCCGGCATGCCGGCATCAGCGTGTCGAGGCCGACCGTCAGGTGCGCGTACTTCGCCGGGTCGAGATGGAGCGGCAGCTCGGGATGGTGATAGGCAAACATCAGCTCGCAGTTGCCGTTGACGAGCATCAGGATCGAGTCATGGACATTGGTCGGAATGACGCGCGCCCGCACTTCGCCGAAATGCGGCGCGAGCGCCTTGAGCCAGCCCGGCAGGAAACTCAGCGCGATCGTGTGGCCCGCGGCGATCTGCAGGCTCTTGCCGGCGATCCGCTGCTCGGTGCGGATGATGGCCCGCGTGTCGAACAGGCGACTGAGCACGTCTTCGGCCGTCTCGCGAAACAGCCGGCCCGCCGGCGTCAGCACCGGCGGAAAGCTGCTGCGGTCGATCAGTTCCGCGCCGATCCACTGCTCGAGCGACTGGATGCGACGGCTGAAGCCCGACTGCGTGACGTTGCGAAATTCAGCCGCACGGGAAAAGCTTTGATATTGAGCGAGCGCGAGGAAGTCCTCGATCCATTTGATTTCCATGATGGCCTTGGCGGGTCGCGGGCGGAGCGGCCCGCGCGTCACCCAGGTCATGGCGAAGCGCAGGCCGACGGACGCTCACATTGTATGTGCTCGCCCCGGTGCGCCGCGCGGGCCGCCCTGCTTGCTACGCCTTTTTCGCATAGGCGCTGCACCAGCCCTTTGCATTGACCTGCTTGCCGCCGAAAATCGCGCACGGCGCCATCGCGGCATCGGCCTTGCCCTGGTAGAACTGGCAATTCGCACAGGCCTCGCCCGGCTGAAATTTCGGGAATTTCTTACGGTCGACCCGGCTGGCGTCGGTCTTGTAGCCGAGCGCCTGCGCGTTTGCATCGGATTCCTGCACGGCTACGGCCTCCGCCGCCGCCGCGCGACGGCCCACGGCCAGCGCGGAAGCCAGCACGGTGGTCGCTGTAATGAAACGTCGGCGTGAAAATTTCATGAGAGTCTCCCTTGAACGGATGCCCGGGAATCAGTGAAAGAAGAGTGCCCGCATGCCGAACGTGTGATGCGCTTCGGCGGCCATCAGCACCATGAGCACCAGCAGGCACAGCGGCGGCACCAGGATCGCGTACACCAGCGCCAGCCGCTCCCACATCATGTGCATGAAGATCGACACGATCAGCCCGGCCTTAGCGATCATCAGCACGACGATCAGCACCCAGCGCAGCACGCCCTGCACGTGGAAGTAGTCGACCAGATACGACAACGTGCTCAGAACGAACAGCAGGCCCCAGATTTTCAGGTAGACGCCGATCGGATGCTGCTGGCCGTGCGCGGCGTCGGGTCGATCGGCGGAATCGGTGTGGTCCATGGCCTGCCTCACCACAAGTAGAACAACGCGAAGATGAACACCCACACCAGGTCGACGAAGTGCCAGTACAGCCCGGCAATCTCGACGATCTGGAAGTTGCCGTGCTCGGTGAACCCCGGTTGCAGCACCTTGCGTGCGATCAGCAGCAGGTAGATCACGCCGCAGGTCACGTGAAAGCCGTGGAAGCCGGTGATCGTGAAGAAGCACGCGCCGAACTGCGCCGCGCCCAGCGGGTTGCCCCACGGGCGGATTCCTTCATGGACGATCAGCTTGGTCCATTCGAGCGCCTGCATCGACACGAAGGCCGCGCCCAGCAGCGCGGTCGCCAGCAACAGCACGGCGGCGCGTTTGGCGTTGCGCCGGTAGCCGAAGTTGACGGCCATCGCCATCGTGCCGCTGCTGCTGATCAGGATGAACGTCATGATCGCGATCAGCAGCAACGGTACATCCACGCCGCCCACCGTGAGCCCGAATACCTTGGACGTATCGGGCCACGGCGCCGTGGTCGAGATGCGCACCGACATGTAGCCGATCAGGAAGCTGCTGAAGACGAAGGTGTCCGACAGCAGGAAGATCCACATCATCGCCTTGCCCCACGGCACCTTGAAGGCTTCGCGGTCGCCCGCCCAGTCGGTGACGATGCCGCGCCAGCCGTCGGGCCCGGCGTCGGCGGGGGCGATGTCGGCCGATTCGGTGGGGAGCGTGGGCACGGTCATGGCGCGGCTCCATACAGCGGCCCGCAGATGGCGGCGACGATCGCGGGAGTCATCCACCACATCGCCGCCAGCAGCACGAGCCAGACAGCCAGCAGGAAATGCCAGTAGGTCGCGCACAGCGCAATCGCGCGCTGGGCTCGGAACGGATCCGCGCGCCGCACAAGCGCGATCGTGACGACCCAGGCGACCAGCCCGCCCAGCACATGCAACCCATGAAGGCCGGTGAGCAGGTACAGGAAGCTGTTCGAAGGATTGACGTTGACGGTCTGCCCGGCGGCGGACAGCATGCGCCACGCGGTCAGTTGCCCGATCACGAACAGCGCCGCCAGCACGCCGCCGGATACCAGCCACACCGCGCGGTGCAAGGCCATCCGCCGGGCGCGCTGCATCGCGATGCTGGCCAGCACCAGCGCACCGGTGTTCCACCACAGCAGCGCCGGATGCGGAATCGGCTGCCAGTCGGGCTCGCGCATGCGCATCCCATAGGCGAGCAGCAGCAGCGAAAACAACGTCGTGGCCACCGCCATGAAGACGATCAGGCCCGTGCGACCCGCATTCGGCAAGACCGGTTGCGCGTCGGGACCGAAGGGGCGCGGCAGCGTGGTCATTCGTGTGCCTCGTCGGAGTGAAGCGTCGGCCGGGCCGGCGCGGGCTCGGGCGCCGTCGCGGGCGGCCGGTTTTGCGGGACGAAATCTTCCGCCTCCCCTGCGGGACTGTATTCGTATGCCCAGCGATAGACGACCGGCAGCGCCGCGCCCCAGTTGCCGTGCGCGGGCGGCGATTGCGGCGTCTGCCATTCCAGCGTGGTGGCCCGCCACGGGTTGCCGTCGGCACGCTTGCCGTGCTTGAGGCTCCACGCGAGGTTGAACAGGAACAGCAGCTGCGCCACGCCGACGATCAGCGCCACGACGGTGATGAACGCGTTGAGCGTCTGCGCCGAATGCGGAATGAAGCTGTAGCCTTCATACGCGTAATAGCGCCGCGGCATGCCGAGCACGCCGAGATAGTGCATCGGGAAGTAGATCGCATAGGTGCCGACGAACGTGAACCAGAAGTGCAGCCGCCCGAGCGTGTCGTTCAGCATGCGGCCCGTCACCAGCGGATACCAGTGGTAGAGGCCGCCGAACACCACCAGGATCGGCGACACGGCCATCACCATATGGAAGTGCGCGACCACGAAGTACGTGTTCGACAGCGGAATGTCCACGCTCACGTTGCCGAGGAAGAGCCCGGTCAGCCCGCCGAGGACGAAGGTGCTGATGAAGCCGATCGCGAACAGCATCGGCACGGTCAGATGGATATCGCCGCGCCATAGCGTAAGCACCCAGTTGTAGACCTTCAGCGCCGTTGGCACGGCGATGATCAGCGTCGTGGTGGCGAAGAAGAAGCCGAAGTACGGATTCATGCCGGCGATGAACATGTGGTGGGCCCAGACCACGAAGCTCAGCGCGCCGATCATGACGATCGCCCACACCATCATCCGGTAGCCGAAGATGCTCTTGCGCGCGTGCGTGCTGATGAGGTCCGACGCGATGCCGAACGCCGGCAGCGCGACGATGTAGACCTCCGGGTGCCCGAAGAACCAGAACAGGTGCTGGAACAGCAGCGGGCTGCCGCCGGCATGGTTGAGCGTCTGCCCCATCGACACCACGGCCGGCACGAAGAAGCTGGTGCCGAGCGTCTTGTCGAACAGCATCATCACCGCCGACACGAACAGCGCCGGAAACGCCAGCAGCGCCATGATGGTCGCGGTGAAGATGCCCCACACCGTGAGCGGCATGCGCATCAGCGTCATGCCGCGCGTGCGCGCCTGCAGCGTGGTGGTCACGTAGTTCAGGCCGCCCATCGTCGCCGCGACGATGAAGATCGCGAGCGACACCAGCATCAGCACGATGCCCCATTCGACGCCCGGCGTGCCCGGCAGGATCGCCTGCGGCGGATACAGCGTCCAGCCCGCGCCGGTCGGTCCGCCCGGCACGAAGAAGCTCGCGGTCAGCACCAGCACGGCGAGCAGATAGACCCAGTAGCTCAGCATGTTGAGGAACGGGAACACCATGTCGCGCGCGCCCAGCATCAGCGGGATCAGGTAGTTGCCGAAGCCGCCGAGGAACACCGCCGTCAGCAGGTAGATCACCATGATCATCCCGTGCATCGTGACGAACTGGTAGTAGTGGTTCGCGTCGATGAACGCGAACTTGCCCGGGAAGCCGAGCTGCAGCCGCATCAGGTTCGACAGCACCAGGCCGACGAGGCCGATGGCGATGGCCGTCAGCGCGTACTGCACGGCGATGACCTTGTGGTCCTGGCTCCACACGTAGCGGGTCCAGAAGCTCTGCGGGGCGTGATCGGAATGCGCGTAAGTCATGGGGTGTGCTCCGCTAGCGCTGCGCCGCGCTGCTGGCGTCCGGCCCGCCTTGCGCCTTGATATAGGCCACCAGTGCGGCCAGTTCCTGATCGCTCAGGTCGAAGTGCGGCATGATCGGCGAGAAGCCCTTCACGACGCGGGCCGTCGGGTTGGTGATGAACGCGCGCAGATACGCGTCGTCCACCTTCGCGGTGCTGCCGTCGGCCATCGTTTCGGTCTTGCCGTACAGGCCCTTCCACGTGGGGCCCACGCGCGGCGTGCCGTCCACGGTATGGCACGCGATGCAGCCCTTGGCGGCCGCGAGCGCCTTGCCCTGGTCGGCCAGCGCCTGGGCGCTGCCGCCCGCGGCGGCCGGCGCGGCCTGCACGTTCGCCTGCTGCCGCTGCGCGAAGGTGGGCTGCCGCGCGAGCCAGCGCGAGAACGACGCTTCGTCTTCCACCACCACCACGCCGCGCATGTTCGAATGCCCGATGCCGCAGAGCTGCGCGCACAGGATGTCGTAACGCCCGGCCTTGGTCGGCGTGAACCAGAAGGTGGTCACCATGCCCGGCACCATGTTCATCCGCGCGCGGAACGGCGGCACGTAGAAGTCGTGCAGCACGTCGCGCGACCGTGCCAGTACCTGCACCGGCCGGTTGAGCGGCAAGTGCACTTCGGATGAATCGATCAGATAGTTGTCGCGGCCGTTGGGGTCGCCGGGGTTCAGGCCGAACGGGTTGGCGTCGCTGATGTAGCGCACGTCCGTCGTGCCGAGCTTGCCGGCGGGGCCCGCGAAGCGGAAGCGCCATTGCCATTGCTGGCCGAGCACTTCCATCTGCAACACCGTGGATGGCGGTCGTACGTAGTCCGCATAAACGAAGAGCCCCGGTGCCAGCAATGCGGCCACGCCGACCGAGGTCAGACCGATCAGCCACCATTCGAGCCGCCTGTTGTGCGGCTCGTAGGCCGCGCGACGGCCGCTGCGATGGCGGTAGCGCAGCAGTGCGAGCACGATGAACAGGTTGATCGCGATGAAGAACGCGCCGGTGATCACGAGCGTGATCGTCAGCATGTCGTCCATGCGCACCCAGTTCGACGCGATCGGCGTGATCCACCACGGGCTGGCAAAGTGAAACCCCACCGCCACTGCGATGATCAGGACCAGAGCAATCGCAAGGGCCATAGGCCGCCTCGCTGCGTGTCACGCACCCGAGCCGTCGACACGACGCTGCTGGCGTCGTCGCGCCGCGTCGGCGCATTTCGCGTTCGTCGTATCGTCCGCGCCGGCACCTGTGCCGGGCGCCGCTTCGCGACGCGCTGCCCACGACGGCTCTTAAGAAAAGGTAGTCCTCTGCCCTGCATCGTGCAAGGCGGCGAAACGCGCAGACGCATGCCGCGCATGTCGCGCACGAAACGCGCGAACGGCGGTGTCGCATGCGGTGATGCGATGCAAAAACGGCCGCCTCCGGCAAGGATTGCCGACGCGGCCGTCTAGCGGAGCCGATGGAGGTTCAGCGCCGGCGCGTCACTCGATCCTGCTCGGCCTGCGCCATCGCTCCAGCTGGCCATAGGCGACGGCGGCCACCACGCCGAACAGCAGGTTCGCCAGCAAGGGGCCGGAACCGCGCTCCGAGATGAACCACGGGAAAACGGCCGTCATCACATAAAAGTTCCACAGGTACGCGACGAGCCCGAACGCCAGCCCGATCACCGCCTCCATGCCCACGCTCGAATCGAACCGGAAAGGCGCCATGATCGCGGCGAGCATCATCCCCATGAGCGCGCCGAGCACGTAGTGCAGCAGCAGCGCCATCGCGACGATTTCGAGGTTGAATTGCGACAACTGGCTGAGCGCACCGCGGCCCATCACCATCGCGGCGATCTTGTGGGTCGGTCGCCACGGGCTTTCATGGAGCACCAGCGTCGACCAGAAGAATTCCAGCGCGATCACCAGCGCACCGCCCGCCAGGCCGGCCACGGCGGCGGAAACCCAGTCCGGCGTGCGCCGTTCCCAATGGTGCGATTGCATGTGCAGTTCCATATGACCTCCTTGCTGATGGTTCAGCTTCAGCACTCAGGTTCAGAACGCGCCGTTCGCGTCAAAAAGTATGTGCCGTGTGCGATTCGAAATCGCCGGGCGCGAGCCGGCACAGCGCATCGCAACACGTTCGCCCCGCGATTCGGCAACGCCACAGGCAGCCGCGTCGAAACGCAACGCAATGCCGCCCACGGTCGCGGCAACGCGAACATGCGTCCGACGAGTCGCGTCGATGAGCGCGGGTGTTCGCGTGTGCCGGTTTTGGCGTGTCAGGGGAAGATCGGCGTCGTGGGCTCGCCGCCTTCCATGTCCGCCTGGGGAAAATGCTGCGCGACCATCTGCGAGATTTCCTCCTCTCGCAGCGGCGGCACGTCGGCCATGATCAGGATCTGGCCTTCCCGAATGGCCTCGCGAAAGCGCGCGAGTCGCCCATTCGGTTCGGCAATGCCGATCATCGCGGCCGTCCACGCGCCGAAGCCCGCGCCCGCCACCGTCAATCCGACGACGGCACCGCCCGCGATCACGAGCTGCGCGGGAGGGAATACCAGCGCGACGAGACCGATGAGCGCGCCTGTCGCGCCGCCGAGTGCGACGCCCCGCTCGAGCGCGTGCACGACATCGCTGCTTTGCAGCAGCGATGCTTCGGGCAACTCATCAAGCGTGACGCTGTGATCGGCGAGAACATGGATATGGCGCCAGATGATGCGGGCGCGCAGCAAGTCATCGACGATCGCCTTCGCCATCTGCGTATCGGGTACGAGAAAATAAAGGCGTCTCATGTTGGCACCCCTCTTTTGCCAGCGGTTTATCCGCGACAGAGCCTTTTGTTATTTTATGTCAGCATCGGCGGGTGGATAGCCGGGTTTGCGCAGGGGCGCCAGCAGTTCCTTCAGGCCGTTATGGTCGATCTCGTGCATCAGCGCGAGCTGCCGCCCGAGTTCGCCGCGCGGGAATCCTTCGCGCGCCAGCCAGTTGAGGTAAGGCCCGGGCAGGTCGGCCAGGAGTCGGCCCTTGTATTTTCCGAAGGGCATGGTAACGGTGACAAGACATTCAAGGTCGGGGGTTCGCATGTCGGTATTGTGCACGTCCGGCTGCTAGACTGGTATTTCCCCCTGCAAACCCTGGAGGGAATCATGATGTCCGTGTACGTCGTGAAGACCGGCGAGCAATTCCTCTGCACTGCCGAGGACGGCGATATCGGCATGGCGCCGTCGATTGAAGATGCGGCGTCCTTCGGTTCGTATGAGGAAGCCGAAAAAGCGGCAAATATACATGCCGACCCCGGATACGAAATCGTGGCCGTCTGTGTGATCCGGCACTGACCGGCTGGTCCGCGCGGACGAACGTGCCGGACGCGCAAGTCGCCGTGCGGCAGCGTCGTCCCCTGCGACAACGATGACTCCGCGCACGCACCGCGTGACGCGTTGCCTTCGTCGACGTCGCGCATCCGGCGGCACGGCGCACGGCATCGCCGCCGCGCGCGAACCGTCCGCCCACGACGGCCACGCGTGCGGCGACCCGGTCGCACCGTCTTACTTCTGCAGCGAGATTTCCACCCGGCGATTGCGCGCCCGCCCTTCGACGGTATCGTTCGATGCCGCCGGATTGGCTTCTCCATGCCCGGTCGCGGCAAACGCATCGGCCTTCAGCCCGTGTTCCCGTAGATACGCCGCAACCGCATCGGCCCGACGCTTCGACAGCGCCTGGTTGTGCGCATCCGAGCCGGTCGCGTCGGTATAGCCGTCCACGTCCACGCGCGCGAAATGCCGGTCGCCTTGCTGGTTCAGCAGCTTGTCGAGCGCGGCGGTGGCCGCCGACGTCAGCACGGCCGAGTCGGTCGCGAAATACGCATCGCCGGTGAGGCTCACCTTCTCGACCGCGGCGGGCGCCGGCGCTGCGGCCGCGGCGACCGGCGCGGGTGCCGCGCCGCACTGGAACACCATCGAGTGCGGATCGGCGCCGTCGCGATACGGCGTCGTGGCATCGACCACGCGCACGGCGTCGTTGCCGCACATGCGCGTCGCGACCTTCATGCAGGTCTTCGCGCTCGACAGGATGCCGTGACAGTCGACGCGGAAGGTGCGGATGCCGTCACGGGACTGCAATTCGTATGCGTTGTAGGTCGGACCCGACGCGCTCGAACAGGCAGCGAGGGAAACGACGGACGCCAGCAGGGCAAGATGGATGTTTTTCACTTGATTACTCCGAAAATGCGATGGGCGCAGCGCGTGCGGCGCGATAGCGCGGCCGCATCCGCGTGCGGTTGCGTTCGACGCGGTCCGCTCCGGCAGCGCGTGCCGGAACGGACCGCCGCGCGCGATTACTTCCACTGATACAGCACGCCCGCGCCGACGACGCGCTGGCTGCCGGCGAAGCCGCCGTTCAGCGTCGCCTTCAGGTTCTCCGTGAGGCGCGCCTGCACACCGACGGCCATGGCCTTCTGACCCTGGAACGACGCCGTACCGACGCCCATCGCGAAGTTCGAGTCGCGGTCCATGTGCGGAATCGACGCCAACGCGGCCGTCGCGGCGATCCCCTCACGCGCCATCGAATCGGTCTGCTGGATCTGCTGCTGCATCTGCGAGATCTGGTTGTTGACCGTGTTCAGCGACTGCGTGAACTGGTTCGACACCGCATTCAGCTGGTTCACGTTCACCGCATCGGTGCCCTGCGTGCCCGCCGCGACGTTGACGACCTGTCGCGGCGAATCCGCCGAGCCGACCGCGACGACGTTCGAGCGGCCGCCGTCGTTGCTGCCCGTGCCGATCGCCGTCGAGTTGTTGCCCGATGCGATCGAGCCGACGCCGATCGCCGTCGAGCCGTTGCCGGACGCCGTCGAACTGTTGCCGACTGCCGTGCTGTTCGAGCCCGATGCGACCGCCCCCGAGCCGCCCGCCGACGAATTCGAACCGCTCGCCCCCGGCGGCACGTTGCCGCCGGGCGGGTTCGTCGTGTACTGCCCGCCGAGATTGGTCGTGCGTTGATCGATCAGCGTCGTCAACTGGTTCGCGATCGAGTCGAGCTGCGATACGTTCACCGCGTCCGTGCCGTTCTTGCCCGCGGCGAGGCCCGTGATCTGCCGGTTGCCGATATTGATTTCACCGGCCGACGACTGCGGGCTGCTCAGGCCGTACGCGACGTAGTTCGTCAGCGCGCCGACCGTGGTCAGCGAACCGGCGCCCAGCGCGACGCTGTTCGCGAGCGTCGCCGACGCACCGGCGCCGAGCGCGAGCGCATCGGTGGCGGTGCTGTGCGCACCCGAGCCGAGCGCGACGCTGCCCACGCTGACCGCCGACGCATTGGCACCCTGCGCGACCGACTGCGCGCCGAGGGCCGACGCACCGCTGCCGAGCGCGATCGCATCGGCCTGCGCGGAACTCGCGGCCTGCCCGATCGCGACGCCGCCGGGCGCGGTCTGGTCGACGATCGCGCCGTTGCCGATGCCCACGCCGTTGTCGCCGTTCACGACCGTCGTCGGCCCGACCGCGACCGATTCCGCGCCGACCGCGAGCGAGTCGCCGGCCGTCGAATTCGCGTGGAAGTACTTCTGGCCCGTGACCGCGAACGACTGCAACGCGCCGGTCAGCTGCCGTACCGTCACCGCGTCCTGCTGCCCGGTGCCATCTGCGACGTTGGTGATCTGGCGATACGTGCGGTTCGTCGTGTCGCCCACCGACACCGCGCCGAGCAGCGTCTGGTCCGTCGTGTTGAACGGGATCGCCGCGGTGCCGTTGCGGATGATGCCCGACGACGGCGTCGTCGCGCGATCGGCCACCGAGCCCGAGCCAAGCGCGATGCTGCCGTCCACCCGCGAGATCGCGTTCGGCCCGATCGCCACGCTGTCGACGCCGAGCGCCTGGCTGTCCGGCGCGGTCGAGTTCGCGTGGAAATACTTGATGCCGTGCGCATTGATGTTGTCGACCACGGAACCGACGTTGTTGTTGATCGTCGTCGAGCCGTCGCTGTTGTACGTCACGTACGACGGCGCCGAAATCGTGCCGGTCGTCGGGTCGTAGGTCGAGCCGCCGCCGATCGCGCCGGCCGTGCTGTTGCCGAGATTGGTGTTGTTGTTCACGATTGAGCTGAGGCTCGTCGACAGCGAACCGATGCCCGTCGACGTGGCGGTCGACAGCGAGGTCAGGTTGCTGTTCGTCGCGCTCAGGCCGGTGGACAGCGAGCCGATGCCCGTTGACGTCGACGTGGACAGCGACGTGACCGTGCTGTTGGTCGAGCTCAGGCCGGTGGACAACGAGCTGAGGCCCGTCGAGGTCGACGTCGACAGCGACGTGATCGCGCTGTTGGTCGAGCTCAAGCCGGTGGACAGCGAACCGATGCCCGTGGACGTCGACGTGGACAGCGACGTGATCGCACTGTTGGTCGACGACAGCCCCGTCGACGTGGACGTCGACAACGACGCCACCGAACTGTTGGTCGAGCTGAGGCCCGTGGACAACGAACCGATCCCGGTCGACGTCGAAGTCGACAACGACGTGATGCTGGACAACGTCGACGTCGACAGCGAAGTCACCGCCTGATTCGTCGCATCGAGCTGCGAGCCGTTGATCGCATCCGTACTCGTCGGGCTGATGCGCCCGGCCGCGACGTTGGTGATCTGCCGCTCGCTTCCGTCCGCGCCGACGCTGACGACGCTCACCGGATTGACGCCGTTGAACGTATACGTGACGCCGCCGATGGTGCCCGTGGCGGTCGGATGCGGCGCGGCCGTCACCGAACCGGAGCCGAGCGCGACGTCGTTTGCATTGTTCGCCACGGCCGACGCGCCGAACGCCACCGCGCCCGCTGCTGCCGCCGTCGACGTGTTGCCGAGCGCGACGGAGCCGATGCCTTGCGCAATGTTCGAGTTGCCGATCGCCACCGCGCCGTCGCCGTTCGCGGTGTTGTTCGAACCGGCCGTGACCGCGCCGGTGCCGATCGCGGTGCTCGGGTCGCCGATCGCGACCGCGCCGTTGCCGCTGACGGTCTGGCCAAAGCCGAGCGCGACGGCGCCGGTGCCGCCCAGGACCTTCGACAAGTTGCCGCCCGCGATCGAGCCGGCACCTGCGCCCGCGGCGACCGAGTTGCTGTCGCCGATCGCGACGGTCGATGTCGCCGCCGCCACGCTGTTGATGCCGACCGCCGTCGAATTCAATGCCGACGCCGTCGCGCCCGGCCCCAGCGCACTTGCCGAGATACCGGTCGCGAGCGCGAGGTTGCCAAGCGCAACGCCATACTGCTGCGTCGCGGTCGACTGCACGCCCATCGCGATCGAACTGAGGCCCGATGCATTCGCGTTCAGGCCGAATGCGGCCGCGTTGTTGGCGCCGGCCGTCGTCCCCGAGCCCATCGCAATCGAACTGGTGCCGAGCGACTGCGTGCCCGAGCCCGGCACGCCGGCGACGCCTCCCCAGCCGATCGCGATCGACGACGTGCCCTTCGCCCCGCTGTTGACGCCCATCGCGACCGCCGAGTTTCCGGAAGCGAGCGCGCCGCTGCCCACGGCCACCCCGGCCGAGCCCGAGCTGGTCGACTGGTTGCCGAGGGCGACCGCGCCCGTCAGGTCGGCATGCGACGCATAGCCGAGCGCGATGCTTTGCGCCCCTGCCGCGCTCGCCCCAAGCCCGAGTGCCGCCGCATACTGGCCCGATGCGAACGCATTGTTGCCGAGCCCGATCGCGGACACGCCGGTCGCCGCCGCACCGCTACCGAGCGCCACCGAGCCGCTTTGCGTCGCGCTCGACAGGTTGCCGAGCGCAACCGCGTAAGCCCCTGAACCGATCGCCTGCACGCCCATCGCCACGCTGTTGACGCCGGTCGCCTGCGAGTTGATGCCGATGGACGTGCCGCCATCCGCCATCGCATGCGCACCCGGGCCGATCGCCGTGGACGACACGCCCGCCGCCGTCGCCAGATTACCGAACGCGGTCGCATTCGTCTGCGAGGCAAGCGCGCCGTTGCCGACCGCGGTCGAACTGGCGCCGCCCGTCGCGGAGCCGCCACCGGCCGAATACTGCGCGTGGGCGCCCATCTGAAACAGTCCGAGGTACGCGGCCGCCATCATCATGACCAGTCGCCGGGGCGACAACCCAGGCGGCGTTGCCATGCTCGCGGCGGCGCCTTCGTGGGCAGCCTGCTCGCCCGCGCTCCTCGACGACGCCACGCGCTTGCCGCGCGCGCGATCGAGCTCGGACGCCGCAACCCACGCCCCCAGTGCTTCGTTCCAGATCGACTTGAACGACTTGTTCATCTTGTTTTCCCTCGGTTCACATGTGCTGGATGACGCAACAGCGAACGCGGCCGGGAGCAGACCGTCTCCACCTTCTTTGTCTCCCGTCTCGCGACGCCACGCTACTTGCTTCGCATATCTAACTGAACTGCTGAACGACTCTGCACGACACGCGCGACACACGTCGCGATCACACGACCGCACACCGCCCGTGTCGGACGACACGATGCACGGCGACGATCGCGGGTTATCGAATCATGGAAGTCGAGCTCGCCCGTCAGGCGGCGGCATGCCGGGCGACGCAGCGCGGGAAAGCGCGTGCGCACACCGTCGCGCCGGCCCATGGGCGGCGAACTCGAATTTCATGAGGAAGCGTCGGTGGACGAAAGCCGCGCCGAATGCGCCGGGCGGCCCGTCCTGGGTCATTCAGGAGGAGGATGACGTCGTGCGGCCCCGGGGGATGAAGCATGCGCCGCCGGACCGCGGACGCTGACAGCCGCCGCCGGTTCGGGCGAACCGGTGCTGTGAACTGCCGTGCCTTTCATATTCATGTTTTTCGTGCCGCCTGATTCGAGAGCGCGCCCGCGCGACCGCCGCCTGAAAGACCGAACTGCCCGGCGGCCGACGCGAACCCACCCACCCCTTTTCCGTCCAGGCGCGCGCCGGAGATTCCGGATTTCCGGAAAAACCAGCGATAGGCCGGACGACCCCTGCATCGAATTAATCGACTGACTTTCTTTGACTATTTCTTGTTGCCTTGTATGCCACACTCTCATCAGCTTCTGCCCCATTCCCTTCATCTCTTATATCAAGCCAATTCGAAGGGTGGGAAGCTTGCATTGCCCTCGTGCCGACTCTCGTCGCAGCACCGGAATCCCGGAATTTGAGATTGTCAGCACTCAATGTCACATTGAATATTGCGCACTCAAACATGCCGCCGCGACAAATGAAATTCGTGTGGAACACCGTTCTGCCGAACAACCGCTCCAGTCACCTCGGGCCTAGTGTGCCGGGACTCCGGTGCGCGAACCTTTTCCCGAGCGGACAAATTGTTTTCCCGGCCGGACGAGATTTACATTCATACATTCCGGCATCCCGATCGACTTAAACGCGAAAGCATTTTTAACCAGCGATCCATAAAAACTTAATCACGGGGACACGAAATTGATGACCGCGATCCGCGTCGAAACAGGCTGCCTGCGCGACACATTTCAACTCGATTCATCATTCGGGCCAATTCCATTTATGCCGATTCAAATCGGCAATAACGACCGAAATTTAATAGCCGGCCCGGCACTTTTTCCCAGCCTGTTTTCGCGGTGCGGGCGCGCCGCCAGGAAGGTTGCGCGCACTGTCAAACATGCCCACACGCGGCGCACGGAAACCCCACCGCGGGCGCTATTGTCGTCATATAATTTTTTGCAACAATCGTGCGCATAGATGCATCGAGTCCGATCCCGGCCTACCTCCCCAACGCGTTCGCAACCATGTCATCCCGCTCGTCCAGTCCGGCGTCGCTGCGCGCCACGCCGGATCTCGTTGGCGCACACATTCTCGTTGTAGACGACCGACCGAACGACCTGCGGCTCCTGACGGAGATCCTGCGTTCGGCGCGATGCCGGATCAGTGTCGCGTTCGACGGGCTGCAGGCCTATCACCGCGCGCAGGCCGTCGCGCCCGACCTGATCCTGATGGATGTCCGGATGCCGCGCATGGACGGCTTCGCCGCGTGCCGCCTGCTGGCGTCGACGCCGTCGACGCAGAACATACCCATCATCATCCTGACCGCCGCCGCCGATCTCGACGATCGCATCGCGGGGCTCGAAACCGGTGCGCTCGACTACATCGTGAAGCCGTTCGAACCGGTCGAGGTCATTGCGCGGATCCGCAATCATCTGAAGCGCGCGCGGCGCAGCCAGCCGTTCGCGCACCTGCCCGAGCTGCCCGAGCTGCCCGATCATCCGGACGCCGCGCTGGTGCGTGCGGCGAGCGACGTGCTGCTGCGCGAATTGCGCAATCCGCCGACGCTCGAGGAACTCGCGCGGCAGGTCGGCACGCACGAAAAGCGACTGTCGCGCGTGTTCCGCGATCATCTCGGCCAGACCGTGTTCGAATACCTGCGCGGCACACGGCTGCGCGCCGCGAAGCACTTTCTCGCGGAGACGTCGATGGGGATCGGCGACATCGCCGAGGAAATCGGCTTCTCGACGCCGGGCAATTTCGCGACGGCGTTTCGCGAACGGTTCGGCATCACGCCGTCCGACTGGCGGCGCCAGCGTCCGGCGGTCGACGCACTGCCCGCGACGCATGATCACCCGCGCGATGCCTAGGCGCCGCGCATCGGGCTGGTACACCCTTCTGCTGCTCGCGGTGGCGCTGATCGCGTGCACGACCCACCGCGCCGAAGCGACGGAAAACGCTGCACAACTGGACGCGGTGTCGATCGTCGAGGATCGGGGCGCGACGATGTCCGTCGATCAGGCCGCCGCGCGACTCGCGGCTGCGCCAACCGGCACGTCCGCAGCGCGCCCGTCATTCAACATCGAATTTTCCCGCTCGGCATGGTGGGTCGCCGCGACGCTGGTCAATCACGACAGCGTCGAGCGCCCGCTGGTGCTGGCGATTTGCGACGCACGTCTCGACCATGCAGACTTTTATGTCGAGCGCGGCGGCGCGTGGACGCTCGCCGCTCGCTTTCCGGCCGACCGCGGCGACGCGGAGCATCCCGCTTCCCGATATCCGACGCTCGACACGACGCTGCGGCCAGGCGAACGGATGCCCGTGCTGATCCGCATCACGTCGCGCAAGGAAATGCGGCTCGCGCCGTCCGTGTTCACGCCCACTGCATGGCACGCGTACGAACTGCGCGCCGCGATGTGGAACTTCGGCTTCTTCGGCGGCCTGCTCGCACTTGTCTGGTGTGCGCTGCTGATCGGATTCTTTTCGCGCAGCGGCATGTTCGTCGTGCTGGCCGTGCTGGCGCTGAGCACGACGTTGTTCGAAGCGACGTACCGCGGCTATACCGTGATGTATCTGTGGCCCGGCGCGTACGAATGGTCGGCACGCGCCGAAGTGGTCTTCGTTTATCTATCGGTCGCCTGCTTCATCGCATTCATCCTGATGGTCGCGCACCGCGAGAAGGCCAGCATGCCGATGCGTGCCGTCTACATGGCGTTCTTCGCGCTCGAATGCATCGGCATGGCCGGCGCGGCGTACGGCGACCTGCTCACCTTCACGTGGTTCTGCCTGCGGTTGAACACCGTGATGGCGGTCGTGAACATCGGCCTCGCGCTGACCTTCGCGATCCGGCGCACGCCGAGCGCCCGCGTGATGCTGATCGCCGTCGGGTTCGCGAGCTTCAACATGCTGGTGCGCGTGCTCGACGGACGCGATGCGATACCGGCGTGGCTGCTCTGGCTGAAATCCGACATCCATCCGAATCCCGTGGTCGCGATCATCGGGCTCGCCACGCACCTGCTGGTGCTGGCCGCATGGATCCACCACGTCGGCCGGCAACGCACCGAGGCGCGCAAGCGCCTCGAGCAATGGCAGCTCACCGAACAGGATCGCCTGCGCGACGAAGTCGCGAAACGCACGGTCGCGCTCAACGACGCGTTGCAGCAGGTAAGGACGCACATGCAGCAGAAGATCGAGACGCTCGGCTACGTGAGCCACGACCTGCGCGCGCCGCTGTCGACGATCAACGGCTACGCGAAGCTGCTGCTGCAAAGCGCGACCCGCAGCCAGGCGCGGCTGATCCGCTCGATCGACCGCAGCATCCGCTACCAGCTCACGCTGATCGACGAGTTGCTGCAATACACGAAGTCCGAGCTGCAGCCGCTCGGCATCTCGCCGGACGCGACCGACCTGCCCGGCCTGCTGACCGACATCGGCGACTATGCGCTCGCGCTGTGCCAGCAGCAGGACAACCGGTTCGACTACCGGCCGCTGACGCCGCTGCCGCGCAAGCTGTCGATCGACGGCATCCGGCTGCAGCAGGTGCTGCTCAACCTGCTGTCGAATGCGTCGAAGTTCACGCGCGACGGCACGGTCACGCTGTCGGTCGGCGCGTATCCGCAGGGGGATGCGTGGCGCATCGTGTTCGAGGTCGCCGATACCGGGATCGGGATCGACATCGGCAAGACGACCGACATCTTCCGCGCGTACCAGCAGGTTCAGGCGGTGAATGGCGGAACCGGGCTCGGGCTGTTCATCGCGCAGCGGATCGTCGGCGCGATGAACGGCGAGCTCTCCGTGACGAGCCAGCCGGGCGTCGGCACGTCGTTCACGTTCCAGATCGTCGCACCGGCGCTCGGGCATGCGCTGATTCCGGCGTCGGCGCTGATGCGGGCGGCCGAACCCGTCGAACCCGACGAATCGCTGAGCGACGCGCATGCGATGCGCTGCCCGTCGCCGGATGCGCTCGACGAGCTGGCCGTGCTCGCCAGCGAAGGCCGCCTCACCGATATCGAGGAATGGCTCGGCCAGCATGCGCATGCGCCGCGCCATGCCGCGTTCGTGCAGGCGATGCGCGAGCGTCTCGACGCGCTCGATCTGCACGCGATCGAGCGGCTGGCCGAGTCGCTGAAACGGATGGGTATCGCCGATGCGTCGTTCGATGCGGAGCCGGACATGGCAAGGTCGGCGTGATCGCCGCGCCGATCATGAAGCCAGTGACAGCGGGCCACGCACTCCCTCGCAGGTGCGTGCGGACGATCGCACCTGACGCGACGGTCGTTACAACCGCCGCATCGTCGACACCAGCGCCGCGTCGTCGCCCGCCGCGGCCGGCCTGACCTGCGCGGCGTCGCGCTTGCGGCGTTTCGGATCGAGCCCGGTGCCGCCGGTACGCCGCCGCGCCGCATGCCGCTCGATCACCCGCTGCAGCAGGCAGAACACGCACAGCAGCGCGCCGATCACGATCCGCGTCCACCACGAGCTCAGCGTGCCGTCGAACGTGATCAGCACCTGGATCGTGCCGAGGATGCCGACGCCGAACACCGACCCGATCACATAGCCCACGCCGCCCGTGAGCAGCGTGCCGCCGATCACCGTCGCGGCGATCGCGTCGAGCTCCATCCCCTGCGCCTGCAGCCCGTAGCCGGACAGCACGTACAGCGTAAACACCACGCCGCCGAGCGCCGAACAGAAGCCGCTCAGCGCATACACGCCGACCTTCGTGCGCGCGACCGGCAGCCCCATCAGCAGCGCCGAGCGCTCGTTGCCGCCGATCGCATAGACGTTGCGGCCGAAGCGCGTGAAATGCGCGACGTAGATCGCCGCGGCCAGCGTCGCGAGCGCGATCAGCGCGCCCGCGCTCAGCGTCCCGCCGCCGATCGGCACGCTGATGCCCGCGAGCGCATGGAAGGTCGGCTCGTTGATCGTGATCGACTGCGTCGTGATCAGGAAGCACGCGCCGCGCGCGAGAAACATCCCGGCCAGCGTGACGATGAACGGCTGCAGCCAGAAGTATTGGATCAGCGCGCCCATCGCCGCGCCGTACAGCGCGCCGAACAGGAGCACGAGCGGCACGATCGCCCACACCGGCCAGTGCAGCCGCTCGGCGCCGACCGCGCAGAAGATCGTTGTCAGCGCAACGACCGAGCCGACCGACAGGTCGATGCCGCCCGACACGATCACGAACGTCATCCCGATCGCGACGATCAGCAGGAACGCGTTGTCGACGAGCAGCCCGGTCAACACCTGCATCGAGAAGAAGCCGGTGTACATCACGGATCCGAAGCCGAACAGCGCGGCGAACAGCACGATCGTCACGACGATCGGCAGCGTGCGCGGGTCGGCGAGCCGGGCGAGGAATCGGTTCATCGGGGCGTGGCTCCGGTAGTGGCGCGCGAACGCGCGGAAGGCAGCAGCCGCGACGCATGCCGGAGCACCAGCGCGCGCGCCGCGTCCGACTGGATCAGCGTCACGACGATCACGACGATCGCCTTCACGACGAGCGTCGCCTCCGGCGGCACGCCGATCGAATAGGTCGTGTAGGTGAGCGTCTGGATGATCAGCGCGCCGAGCACCGAGCCGGCGAGGCTGAAGCGTCCGCCGAGCAGCGACGTGCCGCCGAGTGTCACCGCGAGGATCGCGTCGAGCTCGAGCAGCAGCCCCGCGTTGTTGCCGTCGGCGCTGCGCACGTTCGAGCTGGCGAGGATGCCCGCGAGCGCCGACATCACGCCGGAACACAGATACACGCCGAACACGACCGCGCCGGCGCGCAGCCCCACGAGCCGCGTCGCGACCGGATTCACGCCGATCGCGCGGATGAACAGGCCGAGCGCGGTGCGGTTCACCAGCAGCGCGGTCGCCGCGATCGTCGCGATCGCGATCCACACCGAGCACGGCACGGCCGCGAGATAGCCGCCGCCGATCTCCAGATAGCCGGGCGCACCGATCGGGATGATCTGCCCGCCGGTCAGCAACTGCGCGATGCCGCGTCCGGCGACCATCAGGATCAGCGTCGCGATGATCGGCTGCATCCCGACGAACGCGACGAGCACGCCGTTCCACGCGCCGGCGAGCACGCCGACGCCGAGCGCGGCGGCCAGCGCCATACCGAGCCGCGACGGGTCGCCGTCGAGCACGATCGCCGCGGCCGCGCCGGCGATCGCGACGATCGCGCCGACCGAGATGTCGATCCCGCGCGTCGCGATCACGAGCGTCATCCCGAGCGACACGATCACGAGCGGCGCCGCGCGGTTGAGGATGTCGATCGGCGCGCCGAACAGGTGGCCGTCGAGCAGCGAGATCGACAGGAAGCCCGGCCGATGCGCGACGTCGAGCGCCAACAGCAGCGCGAGCGTCAACAGCGGCCATACGAGCGGATGGCGAAGCAATGTGCGTAGCCGCATCATGACCGGCCTCCCGCGATCAGTTGGTACACGTGTTCCTCCGACGCGTCGTCGCCGCTCAGCTCGGCGACCTTGCGCCGGTCGCGCAGCACCGCGATCCGGTGGCTCACGCGCACGACTTCGCTGATCTCCGACGAGATGAACAGGATGGCGAGCCCCTGCGCGCACAGCGCGAGCACGCGCTCCATGATGTCGAATTTCGCGGCGACGTCGATGCCGCGGGTCGGCTCGTCGAGGATCAGCAGCTTCGGTTCCGTCGCGAGCCAGCGCGCGAGCAACACCTTCTGCTGGTTGCCGCCCGACAGCAGCCCGATCGGCTGCTCCGCGTCGCGCGCCTTGATGCCGAGCCGTGCGATGTAGGTATCGGCGAGCTCGCGCTGGCGCGCGCGGCTGATCAGCCGCCACCAGCCGCGCCGCGCCTGCAGCGCGAGCACGATGTTCTCGCGGATCGACAGCGCGGCGACGATCCCCTCCTTCTTGCGATCCTCCGGGCAATACGCGATGCCGTGGCGCACCGCGTCGTGCGGCGACGCGAGCCGCGTGCGTGCGCCGTCGATCTCGATCGCGCCGGTGTCGGTGCGCTCCGCGGCGAATGCCAGCTGCGCGGTTTCCGTGCGCCCCGAGCCGAGCAGCCCGGCCAGCCCGACGATTTCGCCGGGCCGCACGTCGAGATCGAGCGGGCTCATCATCCCGCGCCGGCCGACCTGCTGCATCGACAGGAACGGCGCGGCCGCGCCGGCATCGCGCTGCACGGCCGCCGCGTCCGCCTGCAGCGTGCCGGACATCGGCGCGCGGCCGGTCATCTTCGCGACCAGGCTGTCGACCGGCAGGTCGCGCGCGAGATACTCGCCTTCGCGCTCGCCGTTGCGCATCACCGTGATCCGGTCGGACACCGCATAGGTTTGTTCAAGAAAATGCGTGACGAACAGGATCGCGATGCCCGACGCCTTCAGCCGGCGCAGGACGTCGAAGAGCCGCGCGACCTCGCCGTCGTCGAGGCTCGACGTCGGCTCGTCGAGAATCAGCACGCGCGCGTCCACCGACACGGCCCGCGCGATCGCGACCATCTGCTGCACCGCGATCGGATACGCGTCGAGCGAGCGCGTGACGTCGAGCGACAGGTCGAGTTCGGCGAGCGCCGCGCGCGCACGCGCATGGATCGTCTTCCAGTCGATCGCGCCGCGCCGCATCGGCTGCCGGCCCGCGAAGATGTTCTCGGCCACCGACAGGTTCGCGCACAGGTTCACTTCCTGGTACAGCGTCTGGATTCCTGCCGCCTCGGCTTCGCGCGGCGCGGCGAAGCGCACCGGCGCGCCGCCGACGTGAATCTCGCCCGCGTCGTGCGCATGCACGCCGGTCAGCACGTTGATCAGCGTCGACTTGCCCGCGCCGTTCTGGCCCATCAGCGCATGGATCTCGCCCGGAAACAGCCGGAAATTCACGCGCTGCAGCGCGTGGACACCTGGAAACGCCTTGTCGATGCCGATCATCTCGACCACCGGCGGATTCGTCATGGAACGCCCTCGCTTCGAAGCGGTTGCCGGACGGCGGCAGCCCGCGCCGCCGCCCGCGTCCGTCAAGAATCAGTACTTGCGGGTCGGCAGCACCTGCGCCGCGACGTTCATCGGGAACACCGTCTCGTTCGTGACGATGCGCTTCGGCAGCTGCTTGCCGGCGACCACGTCCTTCACCGCCGTCATCAGCTGCGGGCCGAGCAGCGGGCTGCATTCGACGTCGACGTTGATCTTGCCGGCGACCATCGCCTGGAAGCCGCCCTTGGTCGCATCGAACGACACGACGCTCACGTCCTTGCCGGGCTTGATGCCGGCTTCTTCCATCGCCTGGATCGCGCCGAGCGCCATGTCGTCGTTGTGCGCGTAGACGACGTTGATCTGCTTGCCGTAGGTCTTCGCGAACGCTTCCATCACCTGCTTGCCGCCGGCGAGCGTGAAGTCGCCGCTTTGCGACGCGATCACCTTGAACTTCGGATTGCTCTTGATCACCTCCAGCAGGCCCGCGCGGCGATCGTTGGCCGGCGCGGAGCCGACCGTGCCCTGCAGCTCGACGATGTTGATCGGGCCCGCGTCGTTCTTGTAGCGCTCTTCCATCCAGTGACCGGCACGCCGCCCTTCCTCGAGGAAGTCGGAGCCGATCATCGTCACGTACAGCGACGGATCCTTCACGTCGACGCCGCGATCGGTCAGGATCACCGGGATATGCGCGGCCTTCGCTTCGGTCAGCACCGGCTCCCAGCCCGACTCGACGACCGGCGAGAACGCGATCACGTCGACCTTCTGCGCGATGAACGAGCGGATCGCGCGGATCTGGTTCTCCTGCTTCTGCTGCGCGTCCGAGAATTTCAGGTTGATGCCGGCGTCCTTCGCCGCGCTCTTCACCGACACGGTGTTCGCCGTGCGCCATGCGCTCTCCGCGCCGACCTGCGAGAACCCGAGCGTGATCGGCTTTTGCTGCGCGTGCGCGCCGGTGGCCAGCACCGTCGCCGCGGCGACGATCGCGCCGACCGCCAGCTTCCTGATGAATGTCATGGTCCGTCTCCGATGGTGTCGTTGTATGCCGCTGCGCCGGCCTTGCGCGGTGCTGTGCTGCGCTGTTCTGATTCTGCGTGGCGCGGATGCGGTGCGGGCTCGCCCGGCCTGCGCTTGCGCGCCAACCCGGTATGCATGCCCCGGATCAGTCTAGGAACAAGTCCGATAACCTTCCAATGAAATCTTGGATTGAAGCGATATCGGTATCGGCATACGTATAAACACCTAAGGGGTTGGTGTGCCGTTGGCTGGGGTGGACGCGCATGGCGTCAGCCCGCGTGTGGGCGGTCGCATCGTGCAGGCAGCGCGGGACGCGCGAAGGCGGCTCGCCGGCCAATCCGCCCACGGCGCACGAATCTTGCTGCCGCGCTGGCAGGCCCGCTCGCGCTTCGCGGCGGCCCGCCTGCAACAAGGAGAACAACAATGCCCGCCATGCATGAACGCAGCACGCTGCGCGTGGACGTTCCGTTTGATTGGCGCATCGCAGCATGAAAAAGCCCACGCCCCGCGGTGCCGCCGAAGCTCTTGCAGCCGCCGTCGCGAGTTCGACCGTGCGGCTGCGCCACGTCGACGACCGCCGCCCCGGCTACACGCGTCGGCGGCTGCGCAACGGTTTTGCGTACTACACGAAGGACGGTGAACGGATCCGCGACGCCGACGAAATCGCCCGCATCAAAGCGCTCGCGATTCCGCCCGCGTACACCGACGTGTGGATCTGCACGGACCCCAACGGCCATTTGCAGGCGACCGGCCGCGATGCGCGGGGACGCAAGCAATATCGCTATCACCCGCTGTGGCGCGAGACGCGCGACGCGAACAAGTACGCGCGGATGGCGGCATTCGCCCGCGCGCTGCCGCGCATCCGCGCGCGTGTCGACCGCGATCTCGCGCTACCCGGGATGCCGCGCGACAAGATCGTCGCGACGATCGTGCGGCTGCTCGACACGACGCTCGCGCGGATCGGCAACGCCGAGTACGCGCGCGAGAACGCGTCGTACGGGCTGACGACGCTGCGCAAGCGCCACGTGACGATCCGGCCGGGACAGGTGCGCCTGCGCTTCACGGGCAAGAGCGGCATCGAGCACGACGTGACCGTCGAGGATCCGCGCATCGGCCGGATCGTGCGGCGCTGCGCGGAGCTGCCGGGGCACGAGCTGTTCCAGTACCTGGACGACGACGGCGTGCGCCATTCCGTCGGCTCGTCCGACGTGAACGACTATCTGCGCGACGCCGCGGGCGCGGAGTTCACCGCGAAGGATTACCGGACGTGGGCGGGCAGCGTGCAGGCGCTTGCGCTGTTGAGGCGCATCCCGCATCAGGGCGTCACGCATGCACGCAAGCAGATCGTCGAGACGGTGCGGACCGTCGCCGACATCTTGCGCAACACGCCGGCCGTGTGCCGGCGCTGCTACATCCATCCGGTGGTGCTCGATACGTTCGAGGCCGGGTTGCTCGCGACGCTGGAAGTGCGCCGCACGCCGAGAGGGCTGCGTGCGGATGAGGCGGCGTTCGCGGCGTTGCTCGAGCAGGCGGCGCGGCAATCGAGGAAACGATCGAGCAAGTGACGCGCGCCGATCACGCGTCCCGTCCCGCTCAGCGCCCGATCGAATTGGCCACACTACGAAAGATCAGCGGACGCTCGTCCTGCCGCCCTGCCCGCCGTGCGAATTGCACCACCTGCTCGACCCGACCGTGATGGGCCGACTTCGCGCACACCGGATCGGCCTCCGCCGGATCGCCCGCCAGCATGTACGCCTGGCACCGGCACCCGCCATGATCGGTATGGCGCTCGTCGCAGGTGCGGCACGGGTCGCGCATCCAGCCGTCGCCGCGAAACGCGTTGAACGCGTCGCTGTCGTACCAGATCTCCTTCAACGAGCGGTCGCGCACGTTCGGCAGCACGAGGCCGGGCAACCCGCGCGCGGCGTGACACGGCAGCGCGGTGCCGTCCGGTGCGACGCCGAGGAACACCGAGCCCCAGCCGTTCATGCAGGCCTTCGGCCGCTGCTCGAAGTAGTCGGGCACGACGAACAGGATCTTGCATCGTTCGCCGACGAGCTTGCGGTAGCGGTTGACCGTTTCCTCCGCTTCGCGCAGCTGTTCGGCGGTCGGCATCAGCTGGTCGCGATTCAGCATCGCCCAGCCGTAGTACTGCGTATTCGCGAGTTCGAGAAAATCCGCGCCGAGGTCGAGCGCCATCTCGATGATCTGGCCGACGTGCGGCAGGTTGTACCGGTGCAGCACGCAGTTCAGCACCATCGGATAGCCGTGCGCCTTGATCAGCCGTCCGACGTCGCGCTTGAGGTCGAAGGTGCGCGTGCTGGTCAGGAAATCGTTCAGCTCGCGCGTCGAATCCTGCAGCGACAGCTGGATATGATCGAGCCCGGCCGCCTTGAGCCGATCGATGCGCGTCGCGTTCAGACCGACGCCCGACGTGATCAGGTTGGTATAGAAACCGAGCGATCGCGCATGCTGGACCAGCACCTCCAGGTCGTCGCGCTGCAGCGGCTCGCCGCCGGAAAAGCCGATCTGCGCGGCGCCGAGCGCGCGCGCGTCGCTGATCACCGTGCGCCATGCGTCGGTATCGAGTTCCGCGCCGTGCGTCGCGAAATCGACCGGGTTGTAGCAGAACGCGCAGTGCAGCGGACAGCGGTACGTGAGTTCGGCGAGCAGCCACAGCGGCGTGGACGGCCGGGTCGGTGCGGGTGTCGTGTCCATGTCAGTCGAGCCAGCCGCGCAGTCGCGCATGATCGAGGAAGCGGTAGACGTCCGACGCGAGGTCCGACGTGCTGAACAGCCGCTCGAGTTCGTCGATGATGTCGTCGAGCTCGCGCGTGCCGTCGCAGCGCGCGAGGATCTCGCCCGCGCTCGGATTGAGCCGGACCATGCCTTCCGGATACAGAAGCACGTACGCATCCTGGGCCGCCTCCCACTGCAGGCGGTACATGCCCCTCAGCGAGGGGCGCAGCGGCACGCCGCTGACGACGTCGTTGGAGTTCATACGGGGTACGCCTTTTCAATCGCGTCGAGCATCGACCACAGCACATCCAGCTTGAACGACAGGATGTCGAGCGCGCGCCGTTGCGCGTCCGGTGTCGTGAAATGGTTCAGCGTGACCGCGAGCCCGTGCTCGACGTCGCGCTGCGCGAGCGGCACGCGGCTACGGAAATACTGCAGCCCGTCCGCCTCGATCCACGGATAGTGGGACGGCCAGCCCGCGAGCCGGTCGAGATGGATCTGCGGCGCGAACATCTCGGTCAGCGACGAGCACACGGCTTCCTGCCACGGCGCACGCCGCGCGAAATTCACGTACGCGTCGACCGCGAACCGCACGCCGGGCAGCACGTGCACGAGCGACCACAGTTCCGCGCGCTCGATGCCGACCGCTTCGCCGAGCCGCGCCCATGCCTCGATCCCGCCTTCCTGCCCGCCGTGACCATCGTGATCGAGAATCCGCTCGACCCACAGCCGGCGCGTCTCGCGGTCCGGGCAATTGGACAGGATCGCCGCGTCCTTCAGCGGAATGCTGATCTGGTAGTAGAAGCGGTTCGCGACCCAGCCGCGGATCTGCTCGGGCGAGCACGCGCCGGTATTCAGGCGCCGGTTGAACGGGTGATGGATGTGGTAGCGCGATTCGAGCGCGCGCAGACGCGCCTCGAACTCCTGCGCACTCCAGGGCGTCGCGTGTAGCGCCGCGGCGGGAATCGGTGCGTTCATCGTCAGATCTCGAGTTGCATGCCGTCGTGGGCGACCTCGATCCCGTGCTCGCGCAACTGCGCACGCTGCGCGGAACCGGGGTCGAGAATCGGATTCGTGTTGTTGATGTGCGTGAGCACCTTGCGCGTATGCGCGGGCAACGGCCGCAGCCGATCGATCATCCCCGGCTGCGCCGCGTCGCCACACTGCGCGAGATGGCCCATCTCGGCCGCGTGCTTCGACGACAGGCCGAGGTCGATCATTTCCGTGCCGGTCCAGAACGTGCCGTCCACCAGCACGAGATCGGCGTCGCGCATCGCGGCGCGCACGTCGTCGTCGACGTCGGCGAGCCCCGGTGCGTAGAATGCCTGGCGGCCCATGGCCGTATCTTCGATCAGGAGTGCGATGTTGTCGCCGGGAACGGCCGCCGCACGTCGCGGCGAATAAGGCGGCGGCTTGCTGTCGACGGGCACGGCGGTGAAGCGGATGCCGCCGGCGCCGGGAATCGCGAACGGTTCGCCCGGCACGATCGGGTGTACGTCGACGCCGCAGTAGTGGCCGAGCAGCGGCACGAGCGGCAGCCCCGTCGACAAATCGTCGAGCACGGGGGCGCTCGCGTACAGCGGCAACGGCGACGTGCGCTCGCGCAGCATCAGCAAGCCCGTCACGTGATCGATCTGCGCGTCGCACAGCACGACGGCGACGATCGCGCTGTCGCGGATCGCACGGGCCGGCTGCAGGTCGGGATCGGCACGCAGTTGCGCGAGGATGTCCGGCGACGCGTTCACCAGCACCCAGTCGACGCCGTCACCGCTGACCGCGATCGACGATTGGGTGCGCGGCACGATGCCGTCGGTGCCGGCCCGCGCGCGACGGCAGTTGCCGCAGTTGCAGTTCCATTGCGGCAATCCGCCGCCGGCGCCCGAGCCGAGTATCTTGATCTTCATCTGCGTATGCTCCCGGTGCCGCCCGCATCATGTCCGTCGATGCGGGCGGCACTGCGCGCGTCGATCAGCGGTTGGCGATGTACATCGTGATTTCGAAGCCGAAACGCAGGTCGGTATAAGCCGGCGTGGTCCACTGCATGATGTGTCTCCTTGTTGAGTTGGTGAGTCGATAACAACCGCATCGATCGAGCGGCCGATACCTATTCAGCAAGGAGCATGCCGGGGCGCGATTTGCGTCGCGCGGCGGCGCGCGAGGGCATGCGGCGGCCGCCGCGTGGTCACGCCACCGACATTCTTTCTATTTCCATACGCAGCAATTTCATCAACCTTGCACGGACGGTTGGCAGCATGTGTGTCCGGTTGAGCAGGTGTTGAATCCTTGAACACCGGGTGTTGCAACCTGACACACCCGTGTGACACTCGCGCCACCGTCAGCGCTCGTCGGGCTCCAGCGCCTCGGGCCCGGCGGCCGGCATCTTGCGGTAGATCGTGTTGCGCGACACGCCGAGCGCGCGTGCGGCGGCCGACACGTTGCCGCCATGGCGCGCGAGCGCGGCCGCAATCGCGGACGCGGCTACGTCCTGCAACCGCGCGTCGCAGGCCGCGAACGCGGCTGCTGGCGCTGGCGCGGCGAGCGGTGGCGGCGCGCAGGCGCCTTGTTCCGCCGGCCCGTCGTCGGGCCGCACGTCGTCGAAGAAATCGTCCGGCAAATGCTCGCAGCGGATCTCGCCGTCGTCGTCGACCATCGCGGCCGCCGTCCGCAGCAGGTTCGCGAGCTGCCGGAAGTTGCCCGGCCACGCGCAGCGCTCGAACAACGCCATCACGTCGGGCGCGACGCTCAACGGCCGGCGCCCGGGCCCCGACAGCGTTTCCCGTTGCAGCATCTTCTGGACGACCACCGCGAGATCCGTGCGGTCGCGCAGCGGCGGCAGACGCACGACGAGGCCGTTGAGCCGGTAATACAGGTCCTCGCGAAAGCGGTTCTGCGCGATCATGTCGCGCAGGTCGCGGTGCGTCGCGCAGATGATCGCGATGTCGACGCCGATCGCCTTCGTCGAGCCGAGCGGGTTGACGATGCGCTCCTGCAGCACGCGCAGCAGCCGCACCTGCAGCGGATACGGCATGTCGCCGATTTCGTCGAGAAACAGCGTGCCGCCGTTCGCCTGCAGCAGTTTGCCGGTCGCGCCCTTGCGGCGTGCGCCGGTGAACGCCCCCTCCTCGTAGCCGAACAGCTCGGATTCGATCAGCGTCTCCGGAATCGATGCGCAGTTGACGGCGACGAACGGCCCGTCGCGGCGCGGCGAGTCGTTGTGGATCGCCTGCGCGAGCAGCTCCTTGCCGGTGCCGGTCTCGCCGGTGATCAGCACCGGAATGTCCTTGCCGATCACCTTGCGGACCTTCGCGATCACCGCCGCCACCTGCGGATCGCCGGTGTCGAGATAGCTGAGCCGCGACAGGTTCGCCGCGCCTTGCGCAGCGGGCGGCCGCGCGGCCGGCATGGCGCCGTCGTGCACTTCGGCGGGCCGGCTGCCCTCGGCCCGCATCGCGCGGCGGAACTGCACGCGCGCGCAGACGACCGCGCCGTTGCCGAGGTTCAGCGACACGTGCGGCTCGGTGCTTGCGCGCATCCGGTCGATCAGCTGCGCGCTCGTCACGTCGAACAGCGACGCGAGCGTATGCGCGCGCAGCGCGGCGAGCGGCATCCCGAGCTGGAACTGCGCACTGCGGTTGGCCGACAGGAAACGGCCGTCCGCGGTGAACGCGACGATCCCTTCCATCAAGGTGCCGAGGAATTCGGGGCGGCCGTGGAACGACACCTGCAGCGTCTCCTGGAAAGTCGTCGTGAACAGGTGGTTCTCGATCATCTGCACCGACATCTTCGCGAGCGCCATCGTGTGCTGGTGATAGCTGCGGTGGTCGCCCGTCACGTCGAGCACGCCGATCGCGTCGCCGTACGGATCGAGGATCGGCACGCTCGAGCAGGTCAGGAAATGATTCGCGGCCAGGAAGTGCTGGTCGCCGTGCACGACCATCGGGCACAGCTCCGCGAGCGCGGTGCCGATCGCGTTGGTGCCCTGCCGGTTCTCCGCCCAGTTCGCGCCGGGGCGGAGCGCGACGCGTTCCGCGCGCCGCAGGAAATCGTCGTCGCCGATCGAATGCAGGATCAATCCTTCCGCATCGGTCAGCACGATCATGCTTTGGGTATTGACGATCTGCTCGTGCAGCGTCTCCATCACGGGCATCGCATGCACGCACAGCACGCGGTTCTGCTCGCGCTTGAGCGACAGCGCGGCGCCGGACAGCAGGTCGTAGTCGGGACGTGCCGACGCCTGCAGGCCGAACGTCTCGGACCGCTCATGGGACTTCTGGATCGTCGGCGTCGGCCAGCCGGGCGCATGCGTGGCCCGTGCGTTGGCCGTCGGATGAACGTCATCGCGCATTGTCTCCTCCGGGGATCCTTCCGGTCGCTGCCGGACTGTTTGTCCTGAATCAAGCAAACTTCGGGCCACGGTGGCTATGCTGCTTCAACCGTGCGTCGTGGATCGCTGCTTCGATGGCCAATGAAAGCAAGATGCAAGCAAGCGCCGGACGCTCGCGACGACTGCCGACGTGAGAGGCATTGCGAATGCGGATGCACCCGTCGCCGTTACCGGATGATTCCGATCGTCGTCGCTGGCGCGATTCTGGCTTTGATGTCGGTCAAGCCACGGCTGGTTCGTGGTCCCCTGCCGCATCGGTCATTACCCTGATTCCGACGCCCCCGACGCCTCGACGACATGACGGCATGACGCACCGACGCCCTAACGCTCTGATGACATGACGCGCCGACACCCCGACGCCGCGACGACATGACGCGCCGACCACACCGACCGCGCCGCGCTACTTCCGCCTCCCCGTCCGCCCTGTCCCGCGACGCATGCCGGATCGCGTGGACCGAAGTCGGCAATCCGCGCGGGCAGCCCGTCGTCGTGCTGCACGGCGGCCCCGGCAGCGGCAGCCGACCGGCAGCGGTGCTGCATTTGTTCGATCTGACGCGGACGCGCGTCGTGCTGGTCGACCAGCGCGGCGCGGGCGCGTCGACGCCGCGCGGCGGCCTGCGTCATAACAACACGATGCGGCTGATCGGCGACCTCGACGCGCTGCGCGCGCAGCTCGGCATCGCGCGCTGGGGTGTCGTCGGCGGATCGTGGGGCGCGGCGCTCGCGCTCGCGTATGCGGGACGGCATCCATCGCGCGTGACCGGCGTCGTGCTGCGTGGGTTGTTCCTCACGTCGACGCGCGAAGTGCACGGCCTGTTCATCGGTGCACGCGCGCTGGCACCTCGGGAATGGCAGCGCCTGACCGCTGCCGCCGGCACGACGCGGGCCGATCGCCTGATCGGCTGCTGCGCGCGGCGTCTGCAGCCGGGCGCCGGCGCGGCGCGGCAACGCGCGGTCGCGCTCGCATGGAGCGCATATGAAGACGCGATCCTGACCGGGCGGCCGGCACGCGGGGCGCGCCCGACCCAACGCTCCGTCGACCGGCTGATCGACAAATACCGGATCCAGGCGCATTACCTACAACGTGCGTGCTGGCTCGGCGAGCGTCGGCTGCTCGCGCTGGCGCGAGAGGCCGCACGGGCCGGCGTGCCGTTGCATGCCGTGCACGGCACGCGCGACCGCGTGTGCCCGGTCGACAACGTCGACCGTCTCGCACGCGCGGTGCCGGCCGCCATCGTCGAACGCGTGCAGGCCGGGCATTTAGCGAGCGACGCTGCGCTCGCGCATGGCGTCGCGCAGGCGGTGCGTGAAATGCTGACCGGCACCGCGGACGCACCACCGCATGCCGAATTGCCCGCTCAGTCCCACGCATAGCGCGCGCCAGGCGACGAAGTGGCGCTTCGACGCTTCGGCTTCCTTTATCTCCATGTCGCCTCTCGCCATTTATTTATGTCGTTATCCGTAACGATGCAGGGACGTCAATCGATGCTGCTTTGATTGGCCGGAGCGTCGAAGGGCATCGGAACGATCATCGCGCTGTGTCATCGCACGCGATCGTTTGAGGTCGACAGCGGCAAGAAGCATACCGACACATGCACCGGCTAGCCGGCGGCATGCGGCCGCTGCCACGCGACGGCGCGCGGCGCGTCCCTCTTGCTGTCCGTGTCACCGCAGTCGCACCTGTATCGATCTGGATCAGTGACGCAGCAACCGGTCGCCACGCACGCGTCGCGTGCACGGGCCCAGAGCTGCCGGTAGCGTGCGCATCGTCGCCGGCACGACACCGTGCGCGCCCCCTGCGCTCCGTCGATGGCGATCGCGAGCTTTGCTCCGCACGCGCACGCCTCCAAAGACCGCACCGAATGAACACGCGCCATCGCACGCGACGCGCCGCGCACCGCCCAGACCCACTGTCATGTTTCGCAACACTCCGCCCGCGACTGTCCCCGAACGCAACACCCGCGGATCGCCCGCGCTGCGCCGCATGCGTCGCGACCACGCGCCCAATCGGCCGCTACGCCTTGCGTGGCAACGCTTCCGCCGCAATGGCATGCGATTTGCGTGACTGGCTGCGCACTGGACCCGGATCCCCACCCTTGCCGGCCCGGCCATGAGTTGGCCGCGGTGCGACCACAATGACTCAGGAGACAACCATGAAAAAACTCTCGGCTTCGACGCGCCGACTGGCAACCATCGGAATCGCGGCAGCCGTCGCCATCGCCTTGAATCCCGGCCTCGTGGACGCCGCCGCCGATTATCCGGCCGTCACGTACCAGCGCCTCACGGACGCGCAACGCGATCCGGGCTGGCTCACCTACTACCGCACATACAACGGCCAGTCGCATTCGCCGCTCAAGCAGATCGACCCGTCGAACGTGAAGCAGCTCACGCAGGCGTGGAGCTACAAGTTTCCGGCCCAGTTGAAGCAGGGTTTCGAAGCCACGCCGATCGTCAACGGCCGCTACCTGTTCGTGACCACGCCGAAGGACAACGTATACGCGTTCGACGCGGCCACCGGCGCGCAGCTGTGGAAATACGAACCGAAGCTCGGCGCGGAATCGTTCAAGACGGCCTGCTGCGACGTCGTGAACCGCGGCGTCGCGCTGTACGGCAAGAACGTCTACGTCGCGATGCTGAGCGGCGAAGTGGCCGCGCTCGATGCGCAGACCGGCGCGCTCGTGTGGAAGAAGCAGATGTTCGAGCCGGGCCTCGGCTACTCGTTCTCGCTCGCGCCGCTCGCGATCGACGGCGCGATCGTGGTCGGCAGCTCGGGCGGCGAGTACGGCGCGCGCGGCTTCATCGCCGCGTTGAGCCCGAACGACGGCGCGCTGCTGTGGAAGCGCTACACGATCCCCGGCCAGGGCGAGAAGCACGCCGATACCTGGCCCGACGGCATGCAGGCGCACGGCGGCGCACCGGCCTGGCTGACCGGCACCTACGATGCGGCGACGCGCACGCTGTACTGGGGCGTCGGCAACCCGGGGCCGTGGCTCGCGGATCTGCGCCCGGGCGACAACCTGTACTCCGATTCGCTGCTCGCGCTCGACCCGAAGAACGGCGACCTCAAGTGGCACTATCAGTACACGAAGCACGACACCTGGGACTACGACGGCGTCAACACGCCGGTGCTCGCGACGATCAAGTACAAGGGCAAGGAACACGACGCGATCATCCACGCGGACCGCAACGGCTACTTCCACGCGATCGATCGCGACACCGGCAAGCTGATCTATGCGGAACCGTTCGTGAAGGCGACCTCGGTCACCGGCTACACGGAAGACGGCGCGCCGATCCAGGATCCCGCGAAGTATCCGAAGGTCGGCACGACGATCGACACGTGCCCGAGCTTCCTCGGCGGCAAGAACTGGTGGTCGGTGTCGTACGACCCGCAACGCCATCTCGCGATCGTGCCGTCACTGCATGCGTGCATGAGCCTGTCGGGCAAGTCGGTCAACTATATGGAAGGGCTGCCGTATCTCGGCGAAGGCTTCGAGATCAAGCCCGAGCCGGGCAGCGAAGGCTACGGCGAACTCCAGGCGATCGACGTGAACACCGGCAAGAAGGTATGGAGCCACTGGAGCAAGCTGCCGTGGAACGGCGGCGTCGCGACGACCGCAAGCGGCCTCGCGTTCAGCGGCTCGCTCGACGGCCACCTGTACGCATTCGACGTGTCGACCGGCAAGGTGCTGTGGGAAAGCCCGAAGCTGGCGAGCGGGATCATCGCGCAGCCGTCGGTGTTTGAAGTCGATGGCAAGGAGTACGTAGCGGTACTGGCCGGCTACGGCGGCGCGAACCCGATCTGGGGCGGCCCGATGGCCAAGGCGGCGGACGACGTGCCGCGCGGCGGCACGCTGTACGTATTCGCCCTCGACCGCGGCTGATCTCCACCCGGCCAACCGTATTGCGCCCGCGCCGACGGCGCGGGTGCCTCCCCCGTTTCCAACCGAGCGACGATCATGAACCTTCCACTTTCCCGTCTCGCCGTGGCCTGTGTGCTCGCGGCAGGCACGGCGCTGCTCCCGGTGCCGTCCACGGCCGCGACGCCGGTGCGCGTCTGCTCGCTGCCCGGCACGCCGACGGCTGCGCTCGACAAGGCCATCGCCCGTGACGTGTTCCGCACGGCCGGCATCGCCGCCACCTTCTCCGCGCACGACGCGGGCGGCAGCGACGACGACGGCGTGTCCGCGCACGAACTCGCCGGCATCCTCGAACGCGATTGCGACGTGCTCGCCGGCTTCCCGCGCTCGGCAATCGCCGATGCATCCGATACGAAGCTGCTGTTCTCGCAGGGCTATCTGCGCTCGGGCTACGTGAGCGTCACGCGCCGCGACGCCGGCACGCCGACGGCCGGCCGTGAAATCGTCGCGGCCACCTATGCGAGCCCCGCGCAGCTGATCGCGGTCCAGCAGAAGGACGCGCGCTTCGATCTCGAGAACACGTCCGAGCAAACCGTCGACGCGGTCGCCCGCGGCCGCGCGCATCGCGCGATCGTCTGGTATCCGGCGGTCGTCGCGTATCAGGCCACGCATCCGAAGCAGGCGTTCCGCATCGGCGCGACGTCGTCGCCGTATGCCGAGTGGCAGCTCACGTTCGCGTTCGCACCGCGCTCGGCCGCGCTGCAGCAGCGTATCGACGCGGCCCTCACGCAGATGAAGAACAACGGCCGGCTCGCCGCGCTGACCCGCAAGTGGGCGCTGCCCGGCAGCGCGCTCGAAGCGCACGAGTCGCATGAATCGCGCACGCCGGCGCGCTTCCTCGACGGCGCGACGGCCGCCGGCGGCCGTCAATCGGGCGGCCTCCTGCGGGCGCGCAACGCAACTGCCGGCGGCGGCTTCATCCGCGTCGCCGCGGGCGCCGGCGACCCTGCACCCGCGTTCGACGCCGCACAGGCCGCGCACGGCAAGGAACTCTACGGCAATGCGTGTGCGAAGTGCCACGGCGCCGACCTTGAAGGCAACACCGCGCCCGCATTGAGCGGCACGTCGTTCGCACCGCTGTCGCATTCGCACCTGACGATCGGCGGCGTGTTCGGCTACATGGCGACCAACATGCCGGCCGACCAGCCCGGCAAGCTCAAGGACGAGGACTACGCGGACCTGATGGCCTTCCTGCTCGCGTCGAACGGCTATATCGCCAGCAAGAACAAGCTGACGGCCGATGCCGCACGCGCGTCGACGGCGCCGCTCATCGCCGGCCCCGCCGCCCACAAGGACGCGAACGCGAGCCAGTAACACCGGGCAAGCGGCTTCGCCACGCGATGCGGGCCGCGCCCTTCCCCACGATTTCATCTCGACCAGGACACGACCGTGACGCACTCCACTTCCCGCAGAACCTTCATCGTCAACACCATCGGCCTGTGCGCCGCGCTCGCCGCCGGGCGCACCGCCTATGCGGCGCCGCCGCTCGTCGACGAGAACGACGCCACCGCGAAGACGCTCGGCTATCGCGCGCATGCGTCCAGCGTCGACCCCGCGCAGTTCCCGAAATACCAGGCCGGCCAGCGCTGCTCGAACTGCCGCTTCTACAAGGGCGAAGCGGCCGATGCGAGCGGCACGTGCCCGATGTTCGGCGGCAAGTCGGTCGCGGCGGACGGCTGGTGCAACGTGTATGCGAAGCGCGCGTGACGCGGCGCGCGACGGGATGCCGGCGCGGCGCGCGGCGGTGCCCACGGCCCGCCGCGACGACGGCGCAGCGCCGCACGCCGTCACGCACCTCCACGCACTGATCGCGACTGGCCTGTCGCGCGGCTTCGTCACGCGCGGCGACATCATCGACGGGCTGCCCGACGATGATGCGAATGACAGCGGCGTCGATGCGGTTGCGGCGGTGCTCGGCGAACTCGGCATCGCGGTGTGCGACAACGCCGATACCGCGAGCGGCTGGACGCTCGAGCGCTACTTCCGGCCCGCGCCGCCCGCGCGCGCATGGGCCGACGGCGCCGCCACGCTCGCCGCGGCGGACCTGCTCGCGCCGCGCACGACCGATCCGGTCCGGTTGTATCTGCGCGAGATGGGCACGACGCCGCTCCTCACGCGCGACGAGGAATTCGCGTACGCGCGGCGGATCGAGCGTGGCCGCTCCGCGTCGGCCGCGGCGCTGTGCGGCGATCCCGATGCGCTCGACGCGCTCGTGTCGATTCGCGTCGAGATCGCGCAATGCCGGACCGCCGCGTCGACCTATGTGATCTTTCTCGACGATGGCCCGCACGACGACACGGCGGCCGATCACGCCGAGGCGGGCACGTCGGCCACCGCCGCCGGCGAACCCGCGCGCGACGACGATACGGAGGCCGATACGCAGACCGAGGATTCGAGCTGGCGCGACGCGGTGGTGGCGCGGCTCGCACGCATCGATGCACTTGCGCACGGCATGCGCGCGGCACTGGCGTCCGGCGGCAGCGCGTGCGCCGCGTATCGCTCGCACGTACGCGACGCGACGGCACTGCTCCGCACCTTGGGCTTGTCCGCCCGCGCGCTCGAACGGATGAGCGAGCCGTTGCGCGGCCGCGCACGCCGGCACCGCGCGTTGCGCGGCCGACTGGAGCGGATGCTGGCCGACGTGGGTGTCCCGCCGTCGTTCGCGCACGCGGCCGACGACGATCACGCCGGCTGGCTCGCGTCATGCATCGCAGCACACCCGGCCTGCGCACCGACGTTGACGAGACGCGCGGCCGAGTTCGTCGATGCACGCGACGCGATCCTGCGCGCGGCCCCCGCATCGGAACTGCCGCCCGGCGCGACCGCGTCGCTCGATGCACGGCTCGGCGCGATCGAACGCGCGATGCAGCCGGCGAAGGCGGGTTTGTTCGATGCGAACCTGCGGCTCGTCGTGTCGATCGCGAAGCGCTATCCGGATCGCGGCCTGCCGTTCGCGGACCTGATCCAGGAAGGCAATATCGGACTGTTGAAGGCGATCGAGCGCTACGACTACCGGCGCGGTTTCCGGTTCTCGACTTACGCGACCTGGTGGATCCGGCAGGCGATCACGCATGCACTCGCCGACCTCGGCCGCACGATCCGCGTACCGACGCACACGGTCGACGCGCTGAACAAGCTGTCGCGACTCGCGCGCGAGCATCGGCAGCGCGCGGGCACCGCGGCGACGCCGGCCGAACTGGCCGTCCACATGGGCGAGCCGGTCGACAAGGTGCGCGAGCTGATGGCCATCGTGAAGGAACCGGTGTCGGCCGACGTGCCGGTCTCGCCGGAAGGCGACATGACGTTCGCCGACGTCGCGCCGGACACGACGACGCCCTCTCCCGAGGACGCGGCCGGCGCCACCCAGTTGCGCAGCACGATCGCCGCGGTGATCGACCGGCTGCCGCCGCGCGAGGCGATGGTCCTCAAGCTGCGCTATGGGCTGCACACGGACGAAGGCTGCTCGCTGCGCGACATCGGCCGCCAGTTGAACCTGTCCGCGGAACGCGTGCGGCAGATCGAGGCGTCGGCGCTCGCCCGCCTTCGCGCGTCCGACACGCTCGGTCTGCTCCGGTCGTTCATCGCGTAGTACTCGGCGGCATCGCGGGCAGCGCTCGTCACTAATCGCACGCCGTGTTGAAGCCTGCAACACGTCTGCTGCATTTCGACGCAAGCGGCAAGCCGACAGGTACACCGTCCGTCCTCATTACCATTGCTTTGCAGTGCAGATCGATCGACGGGAAGAGCACGGCAGAGAGCACACACGCCCGCTCCGTTCGAATATCCGCGCGATTGGCATGCAAGTTGCGTTTCAACCGTCAGGCCACACACTACGATTTCCATGGAGAACACCTTGACCGCCATCGTATCGATCCTTCAGGAACGCCGGATCTTCGAACCGACGGCCGACACGCGCGAACGCGCAACCATTTCCGGCATGCCGGCCTATCAGGCGCTGGCTGCCGAAGCCGAGCGCGATTACGAAGGCTTCTGGGCGCGTCTCGCCCGCGAAGGCCTTTCGTGGCACAAGCCGTTCACGAAGGTGCTCGACGAGAGCGACGCACCGTTCTACAAGTGGTTCGACGACGGCGAACTCAACGCGTCGTACAACTGCCTCGACCGTCACGTCGAAGCCGGCAACGGCGAGCGCGTCGCGGTGATCTTCGAGGCCGACGACGGCACCGTCACGCCCGTCACCTATGCCGATCTCCTCGCACGCGTGTCGCGCTTCGCGAATGCGCTGAAGAAACGCGGAATAGCGAAGGGCGACCGCGTCGTCATCTACATGCCGATGTCGATCGAAGGCATCGTCGCGATGCAAGCCTGCGCGCGCATCGGCGCCACGCACTCGGTCGTGTTCGGCGGCTTCTCCGCGAAATCGCTGAACGAGCGGCTCGTCGACGTCGGCGCGGTCGCGCTGATCACCGCCGACGAGCAGGCGCGCGGCGGCAAGACGCTGCCGCTCAAGAGCATCGCCGACGAGGCGATCGCGATGGGCGGCTGCGAAGCGGTGAAGAGCGTGATCGTCTATCGCCGCACCGGCGGCAAGGTCGACTGGCACGCCGGGCGCGACCTGTGGATGCACGAACTCGCGGACGCCGAGTCCGACACGTGCGCGCCGGAATGGGTCGGCGCCGAGCATCCGCTGTTCATCCTGTATACGTCGGGCTCGACCGGCAAGCCGAAAGGCGTGCAGCACAGCACCGGCGGCTACCTGCTGTGGGCCGCGCAGACGATGAAGTGGACCTTCGACTGGAAGCCCACCGACGTGTTCTGGTGCACGGCCGACATCGGCTGGGTCACGGGCCACACGTACATCACGTACGGGCCGCTTGCGTGCGGCGGCACGCAGGTCGTGTTCGAGGGCGTGCCGACCTATCCGGACGCCGGGCGCTTCTGGAAGATGATCGGTGATCACAAGGTCAGCGTGTTCTACACCGCGCCGACCGCGATCCGCTCGCTGATCAAGGCCGCCGAAGCCGACGACAAGGTCCATCCGAAGAGCTACGACCTGTCGAGCCTGCGCATCATCGGCACCGTCGGCGAGCCGATCAATCCGGAAGCGTGGATGTGGTACCACAAGCACGTCGGCCAGGAGCGCTGCCCGATCGTCGACACGTGGTGGCAGACCGAAACCGGCGGCCACATGATCACGCCGCTGCCGGGCGCGACGCCGACGGTGCCGGGTTCGTGCACGCTGCCGCTGCCGGGCATCATGGCCGCGGTGGTCGACGAGACCGGCCAGGACGTGCCGAACGGGCAAGGCGGGATCCTCGTCGTCAAGCGGCCGTGGCCAGCGATGATCCGCACGATCTGGGGCGACCCGGAGCGGTTCAAGAAGAGCTACTACCCGGAGGAACTCGGCGGCCGGTTGTATCTCGCCGGCGACGGCACGGTGCGCGACAACGACACCGGCTACTTCACGATCATGGGCCGCATCGACGACGTGCTGAACGTGTCGGGCCACCGGCTCGGCACGATGGAGATCGAGTCGGCGCTGGTCTCGCATGAGCTGGTGGCGGAAGCGGCGGTGGTCGGCCGTCCGGACGACACGACGGGCGAGGCGGTAGTCGCGTTCGTGGTGCTGAAGCGTTCGCGCCCGGAAGGCGAGGAAGCGGCGGCGCTCGCGAAGACTTTGCGCGACTGGGTCGGCAAGCAGATCGGGCCGATCGCGAAGCCGAAGGACATCCGCTTCGGCGACAACCTGCCGAAGACGCGCTCGGGCAAGATCATGCGGCGCCTGCTGCGCTCGCTCGCGAAGGGCGAGGCGATCACGCAGGACACGTCCACGCTCGAGAACCCGGCGATCCTCGATCAGCTCGGCCAGTCGCGCTGAATCACGAGGCCGGCACCGGGCGGCCTCCCCGACTTCCTCGACGCACGCGCGTTCCGGCGCCCATCCGGGTCATGAACGCGTCGCGCGCGGCCGACACCCTGCCGCGCACGTGCGTCCCGCCGCGCCCCACCCTGCGTGCGCGGCCTGCACGACGGACCCCGCCATGCGCGGCGTCCGTCACATCCCTGTTCGATGCATGGACGTACAACAACACTGGAGACATCCCAATGAAAAACAGAATCGTGATCGGTTGCGCCGCGCTGGCGGGCGCGATGGCCAGTAGCAGCGCCTTCGCGCAAAGCAGCGTGACGCTGTACGGCAACCTCGACGCCGCCTTGCTGTACACGAGCAAGACACTCGACGCCGCCACCGGCGCGAACGCCGGCCATCAGTTCGCGATGACCGACACCGGCATGACGCCGACGACCTTCGGGATGACCGGCACCGAGGATCTCGGCGGCGGCCTCAAGGCGAAATTCCAGCTCGAAAGCGGCTTTGCCGTCACCAACGGCGCGTTCGCGCATTCGAACGGCAACTTCTTCGGTCGCCAGGCGTGGGTCGGGCTCGACGGTGGCTTCGGCACGATCAAGGCTGGCGTGCAGTACTCGCCGTTCCTGCTCGCGATCTTCGATTCGGATCCGCGCAACTTCTCGCACTTCGGCAGCGGGCTGATCAACTACGTCGACAACGTGCTCGTGACGGGCCTGTTCAATCCGAACGCCGTGTCGTATACGAGCCCGACGATCGCCGGCCTTACCGGTAGCGCGATGTTCGCGTTCGGCGGCAAGGCCGGCGACTTCCAGGCCGGACGCCAGTATTCGGCGAGCGTCAAATACGAGCACGACGGCTTCATGATCAACGCCGCGTTCTACGACGGCAACGACGGCACCAACCCGACGCCGACGCCGAGCACCGTCGCGTTCGTCGGCCGCACGATCGGCGCCGCGTACCGGTTCGGCCCGGTCACCGCGAAGGCGTCGTTCGCGAGCTACAAGGTCGGCGGATCGTTCAGCAACAACGTATACGGCGGTGGCCTCGACTATCAGGCGACGCCGGCCGTCGACCTGAACGGCGGCGTCTGGTTCACCAGCGACCGCAACGACACGGCCAATCATTCGCTGCTCGCGGCCATCGGCACGACCTACAGCCTGTCGAAGGCCACCGCGCTGTACGCGCAGGTCGCGATGGTGAACAACCACGGCGCGATGAATACCGGGCTCGGGATCAACAACGCGCTTTACGCGGTCACCGGGACGACCATCGGCGCGAACCTCGGGATTCGCCACCTGTTCTGATGTGCGCGGGCGGTGGTTGGCTTCGTCGAACCGCCGCCCTTCGGCCTTCGCAGTCCGAAGCATCTTGCGTCGCGTTCGTCGCGTTCGTCGCGTTCGTCGCGTTCGTCGCGTTCGTCGCGTTCGTCGCGTTCGTCGCGTTCGTCG
>NZ_JAWRXS010000091.1:0-368 GCF_046534915.1 Burkholderia sp. SIMBA_051 | reverse complement strand
GAGTTTTGTCAGGGAACGTCGCAGAACGGTTGCGTCAATCGCCCGCGTCACCTATCCGCGCAACGTAAGGACGGCAATCCTGGGGGAACCGGATACGTCCTGTTCGAGATGAGAGATCGCGGACATGATCCCCGCTCTCTCCGATCGATCCACCATCATCGACGCGCACGCGGAAGTCACTCACGGCCGTCGAGCGCTGCTTACGATGAATTCCCGTAGCACGCTATCCTGTTCTGACACATGCCACGGTTCGCTCAACGCAGCCTCATCAAGTCAGTGCCGTCTGGCGAATCCGCGACCTCTTGCTCTCGAGGCGGGCAAGCAACGGTTTCTCCAGGTACAAATGAACACCGACTGAAAACCCAACC
>NZ_JAWRXS010000637.1:0-250 GCF_046534915.1 Burkholderia sp. SIMBA_051 | reverse complement strand
CGGAACGGCTGCCGCTTCCGAAGCGCGGGTCAATGTCGCCGACAAGCGCATCATCAACGGCCAGACCGAGGTCAATCAGTTGGTGCCGTTCAAATACAAGAGGGACCGGGAAAAGTATCTGGCTGGTTGCGCCAACCACTGGATGCCGCAAGAAGTGAACATGTCGCGCGACATCGCCCTCTGGAAAGACCCGAACGGGCTGACCGAAGACGAGCGCCGCATCGTCAAGCGCAACCTGGGCTTCTTCGTG
>NZ_JAWRXS010000636.1:0-250 GCF_046534915.1 Burkholderia sp. SIMBA_051 | reverse complement strand
CGGTCAGCGGCTGCGTGAGCGAGAGCGTCTGCTTGGTTGCGTCCAGATTGGCGACCTGCGATTTTGGAACCGTGACGGTGATCGGCGTCATTAACTTGCCGATACTCTCCCCGCCGATCGCCCCTGGGCTCCACCTCCACTGCGGATAGTCGAAACTGTCGTAGAAACCGAGGTCATCGACGGACATCCCCCCGGTCCAGAGCGTCAGCGTAGTCGAGCCCGCATCCTGCGGCGTGCCCGCCTGCGTGAC
>NZ_JAWRXS010000635.1:0-250 GCF_046534915.1 Burkholderia sp. SIMBA_051 | reverse complement strand
GCTCATGTGGTACGTATTCCAGGCCAATGCGCCCGAGCACCAGACGTTGTTCCAGTCCGGCTGGTTCGTCGAAGGGCTGTTGTCGCAGACGCTCATCGTGCATATGATCCGCACACGCAAGATCCCGTTCCTGCAAAGCCGCGCCGCATGGCCGTTGATGCTGATGACGGTCATGGTGGTCGGGCTGGGCCTGTTCCTGCCGTTCTCGCCGCTGGCCGAGTACTTCCAGTTGCAGGCGCTGCCGTGGAGC
>NZ_JAWRXS010000634.1:0-250 GCF_046534915.1 Burkholderia sp. SIMBA_051 | reverse complement strand
CCGCATTCAGCCGACCGTTCGACGTGTGCGCGAGCAGCGCCTCGGTGTCGGCCACGGGGCCGCGAGCGATGTTCACGAACAGCGCGCCGTCGTGCATGCGCGAGAAGAAGGCGTCGTCGGCCAGGTGCCGGGTGTCGTCGGTGAGGGGAACGCCGAGCACCACGACATCCGCGTCGGGCAGCAGCTCGTCGAGGCTCGACAAGGCATAGACGTGGCCGCGGTCGTCGTCGCGTTCGCGGCTGGCGACGCG
>NZ_JAWRXS010000633.1:0-250 GCF_046534915.1 Burkholderia sp. SIMBA_051 | reverse complement strand
AACTCGGGCACGTTGACCGCGCGCTCGCGGTTGGCGAGCACATACTCGCGCGCTTCGGAAACGATCGACTGACGACGCGCACGCGCGGGCATCGCCAGCGGCTCGCCGCCACGCAATGCGCCCACGTCGAACAGCGACGCGAGCACCGACGCCTGCAAGTTGGCGCGCGCTAGCGCGGAGAGCGGCGTGCCGCGCGCCGCTCCGTCGTCGAGAAGCTGGCGCAGCGAGGCGCACAACCGCTCCTTGCGCG
>NZ_JAWRXS010000632.1:0-250 GCF_046534915.1 Burkholderia sp. SIMBA_051 | reverse complement strand
CCAGGAATCCCGCAAGCGTGACAAGCTGCGGCCACGTGCCGCGCACCAATGCCAGGCAGACTGCTCCTAACCCGTTCACAATTTCTCTCCCGCAATGCCTACGGCACGAATGCGTCCGGCCTCGAGCGCAGTGCCGTGAGAATGCCTCTTAACAGATCGATCGGTGGTCGCGGACAGCCTGGAATGGCGACATCCACCGGAAGGAGGTCAGACAGCGGCCCACACACGGCATAGCTGTCCCTGAAGATCC
>NZ_JAWRXS010000631.1:0-250 GCF_046534915.1 Burkholderia sp. SIMBA_051 | reverse complement strand
GCCCACCGCGTTGCCGTCGCGGATCGTCAGCCCGTCGAGCACGGCCTGATTCGCGCCGTAGACGACGTGCTGATAGCGATCGTCGCCCGCGGCAAGTTTCGCGCTGAGCACCGTCGGCGCTGCGTCGCGGCGGCGCTGTGCGACGTCGGTTTCGGTGCCCGCGAAGCCGCCATACACCTCGACGCCGTCATACAGCGTGAACGCGGCAATCCGGCCCGCGTCGCGCCGCGCCGGATGATAGCGCCCGGCC
>NZ_JAWRXS010000630.1:0-250 GCF_046534915.1 Burkholderia sp. SIMBA_051 | reverse complement strand
AGCGCGATGCGGCCGTCACGGCCGCGAACGGTGAGGTTCGTCACTTCGACGCCCGGCTGCATGCCCGACCAGTGCGGGGACAGCCTGCCGATCGAAAGCTGCGCGTGGAGCTTGTCGGACACGGCGCGCTCGATGCGCGGCCGGAATTCGTCGATGCGCGGCAGCACCACGTAGCGCAGCCCGAGGAATGCGCCGGACGCGACGAAGTACACGCCGATGCCGACTGCCAGCGTCACCCTGAACACGCGGC
>NZ_JAWRXS010000629.1:0-250 GCF_046534915.1 Burkholderia sp. SIMBA_051 | reverse complement strand
AACGACGGCGGCATTTCGAGCCACTCGTAGGCGGCCGGCGCGGTGCCGGCGACCTGGTCGAGCCAGTCGAGCAGCTGCGTGCCGCAGCGCTTCTTCAGCCCGGCGCGAGGCAAGCGCTGCAGATCGGCCAGCGTTTCGCAACCGAGATCCTCAAACCAGTTCGCGTAGCGCCGCGCGTCCGGCGCGACGACGAGCGGCACGCGCGCGAGCGCGCGGCGCAGCGATCGGGCGGACAGCGCGAGGCCGCCGC
>NZ_JAWRXS010000628.1:0-250 GCF_046534915.1 Burkholderia sp. SIMBA_051 | reverse complement strand
CATACTTCAGCAAGCGGCCGGAGATGCACTGCTATCTTGTCGTCGATCCGAGTCAGCGAGATTTCACGAATGACGACGAGGAAGCCCAGCGGTTCCGCCAATTGAAGCGTGCGATCGTGGAGGTGATGCACGATGCGTTTCCTGACAATCACCGGCCATATCTCGTTGAGTTGGACCTTAATACTCCGGAAGGGGCTGGAGCATTTGCGGAGAGTGTGAGGATTGCCTTCGAGGACCGTCGTCCTATGTC
>NZ_JAWRXS010000627.1:0-250 GCF_046534915.1 Burkholderia sp. SIMBA_051 | reverse complement strand
CTCGCAGGTGGCGTTCGGCATGACGGTGTCGGGCCGGCCGGTCGATCTGCCCGACGCGGAAGCGATCGTCGGTCTGTTCATCAACAGCCTGCCGCTGTGGGTCGATGTTAAATCCGCCGCGACGGTGCGCGCGTGGCTCGCCGCGTTGCAGCGGCATAACGCGGAGTTGCGCGAGGTCGAGCACACGCCGCTCGCGAACTTGCAGCAATGGGCGAATTCGAGCGTCGACGCGTTGTTCGACAGCCTCATC
>NZ_JAWRXS010000090.1:0-369 GCF_046534915.1 Burkholderia sp. SIMBA_051 | reverse complement strand
GATCCATTTAGCATGCAGTCCGGCGCGCAGGTCTTTCCACCATCGGGCTAGACCGCGATGGTGTTCGCGATGCTGAGATTGGGATGGAAGATGCAAAGTCACGTAAGCAGCGACGCCGAGCAATATGCCGTTCATCCAGAATGTTGCAGCTATACCGCCCAAGGCGAGTGTCGCGCCAGCCAATGCTGGCCCTAAGGCACGGCCAACTGCCTGCGTCGATTTGCGAAGACGAAGCGCTTCGGCCAAACGATTTGCCGGAACAAGTTCAGCCGAAATCGTGGAACTGGCCGGATCGATGAAAGCTTTCGCTATAACGGTGACCACGCCTATGCAGATGATGAGCATAAGTCGGTAGTCGGACAGCGAGGC
>NZ_JAWRXS010000626.1:0-250 GCF_046534915.1 Burkholderia sp. SIMBA_051 | reverse complement strand
ATCAAATGTCTTTACTAATCGTGCACACAACTCTGTATGAGCGCAACAGACAGTGACGAGGATAACCTGCCTAGATTGATCCATGGAGGGTCAGTGGTCAAACAGGAGTGTTTCCACTTACTTTGATGAAAATGAAAACGACCATTTGTATGTCAAGTTAAAAATACATTTCAATTTAGGTTATTTTTGTTATAATCGAAACATAGAGGGTAGCTTTTTTACGTGTTTACCTTCCGATAACAGCAAATCG
>NZ_JAWRXS010000625.1:0-250 GCF_046534915.1 Burkholderia sp. SIMBA_051 | reverse complement strand
CAGCATGATCGCTTATCTCCGCCACCGCATGGAAGAATATGGCATTGAGCCAGACGACCTGGCGTCAGCAATAGCGGGCGATCAGGTAACGCAGAAACCGGCCCGGTATCAAAATGCGACGGGGGATACCTGGACAGGCGACGGGGAAATACCCCAGTGGTTGAAGCAGGCGATTAGCGCAGGACAAAGACTCGAACATTTTGAGGTGGCATCGGCATCACCCATGCAGGATAGCCAGCGAAAGACGATC
>NZ_JAWRXS010000624.1:0-250 GCF_046534915.1 Burkholderia sp. SIMBA_051 | reverse complement strand
CTTTCAGGCGTGGAGTCGCAATTGCAATCGCATGTCAGGATCAGCCTGAATATAGGCTTGAACGTCGCTCAACTGCGTCAGCTTGCCCGCGTGCTCGGCGAACAGGGAAATCCGGAGGCTGCGCGACGGGTCGAGGCTGCGCTCGAAAAAGTGTCGTCCACGGGCAGGTGAAGCGTCAAGGCGGAACAGCGTGCAGGGTTCCGATGTTGAAGCAATCTACGAAGGAGTCGCGAATGTCAGACCATGTGCC
>NZ_JAWRXS010000089.1:0-370 GCF_046534915.1 Burkholderia sp. SIMBA_051 | reverse complement strand
GACGTTGTTGGATTGGGTTAAGCGCGACGAGGTCGACCGTGGAGAGCGCGATGGCGTGAGTACGGCCGAGCGTGAACGCATCAAGGCCTTGGAGCGCGAGGTCAAGGAACTGCGCCGGACCAATGAGATTCTCAAACTGGCGAGCGCGTTTTTCGCCCAGGCGGAGCTCGACCGCCGTTTCAAGTCCTGAAGGCCTTCATTGATCAGCATCGCGACACCTTCGGGGTCGAGCCGATCTGCAAGGTCTTGCGGATTGCCCCGTCGGGCTACCGACGCCATGCAGCACAACTTCGCGATCCGTCGAAGCGCTGCGCCCGCGCGAAACGCGATGAGCTTTTGCAACCGGAGATCAAGCGTGTCTGGCAGGCCA
>NZ_JAWRXS010000623.1:0-250 GCF_046534915.1 Burkholderia sp. SIMBA_051 | reverse complement strand
CGACAGCTCGGCCAAAATGGCGGAGATCATCACGGTCATCGAAGGAATCGCATTCCAGACCAACATCCTCGCGCTCAATGCGGCGGTCGAGGCAGCTCGCGCCGGTGAGCAAGGGCGGGGGTTTGCCGTCGTGGCAGGCGAAGTCCGCACGCTTGCCCAGCGCAGTGCCAGCGCGGCCAAGGAAATCAAGGATCTGATCGGCGACTCGGCGAGCCGGGTGGACGCGGGTTCGAAGCTCGTTGAGGAAACG
>NZ_JAWRXS010000622.1:0-250 GCF_046534915.1 Burkholderia sp. SIMBA_051 | reverse complement strand
CGTGGTGCCGACCGCGCCCGCGGCCTGCTGCAGTTCTTCCTCGGTCTGATACTGGAGACCGGGCAAAATTTCCCGCGGCCGATAGCGCGCGAGCGCGGGCGCCGCAGCAATGCGGCGCGTGAGACGCAGCGCGTTCGCGGCGACGTGCCGGTCGTAATCGGTGGAGAGATAGTTGGGCGCGATCAACGGCGGCGCCGACGCATCCGCCGATTCGATGTGAATGCTGCCGCGCGAAGTCGGCCGCAAATGA
>NZ_JAWRXS010000621.1:0-250 GCF_046534915.1 Burkholderia sp. SIMBA_051 | reverse complement strand
CTGTGCCGCCCAGGTTCACACCCTGCTGGCCACTCGCACTCAGGCCTCCGAGCGTCGTCACGCTATCAGTGGTCAACAGCGCGCCATTCGCCGCGGCGAGGCTCATGTTGCCAATCGATGACGCCTTGCCCAGGACGGCGGCATTACCACCAGCCGCCACGGTCAGCGTTGACCCGGTGGTCACATCGCCCGCCAGGATGGCGTCCTGACCTGCGGTGACCTCGACCGCGCCAGGCGCGGAGACCGTTCC
>NZ_JAWRXS010000620.1:0-250 GCF_046534915.1 Burkholderia sp. SIMBA_051 | reverse complement strand
GCGGGGGATGAGGCTTATCTTTACGCAGGCAATGACCTGAATCTGGAGACCGCTGAAAATACCGATTACTCCTATTACTCCAAGGCCAAGAAAGGGGCGTGGGGCAAGAAGAGTTCGAAGATGAGCGAGAGCGAAAACGATGTCGCTGTCAGCTCGTCTATCGAGGCTGGAAAGGAAGTCGTTATTTCAGCTGCTCAGGATATCAATGCCGAAGGCGCCAAGGTCTATAGCGCCGTGGCATTGCTTGCGA
>NZ_JAWRXS010000619.1:0-250 GCF_046534915.1 Burkholderia sp. SIMBA_051 | reverse complement strand
CGAGCAGCGCGCCGGCCGCGATGTTCTGGATCTTGTGCAGGCGGCTGTCGAGCGGCTGCACGACCAGCATCCGTTCGCCGAGGAAGCGGTCGACCGCGACGCCGTACAGCTCGGGCTCGCCGCCGACCACCACGACCGCCGTAGTCGCCCGCGCGGCGTCGGAGGCGCCCGCATCGAGCAGCTGATGCGCGGCGACGAGGCCCGCGCGCCGCCCGTCGAACGGAAAATGCGGCTGGCCCTCGAGCACGTC
>NZ_JAWRXS010000088.1:0-371 GCF_046534915.1 Burkholderia sp. SIMBA_051 | reverse complement strand
CGGCTTCGAAACGGGATGGCCAGAATCCCGATGCATGGTCGCATTCGGGGCACGACACTTCGAACCCGTTGTCGCCATGCGACAACTCCGGCTCGCCATCGCAACGCGGGCACCGGCTCGGTACAGGCACCTCGTGATCCAGCGACGTCCCAATTGCGGAAAACGCGTCGGCGTCCAGTTGACCCGCATCAGCCAGACGCCGCATCAGCGCCGAAATCTCGGGGCTCATCCCGCGGCTCGCGCGTAACGTGTTCGCGTCACGCGTTGCGCGCTCGAGCTCGTCGCTCTGGCTGCGTAACTGTTCCTCGAGGCGATCGGCGCGCGCCTTCGCCGCGCTCAGCTGCTGGAGGAAATCGAACTCCTTGCGCTGC
>NZ_JAWRXS010000618.1:0-251 GCF_046534915.1 Burkholderia sp. SIMBA_051 | reverse complement strand
CGTCTCACAGAGCGATGAGACTATATAAAGTAGCGACTTGTTGTAGATCGGCGGCACCTCCCAATACGATCCCTCCGTCTTGCTGTCGAGTCCGAAGAGTCGAAGCCCACTCACCCGTCTGTGAAGTGCGGGTAGTCCGGCCTTCATTCGTTCGAATGTAATGGCTGCAGCGAGAAGGATCACTTGCACCTGTCGCGGCGATGATGCAGCGAGTCGCGCAGCAAGCGCCTCAATAAATCTCTGCACGTATA
>NZ_JAWRXS010000617.1:0-251 GCF_046534915.1 Burkholderia sp. SIMBA_051 | reverse complement strand
CCGAGCGCCTCGTGTACTTCGTGCTGTTCCCCGCCCTGCTGTTCCAATCCATCCTGCGCACGCCGATCAGCGCGGGCAATGCCGCAACACTGTTGCAGGCGACGGCGGCGGTGCTCCTCTCTGGCGTGGCGCTGTCGTGGCTGGCGGGCCTCGTCCTCAAGCCCTCCTCGCTCGGCCTGGCATCTTCGGCGCAATGCGGCTTCCGCTTCAACACGTATATCGGACTGGCCCTATCGGCCAGCCTGGGCGGC
>NZ_JAWRXS010000616.1:0-251 GCF_046534915.1 Burkholderia sp. SIMBA_051 | reverse complement strand
GTTACGACGAAGAAGAACGGAAATGCCTTAAACCGGAAAATTTTCATAAATAGCGAAAACCCGCGAGGTCGCCGCCCCGTAACCTGTCGGATCGCCGGAAAGGACCCGCAAAATGATAATAATTATCATCTACATGTCACAACGTGCATCTACGCCATCAAACCACGTCAAATAATCAATTATGACGCAGGTATCGTATTAATTGATCTGCATCAACTTAACGTAAAAACAACTTCAGACAATACAAATCA
>NZ_JAWRXS010000615.1:0-251 GCF_046534915.1 Burkholderia sp. SIMBA_051 | reverse complement strand
GCGTCACGCCCACTTCGGCCTGAAAGAGCCGCGCGAAATGGCGTGGACTCAGGTTCACCCGCGCGGCCAGTTCCGGCACGCGATGCGGCAACTCCGGATTCGCCGCCACCCAGCGCTGCAATTCCTGTAACGCCGAGCGCCCGGCCGGCTGCGTCTCGCCCTTGCGGCTGAATTGCAGCTGGCCGCCGGGCCGCTTGAAGAACATCACGAGCTGACTGGCCACGCGCAGCGCGATCTCGCGCCCGAGATCC
>NZ_JAWRXS010000614.1:0-251 GCF_046534915.1 Burkholderia sp. SIMBA_051 | reverse complement strand
AAGGGGTTTTGAGCTTGTCCGCCGTTGTCTCGACGTAAGGACTTTCCCGAATTCGAGAACAACTGCGCGAGGACTTTTCGTGAGATCAGCCGCAGTATTTCGATCTGACGCCGGTCGGCAACCCTAAGCGCCATGCGGAGTGCGGGGCGGTAGGGCGGCTGCAACTTCTGTGACTGACAGAGGAACGCCGTCGAACGATCCCGTACGCAGGCCACACAAAACCCTTGCTGCGATTCACCATTCTGGTATGG
>NZ_JAWRXS010000087.1:0-371 GCF_046534915.1 Burkholderia sp. SIMBA_051 | reverse complement strand
ATGACCGTCTTGCCGCTGGCGCCGTTGCGCTCGTTGGCCTGACCGGGCGGCTTGGACTGGCCTGGTCGGTAGCCCAAATGCAGATTCATCTCGGCGCCCATCGCGCGCTCGATGACTGCCTTGTTGAACGCCAGCATCAGGTCCTGAACCTCGGCCGGCGTCATCGGCCCCTTGACCAACTGGTCCAGCAGTTCCTTGGGCAGTTCAGGCAGCGGCCCGCGGGCCGCTGCCTGACGCGCTACAGTTTGCCTTTTCTTCTTCATTGGCATATCCATGACTTTTACACCTCATGATATGCCTCGCCCACGAAATCGCGGATAGGTCCCCATGGAGAGGTGTCTGATGCCGAAGCAACGTCGTTCGTTTTCCCC
>NZ_JAWRXS010000613.1:0-251 GCF_046534915.1 Burkholderia sp. SIMBA_051 | reverse complement strand
GACGTGGCCCGGATCGCGCTGACGCACGGGTTTGGCGATGTCATGCTGTACGGCGCGGCGGCCGTCGGCCTGCTGGCGCTGGCCAGCCTTGCCGCCTTCCGGGGCGCCCGGCCGCGTCCCCGGGCCGTCGCCGGGTCCGGCGGCTGAACGCCGCCACGCAGGTGTCTGCCGCAGGCATACGCTTATTACCAGAATGACTTAGACGGTCGAAGCGGCTGCCTGTTACGGTTATGAATCCCCCAGTCCCCGCC
>NZ_JAWRXS010000612.1:0-251 GCF_046534915.1 Burkholderia sp. SIMBA_051 | reverse complement strand
CCCGTTCGGGCCGATGATGGCGAACACCTCGTCGGATTTGACTTCGAACGCCACGCTATCGACGGCCAGCAGGCCGCCGAAGCGCATGGTCAGTCCGGATACTTTCAGCAATGCCTCGCTCATTTAGCCAGCTCCACGTGGGGACGCTTCATGGGCAACAACCCCTGCGGACGCCACATCATCATCAATACCATCACCAGGCCGAACATCAGCATCCGGTACTCGGCGAACTCGCGCGCCAGCTCGGGCAG
>NZ_JAWRXS010000611.1:0-251 GCF_046534915.1 Burkholderia sp. SIMBA_051 | reverse complement strand
CGCGAGAGAATTTCGCCCGCGCTCGGATTGAGCGTCACCCGACCTTCGGGATGGAGCAACACGTAGGCATGCTGCCCGGCTTCCCATTGCAGGCGGAATATCGCGCGCAGGCGCGGCCGCAAGCTGAGGTAGCGCCGGATGTTCGGGGCGGTCATGGGAAGCGGGGTGTGGCTGAACGATGAGCAGGGCGCCGCCGCGCACGATGACGACTTGCAACGTGCGCGCCGCGCTTCATCGTTGCTTCAGCGAAC
>NZ_JAWRXS010000610.1:0-251 GCF_046534915.1 Burkholderia sp. SIMBA_051 | reverse complement strand
CATCTGCGGGGGCTCGGGCGCGAGTGCGTCGGCGGCGGGTTGCAGCGCCGTGCAGACGCACATGACCAACTCGCGGCTCACCGATCCCGAAGTGCTCGAATGGCGCTTCCCGGTTCGCCTCGACGACTTCCGCGTGCGTCACGGCAGCGGCGGCGCGGGGCAATGGCGAGGCGGCGACGGCACCGAGCGGCGCGTCCGCTTTCTCGAACCGATGACCGCCGTCATCCTGTCGAATCGTAGGCGCGTTGCGC
>NZ_JAWRXS010000609.1:0-251 GCF_046534915.1 Burkholderia sp. SIMBA_051 | reverse complement strand
ATGCCGTTACCTGCGCCGGTGACTACAACCACTTTGCCTTCAACCATTCCACTCATTGCGTATTCCTCTTGTTGTTAGTTGCGCCGTTACGCACCGGGGGTGCGCTGGGCCTTGTACGCTTAGCATTCGTCGTCAGGGAACTGCGGTGGGCGCTTTTCCATGAAGCTGGCGATACCCTCCCTGTAATCCGGCCCCTGATTGGCAATGGGCATGTCCAGACCAGCGCTCATGACGGCCTCATGGCAGGTCTG
>NZ_JAWRXS010000086.1:0-372 GCF_046534915.1 Burkholderia sp. SIMBA_051 | reverse complement strand
ATCTGCAGGCGCATGCTTGCCCCGACGTGGCGGTGGTCGTTGCTACGTTCTCTTATACCTGTCACGAAGACCGCGAGATCGGGTTCCGCTCACTGCTAAGACAGCGCTTCCCCAATGTGAACCTCATCGAAGTCATCAAGGGCGCCGATTCCGGTGCCGCGACCTATGAAGCGACCATGCGTTTTCTGGACGAGCACGAGAAGCTCGATGGCGTTTACAACGTGGCGGGCGGAAACGAAGGTCTGGCTGCGGCGCTGCGCGAATCCAACCTGACGGGCCGAACGATCTACGTGACCCACGAAGTCAACCGGATAACGGAACCGCTCCTGCGTTCCGACGCAATCGACTATCTACTGACACAGGACCTTCGAC
>NZ_JAWRXS010000608.1:0-251 GCF_046534915.1 Burkholderia sp. SIMBA_051 | reverse complement strand
CGTTTGTATTTCTGCTTGAACTCGGCGCGCAGTTCAGGCCTTGCAAACCAGTCTTTCCGATAGGGCCACCCCACTGCGTCCGCCATGGCAGGCAACGCCCAGTAGTTCGGCGTGTTCTTCGGCCATTCCGCGTAGCCGACCACGGTTGCCGGCACGAAGTCATCCATGGAGATCTTGTTCTTCGCGAAGAAATCATTCAGCTTCACGTAGTGACCATTGACGGCGGCTCCGCCAATCCACTGGCTATCGCC
>NZ_JAWRXS010000607.1:0-252 GCF_046534915.1 Burkholderia sp. SIMBA_051 | reverse complement strand
GCCGCGCCATCAGCGTATAGGCGCCCCGGACCTTGAAGCTGAAGCTCGGCTGCATGTCTTCCCGCTTGAGCAAGACGCGACTGCCCAGGCGTTCGGACAGCCGCGACAGGGATTCGAGCGGGGTCTTGACGGCCACGTCGTAGACGGGAGCGTTCAGGATACTGGTCAGATAATTGAAGTCGTCGTGCATGGTGTGATCGGACGTGAACTGAATCGCGGCCGCCTCAATGTGCGTCGCGCTCGGCCACCGCC
>NZ_JAWRXS010000606.1:0-252 GCF_046534915.1 Burkholderia sp. SIMBA_051 | reverse complement strand
CGCGTGCTGCGCCATCATCGGGTGCTGAACGTGATGACGCACGTCGATCCGCGCAAGCGCGAAACGGCGCTCGAAGCCGCAGCGCTTCACCGAAATTAAGAGGGGACGGGCGGCGTATCGGCCAACGCACGCCCGCGCCGGCTTCAATCGGAGCGGCGCACGCGCTGGCCGCGCCGGAACGTCAATCGACGTTCGTGGACGAGCGCGTGCCAGTCGAGCTTCATCAACACGACGATGCATGCGAGCAGCACG
>NZ_JAWRXS010000605.1:0-252 GCF_046534915.1 Burkholderia sp. SIMBA_051 | reverse complement strand
GTGCGCAGCCAGCCGGAAATGTCTTCCTGTTCGCTGTCGGCCAGTTTGCACGACACGGCCAGCGCGGCCGCGGCCATGATGCAACCGCGCCAGGTCGCTTCCTTGACCAGTTCCAGCGCTTCCACGTCCTTGAGCGCGGGCGATTCAAAGGCCAGCGCGCGCAGGCCGGCGCGGTCTCCGGCGATCAGCCGGTCGCGCCACAGCATCGCGAAACTACGGCCATGCGCCGGGATGGCGGCGCGCACTTCATGG
>NZ_JAWRXS010000604.1:0-252 GCF_046534915.1 Burkholderia sp. SIMBA_051 | reverse complement strand
CGCATGGAAGAGTTTGGTATCGAACCGGAAGACCTTGCCGCCGTGCTGGCCGCCGAGCCGGCAGCGCAAAAGGCCGAACGCTACCGGAGCGCCACGGGAGATAGCTGGGACGGCCAGGGCGAAATGCCCCAATGGCTCAAACAGGCAATCAGCGCGGGTCAATCAATCGACCACTTCGAAATGTCGGCCAAGCCGTCGCCCCCACCGCAATCGAAGAAAAGGGTGGACTGGCAAAACGACCCCTTCGCGGGC
>NZ_JAWRXS010000603.1:0-252 GCF_046534915.1 Burkholderia sp. SIMBA_051 | reverse complement strand
CGGTCTTCGTCCTGCCCCCAGCCCGTCATGGCAATCAGCGCAATGTCCTGCCCCGCGGGGCCTGCGCGCACGCGCCGCGCCACCTCATAGCCATCGATGTCCGGCATGCCGATGTCCACCAGCATGACGTGCGGCGCAAAATCGACCAGCATGGCGAGCGCTTCGGCCCCGTTGCGCGCGATCCGGACCTGCGCGCCAAAGCTCTCGAGCACCATGGCCGTCGTATCCCCGGAATCGGGATTGTCGTCCACC
>NZ_JAWRXS010000602.1:0-252 GCF_046534915.1 Burkholderia sp. SIMBA_051 | reverse complement strand
ACCGTGCTGCTCAACGTCGGCGCCAGCCTGCTGTTCTTCCGCGGGCCGCGCGCGCTGCACCGGCGCGTGGCCGCCACGCTGGCCGCGCTGGACCTGCGCGTGTCGCTGGGCATGGCGCCCACCGCCGCCGGCGCCTGGCTGCTGGCGCATCGCGGCGGACGCCGGCCGCCGCGCCGGGTGCTCACCCCGCGCACCCTGGCGCGCCGGCTCGACGCCCTGCCCGTGGCCCTGCTGCCCCAGGCCCGGCCGCGC
>NZ_JAWRXS010000601.1:0-252 GCF_046534915.1 Burkholderia sp. SIMBA_051 | reverse complement strand
CTCGCGGCGTCGCCCGACTATCTGGCACGGCATCCGGCTCCCGAGTGTGTGGAAGACCTCGTCGGTCACACATGTGTGCTTCTGAGCACGGTCGATTACGCGCCGGACGAATGGCATCTGCAAGGCAGAGCAGGCGAGGCGGTGTATCGTCCAACGGGATCGCACTTCAGTGTGAATGACATGGATGCGATGTCCACGGTACTGCGGGAGGGCGCGGGAATTGGATTGATCGCTGCCTTCTCGGCAATCGAC
>NZ_JAWRXS010000600.1:0-252 GCF_046534915.1 Burkholderia sp. SIMBA_051 | reverse complement strand
GTAACAGCCAAAGACTAGGCGGCGAAGCGGGGCCCCACGACGCCTTGGCCACACTCTTTCCGTGATTTACAAGATGAATTTCTTTTCGACCATCTGGCTGAGTAATATTCAAGATATAATGGTCTCCCTCGCTCTTAAAATCAGGTGAATCCAGAATCGGGGGTAGTAATGGATTAATAGCATATTCTTGGAGCGCATTGAAAAATAGAATCATCGGTTCACTTTTTGGGCTGTCTGGCTTGACAATACTCA
>NZ_JAWRXS010000599.1:0-252 GCF_046534915.1 Burkholderia sp. SIMBA_051 | reverse complement strand
CGGCTTCTTGCTGGCGTAGGTGGCGGTGGCGACCAGGTCGTAGCACTTCTCGGAGAAGTCATTGCACAGGAATTCCAGGCGCAGGTCGGTGGCGCCGGAATTGCTGGCGTCCAGGATCAGCACCGGACCTTCGTCGCCGTCGGTCTTGCGGGTGGTGTAGCCCATGTCTTCCAGCATATGGACGACCATGTCGACGTCGAACTCATTGACCACGTCGGCGTTGCTGGTCGCGGCCATTTCGTCGTCCATGGC
>NZ_JAWRXS010000598.1:0-252 GCF_046534915.1 Burkholderia sp. SIMBA_051 | reverse complement strand
CCCGCCCATCAGCTTCGCGTAGATGTAGTCCGCGACCTTGTGCGCGCTCATGCGCAAGCCGCTTTCCGGGCTCACCAGGACGAGGCCGCCGAGGCTTTCCTGTTTGACCGTGTCGTACAGCTTGAAGCGCACTTCGTACTGGCCGTTCGGCAGACGGTTCACACTGCCCGACACGAACGCATTGGCGCCCTTGGCCTTCCAGCTGCCGAGGTCGACGGACGCCGTTTCCGGCACCGGCGTGCTGCCCGCGTC
>NZ_JAWRXS010000597.1:0-252 GCF_046534915.1 Burkholderia sp. SIMBA_051 | reverse complement strand
GCCGCGACCGTCGCCGCACGTATGGTGGAGCCACGGCCGGCGCGCGCACCGTCGCGGCGCGCGTGCCATCGACTGCACAAGACCCACACCATGACAGATATCGTTACCGTTACCCTGAACCCGGCCGTCGACGTCGCGACGTCGGTCGAGCACATCGTCGACACGCACAAGCTGCGCTGCGCGCGGCCGCGCCGCGACCCGGGCGGCGGCGGCATCAACGTCGCGCGGACCATCCACCGGCTCGGCGGCGAC
>NZ_JAWRXS010000012.1:0-261817 GCF_046534915.1 Burkholderia sp. SIMBA_051 | reverse complement strand
GCTGCTTTACCCGGAACGATTCAACATCGGAGTCTGAATCTCAACCCGCCTCACACACTAAATTCCGGATACCTCCTCCTCAGCCGGGCTACCGTGCCTCATAGCAGCGCATTTCTCATGGCGGCCGATTTGATGCTATTGCGCGTTCACCGTGTTTTCGGATGCGTAACCGCCGATCGACCAGCGCGTCACGAGTAAAGGCGACCGGCTGCTTCTGGCCCCTAGCCACCATCAGCGTCTGACAGAAGGACCATCACCAACGAGCGTCGATCCCCCCTCCCGTCATTCACAGAAATCGACGCCGAAGCCCGCCGGGCAACCCCACCGTTTTGCCCTCAGGAAAACCCTGATCGACTCAGGCAGGCCACCCGTTTCAGCCGTTTTTCCCACTGCCGAAAGTAGCCGCGTCGCGCCTCGGCCCAAGCGATACCTCGACCACGCGCGACCAAGCTCCAGCAAGCCTCCCAACCCACATACCCAGCAGAAAAGGTATAGCGCCCCACAATATTCCGAGCTCAAAACCCAATTTCAATACCCACCAGGTATCAAAAACCGCGCCCAAAAGTATTGGACGCTCCATTTCGCCGCCGCGTATAAATCCGTTCCATGAACTCCCCACACGCAGCGCACTCCATGTCCCCGATCACCATCGAACGCATTGAAACCCGCCTCGTCGACCTGCCGACGATCCGTCCGCACAAGCTGTCGGTCGCCACCATGCACGGCCAGACGCTGATGCTGGTGAAGGTGCTCTGCAGCGATGGCGTGACGGGCCTCGGCGAAGGCACGACGATCGCCGGGATGGCCTACGGCCCGGAAAGCCCCGAAGCGATGAAGCTCGCGATCGACGCGTACCTCGCGCCGGCGATCATCGGCCGGGACGCGACGCGCATCCAGACGCTGATGGCGTTCCTCGGCAAGCTCGCGAAGGTCAATCACTTCGCGAAGAGCGCGCTCGAAACCGCGCTGCTCGACGCGCACGGCAAGCGCCTGGGCGTACCGGTCAGCGAGCTGCTCGGCGGTCGCCGGCGTGATCGCCTGCCGGTCGCGTGGACGCTCGCATCGGGCAACACGGCGACCGATATCGCCGAAGCCGAGCGGATGCTCGACCTGCGCCGCCACAACGTGTTCAAGCTGAAGATCGGCGCGAAGGCGCTCGCCGACGACATCCGGCACGTGGCCGAGATCAAGCGGGCGCTCGGCGAGCGCGCGTCGGTGCGCGTCGACGTGAACATGGCGTGGAGCGAAACGCAGGCGGCGCGCGCGATTCCCGCGCTGGCCGATGCCGGTTGCGAACTGGTCGAGCAGCCGGTGGCGTCGGCCGCGGCGCTCGCGCGGCTGATGCGCCGCTTCCCGGTCGCGCTGATGGCCGATGAAATCCTGCAGGGCCCCGACAGCGCGTTCGAGATCGCGAAGCAGCACGGCGCGGACGTGTTCGCGATCAAGATCGAGCAGAGCGGCGGCCTCTTTGCCGCGCAGCGCGTCGCGGCGATCGCGGATGCGGCCGGCATCGAGCTGTACGGCGGCACGATGCTCGAAGGCGCGTTCAGCACGGTCGCGTCCGCGCATCTGTTCGCGAGCTTCGCGAACCTGCAGTGGGGCACCGAATTGTTCGGACCGCTACTGATCACCGAAGAAATCCTCACGACCCCGCTCGACTACAGCGGTTTCGAATTGACCGTGCCGAGCGGCCCCGGCCTCGGCATCGAACTCGACGAGGCGAAGGTCGCGCGCTTCACCCGCGACGGGCTGACGAAAGTTTCCCGCTAACCCGCGCTAACCGATTACGTATCAGGACATCACGATGCTTTTCCACGTACGCATGGACGTCAACCTGCCGGCCGATCTGCCGGCAGCGGTCGCCGACGAGATCAAGGCCCGCGAGAAGGCGTACTCGCAGGCGCTGCAGCGCAGCGGCAAGTGGCGCCACATCTGGCGCATCGCCGGCGAATACGCGAACTACAGCGTGTTCGACGTGTCGGGCAACGCCGAGCTGCACGACATCCTGACTGGCCTGCCGCTGTTCCCGTACATGAAGATTTCGGTGACGCCGTTGTGTCGCCACCCGTCGTCGATACACGACGACGTTTGAGCCACGGAGCCGCTCGTTCTCCGACAGCGAGCACCCCGGGTCACGATTCCCCCAAATACACGTGGAGACACCATCATGAGCGTCAAAGTTTTCGATACGAAGGAAGTGCAGGATCTGCTGAAGGCCGCGTCGAACGCGGGTGCGAATGGCACGAACGGCACGCAGGCTGGCGACGCGCGCACGCAGCAGATCGTCCACCGGCTGCTCGGCGACCTGTTCAAGGCGATCGACGATCTCGACATCACGCCCGACGAAGTGTGGGCCGGCGTGAACTACCTGAACAAGCTCGGCCAGGACGGCGAAGCGGCGCTGCTCGCGGCCGGCCTCGGCCTCGAGAAGTATCTCGACATCCGGATGGACGCCGAGGACGAGGCGATCGGCCTGGACGGCGGCACGCCGCGCACGATCGAAGGCCCGCTGTACGTTGCCGGCGCGCCGGTGCGCGAAGGTGTAGCGAAGATCGACCTCGACGCGGACGAAGGCGCGGGCCCGCTCGTGATCCACGGCACGGTCACGGGGCTCGACGGCAAGCCGGTGGCCGGCGCGCTGGTCGAGTGCTGGCACGCGAACTCGCACGGCTTCTATTCGCACTTCGACCCGACTGGCAAGCAGAGCGATTTCAACCTGCGCGGCGCGGTGAAGACGGGCGCGGACGGCAAGTACGAATTCCGCACGCTGATGCCGGTCGGCTACGGCTGCCCGCCGCAGGGCGCGACGCAGCAGCTGCTGGATCGTCTCGGCCGTCACGGCAACCGCCCGGCGCACGTGCACTTCTTCGTGACCAGCGACGGTCACCGCAAGCTGACGACGCAGTTCAATATCGACGGCGACCCGCTGATCTGGGATGACTTCGCGTATGCGACGCGCGAGGAGCTGATTCCGCCCGTGACGACCAAGACCGGCGGCGCCGCGCTCGGGCTGAAGGCCGACGCGTACCAGGACATCGAGTTCAACTTCGTCCTGACGCCGCGCGTCGAGGGCAAGGACAACCAGATCGTCGAACGCCTGCGCGCTTCCGCCACGGCATAACCGCCCGACGGCGCGGCGGCGCGCATGCGCCGCCGCCGGCCGGGCTCCCGCGAGATTCAATCGATACCGATGCGAGCGTGCTTGCAGGACCCGGCACGCGCACAGGAGGAACCAACATGTCCGCCACGATCGACCCCACCACCGAACTGGACCACCTGCTCGCCACCGCCGTGCAGGACGACAAGGAAGCCGGCGTGTTCCGCTGCCGCCGCGATATCTTCACGAACGAGGCGCTGTACGCGCTCGAGATGAAGCACATCTTCGAGCGCAACTGGGTGTACCTCGCGCACGAGAGCCAGATCCCGAACAACAACGATTACTACACGACGTGGATCGGCCGCCAGCCGGTCGTCATCACGCGCGACAAGGCCGGCGAGCTGCACGCGGTGATCAATGCCTGCGCGCACAAGGGTGCGATGCTGTGCCGCCGCAAGCACGGCAACAAGGGCAGCTTCACGTGCCCGTTCCACGGCTGGACCTTCTCGAACACCGGCAAGCTGCTGAAGGTGAAGGACGAGAAGACGACCGAGTATCCGGTGCAGTTCAATACGCACGGCTCGCACGACCTGAAGAAGGTCGCGCGCTTCCAGAGCTATCGCGGCTTCCTGTTCGGCAGCCTCAGCGACGACGTGCTGCCGCTCGAGGACTACCTCGGCGAGGCGCGCGTGATCATCGACCAGATCGTCGACCAGGCGCCGAACGGCCTCGAGGTGCTGCGCGGCAACTCCTCCTACATCTACGAAGGCAACTGGAAGATGCAGATGGAGAACGGCTGCGACGGCTATCACGTGAGCACCGTGCACTGGAACTACGCGGCGACGATGGGCCGCCGCAAGGAAGACGGCACCAAGGCCGTCGATGCGAACAGCTGGAGCAAGTCGGTCGCGGGCGTGTACGGCTTCGACAACGGCCACATCCTGTTGTGGACCAAGACGATGAACCCGGAAGTGCGGCCGGTGTACCAGCACCGCGACGAGATCGAGGCGCGCGTGGGCGCGGCGCAGGCCGACTTCATCGTGAACCAGACGCGCAACCTGTGCGTGTACCCGAACGTGTTCCTGATGGACCAGTTCAGCACGCAGATCCGCGTGGTGCGTCCGCTCGGCGTCGACAAGACCGAAGTCAGCATCTTCTGCTTCGCGCCGAAGGGCGAGAGCGAAGCCGACCGCACGACGCGGATCCGCCAGTACGAGGATTTCTTCAACGTGACCGGGATGGGCACGGCCGACGATCTCGAGGAATTCCGCGCATGCCAGGCCGGCTACGCGGGCATCACGGCGATGTGGAACGACCTGTCGCGCGGCGCGCCGCTGTGGGTCCACGGGCCGGACGAGAACGCGAAGAAGATGGGGCTGAACCCGCGCATTTCGGGCGAGCGCAGCGAGGACGAAGGGCTGTTCGTGTGCCAGCACGAACACTGGGTGCACGTGATGCGCGATGCACTGAAGAAGGAACGCGCGGAGGTGGCGGCATGAACATCGATTACCGGACCATTTGCGCGGCGCTGTATCGCGAAGCGCGCCTGCTCGACGATCGCGAGTGGGACGAGTGGCTGACCTGCTACACGGAGGACGTCACGTACTGGATGCCCGCGTGGGACGACGACGACCGGCCGACCGACGATCCGCAAAGCGAGATCTCGCTGATGTACTACGCGGATCGCGGCGGCCTCGAGGATCGCGTGTTCCGGATCAAGACCGAGCGCAGCGGCGCGTCGACACCCGAGCCGCGCACCAGCCACAACGTGACGAACGTCGAGGTGCTGGCCGAGCGCGACGGCGAGGTGGACGTGCGCTACAACTTCGACACGCTCAACCATCGCTACCGCGTGACCGATCACTACTTCGGCACGATGTTCGTCACGCTGCGCAAGGTGAACGACGCGCTGCTGATCTCGCACAAGAAGATCGTGCTGAAGAACGACTATATCCGGCAGGTGCTCGACGTGTATCACGTCTGACGCCGATTGTTTCGACAGTAACCGAGGGAGACGAGGTCATGTCCACCTACAAGATTGCACTGAACTTCGAGGACGGGGTCACCCGCTTCATCGACTGCAAGACCGGCGAGAAGGTGCTCGACGCCGCGTTTCGCGCGAAGATCAACCTGCCGATGGACTGCTCCGACGGCGTGTGCGGCACCTGCAAGTGCCGCGCGGAAAGCGGCAGCTACGATCTCGGCGACGACTACATCGACGACGCGCTCACCGAGGACGAGAAGGACGGCGGCCTCGTGCTGACGTGCCAGATGGTGCCGCAAAGCGATTGCGTGATCGCGGTGCCGACCTCGTCGGTCGCGTGCAAGACCGGCCACAGCGCGTTTGCCGCGACGGTGACGCGGGTCGAGCCGCACAACGACGCGGCGATCGTGCTCGAGCTCGACGTCGACGCGGCCGCGCCGGCGTTCCTGCCGGGCCAGTACGTGAACATCGGCGTGCCGGGCAGTGGCCAGCACCGGTCGTACTCGTTCTCGTCCGCGCCGGGCGACACGAAGATCGGATTCCTGATCAAGAAGATTCCCGGCGGCGTGATGAGCACGTGGCTCGAATCGGCGGCGCCCGGCGACACGCTCGAGCTGAACGGGCCGCTGGGCAGCTTCTACCTGCGCGACGTCGCGCGGCCGCTGCTGTTCCTCGCGGGCGGCACGGGCCTCGCGCCGTTCCTGTCGATGCTGGAGGCGCTCGCGCGCAGCGGCTCGCAGCAGAAGGTGCACCTGATCTACGGCGTGACGCGCGATCTCGACCTGGTGCTGGTCGACGCGATCGAAGCGTATGCGGCGAAGCTGCCCAACTTCAGCTTTGCGACCGTCGTCGCCGATGCGGCGTCGAACCATGCGCGCAAGGGCTGGGTCACGCAGCACATTCCGGCCGATGCGTTGAACGACGGCGACGTGGACGTCTACCTGTGCGGGCCGCCGCCGATGGTCGATGCGGTGCGCCAGTACTTCGACGACCAGGGCGTGAAGCCCAACAGCTTCCACTACGAGAAGTTCACCCCGAACGTGACGACGGCAAAGGCGGCATGACCATGCAACGATTCTCCGGAAAGGTCGTCGTCGTCACCGGCGCGGCGCAGGGCATCGGTCGCGGCGTCGCGCTGCGCGCGGCGGCCGAGGGCGGCCGCGTGCTGTTCGTCGATCGCGCGGAATTCGTGGCCGAGGTGGCCGCCGAAGCGCCGGGCGGCAATACGGCCGGCTTCGTCGCCGATCTAGAAACCTACGACGGCGCGCACGCGGCGATGGCGTGCGCGGTCGCGACGTTCGGCCGGATCGACGTGCTGATCAACGGCGTGGGCGGCGCGATCCGGATGCGGCCGTTCGCCGAGTTCGAGCCCGCGCAGATCGACGCGGAAATCCGTCGCTCGCTGATGCCGACGCTCTACAGCTGCCACGCGGTGCTGCCGCATCTGCTGGCCGGGGGCGGCGGCACGATCGTCAACGTGTCGTCGAACGCGACGCGCGGAATTCGTCGCGTGCCGTACTCGGCCGCGAAGGGCGGCGTCAATGCGCTGACGGCGGCGCTCGCGATGGAATACGCGGAGCATGGCATCCGCGTGGTCGCGACCGCGCCCGGCGGCACCGCGGCGCCGCCGCGCCGCGTGCCGCGCAATGCGGCCGGCGACAGCGAGCAGGAACAGGCGTGGATGGCCGAAGCGGTGCGGCAGGTGACCGACTCGACGTTCTTCAAGCGCTACGGCAGCCTCGACGAACAGATCGCGCCGATCCTGTTCCTCGCGTCCGACGAGGCGAGCTACATCACCGGCACGGTGCTGCCGGTCGCGGGCGGCGATACGGGTTGAGCGGTGCATCGCATACCTAACCGACGCTTCACGCGTGCACGCTGCGCAGCCCTGCGGGCACGCTGCGCAGCCCTGCGGGCACGCTGCGCAGCCCTGCGGGCACGCTATCCGACACTCACCTAATCGGCCGGCGCCGCGAGCCCGGCCACGGAGACACTCATGCGCGAACGCGAAGCGATCATTCCGGCCGGAATGGAGGCCGTGTACGAAAAAATCGGCTATGCACCGGCGATCAAGGTCGGCGATACCGTCTACGTGTCCGGCCAGATCGGCCGTGACGCTGCGATGCAACTGGTGGAAGACCGCGAAGCGCAGATCGTGCAGGCGTTCGAGAACCTGAAGCGCGTGCTGGAGGCCGGCGGCGCTTCGCTCGACGACGTGGTCGACCTGACGACCTTCCACACCGACATGCGCGACCTGCCGCTGTTCATGCAGGTGCGCGACCGCTATTTCCATGCGCATCCGCGGCCGGCGTGGACGGCGGTCGGTGCGCACATGCTGGGCGGTTCGCCGGGCTATATCGTCGAGATCAAGGCGGTGGCGGTGCTGTAACCGAACACGCGACACCCGCGCTTCGCGAACTTCTCGGCGGCGGCGCGCCCGATGCCCGACGACACGCCGGTCACGACGACAACGGTGGGATTCGACATGGCTGTTTCCTTCGATACGATGAACGGGGTGGGTATCAATCGCGCACGTCGAGGGCGGGTGCAAGGGTAGGTTCGGGAAGCGACGCTTCGTGTTCGCCACGGCGTGAACCGGCGGCATGGCCGGGCCGGATTCGATACCAGATCGCATACATCGCCGGCAGGAACACCAGCGTGAGGACCGTGCCGGCGAACGTGCCGCCGATCAGCGTGTATGCAAGCGTTCCCCAGAACACCGAATGGGTGAGCGGAATGAACGCGAGCACGGCGGCCATCGCGGTCAGGATGACCGGGCGGGCCCGCTGCACGGTCGCTTCGACGACCGCATGGAACGGGTCCAGCCCCGAGAGTTCGTTCTGGTGGATCTGCCCGATCAGGATCAGCGTGTTGCGCATCAGGATCCCCGACAGCGCAATGAGCCCGACCAGCGCGTTGATGCCGAACGGCTGCCCGAACAGGATCAGCGTCGGCACTACGCCGATCAACCCGAGCGGGCTCGTCAGGAACACCATCACCATCGCGGAGATCGAGCGCACCTGGAAGATGATGATGACGAGCGTGATCGCGAGCATGATCGGGAACAGCGGCAGCATCGCCGCGGTCGCCTTGCCCGATTCCTCGATGGAGCCGGCCTGCTCGATTCGATAACCGCTCGGCAGCTTGTCGGCGATCGGTTGCAGCGCCTTCGTGATCGCGGCCGATACGTCGGGCGGCTGCAAGCCGTCGGCGATGTCGCCGCGCACCGTGACGGTCGGCACGCGATCGCGCCAGCGCATGATCGGCTCCTCCATGCGCACGTCGACCTTGCCGACCTGCGACAGCGGAATGTGCTGGCCGTTCGCGCCGACGAGCGTGAAGTCGTCGAGCCGCGCCGGGTCGAGCCGCGTATCGCCGCCCGAACGCGCGATTACCTGCACGGTTCGGATATCCTCGCGCACCGCCGTGACGGGCACACCGGTGAGCAGGAACTGCAGCTGCTGCGCGACCGCGCCCGACGTCAATCCGACCGCCTGCAGGCGATCCTGCTGCAACGTGAAATGCATCGTCGGCGCGCGCGTGCCCCAGTCGGCATTGACCGTGCGCATCATCGGGCTGCCGGTCATCACGCGCTGGACGTCGGTTGCGATACCGCGCAGCGTGTCCGGATCGGGGCCCGTGATCCGGTAGGCCACCGGGAACGGCGAATACGGACCGAACACGAGTTGCGTGACGCGCACGCGCGCTTCGGGCGCGAGGCCGTCGGCGATGACTTTTCGCAGTCGCGCCTTCAATGCCTCACGTTCCTCCTGGCTGTCGGTGCGCACCACGATCTTCGCGAACGACGGATCGGGCAGCTCCGGCCCCATCGCCAGATAGAAACGCGGCGCACCCTGGCCGACGTACGCGGTGACGATCCTCGCTTCCTTCTGTCTGGCGAGCCATGCCTCGACCTTCGACGTGGTGGCGCTGGTCTGCGAAATCGACGTGCCGTACGGCATCTGCACCTCGATCAGCACCTCGGGGCGATCGGAGATGGGGAAAAACTGCTTCTTGACGATCGCCATGCCGAGAATCGCGAGCACGAACAGGCCGACGACCGAACCGGCGACCAGCCATTTGCGGGCGATCACGCGCGTCAGCAGCTGGCGGAAGCGGTTGTAGCGGGGCGTGTCGTAGATCGCATCGTGACCGCCCTCGAACTTCTTGAAGTCCGGCAGCATCTTCACGCCGAGGTACGGCGTGAAGGCCACCGCGATGACCCACGACGCGATCAGCGCGATCCCGACGATCCAGAACATGTTGCTGGTGTATTCGCCCGCGGAGGAGCGCGCGAAGCCGTTCGGCATGAAGCCGACCGCGGTCACCAGCGTACCGGCCAGCATCGGCGCGGCCGTATGGCTCCACGCGTAGGCCGACGCGGCCACGCGGTCGTAGCCTTCCTCCATCTTCACGACCATCATCTCGATCGCGATGATCGCGTCGTCGACCAGCAGGCCGAGCGCGAGGATCAGCGAGCCGAGCGTGATGCGGTCGAAGTTCTTGCCGGTCGCGGCCATCACGACGAACACCACGGCGAGCGTCAGCGGCACGGCCGCGGCGACGACGAGGCCCACGCGCCAGCCCATGCTGACGAAGCTCACCAGCATCACCACGAGCAGCGCGGCGAAGAACTTGACCATGAACTCGTCGACGGCGGAGCTGATGTTCACGGACTGGTCGGTCACCTTGGTCAGGCTCATGCCGAGCGGCAGCCCGCTATTGATCGCGCCGACCTCGTGGTCGAGGGCCTTGCCGAGGTCGAGCCCGTTCCAGCCGTCGCGCATCACGATGCCCAGCAGCAGCGCGGGTTCGCCGTTGTTGCGGATCAGGAACGTCGACGGGTCTTCGTAACCCCGCTCGACGGTGGCGATGTCCGACAGCTTCAGCGTGCGACCTTGCGCGACGATCGGCGTGTCGCGAATCTTCTGCAGCTTGTCGAACGCGCCGTCCACGCGAATGAAGATCTCCGGGCCGCGCGTCTCGACGGAGCCGGCCGGCGTCAGCGCGTTTTGGCCGTTGAGCGCGGCGAACACGTCCTGCGGGCTCACGCCGAGCGTCGCGAGCCGGTCGTGCGACAGCTGGATATAGATGCGCTCCGCCTGCTCGCCGATGATGTCGACCTTCTTCACGCCGGGCACGTGCAGCAGCCGCTGGCGCAGCGTCTCCGCGTCGCGCACCAGCAGGCGCTGCGGCTCGCCCTTGGCCTTCAGCGCGAAGAGGGCGAACGTGACGTCCGCATATTCGTCGTTGACCATCGGGCCGATCACGCCCGACGGAAGATCGTTCGCCACGTCGCCGATCTTCTTGCGCGCCTGATAGAACTGCTCCTGCACCTCGGACGGCGGCGTGCTGTCGAGCAACGTCAGCGTCGTGAAGGCGAGGCCGGGGCGCGTGTAGGTTTCGGTGCGGTCGTACCAGCGCAGCTCCTGCATGCGCTTTTCGATCTTTTCGGCGACCTGGTCGTGCATTTCCTGCGCGGTCGCGCCGGGCCACGCGGTGACGATGGTCATCACCTTGACCGTGAAGGCCGGGTCTTCCGCGCGGCCCAGCTTGAAGAACGACACGAGCCCGGCGAGCGAAATCAGGCAGATCAGGAACAGCGTGACCGCGCGCTCGCGCACGGCGAGCGCCGACAGGTTGAAGCGGCGCTCGCTCACGGCCGTGCTCCTTCGCTTGCGACCGCGATGGCCTGCGGCGACACGCGGACCGTTTCGCCTTCGCGCAGCAAGTGGGCGCCGAGTGCGACGACGCGCTCGCCTTGCTTCAGCGTGCCGGACACGCGGGCGCTGTCGTCGTCCAGATGCTCGAGCTTGACCGGCCGCCACGCCACCTTCGCCGGATCGCCGGCGACGACCCACACGCCGGGCCCCTTGCCGGCGTCCAGCAGCGCGCCGATCGGCACCTGCAGGCCGGCTGGCGGTGCGCCGTCCGCGATCCGGATCGTCACGGTCGCACCCAGCGGTGCGCCGGCCAATGCACCCTGCAGCACATAGCGCGCTTCGAATGTGCGGGTTCTGGCATCCGCAGTATCGGAGAGCTGGCGCAGCGTCGCGGGAACGCTCGCGTCCTGCTTGCCGAACAGCTCCGCCTGCGCGCTCGACCCGATCGCCGGGCGCAGGGTTTCGGGCAACTGGATCACGGCCTCGCGGCTGCCGGCGTGCGCGAGCCGCACCACCGGCTGGCCCGCGCTGACCACCTGACCGGGCTCGGCGAGGGTTTCCATCACGACGCCGTCGCCGTCCGCGACGAGTTCCGCATAGCCCGTCGCATTGCGCGACACGTTCGCGTCGGCCTCGGCGGCACTCAGTTGCGCCTTGGCGGCATCGGCCGCCGCCTTGATCTGGTCATAGGCCGATGCCGATATCGCTCCGGTGCCGCGCAGGTCGCGGTAGCGGGCTTCATCCTCGGCGGTCTGCCGCGCGCGGGCCCGCGCGGCGGCCACGGCCTCGTCGCGTGCGCGGGCCGCGAGCTTCAGGTCGACGGGGTCGAGCCGCATCAGCGGCTGGCCGCGCCGGACGGTTTGACCGGCGTCGACGAGCCGCTCCTGCACCTTGCCGGACACCCGGAACCCGAGGTCGCTCTGCACGCGGGCGGCGACGGTGCCGGTAAACGCGCGGGACGCGGGAACGGCCGCCTGCACGACGGCGGTACGCACGAGCGGCGCTTCCGTGCGCGGATCGGAAGGCGCTTTTCCGCTGCACGCGGCTAGCGCGAGCGGCAGTGCGGAAGCGACTGCGAGGAGAGCGATGCGACGCCTGACCATGAAAGACCCAGTGACGAAGTGTTCGGGGCTTTCATTGTGGATCTAGTGACTAAAATAGTCAATGGTCACAAAAGGTGACGTATCACGGGGCCAGGCTGCGCAGAACGAGGTTCGACAACTGCGCGGGCGCGGCGTCGGTCGTGTCGAGGTTGTATTGCAGCAGCAGGGGATTCAGGTACGGGCGCATCACCAGGTAGATCGCCATCGCGGTTTCGTCCAGCGGCGTCTTGCGCTCGAACTCGCCGTTTTGGCGGCCTGCCTGCAGCACGTCCTGCAGCAGTTTCTGCACGCGCGCTTCATAGGCCTGCACCGACTGCCAGTTCCCGGTGGCAGCCGACGCGGCGATGTCGTACAGCTTGCGGTCGCGGAAGAACAGCCGCAGGCTCGCTTCGGTAAAGACCTTGAACATCCGCCGCAGCTTCTCGGTGGGGAGTTCGGCCTCGGCGACGGCCGCGCGCACCTCGGTCTCGATCTCGTGCAGGCAGTTCGCGCAGATCATTTCGCCGATCGCCTGTTTCGATTCGAAGAACTTGTAGATATAGGCCTTCGAGAAGCCGATCGCCTTCGCGAGATCGGACACGGTCGTCTTTTCATAACCGTACCGGCTGAAGTGCTCGGTGGCGGCGACGACGATCTGGTCCCGGACGTCGTGGTCGGCCGGCCCCCGCGCGGGGGCCGGGGAAGAAGCGGTTTTTTTCATGGGCTGCAGCCGACAGGATGGACAACGAGTGACTATTTGGTATTATAGTCACTATCGAATTCTTGCGAAAACCGTCATGCTACCCAAACCCGTCGTTGCCGCGGTTCTTGTTGCCGTCCTGTTGACGGGTTGCGCCGTCGGTCCCGACTACGTGCGCCCGGACGTCGCGATGCCGCAGCGGTTCCTGGGCCAGGCCGCCGTGGACCAGCGGCACGCGGCCGCCGATGCCGACCTCGCGACGTGGTGGATGGGGTTCGGCGATCGGCAACTGACGCGCTACGTCACGCTGGCCCTGGCGCAGAACCTCGATCTCGCGCAGGCCGCGGCACGCGTCGCACTAGCGCGCGCAGGGCTGAGTGCGGCGAATGCGGCGCTGCTGCCTTCGGGCGAGGTGAGTGGTCAGGCGGCGCGCGTCTACCAGTCGGTCGAAACGCCGTTGGGGCGTGTGCTGAACTCGGCGCCGGGTTTCGATCGTCACGGCAGCGACTATGAGGCCGACTTCAACGCGAGCTGGGAACTGGACGTGTTCGGCGGGTTGCGCCGCGGCCGCGAAGCGGCGCTCGCCGACTACCAGGCGTCGGAAGCCGGCGCGGTGGCGACGCGCCTTGCCGTCGCCGCGCAAACCGCGGACATCTACATCACGATTCGCGGGTTGCAGGGCCGGCTGAAGGTCGCGCGGCACCAGGTGCAGACCGAGCAGGATCTGCTGTCGACCATCAGCCTGCTGTATGGCAAGGGTCTCGCGGCGGAGCTTCAGGTCAGGCAGGCCGAAGGCGCGCTCGCGCAGGTTCGCGCGACGGTGCCCGTGCTCGAAGCGGCGCTGGACACGGCGATGAACGCGCTCGACGTGATGCTCGGTTCGCAGCCCGGCACGCATCGGGCGGAATTGCTCGACGGCGGCGACGTGCCGGTCGCGCCGCGGATCGCGGCGACGGGAACGCCCGGTGAACTGCTCAGGCGGCGGCCCGACCTGATCGTGGCCGAGCGGCGCGTGGCGGCGGCGAACGCGCGCATCGGCGTGGCCGTCGCCGAGTATTACCCGAAGTTCTCGCTGCGCGGACTGATCGGCAGCACGACGACGATGGGCGCGGGCAACCTGTTTACCGGCGGCGCGAACCAGGCTGCGGGCGTGCTCGGGCTGCGCTGGCGGCTGTTCGACTTCGGCCGGATCAATGCGCAGATCGCGCAGGCCAAAGGACAGGATGCCGAAATGCTGGCCGCGTATCGGCTCGCGGCGCTGCACGCGACCGAGGACGTCGAAAACGCGTTCTCGGCGCTCGTCAAGCGCGACGAACAGGCGGCAGTTCTTGGCGGCGGCGTGGATTCGCTTGGGCGAGCGAGAGCCGCGTCGTTTGCGGCGTACCAGAAAGGGGTCGTCAGCCTGATCGAAGTGCTGCAGGCCGATGAAAACCTGCTGCGCGCGTCCGACCAGCGCGTGCAGGCGCAGACCGAATCCGCACGCGCGGCGGTCGCCGCGTTCAAGGCGCTCGGTGGTGGGTGGCAGGTGCAGGGATCGGAGGCGGTGGCGATGCGGTAGTGACTTCGTCGGAATGCGGCCGATGTCCGTCATCGATGAATCGCCGCCCGCAACCGCCTCACCTCCTGCTCCGACACCGGCGCGGCGCGATTGCCCCACGCGCCGCGCACGTAGCTGACCACCGCCGCGATTTCGCTGCTCGTCAGCGCGCCGCGCATCGCGGGCATCCGCTGCACGGGGCCGTTCGTGCCGGGCGCCGGCCGCGCGCCTTCGACGACGATCCGGATCGCACTCGTCGGATCGGCCGCGAGCACAGCCGTATTGCCCGCGAGCGGCGGGCCGTGATCGCGCACGCCGGCGCCGTCCGCGCCGTGACAGCGTGCGCAGAACCCCGCATACACGCCGGCGCCCGGCGCCTGCTGACCGCCTTCCGGCCGCGGCCCGGCGGCCGTCAGTCGCGGGACGCCGACGCCCAGCGGGTTCGTCGCGGCAGTCGGTTGCGCGGGCAACGATTTCAGGTAGACGGCGATCGCGCGACGATCGTCGTCGCTGAGCAGCGCGGTGCTCTCTTCGACGACCGGCGCCATCGCGCCGAACACCGCGCCGCGTACCGCATGGCCGCTGCGCAGAAAGGCGGCGAGCTCGTCGATCGTCCAGCGGCCGAGGCCGTCCGTGTCCGCGCCGGTCAGGTTCGGCGCGAACCAGTGATCGTTGATGCCGCCGGTCAGGAATGCCGGGCTGCGCTCGTCGTAGCCGCGCTCGTTATAGGCCGGCCCGCGCGGCGTATGGCACGCGCCGCAGTGGCCGAGCCCCTGCACCAGATACGCGCCGCGATTCCACTCGGCCGATTGCGACGGTTGCGGCACGAACCGGTCGCGGTTCGCGAATACGAGACTCCATAGCCCGAGCGCCCAGCGCTGGTTGAACGGAAACGGCAGCCGCGTCAGCTTTGCCGCGTTCGCGGACGGCGCGACGCCGCGCATGAAATACGCATAGAGCGCGCGCACGTCGGCGTCGGTCATCCGCGCGAACGACGGGTAGGGCATCGCCGGATACAGCCGGCTGCCATCCGCGCGCACGCCGCGCCGCAAGGCGTCGTCGAACTGCTGCAGCGTGTAGTGGCCGATTCCGTGCGCCGGATCCGGCGTGATGTTCGGCGCATAGATCGGCCCGAATGGCGAATTCACCGGTTGGCCGCCCGCGTACGGCGTGTGATCGGCCGCGTCGTGACAGGCCGCGCAGTCGCCGGCAAGCGCGAGGTAGCGGCCGCGCGCGATCGACGCGGCGTCGGCGTTCGCGGCGGCAGCGGCGACCGTCGGGCGCCGAGCCGCCTTGGCCGATGCCGAATCCGGTGGCGCGGCGGGCGTGGGGGTCGACACAGCCGACACAGCCGACGCAGCCGACGACGCCGCCGATGACGACGACGCAGCCGACGCCGCCACGACAGGCGCCCCGGAAAGCCTCCGATCCTCTTTCACGCGAGCCGACATCGACGCGCCGGCATCGGCCGCCGACGCACCGATCCGCACGAAGCGCCAGCCCGACGCGGGCTCGGGCGCTTCCGTCGCCGACGCGGCGTCGGCCGTATCGCCGGCGGACGCACGATGGTCGTCCTGCTGCATGTCGCACGCGGCGAGCGCGACGCAAGCGGCGAGTACGGCGAGTGCGACGCTGATCGCACGCTCGGGAAAGCGGAACGAAGCGAACGAGATCAGCGCCATGGACTGCACGGCCCCACGAAAGCCGACACGATGCCCGTGAACACGAGACCGATCACGAACCCCAGCGCGGCGAGCATCCCGCAGCGCGCGAGGAATCGCGTGCTGTCGTCGCGCGTCGCGGCCTGAACGTTGGCGTCATGCCTGCGTTGCCACGTGCGCACGAGCCAGGTGGCGAACGCCGCCGCCAGCGCGAATGCGCCCGCTGCGATCAGCGCGAGCCACACGCCCACGTGCGCCCAGCGCGGCACGGCCTGCGCGACGCCGAGCGGATAGCACGCGGTCGACGCAAGCGTCTCGGACGCGAGCATCTGCGCGAACCACAGCGCGGGCGCGCCGATCAGGCCGGCCGCGATCGCGAGCAGGGGCGTCCACGAGCGTCGCGCGCCGTTCATCCCGACCTCCTGAGCCAGTACGGCGACAGGTACAGCGCGGTGAAGATGAACAGCCACACGATGTCGACGAAGTGCCAGTAGAGCCCGCCGACCGTCAGCGCGACGCGCCGCTCACCGCTGAAGAAGCCGGCGGCCGTCCAGCCGGCGAGCAGCGCGAGGATCACGAGCCCGGCCACCACGTGCGCGAGGTGAAAGCCGGTGATTGTGAAGTACAGGCTGCCGTACAGATGTACGGTCGGGCCATACGGATGGTCGCGCCACTCGTGCAGCTGAACCAGCGCGAACGCGATGCCGAGCACCAGCGCGACGGCGAGCGCGGCCACCGCGCGCGGCCGCTTGTCGGCCCGCACCGCGCGCTCGGCGAGCCACACGAACACGCTGCTCGACAGCAGCACGACCGTGTTGCCGGCCGCGAGGCCGATCTTCGGCATCCCTTCGGGCGGCCACGGCGCGGATGATTGCGACTGCAGATAGAAGTAGCAGAACAGCAGGTAGCCGAACAGGCCGGCCTCGGTCACGATCAGCGTGATGACACCCCACCAGCCGCCCGCGCGTTCGCCGCAACTGCCGACGGGCAGCGGTTCGACGCACGCGGCCGGCGCGCCTGCCGGCGCCGTGGCCGACGACGGTTCGTCCGGATGCGCGCCGGCGGCGGCCGACGGCGCCTGCGTGTCATCGCGGGTCGGCAGGTGCGCGCGCTGCCCGAGCGTGCCGCGCGGCCACAGCCAGGCGGCGGTCGCGATCGCGCACCCGGCGACGGCCACGCAGACGAGCGTCGGCGAGCGCGCCAGCATCGCCGCGAACACCGCCGTGGCAAGCAACGCCAGCACGAACGGCACGCAGGTGTCCTCCGGCATCTTCAGGATCGCGCTCGGCGCCGCCGCGAGCGGCGTGACGGCGAGCGCCTCGCGGCCGTCGGCGAGCCGGTAGCCGACCCGCAGGCTGGTGCGCTTCGGATCGTCGCGGGTTTCCCACAGCGGATGCCGCGAGCCGACGAGCGGCAGCACCGCGAAGTTGTACACGGGCGTGGGCGACGCGACCGACCATTCGAGCCCGGCGCCGCCCCACGGATTTTCGCTGGCACGCGCACCGCGCCGCGCGCTGACGAGCGCGTTGACGACGAACATCACGATGCCGATGCCGAAGATGAACGAGCCGATCGTGGTCAGCAGGTTCGACGTGTCCCAGCCCATCCCGGACGGATAGGTGTAGATGCGGCGGGGCATCCCGAGCAGCCCGGCGACGTGCATCGGGAAGAAGCCGAGGTTGAAGCCGACCAGCACGACCCAGAACGTCAGGCGTCCGAATCGCTCGTTCATCATCCGCCCGGTGAACTTCGGGAACCAGTACGTGACGCCGCCGAGCACCGGGAACACGTTGATGCCGAGCAGCACGTAATGCAGGTGCGCGACGACGAAATACGTGTCGGTCAACTGCCAGTCGAGCGGCACCGCGGCCGTCATCACGCCGGACACGCCGCCGACCACGAACATCAGCACGAAGCCCGCGAAATATAGGAACGGCGTGCGGAACACCGGGCGGCCGGTCCAGATCGTCGCGAGCCACGCGAACACCGCGACCGCGCTCGGGATCGAGATCAGCATGCTCGCCGCGCCGAAGAACGCGAGCGCGAGCGGCGCGATGCCGGTCGCGAACATGTGGTGGACCCACACCTCGAAACCGATCAGCATCGTCGCGACCGTCGACACCGCGACCGCCTCGTACGCGACGAGCGGCCGCCGGCAGAAGGTCGGCAGCGCATCCGACACGATGCCCATCGCGGGCAGCACGACCACGTACACCCACGGGTGCGCGAACATCCAGAACAGGTGCTGCCACAGCAGCGGCCGGCCGCCGTTCGCGACGTCGAAGAAGTGCGTGCCGGCATTGCGGTCGAGCCACAGCAGCAGGAACGCGAGGCTCACCGACGGCACCGCGACGAGGTTCGCGACGGATGCGGTCAGCGTGCCCCATACGATGATCGGCAGCCGGTCGATCGACATCCCGTGTGCGCGCATGCGCAGCAGCGTGACGACGAAGTTCGCCGCGCCGCCGGTCGTCGAGATGCCGAGCAGGATCATCCCGAGCGCATAGATGTCGATGTTCGCGCCGGCGCTGTAGTCGAGCGACGTGAGCGGCACGTAGTTGAACCAGCCGCCGTCGGGCACCGCGCCGAGCGGAAAGCTCGCATACAGGAACAGCCCGGCGAACAGGAACACCCAGTACGAGAACGCATTGAGCCGCGGGAACGCCATGTCGCGCGAGCCGAGCATCAGCGGCCACAGATAGTTCGCGAAGCCGGACAGCACCGGCAGCGCGTACAGGAAGATCATCGTGACGCCGTGCATCGTGAACAGCGCGTCGTACTGCGCGGGCGTGAGCACCGTCGCGTTCGGCCGCGCGAGCTGGATGCGCATCACGAGCGCCTCGACGCCGCCGAGCAGCAGGAACGCGAAGGCGGTGACGATGTAGCGCAGCCCGATGCGCTTGTGATCGACCGTGCCGAGCCAGCCGCGCCAGCCGGGTTCCGATTCCCACAGCGCGGCGAGCGCGCGCTCGTGCGCGGAGCCCGGCGGCGCGTCGCCGAGGTCTGGCACGCGGCTGAGCGCGGTGGGCGCGGCGGGCGTGTCGTGGGCAACGGCCATTCGTGATCCTCCGTTCAATGCAGCGTCGCGAGATAGGCCGCGAGATCGTCCGCGTCGCGCGGCGCGAGTGCGAACGACGGCATCAGCGTCTGCGGCTTGATTTGCTGCGCGTGCGCGATCCAGCGCCGCAGGTTCTCGGGCGTGTTGTCGAGCGTGCCGGCCGCGAGCAGCCGGCGCGATCCGAGATGCGACAGGTCGGGGCCCGCGTCGCCCGCCGCGTCGGTGCCGCGCACCGCGTGACAGCCCGCGCAGCGCGTGGCGAACACGTGCCGGCCGCGCTGCTCGGCGCCGGCCGCGGGGGCGGGCGCCGGCTGCCGCTGCGCGGCGAGCCACGCGCGAAACGCGTCGGGCGGCTCGGCCACGACCTCGAACGCCATGTGTGCGTGCTGCGCGCCGCAGTATTGCGAGCACTGTCCGCGATAGACGCCGGGCCGGTCGGCTTGCAGCCATTGATGGTTGGTCTGGCCGGGAATCGTCTGCGTTTTGCCGGCCAGTTGTGGGACCCAGAATGCATGGATTACGTCGGCGCTGTTCAGGTCGATCGCGATGGGCTCGCCCACCGGGATGTGGATCTCGTTGGCGGTGACGAACGCGGCGCCGCCCGCGTCGTCCGGATAGCGGACGTCCCACCACCAGTCGTGTGCCGTCACGACGATCGTCAGCGCCGGTGGGCGCGGCGGCGCAGCGACCACGCCGAGCACGCGCAGCATGTACACGAGCGCGGCTAACAACAGCACGATCGAGATCGCGGAGCCGACCGTCACGATCGCCAGCCCGCTGCGCGGCGCACCGCCTGCCTGCGTGCGGCGGCGAAATATCGCGATCAGCAGCAACACTGCGATCGCGATGCACACGAACGTGCACAGTGCGACGAGCGCCCAGCCGAGCACGAACACCGGCCGCGCGGCGGGGCCGGCCGCATGCGCGACGTACGCGAGTGGCAGCGGTCCAGCGGGCCCGGCGGTGGCTTTCCCCAGTTCACCGGCCGCACGCGCGACCGCCGGCGCTGCGAGGCTTGCGACGGAAGCGATGCACGCGATACGGCGCGCTTGGGTGAACGGCGGAACGGGCAACGCGACTCCTTGCCGAATTCGACGGCATGACCACAAACCGTTCGCGGCGCAGCAATTTCCGTGCGCGCGGCGCGTTTGCGCATGGCTCGGAGATTGCGGGCGCAACGTCCGGCGCGTTACAGCCGGCTTGTAAATTGGGCGACCGTTTACCGCGGGCGCCCGGATTGCAAGGCCCGCCCGCCGCGCGGCATGCCGCTTGCTACGCCGATCGCGTTCCGGCACGCAATGCGCAAGCAGCCCTCGGCGTGCGGGCCACTCTGAAACAGCGGGAGGAATCGACCGTGAAGACCGTCGCGATCACCGGTGCGAGCGCCGGCGTCGGCCGCGCGACCGCGCACGCGTTTGCGCGGCTCGGCGCGAATGTCGCGCTGCTCGCACGCGATCCGCGCGCGCTGGACGACACCGCGTCCGAAGTGCGCGCGTATGGCGTCGACGCGCTGCCGATCGCCGTGGACGTCAGCGATGCCGCCGCGCTCGATGCGGCCGCCGAACGCATCGAGAACGAACTCGGCCCGCTCGACGTATGGGTCAACAATGCGATGGTGACGGTGTTCGCGCCATTCGACGAAATTTCGCCGGAAGACTATGCACGCGTGACCGAGGTCACCTACCTGGGCTGCGTGTACGGTACGCGTGCGGCGCTCGCGCGGATGGCGCCGCGCAATCGCGGCACGATCGTCCAGGTCGGCTCCGCGCTCGCGTATCGATCGATCCCGCTGCAGTCGGCGTACTGCGGCGCGAAGCATGCGATCCGCGGCTTCACCGACGCGCTGCGCTGCGAGCTGCTGCATGCGCACAGCCGCGTGCGCGTGACGATGGTGCAACTGCCGGCGATCGACACGCCGCAGTTCGACTGGGCCCAATCCACGTTGCCGAATGCGCCGCGCCCGGTCGCGCCCGTCTATGCGCCGGAAGTGGCGGCCGACGCGATCGTGCAGGCCGCGCGTCGTCCGTGCCGCGAGCGCTGGGTCGGCTGGTCGTCGCTCGCCGCGATCGCGGCGAACGCGTTCGCGCCCGGCTGCTTCGACCGCTATCTCGCGCTGACGGCCGTGCGCGGCCAGCAACGCGCGACGCCGGCCGGGCCGCGCGAATCGAATCTGTGGCATACGGTGCCGGCCGGCCATGCGACGCGCGGCGCGTTCACCGCCGAAGCGCGCCGCACCGGCGCCGAAGCGGGCCTTGGCGCGTCGCGCGCGCTTGCGTTCGCGGCGGTCTTCGCGGTGCTCGCGGCGGGCTTCGTCGCCGCGCGCAAGCTGGACCGGTGAGCGCGATGCGGATCGAGGACTACGCGCTGATCGGCGACGGCCGCAGTGCCGCGCTCGTCGCGCGCGACGGCAGCATCGACTGGCTGTGCTGGCCGGACTTCGACTCGCCGCCATGCTTCGCCGCACTCATCGGCACGCCCGACAACGGCCGCTTCCGCATTGCGCCGCGCGACGCGCATGCACGCGCGGTGCGCCGCTATCTGCCCGGCACCGCGATTCTCGAAACGACTTTCGAAACGTCGTCGGGCTGCATCGTGATCCTCGACTGGATGAGCTGGAATACGGCCGATCCGTGCCTGGTCCGCAGCGTGCGCGGCGAGCGCGGCACGGTCGAGATCGACGTCGATCTCGGCGTGCGCTTCGACTACGGCCACGCGCTGCCGTGGTGCCGTCCGTTCGGCCGGCGCTGGCGGATGATGACGGGCGGCGATGCGATGTGGCTCGATACCGAGATGCAGCTCGACGTGCAGGAAGACCGGCTCGTCGGCGCGCAGCGGATCACGGCGGGTGAGCGCGTGGATTTCGCGATCAGCTACGCGCGTTCGTACGACCGGCCGCCGGTCGTGCCGGACGCCTACGCGTCGGTGCGCGACACGCAGTCGTTCTGGCGCGGCTGGGTGACGTGCAACACGGCGGAGGGGCCGTATCGCGACGCGATCGAGCGCGCGCTGATCACGGTGAAGCTGCTGTCGAGCCTGCGCACCGGCGGCATCGTCGCGGCGCCCACCACTTCGTTACCCGAACGTTTCGGCGGCGAGCGCAACTGGGATTACCGCTTCTGCTGGCTGCGCGACGCGAGTTTCACGCTGCGCGCGCTGGTGCGCTGCGGGTACCGTGAAGAGGCCGCGCGCTGGCGCGACTGGCTGGTGCGCGCGATCGCCGACCATCCGTCGCAATTGCAGGTGCTGTATGCAGCCGACGGCGGCCGTCGCGCGGCGGAATGGACTGCGCCGCATCTGGCCGGCTACGAAGGCGCGCAACCGGTGCGCTTCGGCAACGCGGCGGCCCTGCAACTGCAGCTCGACGTGTACGGCGAGGTGCTGGGTGCGCTGTACCATGCGCGCCGCCACGGCTTGCCGCCCGACGACGACGCGTGGATGCTCGAGCGGCGGCTCATCGAGCATCTCGCGACGGTCTGGCGCGACCCCGACGAAGGGATCTGGGAAGTGCGCAGCGGCCGGCACCTGTTCACGTCGTCGAAGGTGATGGTCTGGGCGGCGGTCGAAAGCGCATGCCGCTCGGCGCGCGCGTTCGGTCATCACGCGCCGCTCGACGTATGGCAGCGCTGGGCCGATGCGATTCGCGACGACGTGTGCACACGCGGCTACCACGAGCAACTCGGCCGGTTCGTCGAGCGCTACGACGGCGACGGGCTCGACGTGAGCCTGCTGCTGATTCCGCTGACGGGCATGCTCGACGCGTGCGATCCGCGCGTGGTCGGCACGGTTGCCGCGATCGAGCGGGAATTGCTGGAGGACGGGCTGCCGTTCCGCTATCGGCCGCAGCCTTTCAACGACGGCTGCGAAGGCGACGAAGGCGCGTTCGTCACCGCCGGTTTCTGGCTGGTGCAGGTGTACCGGATGCAGGGCCGCGACGACGATGCGCTCGCGCTGTTCGAGCGGCTGCTGAGCCTGCGCAACGACGTCGGGCTGCTGGCCGAGGAATACGACGTGAACGCGCGGCGCCTGTGCGGAAATTTCCCGTTTACGCTCGCGCAGGTCGGGTTGATCAACGCGGCACTCGCGCTGCAGGGCGACGGAAGGGACGACGTCGATATCGGCTGACGCGCTGGCGCGCTGACGCACTGATGCACTGATGCACTGATGCACTGATGCGCTGACGGGCTGACGGGCTGACGGACTGACGGACTGACGCACTGACGCACTGATCCACTGACCCACTGACGCGCCGCCGCGCCGCCTCGCACGGGACGCGACGGGCGACACCGCGAACGCGCCGTACTCCGCCGCGCCGCCGCCCATCCTCCGCTACGACTCCTTCTTGCCCCCCTTGCCACCGTGTTCGCCATTGCCCGGCAACACGGCCGACAGCACCTGCCGCGCCGTCTCGACAATCACGTTCGCTTCACGCGGGTCGCCCTTCACCAGCGTCTCGGCGAAGTGCTTCGCCTGCTGCAGCGTCACGTGCGGCGGCAGCGGCGGCACCTCCGGATCGCTTTTCACCTCGAGCACGACCGGACGGTCCGACGCGAGTGCCTCGTCCCACGCGGCGCCGAGCTGTTCCGGATCGTCGACGTAGATGCCCTTCAGCCCGAGCAGCGTCGCGAAGCGCGAGTACGGCACGTTCGGAATCTGCTGCGACGCGTCGAACTTCGGGTCGCCTTCCATCACGCGCTGCTCCCACGTGACCTGGTTCAGGTCCTCGTTGTTCAGCACCATGCAGATCCAGCGCGGATCGGGCCATTGCCGCCAGTACTTCGCGACGGTGATCAGCTCGGCCATGTTGTTCATCTGCATCGCGCCGTCGCCGACCATCGCGATCACCGGGCGCACCGGGTACGCGAACTTCGCGGCGATCGCGTAGGGCACCGCCGCGCCCATCGACGCCAGCCCGCCCGACAGCGAGCCCATCATCCCGCGCCGCATCATCAGGTCGCGTGCATACCAGTTCGCGCACGAGCCGGAATCGCTCGTCAGGATCACGTCGTCGGGCAGCCGCGACGACAACTCGGTGAACGCGCGCTGCGGATTCACGCCGCGCCCGGCGCTCGCCTTCGCGGCCGCGCGCGCGGCCAGCGTGTCGCGCCAGTCCGCATTCCATTTCGCGATCCGGTCGCGCCAGCCGGTGTCGCCGCGCTCCTTCAGCAGCGGCAGCAGCGCGCGCAGCGTCTCGGCGCTGTCGCCGACGAGGTTCACCTCCATCGGATAGCGCAGGCTCAGCATGTCGGCCTTCAGGTCGATCTGCACGCCACGCGCCTGGCCTTCCTTCGGCAGAAATTCCGAATACGGGAAGCCGGAGCCGACGACGAGCAGCGTGTCGCATTCGGTCATCAGCTCGTAGCTCGGCTTGGTGCCGAGCAGCCCGATCGAGCCGGTCACCCACGGCAGGTCGTCCGGCAGCGCGGCCTTGCCGAGCAGCGCCTTCGCGGCGCCAGCGCCGAGCCGGTCGGCCACCGCGATCACCTCGTCGGTCGCGTGCAGCGCGCCCGCGCCCACCAGCATCGCGACCTTCTTGCCCGCATTGAGCACGTCGGCCGCGCGCTGCAGGTCGTCCGCGTACGGGACTACCTTCGGCGGCGTATAGCCGACCCCCGAATGCACGGTGCCGTGCGCGCGCTTCGGCGGCGCGTAGTCGAGCTCCTGGAGGTCGCTGGGCAGCACCAGCGCGGTGACGGTGCGCGCGCCGAGCGCGATGCGCACCGCGCGGTCGACCAGATGGCGTACCTGCGCGGGCACCACTGCAAGCTGGACGAAGGCGCCCGCGACGTCCTTGAGCAGCGCCGGCAGATCGACTTCCTGCTGATAGTGGCCGCCGAGCGCGGCACGCGCCTGCTGGCCGACGATCGCGAGCACCGGCATGTGGTCGAGCCGCGCGTCGTACAGGCCGGTCACGAGGTGCGTGGCGCCGGGGCCGGACGTCGCGACGCACACGCCGAGCTCGCCTGTAAATTTTGCATGCGCGGACGCCATGAAGGCCGCCATCTCTTCGTGGCGCGCCTGGATGAATTCGATCTTGCCCTCGGCCCGGCTGAGCGCGCCGAAGAAGCCGTTGATGCCGTCGCCCGGGTAGCCGTACACGCGGCGCACGCCCCAGTCGTACAGCCGTTCGACGATGAAATCCGCCACTGTCGCCATGCCGTTTCTCCTTGGTTCCGGATGAGCCGAAGCGCCGTGCGCGGGCGATGCTCCTGCGCGGCGCTGTCGGGCGCTCGCGCAAGGCGCGTGCCGCGCGCATCGGGCACGGGCATTGCATGCTGGCGTTGCAAGCACACGGCAAGCAATCCGGAGTGCGGCGATGGCACTTTCCGACGTACTGGCGATCGACGACGTGCGCGTCCGTACCGCTTGCCGACCGATCGGCCCGACGCCGACGGCACCTACGCATGGCATGCGCCGACGATCGTCGTCGGCGAGGTCGACGCGAAGCCCGTGACGGGGCTCAGCTATACGTACACCGATGCGAGCGCCGCGCCGCTTGACGGCTGGCGCGGCGAACACATCCGCGCGTGCAGGATCGAGATCGGCGCACAGGATGCGCGCGATCCATCGCGCGTGCGACGCACATGCGCGCGCACGGTGGCGATAGGCGAGCTCGGTCCGCCGCGCGGCGTGCGCCTGGCCGTTCAATCTTCGAGGAGTCACGACATGGATCTGTTCACTCGCCGCCCGATGCGCACGTCCTGGAACTGCGCGGCCTGCGCGCTGCTGGTCGCGGCCGTTGCCGCGCTGCCGGCGTGGGGCCAATTGCGCCCGCCAGCCCCCGTGGCCGCGCCCGACACACCGACTCAAGCGTACAAGCGCGCGGACCACAGGATGATGGAGGCGATGGACGCCGCACCGTACACCGGCGACGCCGATCGTGATTTCGTCGAGCACATGACGCCGCACCACCAGGGCGCGATCGACATGGCGCGGGTCGAGCTGAAATACGGCAAGGACCCGACGCTGCGCAAGCTCGCGAGCCGCATCATCGCCGCGCAGCGCGACGAGATCGCGCTGATGGAGCGTTGGCAGAGGGAGCATGGCGCGGCGCCGTGAACGCCGGTCAGGCGGCGGTTGCGTGCCCCCGGCGGTTGGTTATGTTGCGGCGTCCGCGCGGCTGGCGCGGGGATGACCGATGCCCGGCACGGCGTTTCCGCTTTCCGGATTGCAACGGCATCCTTCAATCGCAACTAACGGTCATTCGCGTTGTCGCCCTCGACTTGGATGCGTATGTATCGCGATGACACCCGTCGCCCCGACGCGGATCCATGAACCCGCTCGCAGGCGGTGGGCGGCTCATGCACGGCTCGAACCGCGCACCGTCGCGCCGCGTCGCCCGCCGGGCCTTCCTGCGTCGCGCCATTCGTTCGTGCGGGCCAACCCCCAGCCGCGGAATTTTCAAGCGCTTGTCATTTCGCGCGTCGTTGGATCCCGCGGTCGCCGGGCGGCGCGGGCCCGGATGCCGCGCAGGCGGACACGCGGCAGCGGCTTACGCACGAGGCACGGCACATGCTGTCTCGTGATGACGAAGCCCGGCGGTACCGGGTATCGACTACGGTGATTCCCATGACTTCCAGAACGCGTTCGAACAATCCGTTGTTGAATCTAGCGGTGGCCGTGGCGTGCGGCGCGGCGGCGATGTACTTCCTCGATCCGGCGTCGGGCCGGCGGCGGCGCGCTTACGTGCGCGACAAGGCGGCGGCGAGCCGGCACGGTGTGCTCGACTATGCGAACACGCAGGCGAAGCGGGCAGCCGACCGCGCGCGCGGCGCGATCGCGGGGCTGCGCGCCGACTGGCTCTCGGGCGATGCGGACGACGTGGTGCTCGCCGAACGCGTACGCGCCGCGCTGGGCCATCTGGTCGGGCGTGCACGCGACGTCGACGTGAGCGTCTCGCACGGGCATGTGCGCTTGAGCGGGCAGGTGGAGGAAGCGGAACGGCATGCCATCGTCGACGGCATCGCCGCGGTGCATGGCGTGAAGGCCGTCGAGGACGCGATGGGCGCACGCAGCGAATACAAGGCGCCGCCCGGCGGCCCCGTGCACTGACGGCGGCATCGGCCGCGCACCGGCGGGCGCGGTGAACGAAGCACGACACGAATCCGGCGCCCGCGCGGCCGCCGCCACGGCGGCCGTGCGGCGCCCCATCCGGAGAACAGCTGATGACCGATCGCCCATCCCCCGGCACGCCGCCTCCCGCACCCGAACCCGATGCGCATAACGCGCTCGAAAGCCTGCTCGGCAGCCTGCACCGGCACGGCTTTCTGCGCTTCGCGAACGAGGTCGTCAGCGCGAACGCGCAGATGGCCGAGACGTTCGTCGGCGCGCTGGACAAGCCCGGCATGCAAACCGGTGTGCAGAATCTTGCCGCACTCGTGATGGCGCTGTCGCGCATTCCGCCGCAGCAGTTCGGCAAGGCCGCGTTCGCGGCGGCCGATGCGCTGCATCACATCGGCGCGTGGAAGCCGGATGAGCACGAACACGTCGCGCCCGGCGTGCGCGGCGCATACCGATTGCTGCACGACGAAGCGTTGTGGGACGCGCTGACGCCGTTGCTCGAAGGGTTGAAGGTGTTCGCGCAGGGGCTCGCGCGCGAGGCTCCGAACCCCGCGATCCCGCCGGTCAGCGAGAGGCAGACGGACGCGTGACAGCGGTGCATTCGTGCGGCGCACGGTTCACGTGAGTTCGGAACAGGCGCGGATACGCGAGCCGCGCTTCAAGACGACCCGCAGCCGGCCGCGGGCCGCCTGCGATTTTTCAATGCGTTGTCATTTGTTCCGCAGGCCGGACACCTGGCAACGGCCGCCGGCCCGTACGAGCCGCGGCTCAACGTAGTTCAGCGCGTGCTGCCCCGTCCGCGCGCCGGCCGGGTGCGCCGCTTGCTTGCCCGCGCGCTTGAAGGCCGGCGCGGGCAATGCCGCCCGCGGCCACCGCCCTGGAGCGATCTTTCATGCCCGATGCGACCCTGTTCCCGTTGTCCATTCATGAGCGATTCCGCGTCGTGCTGCGCCGCGCGTTCACGCCGGGACGACGCGGTGCGTGGGCGCTGCCGGTAGCTATTCCGATCCCATACGCGGACGCAGGATCTACGGAGCTTGCACCACCAACCATCACCCGCGCCGGCGACGGCAACGCCGACAGCGGCCACGGCGGGCGCGCCGGAGCCGGCCGCCACGACGAACGCGACACCGACGCGCCGGGGGGCGGCGGGGGCGACGGCCATCCGCATGACGACCGAGGCGGCCGCACCGGCGGCGATGGCGACGGCGGCAACGGCGCAGGTGAAGGCGAACGCAAGCGGCCGGGCAAGAAGCCGTTGATCATCCTCGGCGCGGTGGCGGTCGTGCTGGTGATCGCGGGGCTCGTGTGGTGGCTCGCGACGCGCAATCAGGAAAGCACCGACGACGCATACACGGACGGCAACGCGGTGGCCGTCGCGCCGCATGTCTCCGGCTACGTGACGCGGCTCGCCGTCGACGACAACACGTACGTGCACCGCGGCGACGTGCTGGTCGAGATCGATCCGCGCGACTACCGTGCGCAGGTCGACGCGGCGCGCGCGCAACTCGGCCTCGCGCAGGCGCAGCTCGATGCGTCGCGCGTGCAGCTCGACATCGCGCACGTGCAGTTCCCGGCCCAGTACAAGCAGGCGCGGGCACAGATCGAATCGGCGGAAGCCGCGTACCGGCAGGCGCTCGCCGCGCAGGAACGGCAGCGTGCGGTCGATGCGCGCGCAACCTCGCAGCAGGCGATCGACGCGGCCGACGCGCAGCGGGCGAGCGCCGATGCGAACGTCGCGATGGCGCAAGCCCAGGCGCGCACCGCGAGCCTCGTGCCGCAGCAGATCCGCCAGGCCGAAACGGCCGTCGAGGAGCGCCGCCAGCAGGTGCTGGCGGCACGTGCGCAGCTCGATACGGCGAACCTCAACCTGTCGTACTGCGAAGTGCGCGCACCGTCCGACGGCTGGGTCACGCGCAGGAACGTTCAACTCGGCTCGTACCTGCAAGCCGGCGCGTCGGTCTTCTCGGTCGTCACGCCGCGCGTGTGGATCACCGCGAACTTCAAGGAATCCCAACTGGAGCGGATGCGCATCGGCGATCGCGTCGACGTGTCGGTCGACGCGTATCCCGATCTCGACCTGCACGGTCACGTCGACAGCATCCAGCTCGGCAGCGGCGCGCGCTTCTCCGCGTTTCCGGCCGAGAACGCGACCGGCAACTTCGTGAAGATCGTGCAGCGCGTGCCCGTGAAGATCGTGCTCGACGGTCCGCTGCCGAACAATCCGCCGCTCGGTCTCGGCCTGTCGGCCGAACCGACCGTGCACCTGAAATGACCGGCCGCCGCGCGGCGGCCCGCTTTCACCGGAGCGATCCGATGCCCGACATCCGCACGTCCGCCATGTTGACGGGGGCCCGTCGATGAACCGGCCGTCCGACAAGCCGCCCGACGGCTCCGCTTCGTCCGGCGGCGCGTGGCGGCCCGCCGCGAACCCGTGGGTCATCGCGATCGTCGTCACGCTCGCCGCGTTCATGGAGGTGCTCGACACGACGATCGTCAACGTCGCGCTGCCTCATATCGCCGGGACGATGTCCGCGAGCTACGACGAGGCGACCTGGACGCTCACGTCGTACCTCGTCGCGAACGGCATCGTGCTGCCGATTTCCGGCTTCCTCGGGCGCCTGCTCGGCCGCAAGCGCTACTTCCTGCTGTGCATCGCCGCGTTCACCGTGTGCTCGTTCCTGTGCGGCGTCGCGACCAACCTGGGCGAACTGATCGTGTTCCGCGTGCTGCAGGGCCTCTTCGGCGGCGGGCTGCAGCCGAACCAGCAGTCGATCATCCTCGACACGTTTCCGCCCGAACAGCGCAACCGCGCGTTCTCGATCTCGGCGATCGCGATCGTCGTCGCGCCGGTGCTCGGGCCGACGCTCGGCGGCTGGATCACCGATCATTTCTCGTGGCGCTGGGTGTTCCTGCTCAACGTGCCGATCGGCGCGCTGACCGTGCTCGCGGTGATGCAGCTCGTCGAGGATCCGCCGTGGCGACGCGGCGCCGAGCGCGGGATCTCGGTCGACTACATCGGCATCGGGCTGATCGCGATCGGGCTCGGCTGCCTGCAGGTGATGCTCGATCGCGGCGAGGACGAGGACTGGTTCGGATCGAACTTCATCCGCGTCTTTGCGGTGCTGTCGGCACTCGGCCTGATCGGCGCGACGCTGTGGCTGCTGCGCGTGAAGAAGCCGGTGGTCGATCTGTCGTGCCTGCGCGACCGCAACTTCGCGCTCGGCTGCGTTACCATCGCGACGTTCGCGGCCGTGCTGTACGGCAGCGCGGTGATCGTCCCGCAACTCGCGCAGCAGCACCTCGGCTACACGGCGACGCTCGCGGGCCTCGTGCTGTCGCCCGGCGCGCTGCTGATCACGCTGGAAATCCCGCTCGTGAGCCGGCTGATGCCGCACGTGCAGACGCGCTATCTGGTCGGCTTCGGTTTCGTGCTGCTGTCGGTCGCGCTGGTCTATTCGCGGCTGCTGGTGCCGGACATCGACTACCGGCACCTGGTGATGATCCGCTGCGCGCAGTCGCTCGCGATCGGCTTCATGTTCGTGCCGATCACCACGCTCGCGTACCTGACCGTCCCGCAGCGGCTCAACGACGACGCATCCGCGCTGTTCACGATGTTCCGCAACGTAGCGGGCTCGATCGGCATCTCGGTGTCGACCGCGCTGATCCGCGAGCGGACGCAGGCGCGCATGGCGCACCTGTCCACGCACATGTCGCCGGTGTCGCAGAACTTCCAGGACGCGCTGCACGAGAACGCGCGCGCGATCGGCGCGCTGTCGGGCGTGCCGCCGCCGGCCGCGCTGCAAACCGCGACCGGCCGGCTGTACGAGACGTTCATCTCGCAGGCGACGATCCTCGCGTATATCGACGTGTTCGCGATCCTCGCGGTGTTCTGCGCGTTCAGCATTCCGCTGACGTTCCTGTTCTCGCCGGTGAAGGCCGCACGCGGCGCGGGAGGGCATTGACGATGATGATGAATCGACAGCGCGGCAGCCGCCGGCATGCGCTGCAACCGCGCGGCGTAGCCGCGATGCTGGCGGCCTGCTTGGCGATCGCGGGCTGTACCGTCGGGCCGGATTTCAAGCCGCCGCAGGCGGATGTGCCGGCGAACTGGCATGACCTGCAGGCGTCGGCTGCTGCGGCATCGAAGGCATCGAAGGCATCGAAGGCATCGAAGGCATCGCAGGCATCGCAGGCATCGCAGGCATCGGGCGCATCGGGCGTGTCGGGCGTGTCGGGGGCGTCGAGTGCATCGGGCGCATCGGGCGTGTCGGGCGCGTCGGGCGCATCGCGCGCGTCGGCCGCCGGCGCGCATGCGCCGTCGTCGCCGACGACCGGCGCCGATCCCGACCCGCGCTGGTGGCGCGCGTTCGGCGATCCGCTGCTCGATCGCCTCGTCGAGCGTGCCGCGCGCGACAACCTCGACGTGCAGGCGGCCGTGCTGCGCATCGCGCAGGCACGTGCGCAGGTTCGCGCGGCCGCCGCGCAGGGCTTGCCGAACGTGCGGGCGAACGCGAGCTATCAGCGCGAACAGTTGGGCCTGAAAGGCATCATCGAGGAACAGGGTATCGACCAGCGCGTCGATCGTCTCGGCGCGCCCGGTTCACCGCTCGACCGCTTCGGGCCGGGCACCGGCGCGAGCGTGCAGCAGGGCGCACGCGCCGCGATCGATTCGCTCGAAGCGCCGGTCAATGTGTGGCAGGCCGGGTTCGACGCATCGTGGGAACTCGACCTGTTCGGGCGCGTGCGTCGCTCGGTCGAATCGGCCGGCGCGCAGGCGAGCGCCGCGGTCGCGAGCCGCGACGATGCGCTGCTGTCGCTGGAGGCCGAAGTCGCGCAGACCTATCTGCAACTGCGCGGCGCCGAAGCGCAACGCGCGCTGGCCGACGACCTGCAACGCGCGCAGCGCGACCTGCTGGATCTCACGCGCGCGCAGGCCGCGCATGGTCTGGCAAGCGACCTCGACGTGCGCAGCGCCGATGCGCGGCTCGCGCAGATTCGTGCGCAACTGCCGCAGTTCGACCAGCAGATCGTGCTGCTGCGCAATGGCCTCGCGTATCTGGTCGGCGGTGCCCCGGGCGCGCTCGACGACTGGCTCGACGCGCCGCGCGCATTGCCGGGCGTGCCGCCCACCGTGCCGGTGGGACTGCCATCGACGCTGGCGCGCCGGCGGCCCGACATCCGCCGCGCGGAGGCCGAGCTGCATGCGGCGACCGCCGACGTCGGCGTCGCGGTCGCGCAGTTCTATCCGGACATTTCGCTGACCGGGCAGGTCGGATTGCGCGCGGCGCACGTGCGCGAGCTCGCGCACTGGTCGCATCTGTTCTACTCGTTCGGGCCGGCCGTGTCGTTGCCGATCTTCTCGGGCGGGCAACTCGTATCGAACCTGCGGCTGTCGCAGGCGCGCCAGGCCGAAGCGGCGCTCGCCTATCGACGGGCCGTGCTCGTCGCGCTGCGCGACGTCGACAACGCGCTGGCCGTCTACCGCACCGACCAGGCACGCGCGGCCGCGCTCGACGATGCGGTCAAGGCCGAGCAGGGCGCGCTGGAACTCGCGCGCGATCGTTACCGGAAGGGGTTGTCGCCGTTCCTCGACGTGCTCGACGCCGAGCGGCAATGGTCGGAGGGGCGGCAGCAGGCGGTGCAGGGCGCGTTGCAGACGACGACCGATCTCGTCGCGCTGTACAAGGCGCTGGGCGGCGGCTGGCAGACGACCGGCTCGGCCGCGGATGCGGCTACGGTCGGCGCGGTGGCGCCGTCACGAGCCGATATGGCTCGCGCGCAATAGCTGCAGCGGTCGCGTCGGCGACACCGGCGACACCGGCGACACCGGCGACACCGGCGACACCGGCGACACCGGCCACACCGGCGACACCGGCCACACCGGCGACACCGGCGACACCGGCCACACCGGCCACACCGGCCACACCGGCAACCTCGGCAACACCGGCAACACCGGCAACACCGGCAACACCGGCAACACCGGCAACACCGGCAACACCGGCGGCATCAGCCACATCGGCGGCATCAGCCACATCGGCGGCATCAGCCACATCGGCGGCATCAGCCACATCGGCGGCATCAGCCACATCGGCAACCTCGGCAACCTCGGCAACCTCGGCAACCTCGGCAACCTCGGCAACCTCGGCAACCTCGGCAACACCGGCAACACCGGCAACACCGGCAACACCGGCAACACCGGCAACCTCGGCAACCTCGGCAACACCGGCAACACCGGCAACACCGGCAACACCGGCAACACCGGCAACACCGGCCACATCGGCCACATCGGCCACATCGGGGACATCGACCACATCGGGGAGATCGGGGACATCAGCCGCCGTGCGGCGGCCGACGCAGGGCACCGCAATTACTGGCACGCGCGCGAAAACAGCAGCGAATCGGCGTCGTTGAAGCGGATTCGTACCGGATCGGCATACCCGGCCTTCTCCGCGACGCGGAGCGACGCGACGTTGGTCGGCGCGATCAGGCATACGCTGCGTTCGAACCGGTTCTGCGCATCGAGCCAGTCGAGCGCGTGCGACAGCGCTTCGCTTGCGTAACCTTTGCCGTGCGCCCAGCTCGCGAGCGCCCACCCGGCTTCCGGCACGCCGCGAATCGACGGCTCGACCGCGCGGTGGAAGTCCGCGAAGCCGAGATCGCCGACGTAGCGGCCCGATGCCTTCTCGCGAATCGCCCAGTAGCCGTAGCCGAGCAGCGGCCACAGCCCGCGATAGGCGAGCAGCCGCATCCACGAGTCGCGCGGCGCGGACGGCTGGCCGTTGAAGATGTGCGCGACGACGGTCGGCTCGGCCCACATCGCGGCGAGCGCGTCGAAGTCGCCGAGCGGATGACCTTCGAGTATCAGGCGGGGGGTGTCGAGAACCGGCGGGGACATGACGGGCGGCAGCGCGCTGGATGTCATTCGGCGTTCCATGTGAAAGGGGCAGGGAAGGCGCGGCCGTGCGCCGCGCCAGGGCTCAGTACGATACCGCGGAAATCGGCGCGCCGCCGCCAATCCCTGCCTGCTTAGGGGAATGCAAATGAATCGAGCGAATGGCCGTCGCCGACGTCCGCCGGTGGCGGCACGGTCAAGGTCGCACGACGACACATCGCGGCCTCACCGTGGCGCACGGCGCTCGACGAATGCGTGTCGATCGCTGGCAGCCCGGGGCGAAACTCAGCAGCGGCGGGTTGTGCGCGGACGCGTCACGGCGGACATCGATACGCCCGCATCTTTCGCACGAAGCGGCATCGCGCCCGCGCCACCCACTCCTACTTGCGGCTCTTCAAGAAGCTGCGGCCGTGCGCGGTGATCGACGCGCCGGAGCGGCTGTTCGACGCATGGCTGACGAAGCCCGCGCCGACGAGCTCCTGTTCGACCGACCAGCCGAGCGCCGGCGCATCGCGGCCGTAGCGCACATCGGCGAGGCGCTCGAGCGCCCAGAGTGCGGAGGCCGACAGGTTGGGGGTGTTGGACATGACGTTGTCGTTCATCGCTTCCTCGGAGAGTGGTGATTCAGGGTGAACGGCACGAGGCCGTGGGGTCGGGCGACGCGGAGTCAACCCGCCTGCAGCAACGGCAGCAGCGCGTGGAGCGCGGCTTCCTCGTCGGGACCGGTGGCGAGCACCTGCGCGGACGTGCCGCCATGCATCTGCAGCGCCGCGATGGCCGTCGCGTCCTTCGCGCTGCCGCTGAGCCCGTTGGCGAGCAGCAGGATGTCGCTTTTGAAGCGGTGTGCCGCCGCGACGATCGCGTCGCGGGACGCAAGCGCACGGTCGCGGTTCCATGCGGAGCCGATTTCAACGTAGACGACGGTTGCCACGATGCGGATCAGCCCCGGGGAAAGTCGTCGGAACGGCGTGCAACGGCCGGCCCGCAGGCCCGGCACACGGCCTGCCGACGGGGCGCCGGGCCTTGCGCGCCCGACGCCGGTGCTTCATTCATCTCGAACATGTCGACATCCTCAGCGAAACCGCCATCAAGTCCGGCGAATGCTCGAAAGTGGACGATTATAATACGACAGCCGGATTATGTGTATTGCATTATAATGCCGTGTGCATGAAGGCCGCCCCGTCGCCCTGTCGACGGGCCGCCGCGATGCGCGATCCGGGCCACGCGCTTGCGTGCCCGGCATTTTTTTCGATTGACCCGAACTCCCACCGAATGGAAGCTGCAATGAACGCCGCCCCCGCCTGCCCGCAATGCGCGATGGAAAACACCTACCCGGACGGCACGCTGACCGTGTGCGCGGACTGCGGACATGAATGGTCGGCCGGTGCCGGCGCGGACGCCGGCGACGAACCGGCAGGCGACGTCGTCAAGGACGCGAACGGCAACGTGCTGTCGGATGGCGATTCGGTCGTGCTGATCAAGGACTTGCGCGTGAAGGGCTCGTCGATCACGCTGAAGATGGGCACCAAGGTCAAGAGCATCCGGCTCGTCGGCGGCGATCACGAAGTCGATTGCAAGACCGACATGGGCGGCTTCATGCTGAAGGCGTGCTACCTGAAGAAGGTCTGACCGCGCGCGGTTCGACCGACTCTCCGACCACCGGGCTGCCGACCATGAGCGAGGATCGAATTTCCTATGACGCATTCCTGCGGTTTCTGGCGATGCCGTTGAACGACGGCCGTCCGTTCGTGCTCGAGACCAAGCACACGGTCTCGCTGCACTTCGACCACTTCGGCACGCAGAGCTTCATGTCGCTGAAGGATCCGGTCCGGCTCGAGCTCGGCTATACGCGCGTGATGATGGGTTTCCTGCTGCTGCAGCCGGCGCCCGCGCGCATCTGCATGATCGGGCTCGGCGGCGGATCGCTGGCGAAGTACTGCTATCGCCATCTGCCCGATACGGCGATCGACGCGGTCGAGATCAACCCGGACGTGATCGCGCTGCGCGATGTGTTCAGGATTCCGCAAGACGACGCGCGCTTCGCCGTGATCTGCGCGGACGGCGCGGACTACGTCGGCCGGCCGGAGGTCAAGGCGGACGTGATCCTGCACGACGCGTTCGTCGCCGACGGCATGCCGGGCCGCTGCACGGGCGCCGCGTTTTTCGACGCGTGCCGTGCGCGGTTGAGCGAAACGGGCGTGCTCGCGATCAATTTCATGGACGACGATCCGGCGTTGCCGCGGCATCTCGCGCAATTGCGCGAGGTGTTCGACGATTCGTATGCGCTGCTGCCGTGCGGCGACGACAACAACTTCATCGCGTTTGCGTGGAAGAACGGCAACCCGCTGCCGTCGCTGCGCATCCTGCTCGAACGCGCGCTGGGGTTCGCGTCGGCCGGCGAGCTCAAGCTGTCGCCCACCGCCCGGCGCATGAAGGAAGGGGAGTGCATCGCTCCCGAGCGGCTCGTGTGGCGCGCGCGTGAACACGCGCGATGGGAAATTTGCACCTGAGCTGCACCTGAGCGCGGCGCGGGTTCTGCCGCGTTACTTCATCCGCTTGCCGAGCGCGCTCTTCGTCTTGTACGTGACGCCGTGCTTGTCGAGATACTCGCGGATCAACTGACGCACGACTTGCGACGGCGTGAGATCCTGCTCCGCGCAGAGCATTTCGAACGCTTCTTTCTTGGCGGGATCGATCAGGACGGTCAGGCGGGCGGTTTTCGTTTCCATCGTGCGGCAGGGTGGTCGATATGTTAATCAAATTATAATGCATCCGCATTCGGCGCCAGCGCCGAATGCGCCGTTGCAGCGTGTGCGCCGGCTCAACGCCGGCGTTCGAGCCACGCAAGCAGGTCGTCGATCAGCGGCATCGCCGCGAGCATCACGAGCAGGCAGGCGAGCGGCACGGTCACCACGTAGCCGACATGCTTGAAGCCGATCGCGCCGGCGAGCCCGCCGACGAAGAACGACGCGAGCATCGTCGCGTGAATCCTCAGTTTCGAACGGTTGGCGATCACCGCGTGCGCGTCCACGTCGACGGCCGAGCGATTCCAGTAGAACAGCTTGCCGAGCTCAATGCCGAGGTCGGTCACGATGCCGGTCACGTGTGTCGTGCGGATTTCCGCGCCCGACAGCTTCGTGATCGTCGCGTTCTGCAGACCCATGATGAAGCACAGCAGCGTGACCGTGACCGGCACGAAGAACGTTTCCCACAGCGCGAGATGGCTGCCGAGTAGCCCGAACAGAAGCAGTAGCACGGCTTCGACCAGCAGCGGCAGCACGAACTGGCTCTGCAGGCCGCGACGCCGCCCCCAGTTGACGAGGATCGCCGAGCAGCTGGCGCCGATCAGGAACGAACCCAGCGAACTGATGCCGGCCAGCGCGAGCTGGATGTCGCCGAGCGCCGTCTGGTCGGCGATCGCCGACACGATGCCGCTCATGTGCGACGTGTATTGCTTGACCGCCAGGTAGCCGCCGGCGTTGGCCGCGCCCGCGACGAAGGCCAGCGAAAAGCCGAGCTGACGGTTCGCGGTCGCGCTGCGGTGTTTTCCGGTGAGGCTTCGAAAGTACTGCGCTGGCATAGGGGTACTCAATCGCCCGGATGGCGGGCACGGACAGGACGACCGACACCGGTGTCAGGTGTCAGGCGCCCGCGTGGGCCACCGGCAAAGGGGGCCGGGTTGCTCGAATCATCTGCAAGACATGATAATGACATTATCATACTCTGTTAGCCGAATGGGGCTTTAAGTACAATGTCTGCCATGTCGGCAGGCCGCTGCCGGCCGTGGCTTGCGCGGGCGGCATCCGGTTCCACGCGGCCCAGGTGCGCCGTCCGTGCGGCGTGACTTCGCCGCTATTTTCCCCGCTACATCGTCGTTACTTCGATATCCGCCTCATGACCCCGATCAAGTTCGTTCTCCGCTACACGGCGATTCCTTTCGCAGCCATCGTGGCCGTCGTCGTGTGGGCCGTCGTGCCGTCGTCGAAGGAGATCGACGCGCGGCAATATGCGGCGCTGTCGCGCGCATACACGAGCTTTCCGCTACCGTTTCGACATGAGATCTCGGAGGCGATGGACGACGGGCGAATCAGCGACCGGCGTTACCAGACGCTCGTGCGCGATTCGCTGGGCAATGGCGTCGCACTCGACTGGCCGGCGTCGGGTGTGGCCGACGTCGCTGCCGAGCGGCAAAGACTGACTGAACTGCTGAAGGCCGATTCGGGCCTGGAGGAGCATCAACGATGAAGATTGCGCTGGTTTCGGTGGCGTTCGCGCTGATTATCGGAAGCCTGATTTTCGCGCTGTATTTCATGAATCACGACCGCGGCAGGAGCAAGCGGATGGCGTGGTCGCTCGCGGCGCGCGTCGGCTTGTCGATCACGTTGTTCCTGTCGCTGCTGATCGCGTATCGGCTCGGGTGGATCGAGCCGACGGGGCTGCCGATCGGCAGGTGAGTTCGTGCGTGCCGGCCACATCTGACGTGGTTCGGTGCGCTCGAGTTTTGCTCGATAATAGAGGTATTGTGATAAGAATACTTATCCTGATAGATCGCAACAAAAACGCCTCGGCATCGATGAGAGGTCCCTCAGGCGGGGAGATAGCGAATACCGACAATTGGATCAGCGGGGAACCGTCACACCGTCAACTCTCCGCACCACCTTGCCGGCGCCACGCGCGCGGCGCCACCGCGAACCGTTCGCGGAAGGCCCGGCTGAAATGCGACATGTCGTTGAATCCCCAGCGCAACGCGATGTCGGACACACGCAGCACCCCGCATTGCGGATTCGCGAGATCTTCCGCGCACCGTTCGAGCCGCAGGTTCCATATGTAGCGCATCAGCGAGGTGTTTTCCGCCTCGAACAGCTTGTTGATGTACCGCGACGATATCCCGGTCGCCTGCTCGACCATCGTGGGGTTCAATTCCGGGTCGCGCAGATGTTCGAGCAGATGGCGTTTCACGCGCGTGAGCGTCAGCGCCTTCATCCGCGACTGCGCGACGTCGTTGCGCTGCAGGCTCCCGATGGTCATCGCGATCAGCGAGATCGCGGTATCCGACAACTGCAGCATCTCGTCCTCGGACACGTGGCGGATCTGCGACGACATCTGTTCGAGAAACCCGCGCATCACGTAGCCGACGCCTTGCCCGGTCGGCATCGGGCAAGCGGTACGGTGCTCCATCCCGACGACGAGCTGGTTGAGCGTCGTGCGCGGAATGCTGACGACGATTTCGCGCCACGACTGGCCGAACTGCAGGTGATGCGGCCTGGTCGCGTCGTACACCGCGAAATCGCCCGGACGCAGTGTGACGATCTTGCCGTCCTGTTCGACCGACTGGCTACCCTCGAGCATCAGTACCGCGAAATACTTGTCCTCGTACTCGCTACGCGCCTGACGAAAGCGCCGGGTCACCGCCTGTTCGCTCGCGTGGATATCCGAGATCCGCAGCTTGTCGCACTTGCGCTGCCGCACCCGGCCAAAGAAATCGTCTTTCTGGACTGCCGCGATCTGCACATCCGCAAACAGGCGCAGGATCATCTCGCGCCAGAATTCGATGCGCTGGCTGACAGAGCCGTCGGTCGCGACCTCGATCGACGAACGCGTCCATTCGAACGGCGCACCGCCTGACGCGAGGGCGAAGTCTTCGCAACCGGGGAAGGGAGGGATCGAAGGTGTTGTCATGATCGTGCCCCACATGGATAAGCAAACGGCAGCGAGTAGCGTGCCCGTTCAAAAACGCGTTGTCCAACCCGGTCGACACCCCGCGCCGCATTGGCCGCCGACGCGACAGGGTGCGCCGGCGGGCCCGGCTCATCACGCGAACGTCGTCTGGCGCCAGTCGGACGACTGTTCATACGCATAGGCGCACCGGTAGATCGTCGCCTCGTCGAAGCGACGCCCGACCAGTTGCAGCCCGATCGGTAGATCTTCCGCGATCCCGCAGGGAAGCGACATTGCCGGATGTCCGGATACGTCGAACGGTGCCGTATTCGCGAGCATCTCGAACGCGCGCGTCAGCGATTCGGACATCGGGCAATCGGGCTCCGGCAGTTTCGACGCGCGTATCGGCACGGTCGGCATCAGCAAAAGATCATACGATTGCAAGGCCGTGTCGTAATCCGCACGCAGCCGCCGTGCGAGGTTCTGGCACTTCGCGTAATAACGGCCGCGATACCGGCTTGTGAAATATTCTCCGAGCAGCATCGTCACCTTGACGGTATCCGGCAGCTCGTCGGCACGCTCGCGCCAGCCCGCGTGATGATCGATCATGCCCGTCACGTACAGGCCGCCCCAGTTGAAGCCGTGGCTGTTGCCCTTCATCATCTGCTGAGTCGCGCCTTCGGCGGCAATCGGCAGCCAGATCGCCGTTCCGGCCGCATGCAACGGCACCGATACCTCGTCGACCTTCGCGCCAAGCTGGCGCAACCGGTGCGCGGCGACGAGCACGGCCTCGTCGACGACCGCCTCCGAATTCGCGAGTCCAAACCCTTCGCGCAGGATGCCGATCCGGAGGCCGGCGATGCCGTCCCGGATCGCACCGAGATAGTCGGCGCGCGGCGGCAGCGCCCGCTGGCGCGGATCGAGTCCGTCGTCACCGGCGATCACGTCGAGCAGCAGCGCGTTGTCGAGCACGTTGCTCGTCATCGGCCCGAGGTGGTCGACGGTCGCCTCGATTGGCATGGCGCCGGTATACGGGACCAGGCCGTGCGTCGGCTTCATTCCGTAGACACCGCAATACGCGGACGGAATCCGCACCGAGCCGCCCTGGTCGCTGCCGAGCGCCATGTCGACTTCGCCGCTCGCGATCAGCGCACCGCTGCCGGACGACGAACCGCCGGCCGAATGTCCGGCCTTGCGCGGATTGAGCACGGGCCCGGACGCGCTCGTATGCGAGCCGCCGGAAAAACAGTAGTACTCGCAGGTCGACTTGCCGGCGATCGTTGCGCCGGCGTCGAGCATCCGCGTGACGACAGTCGCGTCGACGTCGGGCACGTAACCCTCGAACGTGCTCGCGCCGTTGCGCATCGGCACGCCGCCGACGCAGATGTTGTCTTTCACGGCCACGGTCTTGCCGCGCAGCTTGCCGTCGGCGGCGCCGTGGATCGTGCTCTTGCGCGCCCACGCGCCATAACGGTTCTCGTCGCCTTCCGGGCGGTAGCCCGGCGTGCGCGGATACGCGATGGTCGGCAGATAGTCGGGCAGCGCGTCGATCGCGTCGTACGCGTCGAAATTCGCCTGCAGCACTTCATCGTAATCGGCGAGCTGCCGGGCATCGACATGAAAGCCGAAGCCGGCTGCGATGTCGGAAAGTTGTTCGCGGGTCGGGCGTTTGATGGCCATCGACGTTCTCCAGTTCAGTAAGGAGGCGCCGCCCGAACTGCGCGGCGCCGGCACGATTCAGCGGGCGACGGCGTCGCGCATCATCCCGGTTGTCGGATGGCAGTTCACGTATTCGTAGACCTGATGTTTCGCGTCGAATACGGACACCTCGTGATACAGCCGCAGCTTCGACAGCCCGGTGACGACGCGAAAGAACGTGACGAAGATCCGAAGATGCGTCGGATGCGACTCGGCCCATCGCTCGAGGCGGTCGAGCGAGCGCCAGTGGCCGATGTTGTAGCTCTCGTCGAGCAGATTGCCGTCGAGATCGATCGACCGCACGTAGCGGTTGCTATAGCAGCCGACGTCGACGCCGTTGTCGCGCAGGAAGTCCATCCCGCTGCGAAGCGTCGGCTCGATCTCGTCGAGATACAGCCGGCGTTCGTCGTCTTCGGCCGCACGCCAGTCCTGCCCGGAACGGATCAGCGCGATGTTGTCGTGCGCCAGCACGACCACGCGGCCGCCGCGCGCCGGGTCACCCGCGACGATCCGCAATTCGCCGTCCGCATGCATCCAGTCGGTTTGCGAAATCGGGAACCGGTCGCGCATCGACCCCCAGTAACCGTGTTCCTCGATCTCCCCACTGACGCCGTCCATGATCGAGCCGACCCCGGGAAAATCGTCCGTGAACGCGTACAGCGTCTCGAACTGCTCCGCGCGCGGCGCGACGATCTCGCGGAAGTAGCCGATGCCGTCCTCGAGTCGCGCGTCGGATGCCCACCATTCGGCGACCGCCGGCGACGCGATCCAGCGCGCGTATGCGTCAGGGTCGCGCCAGTAGCCGACGGCGATCAGATTGTCGTAGCCCTGGTTGTCGGTGTGCTGCGTCAGATCATGATTGCCCGGGCCGTCCGGCGCATCGAAATCGGCGACGATCCGGCGCAGCGCGGCCAGTGCGACGGAGCGCTTGTCGGCGCCGCGATACTGCACGCCGAAATAGCCCATCACGACCTGGCTCAGGTCTTCGGACGCACGGGCGACGTACATCGGGAACGGCGGCTGGTAGTCGTCGGCGACACGGCGTGACAGCGTGCGCGGGCAGACCAGGTGTTTATCGATTGCAGATTCCATGCATGGCCTCATTGGAAAGGGGGCGGGTGTCGACGAATCAACTGTCGGTAAAAGGAATCGATATGCGCCGGAAGCAGAACCCGGCGCCGGCTCATCGTCAGAAGATGTGCGCGTAACGCAGGCCGACGAGCAGACTGTTCTTCGGCCCGTTGCGCACGCTCAGGTCGGTGCCGAGCTGGACCTGTACCTGGTCGGCCTTCGTCACGAACTTCGACGCGGTCAGCCGCATCCGCGTCGTGCGCAGCGCGTCATGGCCGTCGACACCGTCGACGCGCGTTTCGCCGCCCCAGAATTGCGTGATCCCTAAGCCGAGCGATGTGCCTGGATCAGGCATGTAGCGAACCATCGCCTGCGCGCTGTAGCTCATCCGCTGATGCAGCGTCGCACCGCTTGCGCCGTACGACGTGTTGTTGCCGTACCAGATCGCGTCGCCGACGAGGTCGAGCGCCCACTGCGCCGAGAAATGCTTCACGTACGAGGCCTGGAAGTCGAGCGACCAGCGGTTCGCGCCGAGATTCAGGCCGCGGTTCTGGTCGTAGCTTCCGGTCGGCGCATACAGGTAGACGGTCGCGGCGATCACGTCCTTCGCTTCGTTCAGGCGGAATTTCAGCGGCGCGGTCAGAATCACGTCGCCGACGCCGGTCGTGCTGCCGAGCGCGCTCGCATTGCCGAAACCGCTTACGTGGCCGAACGGCAGCAGCACCTGCGGATCGATCGTCAGCCGGTCGGTAATCTGGAATACGTGCAGCAGCCGCGCGATGCCGATGTTCGACTGCAGATCGAAATTCGACGCCTTGCTGCCGTTCGCGTAGTACGCGTTCGTCGCCGAATAGTTGTAATACAGCACGCCGATCGTCGCGCCGACCGGGTACTGCTCGTAGTCGCCCGGATCCACCTCGACCGCGCCAGCGTAATGCGACGCGACGACCAGCAGCGATGCGCCGATCCAGTGCGCGATTCGCTTCAGTTTCATTCTGTTGACGTTGTCCATCATGCCCCTTGCCTGGATGCGCAGAAACCATCGCGTCCGATGTGCGACGCACGCGCGCCGTTGCCGGACGCCGGAGTCGTGGTGTGCTGCACGCTGTTATCCATCGGCGCATCGGGTGCACCGACGATTCGCGACACCGAACGGCCGTCGCTTGAGGATGAGAATAGGGAGGCAAAATCCGCGATTCTGTTTTCCGGCGGAACAAGAAATTGGCTGTGGCGGGCCTCTGCCGCCGATGCCATGCAGTCGCAACAAAGGCAGGTGTTGGATCCGTCTCAGCACAGTTTCCGATCCGTGCCGGCAAAGAACCGCGCTTTTTCTCTTCTTAACCTACTCGTCGTAGCGTGACCGATACGACGTGTCCGCGCGCCGCCAGGGAAGCAGCGGCGTGGCGGCGGTCGACCCGAACCCCCACGAGGAGCCCCACGATGAGCGCGAACCACTCTGCAGAAACAGCATCGACACCCGGCGAACGCGCCTGGGCGCTGTTTCGCGTGATGAAAGAGAAAAACCTGATCCCGGACGGCTATATCGAAGGCCTGACGGAACTGATGTCGACGACCTGGGACCCGGCCAACGGCGCGCGCATCGTCGCGCGTGCGTGGGTCGATCCGGGGTTTCGCAAGCTGCTGTTGAAGGACGGTACCGCCGCGTGTGCGCAGTTCGGCTACACCGGCCCGCAGGGTGAATACATCGTCGCGCTCGAAGATACGCCGACGCTGAAGAACGTGATCGTCTGCAGCCTGTGCTCGTGCACGAACTGGCCGGTGCTCGGGCTGCCGCCCGAGTGGTACAAGGGTTTCGAATACCGCGCGCGGCTCGTCCGCGAGGGGCGCACGGTGCTGCGCGAACTCGGTACCGACTTGCCCGACGACGTCGTCGTGAAGGTCTGGGACACGACGGCCGAAAGCCGCTACCTGGTGCTGCCCGTGCGTCCCGCCGGCACCGAGCACATGACCGAGGAACAACTGCGAACGCTTGTCACGAAGGACGTGCTGATCGGCGTCGCGCTACCGCGCGCGAGCTGATCCGCGCCGCATTCCCTTATCGACCTTCATTTCGGAGATCACAGATGGACGGCTTTCACGACCTCGGCGGATTCCAGGGCTTCGGCCGGGTGCCGCACACGATCAACAGCCTCGGCTACAAGCCGGTCTTTAAGGAAGACTGGGAACATCTCGCATACAGCTTGATGTTCGTCGGTGTCGATCAATTGAAAAAGTTCAGCGTCGACGAAGTGCGTCACGCGGTCGAACGGATCGACGTGCGCCAGCATGTCGGCACGCGCTACTACGAGCGCTACGTGATCGCGACCGCGACGCTGCTCGTCGAAACCGGCGTGCTGACGCAGGACGAACTCGACCGCGCGCTCGGTTCGCACTTCCGGCTCGCGAACCCGTCGCATTCCGTCGGCCGGGCGGCGCCCGCGGGCGCGACGCGGTTCGAGGTCGGCGATCGCGTCGTCGTGCGCGACGAATACGTGAGCGGACACATCCGGGCACCGGGCTACGTGCGAGGAAAGACAGGCGTCGTGCTGCACCGGACGACCGAATCGTGGCCGTTCCCGGACGCGATCGGTCACGGCGACACCGGCGCCGCGCATCAGCCGACCTATCACGTCGAATTCCGCGTGAGGGGTCTGTGGGGCGACGCCGCCGACGACGGTTATGTCGTGGCCGATCTGTTCGAAGGCTACCTCGATCGCGCGCCGGAGACGCGTGCATGAATGCGCTGGCGAATCAACCCGCGCCGGCCGGCCCGCCGGCGCGGATTCCGGTGACGGTACTGTCCGGATTCCTCGGCGCCGGGAAGACGACGCTGCTGAATTACATCCTGCGCAATCGCGCCGGCCTGAAGGTGGCCGTGATCGTCAACGACATGAGCGAAGTGAACGTCGACGCCGACGAGGTGCGACGCAACGTCGAGCTGCATCGCGGCGTGGACGAGCTGGTCGAGATGAGCAACGGCTGCATCTGTTGCACGCTGCGCGCCGATCTGCTCGATCAGGTCAGCACGCTCGCGCGACAGCAGCGCTTCGATTACCTGCTGATCGAGTCGACTGGAATCTCGGAGCCCATGCCGGTCGCGGAGACGTTCGCGTTCCTCGATCGCGACGGCTTCAGCCTCAGCGAACTCGCGCGGCTCGATACGCTCGTCACGGTAGTCAACGGCGAGACGTTCGAGGACATGATCACGTCGGAAGAACCGGCCTCGAACGGAAGTGAAACCGGGCAGCCACGCAAGCTGTCGGACCTGCTGATCGAACAGGTCGAGTATGCGAACGTCGTCCTCGTCAGCCGATTCGATCGGATCGGCGATGCGGGTTTCGACAGGCTGCGCGCGGTGCTCGCGTCGTTGAATCCATCCGCGCGGATTCTGCCGATGCAGGACGGTGAAATCGATCCGTCGGACGTGCTCGATACCCGGCGCTTTGATTTGCCGGCGCTCGTCGAATCTCCGGGATGGATGCGCCACATGCAGGTCGACGAACGACCGTCGGAATCCGACACATACGGAATCGGATCGTGGGTCTATCGCGAACGTGCGCCGTTTCATCCGGCGCGCCTGCTCGCCTGGCTGCGGCGGCCGTGGACCAACGGCCGGCTACTTCGCTGCAAAGGCTATGCGTGGGCTGCGCACCGCCATGAGGAGATCGGCATGCTCGTGCAGACGGGGGGCCGGTTCCAGTGGGGCTACGTCGGCCGCTGGTGGCGATTCGTGCCGCAGTCGGACTGGCCGCGCGACGACTATCGCCGCGCCGGCGTGCTGGAAAAATGGGCGGAGCCGGTCGGCGATTGCCGGCAGGAAATCGTGTTCATCGGCCAGTCGATCGATCACGAACGGTTGCGCCGCGAACTCGATGCGTGCCTGTTGACGGTGGAGGAAATCGAGGCGGGACCGGAAGCGTGGGCGGCGTTTCCGCAAGCCGACGCGTTCGACGCGCTCGTGGCCATCGAACATCCTCCGCTGCGCTGACGGGAGTCGACGCGTTCGCGGTGCGCCGCTGAGCGGGTGTCCCGGCGATGGAGGCCCGCGGCGAAGCGCGTTGCCCGCCGGCACGGTTTTCCGCCCATCCCGGTTCAATCCCGCATCGACCGAAGCGCCCGCCCCATCTCCGCGATCGGCATCGCGACAATCGAATTCAGCAACCGCATCTCCCCGGCGTCCGGCCGCGCGATCTCCCGTACTTCGTCGAGCGTCTGCGCGACGTGGCGATCGAGCGGCTCGAGAAAGCGCCGCAGTTCGCTGGCCGCCGCCTTGCCTCTGAGCCCGAGCGCCTCGCCGAATGCAATCAGCGCATCCACATCGATATCGGCAAACCGCGTCGCGTTGCCGAGCGGCATCGTCAGTTCGCAGTGCGGCCAATGATCGCCGCGATGGTCGGGCCGGTGCGTCGGCGTGTGATACACGACCGTGCTGACGATGTCGTAGAACGGCGCGAGCCGGTAGCCGCGCGCATCGACGAAGAACGACAGGTTCTTCAGATGCGCGTCGGCATTGCCGACCACCACGTTGAACACGGTCCAGCGGAACACCGACAGGCGCGCCAGCGCGCGCGTGCTGGTGCGGTCGATCGCGCGCGCCAGCTCCTGCGCATTCGCCCGCTGGTACTTGAAGCCGCGGTCGTAGTTGAGCAGCTGCATCGCGTCGATCGTATGCACGCGCCCGGCCGGCGCCGACGCGACGTCGCGGTCGAACCGGTCGATCACATAGCACGCGGACGGCGCACGCAGGAAGTGCACGTCGGGCACGTCGAGCCCCATCTTCCTCGCGAGCTTCATGCAGAAGAATTCGTTGATCGCCGAGTGCGGGTAGCCGGCCGCGCGCATGTCCGGCTTGAGCAGGTGCATCGACGGCTCGCTGCCGACCGGCTCGTACAGCGTGTAGTCGGGCGCGTCGCCGCGCAGCACCAGCAGCAGCTTCTGCTGCGCGCCGGCCGCCGACATGCGCTTGGGGGCGGTGGCCGTCAGCGCGCGCTCGGGCATCGCCTGGATCCGGCGCTCGAGTTCGTCGAGCGACAGCGGCTGCAGGCTGCCGGGCGCTTCCCGCTCGCCGTCGGCGAGCAGCGTCAGCGCGCCGGCCGATTCGCGCCCGAAGTATGCGAGCAGGCCCCATGCGTCGGCGGCATCGACCTTCGCCTCGCGCGCGAGCGACGTGCGCATGCCTTCCTCGGGCAGCAGGTTGTCGAAGAACCACTGGACAGGGCGATCGGTCGACGTGTCGGTGAAGGTGTCCGCGCGCAGCGCGAACGCCGGCGACAGCGGGTACGCGGCCGCGGACGCGAGCCACTGCGGATCGTACGCGAACGACCAGATACCTTTGTCGTCGGTCAGCGTGCCCATGCGCACGCCGTTGGCGGACGCGATCAGCGTTCTAGCCGCCATGGCTGCTCCTGCGGCGTTGCGCGGCCTTCAGCGAGGTGGCTTCCGAAATCTCGACCGACGACTCCGCGTACAGGCGCACGCCGAGTTCGCCCAGCAGCAGCATGACCTTGCCGATTTGGGCGGTCGGCTTTCCGGCTTCGACCTGGCTGATGAATTTCGGCGACAGCCCGGTCGCGTTCGCGAGTTCGTCGCGCGTGAACCCCTGCTGGAGCCGCGTCGCGCGAATGAGGTGGGCGAGCGCGCCGATCGTGTCGACGGACTGGGACTCCGACATGACGTTCTCCGTGCTTCGTATCTGATCGGGAACAGTATGGCACAACGCGCCGGCCCGGGCACCATTTCGTATCCGTTCAGGAACGAAGATGCGTTCACGGCACGTCGGCGCGTCATTTCGTACCCGATCGGAAACGGCGGGGCGTTCAATCATCGCATGCGGCTATTTCCGTATCCGATCGGATACGTCGAGAGCGTGATGTGGCGTTCGCGCATTGCACGCGCGGTCGGGCTCGAACCTTGCGTCCCGGGAGTGTCGTCCGCGGTCGTACCGCGACACATCTCGCATCACGATTTGCATGGAGGCGCGCATGGAGCCGATGCCGGTCGTACTTCACTGGACCGATGCTCTCCTCAGGATCGCGCTGGCGCTCGTCGCGGGCGGGCTGGTCGGCCTCGATCGCAGTGAAGCCGGCAAGACGGCCGGGCTGCGCACGACGATCCTCGTCTGTCTCGCCGCGTGCCTGGCGATGCTGCAGGTGAATGCGCTGCTGATGCAGGCCGGCAAGCCGGAGGGCGCGTTTGCGGTGATCGACCCGATGCGGCTGCCGCTCGGCATCCTGACCGGGATGGGCTTCATCGGCGGGGGCGCAATCCTGCATCGCGACGGCCTCGTCTCCGGCGTGACCACGGCAGCGACGCTGTGGTTCGTCACGATCATCGGACTGTGCATCGGCGGCGGCCAATTGTCGCTCGGCGCGCTCGGGCTCGTGCTCGCATTGCTCGTCGTGTGGCCGCTGCGGCTGGTCGAGGAACGGCTGCGCGGCGTCAGGACTGCGCGGGTCACGGTCGAATACGAACTCGGCTCGACGGCGCGCGAGCGGCTGACGACCCAACTGCATGCCGCGGGATTCACGTGCCGCACGCGCGGCTTTCACGAATCGGTCGCACGTGCGCTGCGCGAGGAGGAACTGCTTGTGCAGTGGCGCGAGCAGGCCAACACCGACGTGATGCTGCCGCAACTGATCCGGACTCTCGAGTCGGCCGGCCTGACGTCGGTCCGCTGTTCATCGGAGAACTGAGCCGCGCGCCGCCGTCCGCCGCCCGCCGTCTACGGCGCGCATGTACCGGGCCGCGTTCAGCGTCCGGCTTCCGCGCCCGTGCCGTCGTGCGCATCGCCGCCCGGCCGGGGCAGCGTCATCGCGAGATGCAGCGCGGCCGGATCGACCGGCTTCACGAAATGCTGCAGGAACCCGGTGGCGAGGCAGCGCTCGCGATCCGCGCTGCGGCCATAACCGGTCAGCGCGAGGAACATGCACGTCGTCACTTCGTTGATCGCCTTCAGCCGCCGCAGCAGCTCGTAGCCGTCCATCACCGGCAGCCCGATATCGAGGATCGCGACGTCGGGGCGGTACGCGCGGTAGGCGGCCAGCGCGGTCACCGGGTCGTGCACGACGGCGACTTCATGGCCGGCGTCGCGCAGCCATTGCGCGAGCGTCGATGCGGCATCCTCGTTGTCGTCGACCAGCATCACGCGCCGGCCCGTGCTGCCCGGCGCCAACTCGCGGATGCCCGGCGGCGGCTGCGGTGCGACCACCGCCACGGCTTTCGGCCGGTATTCGGGCAGCGCGATCGTAAATGTGCTGCCGCAGCCGGGGCCGGCGCTGTCCGCGCGCACGGTGCCGCCATGCAGGTTCACGAGGCTGCGCACGAGCGCGAGGCCGATGCCGAGGCCGCCGTGCGCCTGCTTCGTTTCGCCGTCGAGCCGGTAGAACGGCTCGAAGATGCTGTCGAGGCGGTCGGGCGGAATGCCGGCGCCGTTGTCGCAGACCTCGATGATCGCGGCGCCGTCCACGCCGTGCGTCGCGCGCACGGTGATGTCGCCGCCCGGCATCGTGTATTTCGCCGCATTGGTCAGCAGGTTCGCGACGACCTGCGACAGCCGCACCGGGTCGCCGTGGCAACGCGCGTCGGGATCGGCGTCGACATGCAGGCGGTGGCGGCGCTGCTCGAGCAGCGGGCTGGCGACCTCGACCGCGCGGTCGACGATGTCCGCGAGCCGCAAGGATTCCTTCTTCAGCGTGATCTTGCCGCGCGTGATGCGCGACACGTCGAGCAGGTCGTCGATCAGCCGGACCATGTGATCGAGCTGCCGCTGGATGATCGCGATCTCGTTCGGCGTCGCCTGGCCGTCGCGGTTGCGGATCAGCTCGAGCGCGAGCGAGATCGGCGTCAGCGGATTGCGCAGCTCGTGGCCGAGCACCGCGAGAAACTGGTCCTTCGCCTGGTTCGCGTCGCGCAGTTCGCCCAGCAGCCGGTCGCGCTCGGCATTCGCGGCGACGAGCTTCTCGCGCGCGGCGACGTGCTCGGTCACCTCGACCGCGCTGACGATCACGCCGAGCCCCTCGGCGAGCGGCTGCGGATTGAAATGCAGCCGGTACACGCGGGCGGCGCCGTCCGGTTCGGGCCGGTCGTGGTGCTCGCCGATCGTCGTCGAGCAGCCTTGCTCGCGGGCGGTTTCAAGCGCCTGCACGATCGCGGGCGTATCGCCGCCGGGCAGCACCGACGTCAGCGGCTGGTCGACGATGTCGGTCCGGCCGCACAGCGCGGAGAAACGGTGATTCGCGAGCACGATCCGGTGCTCCGGGCCCGACAGCAGCGCGATCGGCAACGGCGCATGCATCAGGACGCCGTTGCGTTGCTGTTCGGCGTCCTCGCGGCGGCGGATCTCGTCGCTCAGCGCGCGCGAGCGTTGCTGGGACAGCGCCAGCGTCAGGTGCAGCTCGTTCTCGTCGTTGCGCAGCGACGCGGCGGGCAGGATGCGGCGGTGCAGCGAGCACACGTGGCGGAACATCTCCGACTGCTCGGCGCTCGGAAACGCGTCATGCGAATAGCCGCAGTAGAGCGAGAAGCGGTACCGCGCGATCAGTTCGTCCCATAACGCTTCCAGTCGCAGGGCTCCGACGTATCGGTCCTGCGCGCACAGCAGGGAGACCATTTCTCCGAATGCATGCACGGGCCGGCCGGCGCGGATCGCGGCTTCGACGATCGGGCCGATCGAGCGGCGAAAGCGCGCCGGATCGGGCAGGTCGCCGTCCATGAAGCTGTCGAGCAGCGCCTGCGCGCTCGACATGAAGATCCGGTCGCGGGCCGCGGCGCCGATTGCCGCGCCGAGCCCATCCAGGCGTTCGTGCACCGCCGCGAGCCGGTCGGCCCGCGCGATCACGATCGCGCTGCCGCCGTCGCGCAACGCATCGGCCGCGAACGACGCGACCTCCGACACGAGCTGCTCGTCGGATTCGTAGAACTGGACGAAATGATCGGCCCGCATCAGGGCCGATTCCAGCAGGGGAGAGTCAGGTGTCATAGCTCACGACCAGGCGATTGCCGGTGGCGGCCGGCGTCCCACTGCTGTCGCCGTCGCCATATCCGGGCCGATGTGAGCAAGCTGCGTGCCGCCTGCTCGGGGCAGGCCCCGCGGCCTTGCGGCACGGGCCTCGGCGCCCCGCGGGCGGTGCCGGACGCCCCCGGGTTTGTAAATTCTGGACACGCGGTGTGCAAGATGGGTGCGCGATCCGGCCGGCAGCGCACCGGCACCGATCCTTATCGCCGCGGCAGATAAACGTATCGGAATCGCTTCGTTGACGCAATCCGGCACGCGCTCGTAGATTCGCATTTTTACCGAATCAGGGGCTTGTACCGTGACGACCTCCGCCATCCGCGCCGCATCGACGTCCGCCGGCCATCGGGCCGCGTTGCCGCCGGAAGCCGGCGCGCAGCGATTCGACATCGTCCCGTTCGATGCGCCGCTCGGCGCCGAAGTCGTTGGCATCGACCTGTCGCAACCGCTCGGTGCCGCCGATTTCGCGCGCGTCCATCGCGCGCATCTCGACCACCACGTGCTGGTGTTTCGCGACCAGCGCATCACGCCGGACGAACACGTCGCGTTCAGCCGCCGCTTCGGCCCGCTGCAGATCCATGTGCTGCACCAGTTCGCGCTGGCCGCGCATCCGGAAGTGCTGATCGTGTCGAACATCGTCGAGAACGGCCGGCCGATCGGGCTCGGCGACGCCGGCCATTTCTGGCATTCCGACCTGTCGTACAAGGAAAAACCGAGCCTCGGCTCGCTGCTGCATGCGCAGGAGCTGCCGGCCGAGGGCGGCGACACGCTGTTCGCGAACATGCATCTCGCGTGGGATACGCTGCCCCCGCACCTGCGTCGCGCGGTCGAAGGGCGGCGTGCCGAGCATACGTATCTGGCGCGCTATGCCGAGTTGCAGGCGCGCAGCCCGTGGCGGCCGAACCTGTCGGCCGAGCAGATCGCGCAAGTCGAAGCGGTCGTGCATCCGGTCGTGCGCACGCATCCGGAAACGGGCCGCAAGGCGTTGTTCGTCAGCGAGCATTTCACGACGCGCATCGTCGATCTGCCCGAAGACGAAAGCCGCGCGCTGCTCGATGAACTGTTCGCGCACAGCGTGCGTGCCGAGCATCTGTATCGGCACCACTGGCGCGCGCACGACCTCGTGTTCTGGGACAACCGCTCGCTGATGCATCTCGCGGCCGGCACGCCCGACCATCTGCGCCGCAAGCTGTACCGCACGACGATCGAAGGCGACGCGCCGTTCTGAGCGTCGCGCGTCGTCGTCCCGCTGCCCCATCCTGACTGGAGTTCCGATGTCGTTTCCGCTTTCGCCGGCACTGCGCCGCACGACCCGGCTCGCGCGCCGCGCGCTGGCCGCCACGCTCACCACCGCGCTGGCGTTCGCCGCCGCCGGCACGCCGCAAGCCGCGCACGCGGAAGGCCGCATCCGCATCGCCGAGCAGTTCGGCGTCGTCTACCTGATGCTGAACGTCGTGCGCGACCAGCAACTGATCGAGAAGGAAGGGCGCAAGGCCGGCATCGACATCAAGGTCGACTGGGTGCGGCTGTCGGGCGGGGCGGCCGTGAACGACGCGCTGCTGTCGGGCGCGGTCGATATCGCCGGCGCGGGCGTCGGGCCGCTGCTGACCGTGTGGGATCGCACGCGCGGCCGGCAGAACGTGAAGGGCGTCGCGTCGCTCGGCAATTTTCCGTATTACCTCGTCAGCAGCAATCCGAACGTGAAGACGATCGCCGACCTGGGCGCGAAGGACCGCATCGCGGTGCCGGCCGTCGGCGTGTCGGTGCAGTCGCGCGTGCTGCAGTACGCGGCCGCGAAGCAGTGGGGCGACAAGCAGTTCGACAAGCTCGATCCGCTGACCCAGGCGATTCCGCATCCCGATGCGACGGCCGCGATCCTCGCGAACAGCAACGTGATCAACGGCCACTTCGGCAATCCGCCGTTCCAGGAGCAGGAACTCGCGGGCAATCCGAACGCGCATATCGTGCTGAATTCCTACGACGTGCTCGGCGGCCCGAGTTCCGCGACGGTGCTGTACGCGACCGGGAAATTCCGCGACGACAACCCGAAGACATACCGCGCGTTCGTTGCCGCGCTCGCCGACGCGGCCCGCCAGATCGCCGCCGATCCCGAGCGCGCGGCCGACACCTATATCCGCGTGAACGGGTCGAAGATCGATCGCGCTTTGCTGCTGAAGATCCTGCGCAATCCGCAGGTGCAATTCAAGACGGCTCCGCAGAACACGCTGAAGCTCGCGCAGTTCATGTATCGCACCGGTGCGATCCGCAACGAGCCGAAGTCGTGGCGCGATTACTTCTTCGACGATCCGGCGACGGCCGGCGGCAGTTGAGCGATGGTGTTGCGACGTCGCGATCGATGCTTATGCGTCGACGCGGTTTCGATATGCGCAATCGTTGGTTGGGTCGCGCGCCGCGCCGCCGTATGTTGATGCTTTCCCGCCGAGAGTTTCGATCGTGAACGCCACTTCCCCCCGAATCGGCTTGCCGCCGTATGCGGCGCGCGGCGCGGCCGCGCCGGCCGCCCATCCCGCCACCGACGCACGCGCGGCGAGCCGGGCCGCGCCGCAGGCCGCACCGGCGGGCGCGCACAGCGAGCGCCTGCTCGCGATCGATCGCGTGAGCCTCGAATACCGCAACGGTGCGCGGATCGTCCGCGCGACCCATCAGGTCAGCTTCGACGTGTACGGCAGCGACCGTTTCGTGCTGCTCGGCCCGTCGGGGTGCGGCAAGTCCACGCTGCTGAAGGCAATCGCCGGCTTCATCGAGCCCGTGTCGGGTTCGATCGCGCTCGATGGCCAGCCAGTGCACGGGCCGGGCCCCGACCGCATCGTCGTGTTCCAGGAGTTCGATCAGTTGCCGCCGTGGAAGACGGTCGTCGAGAACGTCGCGTTTCCGTTGCGCGCGGCCGCGAAGCTGTCGCGCGCCGAAGCACGCGAACGTGCGCTGCACTATCTCGACAAGGTCGGGCTCGGCGCGTTCGCCGATGCGTATCCGCATACGCTGTCGGGCGGAATGAAGCAGCGCGTCGCGATCGCGCGTGCGCTGGCGATGCAGCCGCGCGTGCTGCTGATGGACGAACCGTTCGCCGCGCTCGACGCGCTCACGCGCCGCAAGATGCAGGAAGAGCTGCTGCGCCTGTGGGACGAATTCCGCTTCACGCTGCTGTTCGTCACACATTCGATCGAGGAGGCGCTCGTCGTCGGCAACCGGATCCTGCTGCTGTCGCCGCATCCGGGCCGCGTGCGCGCGGAGCTCAACAGCCACGATTATTCGCTCGACAGCATCGGCAGCGGCGACTTCCGCGACAGCGTCGCGCGGATTCATCATCTGCTGTTCGATACCGACGTGACGAGCGGAACGCATCCCGCATCGACTACGGAGACCACGGAGACCACGGAGACCACGGAGACCACGGCATCATGAGCACGATCGATCCGGTTCTGCCGCCGCTGCCGCCCGTTCGCGCCGAATACGTGCGCACGCTCGACACGCCGCCCGACGCCGAACGTGCGGCACCCGCGCCGCTGGTGCGCCGCATCGTCGGGGCGAGCGCGTTTCGGCGCGTCGTCGTCGCGCTCGTGCTGATCGCCGCGTGGGAAATCGTCGCGCGCATCGTCGCCAACGATCTGCTCGTGCCGACCGTCGGCGCGACGCTGGCCGCGTTCGTGCAAGGCATCGCGTCGGGCGAACTGCTGGTGAAGACGGCTATCTCGATGTCGGTGCTGCTGCGCGGCTATGCGCTCGGCGTGGTGTTCGCGTTCGTGCTGACGTCGCTCGCGGTGTCGACGCGCATCGGCCGTGACGTACTGACGATGCTAACCGCGATGTTCAATCCGCTGCCGTCGATCGCGTTGCTGCCGATCGCGCTGCTGTGGTTCGGGCTCGGCACCGGCAGCCTGCTGTTCGTGCTCGTGCACGCGGTGCTGTGGCCGCTCGCGCTCAGCATGTACACGGGTTTTGCCGGTGTGCCGGCGACGCTGAAGATGGCCGGGCGCAACTACGGCCTCACCGGCGCGCGGCAGATCGCGCTGATCCTGGTGCCTGCCGCGCTGCCGTCGATCCTGTCGGGGCTGCGCGTCGGCTGGGCATTCGCGTGGCGCACGCTGATCGCGGCGGAACTGGTGTTCGGCGCGAGCGCCGGGCAGGGCGGGCTCGGCTGGTACATCTTCCAGAACCGCAACGAGCTGTACACCGACCGCGTGTTCGCGGGCCTCGCGGCGGTCATCGTGATCGGGCTGCTGGTCGAGCATCTCGTGTTCGATACGCTCGAGCGTGTGACGGTGCGCCGCTGGGGTATTCAGCACTGACCGCATCGATCGAAGCGTTGGCGCTCGCGCTATATCAGAACCAGCCCAGCCATCCGGCCGCGATCGCATGCGAGGTATGCGCTGCCGAAGCGGACATCTGCGGCGCAGGTCGATTTCTCGCGCCGCCGCGCCAGCATGAATGCCGACGAGCCGCATCGTCGATGTCGGCTCCGCGCTTCAACCGGATTTCCACCCCGCATTCAGTCCAGCGGGACCGTGAGTCGTTCGATCACGGTAGCCGTCTCCGGGCGCACGCCGCGCCACCACGCGAACGCTTCGGCGGCCTGCTCGACCAGCATGCCGACGCCGTCCGCGACGCGGCGCACGCCCGCATTGCGTGCGAGCCGGAGAAAGGGCGTCAGCCGCTTGCCGTAAGCAAGCTCGTACGCAGCCCCGGTCGGGCTGAACACGCCCGGCGGGACGGGCGGCAGATCGCCGGCAAGGCTCGCCGACGTGGCGTTCACCACCAGATCGAAACGTCCCATCGCGACGAGATCGGCATAGCCGCACGCCGCCAGCGGCCCGCGTCCGGCGACCTGCGCGGACAGTGCGCGCGCCTTGTCGACGTCGCGATTCGCGATCACCATCTCGGCCGGCCCGGCCGCGAGGAACGGCAGCAGCGCGCCGCGCGCTGCGCCCCCGGCGCCGAGCATCAGCACGCGTTTGCCGGCCATCGGCAGGCCGAGATTGATTTCGATGTCGCGCACGAGCCCGATCCCGTCGAAGTTGTCGGCGAGGATGCGTCCACCTTCGAACTTCAGCGCATTGGCCGCGCCGGCGAGCGACGCGCGCTCGCTGCGTTCGTCCGACATCGCGAACGCCTGGAGCTTGAACGGGGCGGTGATGTTGATGCCTTTGCCGCCGCTCGCGGCGAATGCCCGCACCACGCCGACGAACGCGCCTTCCGGCTCGAGCGGCCCTTCGATGGCCGAGTACTGCATGTCCTGCCGCGTCGCTTGCGCGAAGATGCCGTGGATCAGCGGAGATTTCGTGTGTCCGATCGGGTTGCCGATCACCGCGTACTGGTCAGTCATCGTTGGCTCGCTTTTGAATAGAGAACACCATCGGCCTGCATTGCGTCGATTTCGGCGGGCTCGAACCCGAGCGAACGCGCGACGTCGACGTTGTGCTGCCCGAGATCGGGCGCGATGTCGCGAATCGTCGTATCGCAATCCGAGAACCGGAACGGCAGATTCGGCAGGCGCAGCGTGCCGTAGCGCGGGTGCTCCTGCTCGACGACCATGCCGCGCGCCTGGATCTGCGGATCCGCCAGTACCTCGTCGATGCGTTGTACCTTCGCGCACGGCACGTCGATGCGATCGAGCAGGTCGAGCACCGACGCGACGGACTGGGCGGCCACCCACGGCTCGACGACCGACAGGATCTCGACACGGTGCGCGTTGCGTCCGACACTGTCGTGAAAGCGCGTGTCGGCGCCGAAGCCGGCCGGTCCGCCATGCGCTTCGATCAGGGCGGCGAAGCGCTTCCATGCGTCGTCGACCTGCGCGGCGATCACGAGATCGCCGTCCGCCGCGCGAAACACGCCGTAGAGCGTCGACGTCGGCATGTCGTGCCCGGTCTGCTCGGGCAGCACGCCTTGCAGCGTGTAGCACTGGACCGCGTATTCGTGCATGGAGACCAGCGTGTCGTACAGCGCCATGTCGATGTGCTGCCCGCGGCCGCTCTTCACGCGTCCCAACAGCGCGGCGTTGATGGCCGCGACCGCGTGAATGCCGGTGTACATGTCGCCGAGCGATATCCGCAGCAGCGGCGGCCGCTCGCCCGGTGTGCCGACCATCTGCATGATGCCGCTCTTGGCCTCGGCGATCAGCCCGAAGCCCGCGCGATGCGCATCGGGACCGGTATGTCCGTAGGCCGAGATCGAGCAATAGACGAGTGCCGGATTGCGGGCCGACAACTCCGCATAACCCAGCCCCAGCTTGTCCAGCGCGCCTGGCCGGTAGTTCTCGATGAACACGTCCGCGGAATCGCACAGCCGCTGCATGAATGCCTTGCCGCGCGCGTCCTTCATGTTCACGCTGACGCCGCGCTTGCCCATGTTGAGCTGCAGGAAATAGCCGCTTTGCTGGTCGTCGAGTACCGTCGCGTGCTGGCGGCCGGCGTCGCCGGTGCCGGGGCGTTCGACCTTGATCACTTCGGCGCCGAGCGCCGCGAGGCAGCGCCCGACATACGGGCCGGCCAGGAAATGGCTGTAGTCGACGACGCGAATACCTTCGAGAGGGCGGGCCTGCATCAGAACGCTCCCGGCCGGCGCGGCACCATCAGTCGATGCTCGCCGCGCTGGACGACCTGGCCGTCCTGGTTGATCAGCTCCGACGGCAGCACGACGATGCCCCAGCCCGGGCGGCTCTTGCTCGCCCGCATCGAGCCGACGCGGAACGTCACGTGCAGCACGTCGTTCACCTTGATCGGCAGCAGGAAGTCCCAGGTCCAGCCGAGCGACATGCCCGGCAGGAAACGGTAGTCGCTCTGCGTCTTGAGGCCGTCGGCGATCGACAGCCCGAACAGCCCGTGCGCGACGAGGCAGCCGAAGTGGCTCGCGTTCGCGTACGCCTCGTCGACGTGCACCGGCGTGTGGTCGCCGGTGAGATCGGCGTAAGAGAGGATGCGCGCCTGGGTGACCGTGTAGGTCGGACTCGTGCACGCGTCGCCCTCGCGGGCATCGTCCCAGTACTTTTCGACGATCGTCATGGTCATGCCTCCGTCCGCGGGTTGATCGCCAGCGCCTGCGCGACACAGGAGGCGGGCGTTGCCTGAATGAGCTCGACGACCAGGCCGTCCGGCAAGCGCAGCCAGTTCCGCCCCTGCGGCATGTCGGTCACGCCGTACGCTTGCGCCGCGGCCAGCGCGGCTTCCAGGTCCTCGCACATCACGCCGAGATGGCCGAGCCGGCCCTCGGGGCCGTCCCAGCCCGGCGCATGGATGAACTGCAGGCCGCCGAGCGTCCAGTACTGCCGCGGCGCATCGACGGTGCCGTCCACCTCGCGCATCGTCATGCCGAGCACGTCCTCGAAGAAGCGGATGTGCCAATGGATGTCCTTCACCCAGATGGCGACGTGCTCCAGATAAGCTTTCGTGGCGCTCATGCGACCACCTCCTTCGCTTGGCGATCGGCCATCGCCCGCTCGATGCCCTTGATGCACGCGACCAGCGTTGCGTTGACCGGCGTGGGTACGCCGTATCGCTGTCCCCAGCGCACGACCGATCCGTTGATGAAGTCGATTTCGGTCATCGTCCCTCTCTCCAGGCTTTGCAGCATCGATGTCTTGAACGCGGCTGGCAGGCCCTCCGCGGCGAGCGTCCACGCCTGCTCCGGGTCCGTCATCGACAACCTGACGCCGGCCGCCTGCGCGACCTCGATCGCCTCGGCGACGGCCGCAAGCGACGTGGACTTCAGCAGCGGCTCGCCGTAGAGCTGTCCGTAGGTCAGGCCGGTGATGCCGGTGAGCGCGCCCGTGGCGACGTTGACCAGCAGCTTGTCCCACATCGTGCCGACGATGTTGTCGCTGACGGTCGTCGCGAGGCCCGCGGCGTTGAATGCGTCGGCGATTGCCTGGACGCGCGGCGTGATGCGGCCGTCGAGTTCGCCGATGAAGGTCAGCTTGCCGGCCACGCCCGATTCGATGTGCGCGTCGCCGCGCCGCACGCCGCCGACGTAGGTTTTGCCCGCGAGCACGCGCTCGCGGCCGACGACGTCGGCGAGGATGTCCTCGTGCCCGAGGCCGTTCTGCAGCGACAGCACGAGCGTATCGGGCCCGATCAGCCCCTCCGCGCCGCGCATGGCCGCGTCGGTGTGGAACGACTTGACCAGCACGATCACCAGATCCGCCACGCCGACGTCGTCCGCCTGCGTCGTCGCACGGACGCGGACGCGCCGGGATCCGCTCGTATCGTCGACCTGAAGGCCGTCGCGGCACATCGCGCCGACGTGCGACGGCGAGCGGGCGATCAGCCAGGTCTCGTGGCCGCCTTCGGTCAGGGCGGCGCCAATCGCGCAGCCCAGCGCGCCGGCGCCCAGCATTGCAATCTTCATGGGTTTCTCCGATGTCATGCAGGGTTGACGTATCGCTGCACGATAGAAGTTGCCCGTCATGCTGACAATGCAATGACTACAATGACGTTATTGCGATGGACAATAATGCGATGATTCCGACCGATCTTCCCGACCTGAAGCTGTTGCAGCTTTTCGATCTGCTGTACGACGCGCGCAGCGTCACCCGCGTGGCCGAGCAACTCGGACAAAGCCAGCCGACCGTCAGCATCTGGCTCGGGCGCTTGCGCGAACACCTTCACGATCCGCTGTTCATTCGAACGCCCGGCGGCATGGCGCCGACGCCTCAGGCCGACGCGCTCATCGGCCCGTGCCGGGAAATCCTCGAATCGTTGCGGCGCTTCGCGGCCTGGGAGATCGCGTTCGACCCGGCGACTGCCCAGCGCCGGTTTCGCATTTGCATGACCGATGCGAGCCATGTCACGCTGCTGCCGCGGCTTCTCGCACACGTTCGCGCGCAGGCGCCGGGCGTGCGGCTGGAGGCGGCGAGGATCGACGGCAACACGGAACGGGCGCTCGAGTCGGGCGAAGCCGATCTCGCGATCGGCTATGTGCCGTGGCTCGGCGGAGGCATCTACCAGCAGAAACTGTACGACCAGGACTGGGTATGCCTGGCCAATCGCCATCATCCGAGGATTCGCGGTCGCCTCGGCGTGAAACAGTACCGGTCGGAGGGCCATGTGGCCATTACGGCCGGAACGGGCGCGCAGCTTCTCGACCAGGCGCTGATGCGGGAGCGCATCGAGCGTCAGGTCGTGCTGGGGCTGCCGGGGTTTCTGGGTTTGGGCGCGATCATCCAGAGCACGGACCTGATCACGACGCTGCCGCGCCATATCGGCGAGACGCTGGCTCAGGCCAATGACCTGACGGTGCATGCGTGTCCGATCGAGGTCGAGGGGTTCGCGGTCCGACAGCACTGGCACTCGCGATATCACCACGAAGCAGGCAATCGCTGGCTGCGCGGCGTCGTGGTTCAGTTGTTCGCGAACGGGCGGTGAGGGGGAGCGCGAGCATCTACTTCCCGTCATGCGCATCCTGCAATGCGCCGCATTGCCGTCAGTTATGACGAAAGCACCGCGGATCCATGCGCACCGCCGGATGCGACTTCATCCAGATCGACGCATTGCTTGTAAGCCGGCACCTCGCACGGCCACTGCAGGCGCTCCGCAATACGCCGCCGCAACGCGTCCGCGGCAGCCGGTTCGCCATGCGTGATGAAAGTCCGGACGGGAGCGCACTGCATCGTGCCGAGCCACGTGAGGATCTCTTCATAGTCGGCATGGGCCGAGAGCGCCGTGATCGACTCGACCTGCGCACGCAGACGGACGTACTCGCCGTGAATCTTCAGCGTCGGCTCGTGCGCGGCCAGCGCCGCGCCGCGCGTGCCGGTGGCCTGGTAGCCGACCAGCGCGATCGTGTTGCGCGCATCGGGTGCATAGCGGCTCAGGTGATGCAGCACGCGTCCGCCGGTCGCCATCCCGCTGCCGGCGATGATGACCATCGGGCCATGGTGTTCGGCGATCGCCTTCGACTGGTCGACCGAGCGGACCATCGTCGCCGCATGGCCGAGCGTATTCGCTTCGGAGACGGTCAGGCGATGTTCGAGGATATGGTGGCGATAGATCTCGGTCGCGTTCGTCGCCATCGGGCTATCCAGGAAGACCGGGACGTGCGCCATGCGGCCGGACGCCTTCAGCCGCGCGATGTAGTACAGGATTTCCTGCGTGCGGCCGACGGTGAAGCAAGGCATCACGACGACCCCGCCGCGCGCGAAGGTCTTGTCGAACATGGCGGCCAGCTCGTTCTCGGGATCCGACGCCGGGTGCAGCCGGTCGCCGTACGTCGATTCGACGACGACGTAGTCCGCATGCGCGGGCGGCCGTGGCGGCTGCATGATCGGGTCGTGATACCGGCCGAGGTCGCCGGAGAACGCGAGCACCTTGTGATCCCAGTGCATCACGACGCTCGCCGCGCCCAGGATGTGCCCGGCCGGCAGCATCCGGAACGACAGGCCGCCGCCGCCCAGCGCCGTGCATTCGTCGTATGCAACGGGCTTCAGCAGGCGCAGCGCGCGCTGCGCGTCGTCCAGCGTGTAAAGCGGCTGCGCCGGCCGATGCTTCGAATAATCGTGCCGGTTCGCGAAGTCGGCTTCCTCTTCCTGCAGCCGCGCGCTGTCGCGCAGCATGATGTCGCAGAGCTCCGCCGTGGCCGCCGTGCAGTACACCGGCCCGCGATAGCCTTCGCGCACCAGCACCGGAAGATAGCCGGAGTGATCGAGATGCGCGTGGGTGAGCACGACCGCGTCCAGCGTGCCGGGCGCGAGCGGCAGCGGCTGCCAGTTGCGCAGCCGCAGGTTCTTCGTACCCTGGAACAGACCGCAATCGACCAGCACGCGCCGGGTGCCATGCTCGACCAGGTATTTCGAGCCGGTCACGGTTTCGGTCGCGCCGAGAAAAGTCAGTTTCATGGAGCGCCTCAGCGGAGTCGACGGGACGGTAATTCGATTACAGCCCGAACGTGAGAGAGACGGTTGACCAAAATCAGGAAGTGGGGGGATTTGCCGCTGGCGCTGTGGCGCTCGTTGGGCTAGCCGGGCGGCTTGGGCTGGCACGACGGGCAGGGCAGATGCAGATTCATCTCAACGCCCATCGCGCGCTCGATGCATCAGGTGCGGTGCTGGTGTTCGCCGTTGTTGCGTGAGCGTCCCCGGATCCCGTTGACTCACTTGAACTTGCCGAAATCTGCTTCTTCTTTGACGAACTTCCCTGTCAACAGGAGCGCTCGTTCGATGTCCGCGACTATGGACGCGTTGTCGATTGAGGCGGTCACGAAGAGTCCCCAGATATCGTCGTCTATTTCATAGTAGCCGCGAGCATATTTCCAATAGCTGAAATAGTGGTCCTGAGATAAGGCGATTCCTGGATCATCAAGGCCGTCTGGATGCGGTACTTGGACAGAATGCAGAGCATCTTGCAGGATCGCAGCGACGTTGGGAAAGTCGACAGTGCGATGGTCTTCGAGTATCTCGACCAGAAGATCGCTACCGTGGTAGACGGGCCGAACCCGGAATCGAATCAGTTTTGTCATTGCCCGTTTTTCTGTTTCGACAGAGCGGCGTCGATTGTGCCACATGCGAATGTGGTCGAAGTACCGCATGCCGTCTGCATGACAGCGTCGTGTCGTATTCCGGCGCCTGAAACCCGGCTTTCGATGCGATCAATCGATTGACCGCTTCTGACTGAACGCCGACGCTCCTCCCCGGCGCTCCCGCCGAAAATCCGCGATGAACCTTTTAATTTCCCATCCGCGGACCCATGACCAGGCAGAGCGCGAACTCACTGCCATCAGCCTTTCCCTACAGTTCTGAAAGGAAATCCTGGGTTATCGGTAACTACGATAATTTCTATTGCAGATACGTCTCTACTCGCAAAACCGGCCTTCGACTACTGTAGCCGTCACGTTACTACCGAGGCCATTCATGTCCAAACTCAACATCAAACTGCTGGGTCCATGCCTGCTTGCCATTGCGATCGACGCGATGGGATTCGGGCTCGTGTACCCGATCATGGCGGCGATCTTCTCCGACCCCCAATCGGGCATCATCGGGGCCGACACGAGTCCGCACCTCCGCAATTTCTACCTCGGGCTCGGGTACGGCGTCTATCCGTTCTGCATGTTCTTCGGCTCTTCGCTGATGGGTGAGCTGTCCGACGGCTACGGTCGGCGGAAGATCCTGCTGCTGTGCGTGTTCGGCCTGGCGCTCAGCTACTTCCTGATGGCGGTCGGCGCGCTGCTGCCGAGTATCGCGCTGTTGCTGATCGGACGCGGCCTGAGCGGGCTGATGGCCGGTTGCCAGGGGATCGCGCAGGCCGCGATCACGGACATGAGCACGCCGGAAACCAAGGCGTACAACATGAGCATCATGTCGATCGCGTTCAGCGCGGGCGTCATCGTCGGCCCCGTGCTCGGCGGCGTCACGTCCGACCGCACGATCGCGCCGTTCTTCAACTACGGCACGCCGTTCCTGCTGGTCGCCGCGCTGTCGGTCGTCTGCGGGCTCTGGACGTTCTGGTCATATCGCAACGCGGTCGCGCCGACCGGTAACACGCGTGTGGACCTGCTGATGCCGCTGCGGATCATCTACCAGGCCGGCACGCACCGCCGCGTCGCGTTCCTGTCGATCGTGTTCTTCCTGATGCAGGTCGGCTACGGGCTGTATCTGCAGACGATCATGCTGGTGCTGCAGACGAAATTTCATTACACCAGCTCGCAGCTCGGCCTGTTCAGCGGCCTGATCGGCATATCTTTCGTGTTCGGGCTGATGGTGATCGTGCGGCTGATGCTGAAAATCTGGAGCGTCGTCGACATCGCGAAGACGGGCCTCTTGATCGCGGGCATCGGGCAAGTGCTGTCGGCGCTGTTTCCGCACGAAAACACACTCTGGGTGCTCGGCATGGTGGTCGGCTGCTTCGACATGGTTGCATACACCACCATGTACACCGCGTATTCGGACGCGGTGAGCGAGGACCGGCAGGGCTGGGCGCTCGGCGTCGCCGGCTCAGTGATGGCGATCGCCTGGGTCGTGACCGGCTTCCTCACCAACCTGTTGCCCGTGCTCGGCGAGCTCGGCCTGCTGATGGTCGGCGGCCTGAGTTTCGTCCTCAGCTTCGTGATGATGCTGGCGTATGGCCGAAAGTGGTCCGTGCCGATCGTGTCCGTCGGCTCGCGCGCCTACGACTGATGTGTGTTTTCCCGGTGCGCGCATCGCTGCGGCGATGCGGCCCGGGCGCCAACCGGGTTCCAGGCCGGCGCATGCTCTCCCTGTATCGAAACGGAAGTACCCGATCAATCCAGCAACACTTCATATTGAAGGACTGACATGGTGAACATCGCATCAAGTGACGAGGACGCCGCATTCGATATGGTCATCGTCGGCGCCGGCGTAGCCGGCCTGTACATGCTGCATCGGGCCAAGGAAGCCGGCCTGTCCGTACGGCTCGTCGACGCGGCCGACGGCATCGGCGGTACCTGGTTCTGGAATCGCTATCCCGGCGCACGCGTCGACATCGAGAGCTTCGAGTATTCGTACTCGTTCTCGAGCGAACTCGAACAGGAATGGCGTTGGACGGAACGCTATGCATCGCAGCCTGAACTGCTGCGCTATTTCGATCACGTCGCGCATCGCTTCGGGCTCTATGAACACATCCGGCTCGGCACGCGGATCGATGCCGCGACGTTCGACGAATCGCGCGCCCGCTGGACGCTCGTCACTCACGCCGGCGAACGACTGCACGCCCGCTACTGCGTGATGGCGACCGGCTGCCTGTCCGCGCCGAAGGTGCCGGACGTCCCTGGATACGGCAGCTTCGCCGGCGAAACCCACTTCACGTCGCGCTGGCCGGCCGGCACGGTCGACCTTGCGGGCAAGCGCATCGGCGTGATCGGCACCGGTTCGTCGGCGATTCAGTTCATCCCGGTAGCCGCGCAATCGGCCGCACACGTCACCGTGTTCCAGCGCACGCCGAACTACAGCATCCCGCTGCGCAACCGCCCAATGGACGCCGAATACGAGCAGCAAATGAAGGCGAACTACGCGGAACTGCGCCGCATGGAATGGCAATCGCCTGGCGGCTTCGTCTGTGTCGGCGGCGAACCACGTCAACCGCTGCGGATTTCCGCGCTGTCCGTCACGCCGGAAGAACGACTGCGCGAATACGAAGCGCGCTGGGCCGCGGGCGGGCTGTGTTTCTACACGTCGTATAACGATCTGCTGACGAACAAGGAGGCGAACGACACGCTCACGGCGTTCGTTCGCGCGAAGATCCGGGAGAAGATCGACGATCCCGTGCTGGCCGACAAGCTCACGCCGAGCGGCCATCCGATCCTGACGAAGCGCCTGTGCGCCGACAGTGGCTATTTCGAAACCTTCAATCGCGACAACGTGTCGCTGATCGACCTGAAGGAAACGCCGATCGAGTCGATCACCCGCAACGGCATCGTCGCGGGCGGCCGCGAGATCGAGCTCGACATGATCGTGTTCGCAACCGGCTTCGATGCGGTGACGGGCGCGCTGCTGAACGTGGACATTCGCGGGCGTCACGGCGAATCGCTGCGCAGCGCGTGGAAGAGCGGTCCGCACACGTATCTGGGGCTCATGAGTGCGGCGTTCCCCAACCTCTTCAACATCGCGGGCCCCGGCAGCACCGCCTCGCTGAGCAGCGCGGTGCCGTGCGACGAGCACCAGGTCGACCTCGTGATGAAGCTGATCGAGCGCGCCAAGCACCACGATGCGGCTACCGTCGAGCCGACTCGCGCGGCGCAGGAAGCGTGGACGGCACGCATCCAGGCGATCGCCGAGAAGACGCTGATCCATCAGAGCAACTCCTGGTACGTCGGCGCAAACGTGCCGGGCAAGCCGCGTGCCGTCCTGCTCGATCTCGAGGGATTCGATTCCTATATCGCTGTATGCGACGGCATCATCGAACGCGATTACGAAGGCTTCCTGTTCAACCGAGCAACCGCAGATCATTCCCTTCCCGAAAGTGTGGCCGAAGTCTGACCGCGCGACGTCCTCCCTCTGAATCGGTTTTCTCCCCACCGGAGATTCGCGCCTGACGGGCGCGAATCTCAATAAGGATTACGTATGAGCAAACTTTATTCGAGCGCCGCTTCAGCGCTCCGGGACATCGTGCGCGACGGCCAGACCTTCGCGATCGGCGGCTTCGGCCTGTGCGGGATTCCCGAGGCGCTGATCGCGGCACTGCGCGATTCGGCCGTCAAGGGCATCACCTGCATCAGCAACAACGCGGGCGTCGACGGCTTCGGTCTCGGCCTGCTGCTGGAAACGCGCCAGATCAAGAAGATGATCTCGTCGTACGTCGGCGAGAACAAGGAGTTCGAGCGCCAGTACCTGGCCGGCGAACTCGAGCTCGAATTCACGCCGCAGGGCACGCTCGCCGAGAAGCTGCGCGCGGGCGGTGCCGGCATTCCCGCCTTCTTCACGAACACCGGCTACGGCACCGTGATCGCCGAAGGCAAGGAAACGCGCCAGTTCGGCGATCGCCACTACGTGCTCGAGCCGTCGCTGACGGCCGACGTCGCGCTCGTGAAGGCGTGGAAGGCCGACAAGTCCGGCAACCTGATCTATCGCCGCACCGCGCGCAACTTCAACCCGATGTGCGCGATGGCCGGCAGGATCACCGTCGTGGAAGTCGAGGAGATCGTCGAGAACGGCACGCTCGATCCGGACCAGGTCCACACGCCGGGCATCTTCGTGCAGCGCATCGTGCTGAATGCGACACCCGAGAAACGCATCGAACAACGCGTCGTACGCGCGAAAGGAGACTGACATGGCCTGGAATCGTGACCAGATGGCCGCGCGCGCGGCGAAGGAACTGCAGGACGGCTTCTACGTGAACCTCGGCATCGGCCTGCCGACGCTCGTCGCGAACCACGTGCCGGAAGGCGTCGAGGTGTGGCTGCAGTCGGAGAACGGCCTGCTCGGCATCGGCCCGTCGCCGACCGAGGACGAAGTCGATGCGGATCTCATCAACGCCGGCAAGCAGACCGTCACGACGCTGCCGGGCTCGTCGATCTTCTCGTCGGCCGATTCGTTCGCGATGATTCGCGGCGGCCACATCAACCTCGCGATCCTCGGCGCGATGCAGGTCAGCAAGACGGGCGACCTCGCGAACTGGATGATCCCGGGCAAGATGATCAAGGGCATGGGCGGCGCGATGGATCTCGTCGCGGGCGTGAAGCGCGTCGTCGTGCTGATGGAGCACGTCGCGAAGGGCGACCAGCACAAGATTCTCGACGAATGCAACCTGCCGCTGACGGGTGTCGGCGTGGTCGACCTGATCATCACAGATCTCGGTGTGATCGAAGTGACGCCGCACGGCCTGAAGGTGCTCGAACTCGCCGACGGCGTGAGCGTCGGCGAGATCAAGGCGAAGACCAGCGCGCCGCTCGATGTAAGCGCCGTGTCCTGAAACACCGGCGAAGAACGGCAATGCATCACGCCGTTTCGTCGCTTTCAATTTGCGTTCGTTGTTTCGCTGTACTTACTGCATCACCTTTATCACCAGGAAATTGAGTTCGATGTCGTCACATTCATAAATCTAATCTGTTTGAGAGGGCCGTCATGAGTCAGGATCAGTTGTGGAAGTTCAAGCCGTATACGAGGCACACGGTTTCCCAATCGCCGCAATGGCAGCTGTTGCCGAGCGAGCTTCAGGAAGCCGTCGACGTCGTCTCGCGCGTACTGCCGTTTCGAGTCAATCCCTATGTGCTGAACGAGCTGATCGACTGGGACAAGGTTCCCGACGACCCGATCTACCGGCTGACGTTCCCGCACCGCGACATGCTGAAGGACGACGAGTATGCGGCGATCCGCGATCTCGTCCGGGAAGGTGCCGACGAAGCGCGCATCGACGCCGTCGTCCGCCAGATCCGCCTGCGGATGAATCCGCATCCCGCCGGGCAACTGACCCACAACGTGCCCTATCTCGACGGCGTGCCGTTAAGCGGCCTGCAGCACAAGTATCGCGAGACGGTGCTGTTCTTTCCGAGTGCGGGGCAATCCTGCCACGCGTATTGCACGTTCTGCTTCCGCTGGCCGCAGTTCGTCGGCATGGACGAACTCAAGTTCGACGCGCGTTCGTCGCAGGAGCTCACCGCCTATCTGCGGCGTCATCCGGAAGTCACCGACATTCTCGTGACGGGCGGCGATCCGCTCGTGATGAGTGCCCGCGCGCTCGGCGAGTACCTCGAGCCGTTGCTCGCGCCGGAGTTCGACCATTTGCAGAACATCCGGATCGGCACGAAATCGGTCGCGTATTGGCCGCAGCGCTTCGTGAGCGACAAGGACTCGGACGACCTGCTGCGCGTATTCGAAAAGGTGGTGGCGTCCGGGCGCAATCTCGCGATCATGGGCCATTACAACCATCCGCGCGAACTGCAGCACCCGATCGCGCAGCGAGCCTTGCGACGCATCATCGGTACCGGCGCGACCGTGCGCATCCAGGCGCCGCTGATCCGGCACATCAACGAGGATCCGGCCGCCTGGGCCGAGCTGTGGACGACGGGCGTGCGGCTCGGCGCGATCCCGTACTACATGTTCGTCGAACGCGACACCGGACCCAGCGACTATTTCAAGCTGCCGCTCGCACGCGCCTACGAGATTTTCCAGGCCGCCTACCGCTCGATATCGGGCCTCGCCCGCACCGTGCGCGGCCCATCGATGAGCGCGTTCCCGGGCAAGGTGATGGTCGACGGCATCGTCGAGCTGGCCGGCGAGAAGGTGTTCGCGCTGCAACTGCTGCAGGCCCGCAACCCGGAATGGGTGCGCCGGCCGTTCTATGCGAAGTTCGATCCGAAAGCGACCTGGTTCGACGAGCTCGTCCCCGCATTCGGCGAAAAAACCTTCTTCTTCCAGGACGAACTGGCGGCGATGGAGGCGGGCACTCGCGGATCGGGCCGGACCATCGCCGTGGCGCGTCACGATGCCGTGCGCCCCGATTTGCTGGAGGCCGTGGAATGAGCGGCCTTCTCGATCAGGACAGCGCGGAGTACGAAGTCTTTGCGCTGCGTTACGCGACGCACGACGATCGGCGCAGCGGCGAGAACTATCTCGGCGACGATCCGCACGACGACATCTCCATGCCGCTCGACTTCTATGTCTGGGTGATTCGCGGCATGGGTCGCACGGTGTTGGTCGACACGGGGTTCGACGCGTCGACGGCCGCCCGGCGCAAGCGTCGCTATCTGCATTCGCCGGTGGAGCTGCTGGGCGAGCTCGGCATCGACGCGGCCGACGTGGACGACGTGATCATCACTCACATGCACTACGACCACGCGGGGAACATCCGCGCGTTTCCGGCGGCGACGCTGCATATCCAGGATGCGGAGATGGCGTACTGCACTGGGCGCTGCATGTGTCACGAAGCGATTCGCAAGCCGTTCGAGGCGCGTGACGTGTGCGCGGCGATCGAACGGCTGCACGCAGGCCGCGTGCGATTCGCCGACGGCGATCACGCGGTGGCATCCGGCATTCATACGCATCTGATCGGCGGCCACACGGCCGGCCTGCAGGTGGTGCGGGTGCGCACGGCGCGCGGCCATGTGGTGCTGGCCAGCGACGCCGCGCACTACTGGGACCACATCCGCTCGAAGCGCCCGTTCCCGATCGTCTTCAACGTCGCGCGCATGCTCGACGGGCATGCGGCGATCGAAGCGCTGGCGGACGGCCCCGACCACATCATTCCCGGCCACGACCCGGCGGTGCGCCAGCGCTTCCCGCGCTGGAACGGACATCCGGACATCGTGGCGCTGCACGCGTCGCCCCTGAGCGACGCGCACCTCGCCGTCGACGCGTCGCGCGTGGCGGCATCGAACCCGGCGACAGCATCGGCCGACGTTCAACTCGAAACGGGAGAAACGCAATGACGAACACGATTTCGATTGCGATCATTGGCCTGGGGCCGCGCGGCGTCACCGTGCTCGAGCGCCTCGTCGAGCACGCGCGCAATATTCCGGCCGGCATCGCGCTGGACATCACGGTGTTCGACGCCGGCGAATGCGGGCAGGGCGCGCATCCGTCGAGCCAGCCGGATCACTTGATGATCAACACCGTCGCGTCGCAAGTGACGATGTTCGCGCCGTCGAGCGAGCTGGGCCGGCACGGCGCGCCGTCGCTCGTCGAATGGGCGCATGACAGCGGATATCGCTACGTCGACGGCGCGTTCCGGAGGGCGTCGGTCGATGCGGGCCGCCCGCTCAATGAGGCCGACCATCTGCCGCGCAGCCTGCTCGGCGAATATCTGTCCTGGGTTTATGCACGGATCGTCGCGGCGCTGCCGCGCAGCGTCGCGGTGACGCATCGCCGTGCCCGAGTGGTCGATCTCGTGCCGGCCAACCGCGGCTACGAACTGCATGTCGACGACAGTGCGCCGGCCTTTGCGCACTACGTGTTCCTGACGACGGGCCACGGCACGCGCCGGCCGACCGAGAGCGACCAGCGCCTCGCGCAGTTCGCGGAGCGGCATCAGGTCAACAACGCGCAGCTCGCGTACGTGCCGTCGCCATACCCGATCGAGACGCTGAACGATATCGCCCCTACCGCGACTGTCGCCATACAGGGGTTCGGCCTCACCGCACACGATGTCGTGTCCGCGCTGACGATCGGCCGTGGCGGACGCTACGTCGAACGCGACGGCGAACTCGAATACCAGAAGTCGGGGCTCGAGCCGCAGATCCTGCTGTTCTCCCGCAACTGCCTGCCGTTCGCCGCGCGCGGGATCAACCAGAAGGGGCTGACGGGCCGCCACCGCCCGCGCTTCTTCACGCCGGACGCGGTGGCGGCATTGCGTGCGGCTGCGCTGGATACGACGGGCGACAGCCGGATCGATTTCCGCGCAGACGTGCTGCCGCTGATCATCAAGGAAATGGCTTACGCGTACCGGCTCGCGCTGCAAGGCGGCAACGTCGATGCCGACGGGTTCGAGCCGAACGCCGATGAGCTGCATGCGATTGGCCAGATTCTGTGGCCGCTCGAGGGCCGAAGGTTCGAATCCTTCGACGCATTCCACACGTTCTTTTTCACGCTCATGCGCGACGACCTGCATCACGCGCTGCTCGGCAACCTGACGAGCCCGGTCAAGGCGGCGACCGACGTGCTGCGCGATACGCGCGACGCGTTGCGCGCGGCCGTCGAATACGGCGGGCTGACGCCCGATTCGCATCGCTACTTCGTCGACGAATTCAACGCCATCACGAACCGCGTGTCGTTCGGCCCGCCGCTGCGGCGCAACCGCGAGCACCTCGCACTGCACCGCGCCGGCTTGCTCGACATCGCCGGCGGCCCCGGCGCGCGGCTCGTCGCCGACGAGACGTGCGCGCATTTCCGCATCGAGGCGCACTACGGCGAGCGGGTGGAGCGCCGCTACGCGGACGTGCTCGTCGTCGCGCGGCTCGATCCGTATTCGCCCGTCACCGACGGTTCGCCGCTCTCGACCGCGCTGCTCGGCCGCGGCATCGTCCGCCCGTACCGGAACGGCGACTACCACCCGGGCGGACTCGACGTCGATACGGGTATGCATCCGCTCGGCCGCGACGGCGAAGCGCAGTCGCGCCTGTGGGCCATCGGCTTTCCCGTCGAAGGCGCGCACTTCTACACGCATGCGCTGCCGCGTCCGGGCATCGCGTCGCGGCAGACGCGCGACGCCGAGCGCTGCGTGCTCGAACTGCTCGACATGATCGCGGCCGAACAGGCCACCGGCCCGGCCCGCATGGGCGTGCCGGGCGACGACACGACCGCGACGCGCGATTCGCTCGCAGCCGCGCCTGAAGCCGCGTTGACAGCGGCGCTGGAGGGCAACTGAATATGCTGACCCTGCACGATTTCCACCGCTCGTCCGCATCGTTCCGGGTGCGTATCGCGCTCAATCTGAAGGGCGTCGCCTATACGACGGTCGTTCAGGATCTCGATGCGCGCGCCCACCGCGCCGATCCGTATCTGTCGATCAATCCGCAAGGCCTGCTGCCTGCGCTGCGGATCGGCGACCGCGTGCTGACCCAGTCGTCGGCGATCGTCGAGTATCTCGACGACGAATATCCGGACCCGCCGCTGCTGCCAGCCGGCACGCAGGAGCGCGCGCGCGTGCGGGCGCTGTTCCAGACGGTCGCGGCGGACACCCACCCGATCACGGCCATGCGTGTCGCCCAGTACCTGAAAGAGGCGACCGGCTGCGACGACGGCGTGGTACTCCGCTGGAAGCAGCACTGGATCACCACGAGCCTGGACGCGCTCGAGACGATGCTCGCCGGCAGCGACGAGACGGGGCGATTCTGTCACGGCGATCGGCCGTCGCTCGCGGACCTCGCGCTGGTGCCGCAAATCGTCTCGGCCCGCAACGTCAACGTCGATATCACGCCGTATCCGACCGTATCGCGCATTCATGACGCATGCATGCAGCTCGCGGCGTTCCGCGATGCCCATCCGGATACCTGTTCATCCCACCCTGCGTACTACAAGGAGTAACCATGCAGACGATCGAAGGCGACATTCTCTCGTTCTCGGAATATCTCGAACTGACGTCGAAACCCCCGGCCGACCCGGTGGTCTGGAAGTGGCAGTCGATCGAATCAATGACGCGCAGCCGCCCGCATAACCCGCAGGGCACGCTTGCGCTGTCCGGCGGCAGAGTCGACGAGCACGGGACGGTCGCCCCCGAACTGTCGCTCGTCATCCAGGTACTGAAGCCCGGCGAGATGACGGAGCGGCATCGCCATTCGTTCTGGCATCTGTACATCGTTCATTCGGGGTCCGGAGAAATGGCGTTCGGCGAAGACCAGACGCACGAGCGGCTCGTGCCGGGCGACACCGTGTTCGTGCCCGCCTGGAGCTATCACGCGATCGGTAACCCGTCGGGCACCGAGCCGTTCGTGCTGTTCCGCCTGCAGAACCTTCCGCAGAACGCGAGTTCGGGCAATCTCATGCGCGAAATCCAGGGGGAGCTGCAAATCATCTATGCCGGCGCGGGTCTGGCATCCCATCGGTAACGCGACGCGCGGGTCGGCCGTACACGGCAACCGGCCCGCGTATAGACGAAGGAGGTGTTCGTTGGCTTACACGTTCGAGAAGGGCCGCATCTATCGAATGCCCACTCACTTCGGACCGGCACCGGGCCCCCGGCAGGTGCCGGACGCGCTCGCGGTCGACCCGCACCGCAATCCGACGCGCATGACGGTATCCGCGTCGTTTCTCACCGATGCGGCCCGGCTGGAACGGCATCTTCCGGAACGTTTCACGCTCGCCGGCGAGCCCGTCGTGACCGTCGAGTTCCACTACCTGACCGGCATCGACTGGCTCGCCGGACGCGGCTACACGATGGTTCACGTGAGCTGGCCCGCGATCTTTGCGGGAACGCGCGACCGCGCTGCCGGAAAGTTTCTCGCGGCGGTATGGGAAAACCTCGCGGATCCGATCATCACCGGCCGTGACGAGATCGGTCATCCGAAGCTGTATGCGGACGTCGCGGCGCCGCGGCAGTTCAACGGCGAACAGCATTGCGAAGCGAGCTGGATGGGCTTTCGCTTTCTCGAGCTTGGCGTGACGGGATTGCGCGAGCCGGTCGCCGACACGCCGCCGGCCCGGTCCGACGGCACCTTGATGCTGAAGTACACGCCGCGCACCGGCGACTGGGGTGCGACCGAGCTGTGCCAGGTCACGCTGACGCCGGTTCACGACCCGTACGTCACGGTCGACCGGCGGCAGGTCGGAGATGCGCGCGTGCGCTTCAACGTCGCGAGCTGGTCGGACCTGCCGACGATGGCGCACGTCGTCAATGCCCTCGCCGAGTTGCCGATCGTCGAGATGCGCGGCGGCTCGATCGTGCATGCGCATGGCGGGAAGCCATACCTGGATCAGCGCGTGCTGTCGTAGCGCGCATGCCCGGGCCCGTCCGGTATCGCGCCGCATGCTTTCGCGCGATGCGCGAATGCCATCGGGCATTCAACGTTTGCTTGACCCGACCCGCCGGGCAGTCCGGCGGGTACAACCTCAACCCCACAGGTGCCAAGATGACCCGAGCCTTCACCCAGAAATTCGACGTCACGTATCGCGACCAGGATCCCGCCGGCCACGTCAGCGCGACGATGTATTACGTGTACATGCTGAATGCATATATGGCTTACGCGCATGAACTGCTGGAGGTGCCGCTCGATCAGGGCATTCCGCAGATCATGCTGAAGACGTCGTGCGAATACGTCCGTTCCGCGAAATGGGGGGAAACGCTCGAGTTGAGCGCGCGAATCACTCGCCTCGGCACGAAGAGCTTCGACCTCGAATACCTGATCACGCTCGCGGACGACGCCAATACCGTGATCGCGCGCGGCGCGTCGACGCACGTTGCTTACGACTACGTGACGGAGTCGACCGTGCCGCTGTCGGACACGTTCCGCGCACGCGTCAGGCAATACCAGGAAGAGGAGGCGCCCGAATTGTCCGAAGTTGCCTGACAAATCGCGCCGTCACTGCGCCCGATTCGATGCCGGGCGCAGTGCCACGGTCGGCCCGGGGAAAGCGGATTGCCGGGATCGAATGCCGGATTGACGGCGCATGAGCGGTGTCGACACATGCGAAGGTGCCCGGCTCACGACAGGTTGTACCGAAAAGGCTACGTTAGCGTGAAACCGGCCAGAACGGCACACGCCAGCGAGAAGATCAACGTTCAATTCAGGGTGAACGTCGAAAGGTTGCGCAGTAATCGAGTGTGGTGACAAGCCGGGCAGGACCAGGGTTCGCCAAACCTGAATGCCTGCCATCAGCAGAACAACGGGTGATATGTAGCACTGCAAACCGTCCTGCCTGTCGACACACATGAACACTGTTGCAACCGGGACGCGTTCATATGGACTGGCATGTCCACTGTCGTCTCGATCCAGAATGGCGATCGCACGTCGGCGCTGTATCGCCGGCTCGACCGCCGCCTGCTTTCCTTTCTGCTCATCTGTTATTTATTTGCGTGCCTTGACCGGCTCAATGTTGGTTTCGCCCGGCTGCACATGCAGTCCGACATCGGCTTGACCGATGCGCAATACGGCCTGGCCGCCGGCATATTTTTCATCGGATACGCGCTCTTCGAGGTGCCGTCCAACCTGCTGCTGCCGAAAATCGGCGCGCGCAAGGCCATCAGCCGGATCCTGGTGCTGTGGGGCCTGACGTCCGCAGCCATGGTCGCGACGCGCGATGCGACGACGTTCTATGTGCTGCGCTTTCTCCTGGGCGTCTTCGAGGCCGGATTCACGCCGGGCATCCTGTTCTATCTGACCTGCTGGTATCCCGAATCCCGCCGTGCGAAAGCCATCGCCGCGGTCATGATCGGCGGCCCCCTTGCGGGCGTGCTCGGCGGCCCGCTGTCGATGTGGATCATGACGACCTTCGCAGGCTTGGGCGGCCTGTCCGGCTGGCAGTGGATGTACCTGATCGAAGGGCTGCCGTGCGTCGCGCTCGGCATCATGGCCCGCGTGCTGCTTGCCGATCGGCCCGAGACCGCAACGTGGCTGTCACCCGAGGAACGGCAGGAACTCGTCGACATGACCGCGAAGCCTCAACATGCGGAGCGGCACGGTTTCGCGGAAGTCGTGAAGGATCCGTACGTCTATTTGATGAGCGCCGCCTATTTCTGCGTCATTTGCGGCATCTACCTGATCAATTTCTGGTTGCCCGGCCTGCTGGCGGCCAGCGGCGTCACCGATCCGATGAAGATCGGCCTCTATTCGTCGATTCCGTTCGTTGCCGCGACCATCGGCATGGTCGTCGCGGGCCGTAGTTCCGATCGTCGCAACGAGCGGCGCTGGCACAGCGCGATTCCGGCTCTGATCAGCGCGATTTCACTCGTTGCGACTGTCGTGTCGAGCGACAGGCTCGACGTTTCGCTGATATTCATCACGGTTGCGACGACCGCAATGTGGATGGCCTACACGGTGTTCTGGACCATTCCATCCGCCTATCTGAAAGGACCCGCCGCCGCGGGCGGCATCGCGCTGATCAATACGATCGGCGTGTTGGGCGGCTTTTTCAGTCCTGCGGCAATCGGCTGGCTGCGTACGTCGACCGGGAGCTTCCGCGTGTGCCTGGTGCTGATGGCGGCCATCATGGCCATCGGCGCCGCGCTGCTTGCGGCCACCCGGCCCGCTCCCGTTTCAATGCGCGGAAAAAAGTGAAATATGCGGACGTCGATGCACGGTCGGGGATTCGTTTTGTCGATCGTGCTACATGTCGAGCGCGTCGTCCGCAGCCCGCGCCATCATCTTCGGCAGATACTCCTCGATGATCTTCACGACGACCTGGGTCTTGGAAGGCACGGGCCGTGTGACCGGCAGCAGCGCATGCAGGTCGAATCCCGGTACCGTGTAATCCGGCAGCAGCCTGACGAGCCGGCCGGATTCCAGGGCGTCGATGCAGACGTGTTCCTGAAGGACGCCGATACCCGCGCCGTTCAGCAGTAGCTCGTAGACCGGCCGCCAGTGGCTGGTGCTGACGACGACGTTGATCGGCGTCGGCCGCGCCGATTTCGACGGACTCATCAGGCGAAGCTGGCCGTCGTTGAAGAGCCCCGTGACGCGAATGAATGGATGCCCGACGATGTCGGTCGGTTCCTCTGGCAGCCCATGCTTTTCGATATAAAGCGGCGATGCGACCAGTACGCGTCGTACGTAACCCAATCGACGCGCGACGAAATTGCCATCGCCGATCTGGCCGAGCCGCAATGAAATATCGACGCCCTCGGTGACGGGGTCGGTGATTTCGTCATTCAGGACGAGCTCGATATAGAGCTGCGGATTTTGTTCGCGGATGACCGTGAGGATTTCCGGCAACACGACTTCGCCCAACCCATGTGGCGCGGCAATGCGAATGCGCCCACGCACGATCTTGTTGCCGAGCGTGACGACGGCCCGTGCCTCGTCGGCCGCGTCGAGCACGACCTTGCTTCGCTGATAGAACAGAATGCCTTCATCGGTGCACGACACCGCGCGCGTGTTTCGGAGCAGCAATTTGACGCCGAGAAACCGTTCGAGCCGATCGACTCGGTCGCTAACGGTAGGTTGGCCGAGGCCGAGATCTTTCGCGGCCCTCGATAAATTGCCACGCTCGACAACCCGCACGAAAATTCGCATGGCCGCCAGCAAATCCATAGACCCTCGATAATCGGAAGAATTTAGTTATTCTGAAAAGCGAAAACAGGTTCGCTTGTTTCTGTCCGGCCGCCGGCGAGCGATAGGCCCGTTTGGGATGTTACAACTCGTTACGTGGGGCAGACGCGTAACTATACCCAACCCTGTCAATTTAGGCTGAAACTTTTTACGCATAAGAAATTCAATGTACCGGAGGGGTCGGGGGGCGCGTCGTTGTGCGGCAATTAAGAGGCTGAGCAGTCGGGGCCGTCACGTCACTACCTGATGTTTATGCGCGGCCGGGCAGTTCGATCAGCCACGCTTCGATGCCGTCCGGAAAGACGCTCTCCAAGCCGGAGTAATTGGCTGCCGCGCCGCAGGCATGATGCGGCCGATGCCGTGCCGTCCGGCGCTGGAGCGGAATGGGGAGGGTACCGGCCAGTAGGGCGATGCTTCGGGACTCCGCTTTAAGAAATCGGTATGCGAGATTTTTAAACAATTATGCCGATTATTTATTTATCGGGAAAGATGGGTTGTTTTTCTCTGTTAGCATATTTAAGAAGCAAAGATCAAAAGTGCTGGCGGTTGGAGATGATAATTTATTCGACTCTGTTGTAATGAAAACGTAATTAATTCCGGATGGTTTATGGACAAGCCGACCGGCTTCGATTTCAAACAACTTGAATCGTTGCCCCGGCGCGAGCGGGCGTGCCGTTTCTATCGAAATATCGATTTATGTGATGCGGGCGACACGCAGGATCAATTATCGAAACGAGAGAGACATGGAAGTCGACACGCCGAAAAACGCCACCGTTTTCAACGGTAGTCGTCAATCACGAGGAACAATACGCTATCTGGCCGGACGAGTAGCCTGTGCCGGAAGGGTGGCGGGCGCCGGGCGCGTCGGGAGCCCGGACGTCTGTCTCGAATGGATCGGCGTCAACTGGACCGGCTGGCGCCCATTGAGTGTGCGCGCCGCGCTGTCGGCCGGACTGTCTACGCGCGGGAGCACGCTGTGTTACACCGAGAGAATTCGAGGGAAAAAAGCACCATGTCTGTCGATGATCGCATGGGCGGGGCCCGACACCGGCATTCTGGCTTCGCGCGCGCATGACCTGAGCCTTTCCTGTCCAAGCCGTTTGATCGGATTCGGTGACGGCCGGCGGCTGCATCGCGAGCCGCGCGCTGCAACAGCAGCATGAACTGAACCGGCAGCGTGCGAGCTCCGGTTGCGCTTCGACCTCGCTCGCGCGTTGCGTGCGGCTGCCTCCCAGGCGCGTGTCGCGGTGGATGCCGCGCAAACGGTGGGTCGATCATTGACGGCTACCTCAGCGCGGCACGTGGATGCGCTCCTTGATATGCTTGAGATTGGCCACGATAGTGAAGGTCATGATGACCAACATGGACCATGAGCTCCATTTGCCGACGTGCACGGCCGACCATGCTCCGATCTGGTTCGGATAGCGCCATACGCCCGCAAAGGTGCTGATGTTTTCGGCCAGCCAGATAAAACCGCCAATGAGCACGAAGGCCAGCAGCAAGGGCATCTGGTAGTTTCGATCCAGCGGACGAAATACCACGGTGGTCCGAGCATACAGGCCCAGAGCGCAGGCTGCCAGATACCAGCGATAGTCGCCAATATAGTGGTGGGTAAAAAAGTTGACATAGATAAGCACTGCGATCAGCGCCGCCATCCAGTGCGGGGGATGATGACGTATGTGCAGATCGAATAGCCGCCAGGCCTGGATGATGTAGCTGCCCACGGCGGCATACATAAAGCCCGAGAACAAGGGCACACCCCATAGTTTCGTGTAGCCAGGGTCGGGATAAGCCCAGGACTGGATGCTGCCAGAGGTTTTGAACACCTCCAGCGCAAAACCCACGCAATGAAACAGCGAGATGACCTTGAGTTCGTCCAGCGTCTCCAGGCGCGTGAAAACCATGCCCGCTTGAATAAGCAGTGCGGCAATTAGTAGTGCATCATAGCGCGGCACGCCCCAAAGCCCGGCGCGTGGCGTGGCGAACACCGCCAGGAAGAACAACCCGGCGAACAGACAACTACGCGCTTCCTTCAGACCGAAGAAGAAAAACTCCAGAACAAAGCGCCTGAATCCATCCAGCCTGCCGGGTAACGGCGGCGTCATGAGCCAGTCGTCCAAGGCGTTCAGACGAGGGCGGGATGCGTGCGGCGAGCATTGAATCGAGTTGGAAGGGGGCATAGAGGGGGGAAAGGCACTGAAGACAGGTTGGGTGTGAGCTGTTCACCGATGCCCACAATGCATCTAACATGAAATTCGTTCGGTATAACGAGGTAGCCAGTATGATAGTCGCTCCACGCTTTCCAATCCTGTTATCCCGGTCTCGTGCTCGCTGACGCCTCAGAAACTACGCACTGTTGAGACGCTTTCCTGGTCAAGAACTCCGCTTTCCAAGCTTCGTGTCTATCGTCGACGTGACTGATCATTCGTGTCGTTCACCGGACAATATGGTATTCGTCATCGGATGCTCCGAGACGGCGCCGGTCAACATCGACGCCGCCGATGTCATTGATTTGCATAAGCAATTGAATTTTACATAATGCTGATGATCGAACTTTTTGATTGTAGTGGCTAGATTGAAATGTCCGAGTTCATGCCCCGACGGTGACATCCGGATTTTAGCCAGGCCAGTCGTCGACCGCGACGAACTGCATGTGCTTTGTTCCAGCGACGATCATATCCAGAAATCCCGAGAATTCATCGGCTACATAGTAGAGGTTGCCACATTCGGCCACCTCTGCGATGTCCGGCTTGGCGGCGTCATCCGCATGCAGATGCGTTCTGTCCCAATAAAGAACTTTGTGAACGCCATCGAACTTCGCAAGCGCGTAGTAATTGCCTCCCGGATCATCTCCGATCACAAAGAACTCGTTCAGAAATCCGACCTCATCTCTGACACGTTCATTTTGCTCAATCAAATCAAAATTGCCGTTACTTGAACCGAGCCCAAATAACGACGCAAAGGAAATCATTCCATTGTCAACGCCCGGAAAATCGAGATCGAGATAGTCGACACCATCGATAAATATACCGTTCCACTTTCTCAATAAATTCGCGTAATCCGCAGGAATGCTGAATCCCAGCTCCGACTCAAATTTAGCGAGAAGCGGCTGCGCAAGTTTTGCTCCGTACAGTACTGGCACTTTACCTCCTCAACACGACGGTTGATTCTTCAAATTAGAGACGCCACCTCTATGGGTGAACTCACCGTGAATGTCCTTCGGAATTTCCTGCATGGTTACCATGTTCTCATGGTGGTGCCAAGAATTGTTTTTGTAGTCGGCCGCACTTCCTGCCTTCGCATCGGCCAATCCAAAATCCCCTGTTGCCGCCCTACTATGATTTCCTTTCAACCCCTCAACGTCTACGGATCTGATCTCATACGGCTTGAAATCAGGATAGCCGTTTGGATACCGAACAACAGTACCTTTTGCGTTGGTATATACCCACGTCCCTGACTCTACCTCGACGTGGACCGTTCCACCTTTATCCAGCCATTTCGTCACATCCGGAGAGTTCAGAGGCTTCTCCCCGAACCAGCCCCACGGGTCGATCCATCCTGTCGGATTGGGGGCATACGCATACAGATTGTCACCCCCCATCAACCCGATCGGATCGTGGTTGATGAACCGGCCTACATCCGGATCATAGAACCGGAAGGTATTGTAGTGAAGGCCCGTGCTGTCATCAGCATACTGTCCAGCAAAGCGCAGCGGCTGATCCGTGCGTGCAGCGGTCAGTTGACGGCTGCCTGGCTCGACCTTGCCCCACGACGTATATTGCCCTGCCCACGCCAGATCTCCAGCTTCGTCAGTGACTTCTAGCGGTGCGCCCACCAGATCCGTATGGAAGTGATAGATCCGCGATGCGTGCTTCGCCGTGTCGATCGCGGCCGCCGCTATCGCCTCCGCGATAACCGCATCGACGCGTGCTGCTGGAGAGTACGAAGCATCTGGGCTGTACACATAGCTGCTCACCCCAGTCTCGCGCACCTCCTGCGCGAGCCGTAGCCCCTCCCACACAAACCGCTTCGTCTCGCTGCGCAGTTTCACGCCACGCACTAGCACTTCAGGTTGGAATCCAGCCGACTGCCACACCGTCCGACCGAGCGGATCGTATGCGGAACGCTGAGTCAATCGCCCTTGCGTGCGCATCACCTCTCGATGCAAATCGTCGCGCTCGAAGTCGCTCACGACCTGATCGCCGCAGCGGATCTGGTGCACATGACCGGAGCCATAACGCAGCATCTGCAAGGTCTGATCGTGCGGCAGCGCGAGCGCTGTCACGTTGTCGAGCGCATCGAGCTCATACTCGACCGAGCCGTTTGCACCGTGCTCGGCAACAAGGCGACCCGCTTTGTCATACTCGAAGCTCACGACGTCCGCCGTGATGCCGAGCGCAATACCGGCTGGAGTTGGCTTACGCTCAACCTTCACCGCCCGGTCACCCTTGTCGCGCTCAAAGAAGGTCACCTCGGTCGGTGTATGCTGGACCTTCAAATTACCCATCCGGTCGCGCTCGAAGCGAATAGTGCGAATCGGGCGATTCGCCATTGTCCCTCCGACCGGCGCGTCGCGCCGTTGCATCGAGCCCTCGTGCCCCGATCGCGCCGAAGTATCGCGATCCGAAGACCGGTGCGACCTGGAGCGGGCGCGGCAAGGCTCCCCATTGGATTGCGAACGCGAAAAACCGCGATCGCTTTTTGATCGAACAGTAAGCCGATAGGCGGTTCGGCGCGATGTCGTCATCTTTACCCGACGGGACATACTGGGCGACATGTCGTGAGCGGACGATCTTTGCTGCCTCCGCAAACGGTCACGGCGACGTATTTCCGCGCGCAGAGATGATCGTGAAAGATGGATGGGCTACGTTCACCCGTGACGGCGTCGAAGTGTGGAACTGCAGCGCGCGCTACGCCGCTGCGCACTTCGACGTTCAGTCCGCTTAGGAAGACCTGCCGATGAGCCAGCTTGTTCAGATTGCGCCGGGTGTCGTGTTCTCCGCCGATGTACTCGGGGCCGACTGGGCACGTAAGTATCAGCAGATCACTGAAATTGAAGTGCCAAACGGGCATGCGCAATCCGGAGCTCGGCGGAACCGGCCCGCGAAGGAAACCGATCAGGCGATCGACGAAAGCACATCGAGCCAGATGTCGTTGTTGTAGACGACGACCGGTGCGCCAACCTCTGCCCGTCCGCCTCGCATAGAGAAGATCAAGCGGCGCATGTTCATTGTTCGGCCAGCCGCTCGAGCTCGTCGAATTCATCAAAGAAGTCCTGCTGCCCTGACAGTGGCGCCGGCGGCCGACGTGCTGCTCGTGGCCGCGGATGCCCCGCTCTCTTCAACGTGCGCGCAATCGCATGAAGCTGCGCCCAAATCTGATCTGCTTCGGCGCTCGACAAAGTATCGGCCGCCACTTCGAGCGCATCAACGAGCCTCTCGAGCTGTTCGGATGCGCTGGCCAGCACGGGGCGCACTTGATCCCGCGCCTTGCTTTCCCGATAGGCTTCGAGCCATCGCTCGAGCAGCTTCCGCTCGTCGCGGGACAGAGTGTCAAGCAGCCCAGTCGGGACAGGTTCGTCGGCACGAAACGTACCGATGACACATTCGCGCGCCCGCGCCCTGATGGAAGGCCGCTTTGGAGGCTCGACCCGAAGCAACTTGATGAGGCGCCCTTGTTCCCGAATGAGCATCGTTCGTCTCTGATCCCATGCGATCACACCGGAGCATAACAAAACAGTACGTCATGAGCGATTGAGCAACGGCTCAAATCCTATCGCGTCATTGTCCGCCAAAGACAATCTCACTGAGCTGAAACGCGCCGGCGCGTCGCGCATCCGGTTGAAAAGCTCACCTCCCGACCGCTTCATGTCGCCGCTTGCGGCGAGTCTCTTCGGTTGTCGTGATACTGATGAAATAACACCGAGCACACCAGTGGCCACGTCGAATCGTATTCGGTGTGGCGAGCCATCGATGGCCTCGGGCACATTCCCACTCAAGTCTGGTTGCGCTATTCACACAAGTCGCTGAGATACACTTCCCACCACGCTCAAGCGCAATGTTTTTCATCAGATCAAGCCCAAGCTTGGACGCGTCGCGGCTACATACTGGGCACCAATGCCCCCGAACAACTGCCCCAGGAGCAGCCTCCCAGCGATGCCCATGTTCGCACTCCCATTTCAGGCGCGTCGCCGCGTTTCGGTATGTTTCGGACAAGCACCGACCGCCCAGCTGCGTCGCCCGCTGGCGCATGCGCTCGATCCCAAAGCGCATCGAGTCCCGCTGACACTCCGGGCACCAAGTACCACGAAAGATTCTCGCGCCTTGTGTTTCCCACTCGTGATCAGCACCACACCGGAATCTCTAGTAGGCCTTGCAGCCCTCGTAGACCTTCGAGAGACAAACCCACCGTGGCTCTTCGCTCGTTCACGTAACCTTCGCAGGCCGTCCTTGTGACGATATGCGTGCACCTTCTCTCGGTCCGAACAAATGCGACACCATGCACCGCGCACGATCTCGGTACCGGAAGTCTCCCATTCGTGTCCAACAGCACACCGGAAACGATAGCGCTCTGTCAGTTTCGTGTAGCCGGTCGACAAACACTTGCCACCTCTCGCTTTTGCAGCGGCTCGCATGCGCGTCATCCCATCCGGATCGGCCATGCGCCTCGAATGTTGCGCCCTCGCGCAGAGCACGCACCAAGAGCCTTTTCGCAGATTCTCGGCGGTCTTCTCGAAAACGTGCCCTGCCTTACATACAAACTGGAGTGGTGAGCCTCGGCCCGCGTACTGCTCCGAAAGACAGCGCCCGCCTGCCTGGCGCGCGAGTTGATGGATCTGACGAAGTACCTCGTCAACGCGACATGCCGGACACTGGACCATCGTGTAGAACAGATAGGAGCCGCATCGGCTTGATTCGTGTCCCTTGCGACATCGAAATCGATACTGCGCGTTCCAACCTCTCCATTCTGATTCCAGCAACTTCAGTCCGTATGGACGAAGTGCCTCTCGCATTCGCTTCAACTGATCGAGTGCCAACGTTGCTGCTCCGCAAAATTCCTTTCGTCGGCCTACCCGCGCATAGAGGCCCAGAAGTCGACCACCCCCAACGTATGATTCTCACAAGTTACTCTCGTGAAATCGAGGCCACCCGGGCATGCTCTGACCAGTCACCGGGAGTTGAGAAATCCTACTTCTCAGATTGCGAAATGACCTCTCCGAAATCGAACCATTTTAATTTATTTTGCTCTACAAGCTCTCTAAAACGCTCGGATACAAATACTGTAGCCGGACTTTCTTTTAGGCGAAATATATCAGCCCCTTCAATGCGAGTCTTCAGAAGAAATATTTTATTAAAAACCGTCGCCTGAGGATAGACTTTGAATTTTGATGCATCCATATCGACAGCATTCTCTATCACCCGGGTTACATGAAATCCGGACATGTCTTTTATCGGGGCCTCGACCTGCAATACCTCCCCGCTGTCACGAAGTACCGGCGCCAATACATCCAGCGCCCTCTCACTAAACACGAGAAACGGAGATAGCATCGTGTGAACGTCGCTAGTCTTTTTTCTGCGCGAAGTGCCCCACGTAAGCTTAACGGGGTCATAATCTTGACCAAACCCTTGCCCGCATAGAGCGGTTGCTCGTATAGCCACGCTCTTGTCATATGCGATTTCACCGTCATCGTCGACTTGGACGAGAGGCTGAAATGCTTCATCCTGCCTCAAACCGTAAACGTTACTCACGCACCGCCCCACATCCAAATTCCATAAATACCGAGAATCCATCAGCTATTATGGCGCGGTGCAACTCCTCGCGCATCCCGGCCTCACACGGCTCAAGAAAAAATGTCGGCGTGTTACTCTCCGCACCCACGACATCCAGACCGATACTATTTACCTTTCTGCACGGAATCAAAGGGTGTCCCATTCCGCCAGGCTTGACAACGCCCAATCAGAAAAACGGGGCGAACGACGTTGTTAGAGAACTGAACGTTGCCATTTGTCGTTAAAATTAAGAAACTCTTTTTTCTTCACTATCCATTTACCCGCCTTTTCCTTCATCGTGAATCGAGATATCGTCAACATTCCCAATGTCTGGCGAATGGTCAAAACCACCTCTCCGTCTTTGGATTCGACGCTATCTTCAACATCAGTTTCAGGATCGTATGTCGGCGGATCCGAACAACCCAAGTCAATCAAACGACCTTGGTTTGTTTTTTCCTGGAACGCCCATTTCTCTAAAATAGCAGAAAGATCTTTCCGTGCACGGTCATCAATACCAGAAACATCGCCGCCACTTTTCAGAGCACTATGCTTTTTCTCGTAAAAATCCTTTTCCCATTGATTCATCTCCAACATAAATGATCGCAACGCCGCTCGTGCTTGCTCAACATTATCATCCATCATCTTAAACCTTTAATTATTGAAAATACTACCCATAATCTTCTGCCCATTCTGGAATACGTCATAGATTATCTGCGTAGGCCGAGTGCCACCGTTACCGTAGACGAATTGGATGTCCACATCAGCCGAGCCAGCCCTCTTCACATAAGCTGCGACCCGTCCCTCGAAATCCCTGAACAAACCACGGTTGATGCCTGGCAACTGAGGGAAGACACCGTCCTTTCCACCACTCCCGCCGAGAAGTTTTCCTAGAATGTGGCCCGCATCGTCAGTTGGATACCCCAATAATCTCGCCCACGCTCGAGACGACGCATTCGTTGCGGTTCCGGTGCCGAGGTCCGCAGCCGTGATCGTCGCGGTTGCACGAAGTGGCTGACCGGCGGCCCCACGCGAAACAGCAGGTGTAACACACCATCCCCACGGATCAATCCATCCGGTTGGATTGGGCGCATACGCGTACAGATTGTCACCACCCAACAAGCCGATCGGATCTTGGTTGATGAACCGCCCTACGTCCGGATCATAGTATCGAAACGTGTTGTAGTGGAGGCCAGTGCTGTCGTCGGCATATTGCCCAGCATAGCGCAACGGCTGGTCGGTGCGCGCGGCGGTTACTTGCCGGCCGCCCGGTTCGACCTTACCCCAAGCCGCATATTGGCCGGCCCACGCTAGCTCCCCCGCCTCGTCGGTCACTTCGAGCGGCGCCCCCACGAGATCGGTATGGAAGTAGTAGATCCGCGCGGCACGCTGGGCCGTGTCGATTGCCGCTGCAGCCAACGCCTCTGCAAGTACCGCGTCGACGCGCGCCACTGGCGAGTAAGGTGCGTCTTGACTGTACACATAGCTGCTCACACCAGTCTCGCGGACCTCCTGAGCCAGTCGCGCCCCCTCCCAAACAAACCGTTTCGTCTCGGACCGTTGCTTCGCGCCGCGCACATCGAAAGTGGTATCGGTTTTCGCGATGCGCCGACCGAGCGGATCGTAGGCAAAATGAGTTTCGACGACGCCACGCACGTCCTGCGTTCGGACCAGAATCAGCCGGTCCTGCCCGTCATACGTGAAGCGCTGCGTCCGGTTCGCCCCGCGAAACTTTGCCGCCAGATTGCCGAACGCATCGTATTCAAAGCGCAGGTCCTGCCACATGCGCAGGCGATTGCCTTCGACGTACCCACGACTTCGCCGCTGCGCTTCGTCGAGCAGATTTCCGGCGGCGTCCCAAGCAAATTCCTCGAGCTGCCGGTCCACGGTGTTTGCGCGACGAGTCAGTTGCCCAGCCGGATCGTAGTTGTACTGCGTGTTGCCGCGTAGGCTGTCGCTCATCTCGATCAACTCGCCGGCGGCATCGTATCCGTAGTTTCGCCACAACTGACCGCGCCCGCGTCCCAACGCTTCAGGTTGGAGGCCAGACGACTGCCAGACCTTACGACCGAGCGGATCATAGGCGGAGCGTTGAGTCAGCCGCCCCTGTGTACGCGTGATCTCGCGATGCAAGTCGTCACGCTCGAAGTCGCTCACCACCTGATCGCCGCAGCGGATCTGGTGCACGTGCCCAGAGCCGTAACGCAACATCTGCAACGTCTGGTTGTGAGGCAACTCGAGCGCCATCACGTTATCGAGTGCATCGAGCGCATATTCGACCCTGCCATTCGCCCCATGCTCGGCAACCAGTCGACCGGCCTTGTCGTATTCGAAGTTCACAACGTCCGGCGAGATCCCAAGTGCTATGCCGGCTGACGTCGGCGTCCGCTCTACCCTCACTAACTGGTCGCCCTTGTTGTACTCGAAGCGCGTGACTTCGGTCGGCGAATATTGCACCTTCACATTTCCCATCCGGTCACGTTCCAATCGGATGGTTCGAATCGGACGATCTTGCGCCGAACGGCCTTCTGGCGCACCAACAAAGTCTACAGCCAACAATTCACCAGCTTCCCCATACTCAAACCGCCGCTGCACGCCATCCGGACGGGTCTCGGTCAACAGGCGACCGCCTGCGCTATACGTGAATGTGTAGTGGGCGTGGCCCTGTCGGAGCTCGCGAAGCCGTCCTTGTGCATCGTAGCGATAGCAAAGCCGCCTTCCGGCGGGATCGATCGTCTCGATTAGCTGCCCTCGAGTATTCCGCAGCAATTGCTGGACGTGTCCGCCACGGTCGACGTGTCTGACCATCAATCCTGCCGCATCGTGCTCGAATGTCTCCGCGCTGCCGTCTGGATACCTAATCTGGCGCGGCTCCCCGGTGGCGCGCAGATCATACGAGATGCGTTGCCCCAGAGCATTCTCGCGCGCGAGCGGCAGGCCGAACGCATCGAAAATCGTCCGCGTCGTTTTGCCGGAACAGTCCGTGTAGCGGACGAGCTCGCCGAGGCTGTTCCACTCCAGCGTCGAACGGCCGCCACGCGCGTCGACGTGCGCGATCGGCAGCGCGGTCAGGCCTTTGGGATATTCGTAGCGATTTTCCCGACCAAGCGGATCCTGACTCAACAGCAGCCGGCCCTGCGGATCGTATTCCGCGCGCCAGGCGCCGCCGTCAGCCCCGACAACCTCCACGGGCCGCATGCTGTTGCCGTCATAGCGAGTGCGAGTCGTACGGCCCAGCGGATCGGTCTCGGCGACGATCCGGCCTGCATCGTCGTACTCGAACTCGACCGTGCGCTCACCCGGCAGCATCAGCATCACCGGCATGCCAGCGTCGTTGTATTTGATCCGGTAGAGGCCGCCGTCGAAGTCGATGTACTCGACAATCTGAAACTGTGAGTCGAAGCGCCAGTGCGCGGTGCGGCCATCGGCGTACCGAACGCGGGTTTGACGGCCTTCGATGTCGTATTCGAGCGTCGCGTCCTCGCCTTCGCTGGTGCGTGTCGCGACTACCCGCGGCTGGCTTTCTATCGTCGACCACACGTAACTCGACGTGAAACCCAGTGCGTTCACATGACTCGCCATCAGGCCGTTGGTATATGCGAACTGGCGCACGACCGCCCCATTTGCGTCCGTCACCGACGCCAGCTGGCCGTTCTCATCGTATCCGTAAGCGACGGCCAGCCGGCGCTCATTGCCATGAACGAGCGTGACCGCGCTAAGCCGTCCGTGTCCCTGCTCGTAATCGAGCACGGCATTCAATCCGCCGCACGTCAGAATCTCGGTGACGCGGCCGCGGCTGTCGCGCTCGAACTGGCACCACTGCCCAGCCTGATCCTCGATGCGGCGCACCCATGCGATACGGCCGGAGTCCGGATCGTATCGGCCGAAGTCGTAATACGTCTCGCCAATGTCATGCAGGATGTAACGTCCATCCGGCGTACAGGTCAGATATTGCTGCTCGGCTTCGCTGAACGCAGCTTGCCCAGCCCTCAGCAGCGGAAACCCACTCTCGCGTCCTTGTGTGTCAGTCAACCAGAGGCGCCCGTCACGAGCATGCAGACGGCGCTCCCACGGCAGCACCCACCCGCGGCCGAGCGTTCCCTCATAGTCAATACTGCTTGAATAAAATCGTTCGACGGAAACCGGCATCGGGCTCGGGATCACGAAGTCGGTTTCCGATTCGGCCTGCAGGATCTTCCGGCCGGTCGTCACATCGACCGGGTTACCAAACATCCCGCCTATCGCCTTGTTGATCGCAGGGCCGGCGACGTAGCGCCCAAAGGCTTCTCCAAGAACAAACCCGCCGATGAACTTTGCGGCGCACGGTAGAACCGCGCGCGACAGGCCGCCAGCTGCCTTCAAGAGTCCGCCAAGCCCCCCGACCAGTCCCGCCAGCGCAAACGCCCAGTCGGTCCCGGTCCGTAACCAAGGCGGCACTTCGTCATCAACCGGTAGGTATGTCTGCGTGCCGCCGTGAAAGAACGTATCGTGCGAACCGCCGGAGATCGTCGCGCCGCACTTGATCTTGTCGTCCTTCCGCGCCGCGGGCCGCCCGTTGATGAAGATGTTCGTCGATCCTTGCGCGACAAGCGGGATGGGATTGTGCTTGCTGCAAGCCACGCCGCTCAGCGTCGCATACGCCGCCGAAAGGGAGTTGACGTAGACGTCCGGCGAACCAGTGATGATGTTGCCAGATTGCGAGCTGAACATCTTGCCGATCGACTCGCCTATTGATAGGAGAGCCTGCGCTCCGATACCGGCCATCATGCCCGCCAGCAACGCCACGCCGAATCCGCACGTGAATGTGGCGAAGGCGACTGCGGCGATCAGGGCAATGCCCAGCACAGCGCCGACCAGAAAGCCTGCCAGCGCGCTGGTGTGATCGATCGGGTCAGTGACTCGTGCGGCTTCGTACACGATGATGGTCCTTTGCTGTTGTTATGCCGACTCTTGTTCGGCCGGACGGTAACCGTCGAGCCAGTTGCGCCACAGTGCATCGAGCGTTGCACCGAAGCTTTTTGCGCTCGATGCGGTAAAGATCAGCACGCGTCCCGGGGCGACGATGAACGCGCCCTGCCGTTGAAACACCGTCTTCGGGCCGTTCCGATATGCGGCATCGATGCGCTCACCCGGCATGCCATCGATTTCAGGTCCAAGACGCTCGGTCTGACGGGAAAGCACCCGATGGCCCTGCAACCGCGATTTGAGCAACGCGATCTGGCGATCGACGTACGGTGCCAGGGTTTCTCCGTCCTTGAGCCAATCGCGCGCAACACTGAGGTTGGGCTGCGTGGCCGTATCAGCCGGCACAAAGAGGTTGGTCGTGCGATCCTCGAAACCGTCCGGCAGAACGATGCTGCCTTCGTGAATCCGGATACGGTTTTCGGAATCCGTCATGCTGGTTCTCTCGTCGTTCGTTGAAATTGGAAATTGTCGAAATCAGCGCCCGCGTTCGCCGATCATTAGCCCGGCAGCGCAGCAGTGGCTTCCCGACGCAAACGCAAACAGCCCAACAGCAATACGAGCTGCGCGATGAACCACGCGTAAAACGCAATCCCGAAGCTGGAAATCGGCGTCGCGTCCGCTTCGTTGAAATACCACTTCGTCGTGAACAGCGAACACAGTGCGCATGCGAGCGCCGCAGCCGAGAGCATGCTTGCGCGGGCGTATCGGTTTCGCACAAGCTGAACGGCCGCGACCACATAAAGCGGATTGGCGAGCCATGCAGGACTCAGCATGAACAGCCCCCACCATCCCTGGACGAGCACCGACATCCCGCTCAACGGCGCTTCCTTTTCGAAATACATTGCCGGCGTCATCAGCGAGAGGACGTACAGCACCCCGGACACGCCGAGAACCGTCTCCCGCCTGACACGCGGCACCGAATCAAAGGCGCGCGTCATTTTCGGAACGCGCGATCAATCGGCCTGGCCGGCCGGCGTCACGACCTTCTCGCCGCGCGCCCGCATCGCCGCGCGTTGCGCCTTCGGGTCCAACGGCGGCCAAGGCGCGCCGGCCGAAACGATCTTGCGGCGGATCTCTTCGATGCGCGTGCGTGCCGGAGAATCCGCGGTGGTGTGGTTCTTCAATTCGTTCTGCAACACCCACCCGTACGATATGCCGAGCTGGCTGGCGATCTTCGGATCCGCACCATGCGCGAGCAGGTAGTCGACGACATCCCATTGCTGGATCATCGTCGCCTCGAAGAGCGCCGTCTTTCCCAGCGAGTCGCGAGCATTCACGTTCGCCTTGTGCTCGATCAGCAACTTCAACTGCGGCAGCAGCCGGTTCTCTGCAACTGCGAAAATCATCGGCGTGTCGCCGTTGTACTGCCAGTTAGGATCGAGCCCGCTGTTCAGCAGCACGCGCAGCAGGTTCGGCGTATCTGCACGTAGCGCGACATCGGCAACCGATCCGCCGCTGGCGCCGACTGGCGCCTTGGGATCTGCGCCATTCTTCAGGAGTACGGAAATGATCTGGTAGCGCGGATTCGACGCGTCGTTCTTGACCGGGACGATTTCCTGCACTGCATACGACAGAAGCGTCGTATTCTTCGCGCCCGGTGCATTCAGATCAGTCTTAGGCGCGAGCTGCTGAACGCGGGTGAGATCGCCGTCATGAATGGCCTGAGCCAACGTGAGTTGCTGCCCCGAAAAGAAATCTTCCGGTGCGTAACGCTTGAAGCCAGTCATGTTCGTCCCTTGGGCTTGAGTGGGCCACCAGAGCGGCGAGGACACTCCAACGAGTGCGGCAATCGCGCCGGCGGTTATCGCTTTCTTGTATCGCATTAGTGAGATGAATTCAGTTGGGAAACGAGGTCGAGTTGATCCTTCGCGACCTGCTGGTTGATCCCGTTCGTCACGTCACCCATCAGGTGACGGCCGACCGTGGTCACACTCTCGCCATCGAGCGTGACGGGGCTGCCAACCGCCTTGGGCATCAGCGCCGCCGTACCGTCGCTGATCGGCCCCAGTCGGCCCTCCTGCAGGCCGGTCAGGATATCGCCGTCGACGCGATAGGCCGTGATGTTGGCCGCCTGGGCGGTCCCGCCGTATTGCGCGACCGTCTCCGGATTGAGGCCCGCAGCATTGAAGGTCACTGCCGAACCGCCGCTGGCCTCGGCTGCAGCGGACGCCAGCCCGCCGCCGAGCGAGTGCCCGGTGAAATCGACGCCGGCCGACGCCCCCGTGGTCTCGATGTTCTTGCCGATCGTGACCGCGTTGCGGTAATACGGCGCATCCGCGCCGAGCCCTTGGGCCATGTTGTTGCTCATGTCTTCGCCGAAGAGCTGCTGCGTCCCCTTGAACGCAACCGTCGGCTTCATGCTGTCGCCGAAGACTTTCGGATCCGGGACATACATCTGCGACCCGAAGTTGCTACCGCTTTTCTCGAAATCGCTCGGCTTTAGGCCGAACGCCTTCAATGCTTCCGGATCGTTGGTCGCCATCTTCCACCCGGTCGGCGGCGGATCGTTCGGGTGATACACGTGATCCGCGAGTTTCGCCAGTTGCTGCGCCTTCAGCGAGCTCGCCAGCTTGGCTGCCGCCGCGCGCGTCGCCGGGTCGGAGCTCGCCAGCCCCTTCGCGATCGTCGCCTGCTCCGCCGCCCACTCGAGTGCGAGCGCCTGTTCGGCGGACGGCGCGCTGCCGCGATTCAGATGGATGACCGGCCCGTCGAGATAAATGCCGTTCGCGTTGATGACGATCGTTGACGGACCGAAGGTCAGCTTGATGCTGTCCGGCGTCATCGTCACGACGCCATCGCCGACCCGATGCTCGATGCCGTCGCTCGCCTGATGGCTTTGCATGCCGGGCCCGGCCTTGCTTGCGATGGCCTTCGTATTGATCACGTTCGCCGTGGTGTCGCGAGTCAGCGCGATGGTTTCCTTCAATCCGCCCTGGGCGATCTGCTTCGTCTCGCTGCCCTTGAGCAGCGACACCGTGCGCGGGCCGGCTTCGACCGTGTGCGTTTCCGCATCCTTGATGACCGTGTTCATATCCTTCTGCGCGTGCAGAAAGACTTCTTGAGCACCGTTCACATCAGAGAATCGCAGCTCGTTGGAGCCTGCGCCCTTGTGAGTCTGGCTCTTGATCCCCATCGTCTGCCCTGCAGCCCCGTGATAAGGGTTGCCCTGCTCGCCGTTGTAGACGCGGCCCACAATGACCGGATTGTCTGGGTCCCCTTGATTAAACGCGACCAAGACCTCCTGTTTGATCCGCGGAATGGCTGCGGCCCCCCACCCGTCGCCTGCCCACGGTTGGGACACGCGGATCCACATCGAATCCGACCCGTCCAACTTGCCGCGGCGATCCCACAGGAAGTGCACCTTCACAGCACTGCCGTTCGTGTGAATTTCTTCGCCCTTTGGGCCGACCACGATCGCCGACTGCGTGCCGTGAATGACGGGCTTCGGCGTATTTCTGGGCGAACGATACGGAAACTTCTTCGGAAGCAGAGAAAATGTATTGCGGTACGGCAGCTTTGCGTTGTGTTCCGTGTAATCGTTCACGGCCTCGTGGCGAACGTGCAGGATGGCGTATTCCTGATTGTTGGCCATGACCGGATGGTTCGACACCGTCACGCTGCCTGCAGCCGTCATCCGCCATGCATAGCCGCTGCCCGTATAGCGATGCGCGCTCGCTTCTTCCGCCTGCATCGCAATGCGTGCGTAGCGATCGCCATCATCACCGTGGTCGAATAACGACTGGTGTTCGAATCGCTCCGTTGTCTCGAGTCCCGCATGCCGGAGATTCTCTGGCTCGGCCTGCGCCAGCATCAGCGGCGACGACGGGTTCTGGTGATTGAAGTCGCGAAAGGCGATCTTACCAACGCCAAAGCGTCGCCCTTCGTGCAACTGGTCGATCCCGTTGTCTTCACTCGCAGCGGTGGCTGCATAAGGCAAATTGGCCAACCCGTCGATTGGGCGGAAAACGAAATTCGTATCGCCAATGACAAGGAAGTGCTTTTCCTTTTCGTAGCGATGCGTCCAAATCAGGCCTTCCTGCTCCATCAGACGTGCACAGAAGTTGAAGTACGACTCCTGGTACATCACGATGTATTCGAGCGGCTTCTGTGCGGTCCGGATGTCGAACTCGAAATCGGTGAACCCGTGATCCTGAAAAATTTCGGTGAGGATGTCCTGAGCGGTCTTGTTCTGGAAAATCCGGCAGTCGGTCGAGCGCGTCAGAAACCAGAACCACGGCGCCACCGTCATTTGATATTGCGTCACCTTGCCCGGGTTGCCCGCCCGGTCGAACGACGTGACGTAGCCGTCGAAGTAGCGAATACCGTCGGCCCCGCCTGACGAGACGATGCGCTCTAGCGTGGACTGCCGCGCGCTTTGGTCAAATCGGATCTTGATCGGTTGGCCGATCAGCTGATCGGGCGCCAGATCATGCTGGTGCGACAGCAAATCGAGGTGGATTTCCGGCAACCGATTGACGTGTTCATCGATGACCGCGGTGCTGACCAGCAGCACGTCCGGACCAAGCGGCGAGTCGATGGTCACGTATCGATTTAGCTGAGTCAGTCGCGCAACGCCGCCAGCCGCATTGTTGAGCGCGTCCGCAATTGCGGCTGGCGTTTTGTTCATCAGCGAGAAACCGGTCTGCGCAAGCTGGACGGCGCGTTGCACCGTGTCGATATGACTTGCGACGCCGGCGAGCGGGCCAATCTGGCCTGCCACCGTGGACGCAACCGGCCCGGCGAGGCCGCCAAGCGCGCTCAACGAGCCCAACAGATTCCCACCGGAACCGGCCGGAATACCGCCATTCGGGGCGAAACTCATTTGAATACCCTTTATTTTCGTCTCAGGTTCTGTCCCCAACTGACTCACCAGCTTGAGGCCCCGCTACTGTAGGACAAAACGTTTGCCAGCGAAAGATACCTGAAATTCCTTTGCAATTTCCTAGCTGACACCACTTCCACCCGCCAATCAAATAAGCGGTTGGGAACCGGCGCAGGGTTCTCCCCGTCGCAGAACCGCACCGGTCTCTGCCGAGACCAACACGATTTGCACGAAGCTCGTGACTGGAACGTACGGGGAAAATAGTCGATCCATCACGCGCCCTAATCCGGCGAGACTGAATTGGACGAAACGCTGCTCGTCGATCACGAGCCGGACCTCCAATCCTTGGACGAACGCTGAAGCCGGCTTGCCTGGCATCCAGCGCCGCACCCTTTCAGTCGAGAGGGACACGAGCGCGTCGAATCGCCGGCCGGCGTCGGGCGCAAACATGCCGAAGCGAGTGCACAGCCGCTTGAGCTCATTGAGGCCTTCGGCGTTCAGCCGCGCTGCCTGCGGAACCAGCCACGACAGCAATTCCCACAGCTCGCCGCGGCGTAGAATCGGCGCGGGACTTGAACTGGGTTGAGCCAATAACTCGAGCTCGTCACCGGAGTCCCCATCGCGCACGGCCAACTGGCTCTCGCGCATGTCCGCCAGGTTGCCATTTGTGCAAGACAGCACGATGTCGAGTTGGCGCTGCGCGGCCGGATCAACGGGCTCGCCGCGAGCGTTCACAAGCGCGAGTTCCAAGCCGCGCAATCCGTCTGCGCGCGCTACCGTTGCCTGTCCGCGCAGCGCTTCCTGTCCCGGCTTGGCGGGCTCGGAAGGCGGCTTCGGCGCGCGCCGGGCTTCGTCGCGCAAAACAACCCAATAGAGGCCAGGCGCTGCGCCAAGCGCGTGCTGCAAAGATTCGAAGGGCGGCAGAAGCACGGCACCCTGGGCCGTCGTTATACGGACCTGATCAACTGACCAGACCTCGCTCGTAGCTGCGGTCTTGAGCGAAAACGGTTTCAGCGCATAGTACGGTTGCCCAGCCCTCGTTTCGATTGGCTCCGCATTGCTCGAGAACAAGTTGACTACTGGCGTGCAAAATAGCCGGAGATTGTCGGCCGACGCGGCTACCAGCCGTTGCGCGCGACGTGAGTCAGGGTGGATGCCGGCAAGGGCCAAATGCAACGTGATCCGGCGCGCGCCAACCGCCAACCGTTTCAACCGCGCCAAATTCAGATCGAGGTTGTCAAATCGAGCGGGAAACGCGCCGTACTCCATCAACAGATGAAACGGAGCAATCGTGTTGTCGCGAGGCGGCGGAAGCAGCGCGTCGGCATCGTCGAAACCTGCGGCCGCAAGCGGCATGTCCACCCGACGCCAGCGCCCGTTGCCGTCCAGTTCAACGAAGGCACGCGTGGCGTGCATCAGCACGCCGTCGGCGAGCGCGGCCGCGACCTCCCTCTCCCCTGCCAAGTGCAACCGCAGCATATCTGGCGCGATGGAGAACTGGGCTGACGGCGCCGTGAGCTCAAGGGTGAAAGACAAAATCCCCGTGGTGTCGGACGGCAGTGTCGTTTCCATCGGCGCGACGGTCGACGTCGCGTAACGTACACCGGAGACAGTCAACGGCACCAACGTGACGTCGGCGGCGGTGCGGAACACCAGGCGGCTATTCGGCGCCACCAGTTGCGTGCCGCGTGGAACTATCCGCGGCTCGGTCTGCTTGCTAGCTCGATCCACGCGGAATTGGGCCATCGCACAAGACGGAAACGGCCGCAAGAACGCTCCGTGGATTGTGTCAATCAACGCGTGAGTAAACTCCGGCACCTCATCTTCGAGTCGGATGTCGTGCCGAGCGCACATCAACGCGAACGATTGCAGCAGCCGCTCGACGTGTGGGTCATCCGAGTGCTCACCGGACATCGCAAGACGAGCCGCGATTTTGGGGTAACGCTCGGTGAATGCGCGCGTCGAGCGGCGCAGCAGACCCAACTCACGCTCAAAATGCGGTAGAAGATCCTCGGGTTCGATGGCCATACGCTTTTCAGATGGTCACGCCGATCTCTCAATCGGTACCGTGCTCATACATAGGTAGACGCAGCGATTCTAACCGGGCGTCGCGCACGATTATCTCGAATTTATCGAGTCGGGGGCGAATAAATCAGAATGCTTGAAATACGCAAGCCATGAGGACCGCCAATGTTATGAAGCGAGGGTCGCCACTATGGCCCTCGTGACAGCCCTCTGAGCTTCGGGAGGTTCGGTTGTTCATCGCCAAGCGAGCAAAAGCGGTGAACACGCTCTCGAAACTTGTCGGCATCGTAGCAGAGCACGTTCGTTGGTCGAGACCGTTTAACGATTGTTCACCGATTGCCAGCAATGCGCTCAATGTCGCTCGTCCGCAGGCACCGATCTCGCGAACCCTTTCCTCGTCGACGCAACTCCGTCAGCGTGCGACGCGTCACCTTCATCTGCGTCCAGTGCAGGCCGCCGTGATCCAACTTTTTGGGGTCCGCTGGCCATCGCAGAGATCCCCGTCAAAATCCATATTGATCGTCGCCCCAGCGCCGCAGCACCTGGTAGTCGTGTTCGGGCAATACGATCAGGCCCGACTCGGCGGCCTCCAGCATGCGTTCCATCTGTCCGCTCAGGATCAGGTTGCCGTGCAGGCCGTAGAAGTACCCGGCGAACCGGTGGCCGATACGCTCGTCGAATTGCGTCAGCTTGCCGGCGAGGCTGTATACGTCGAGCTTCGCGGTGTTCTTCAGCCCGGCGATCTTGCGCGTATGGGTCCAGCGCGGCACGAAATTCATGTCGCGGCCGCTGCGCGAATCGGTATAGTCCTCGGTGCTGAACACCCACCGCAGACACACGCGCTCGCCAGCACGGCCAGCACTCGACGCGGCCCAATCGTCGAAGAATCTGCGGCCGCGCCATTGTTGGTTAGCGCACCATTGCCCCAGCCCCCGCCGGCCAGCTTCGCCGACACTCAACCCGCTTTGCACCAGCGAGGATCTCCCCCGCGATCACCTGACGCACGCCCTAGGGCAAGCGACGTCCTTTCATTTGCCGTTCTAGAGGAGGCGCGGCGTAAATCGGCTCAATAGCGAGGCCGGGAGGAATAACTTCTCATTATCAGATGAGCGATCTTTACTTGTCAGCTTTCGCATCCTCGGCGACGCTTTCGACTGATCGGGTGGGACAGGTCAGTGCTACAAGTGTGGCAATCCCGACACGCTCGCGGGCGAAGCAATCGGCGAGATGCCGAGCGGTATGATGGCGCCGGGTGCGTGCGCGGCCTCGCTCGTGAGGGCCCAGTTTTACATGTCGCCCCAAGTCAACTCGCCCGTCCCCAGGACTCTTCACTGCACAAGTGGGACATCAACATCCGCATGGCTTCCGCCGCAACCATTTCAGGCGGTCCGTCGTCAAACACCACCGTCACGTCAGCCTGAGCATAAATTGGGTAACGGTCATCGATCAACATGCGCAGGGTGCCTTCGGGATCGGGAACTTGCAGAAGCGGCCGGTTGGCATGCCGCTGCACGCGGCGGATCAGTACGTCGAAATCGGCTTTTAACCAGATCGACACCCCGCTCTCCAGGATTCTTGCGCGCGTCTCTGCATTCATGAAGGCACCGCCGCCAGTCGCAACAACTTTCGGGCCCTCGCTCAGGATCTGACCGAGAACCCGTCGCTCACTGTCGCGAAAATAGGATTCGCCGTACGTAGCGAAAATTTCCGAGACTGTCATGCGGTGGGTCGCTTCGATTTCGGCATCGGAGTCGGCAAAATCCAGCCCGAGCCGCACCGCTAGCAGCCGGCCTGTCGATGTCTTTCCTGATCCCATCATGCCGATCAGCACAATACAGCGCTCGCCGAGAGCGGCGTGCAGAGCTGCTTCCGACTGAGAATTGAGAGACATGTTCGTGGCACCCGAATAACACGGCAGAGGAAATGATTGGATACTCTACGAGGCCAGTTCAAAAACCGTGATCAGCTTGCCTGAAGACGTTCCAGCAGACGAGCGAGCAGCCAAGTTTCAAGAATGCTTCGTGAATATCGGTCCATCGTTCGCAGCGCACGCGAAAACGATGGAAACTATGGAGCTAGGGCGCGTCCATTCGACCACCAACCGATACCTTCTAAGCCCACTGTCGCGTTCGGTCCAGCGCTTTGCGATCATGGGCATGTTGCCACTGCTCACACAGTGCAGTTCGGTGCTTTTGTGGAGCCGTAGTCGCGATCAGCGTAGACGGCGCCCGATTTCCGAACTGACCTGCCACGGACCCCGCGAATTGACGGAATTGCCTCAACGAGCGTCGGCAAATGTTTTCTGTCGTTGGCGTTCGCGCCGGTCGGGATTGCTCTTCGCACGACGCTTCGCCGGTGACAACAATGGACCGATCAGTATCCAAACTTCGTCGCCAACGATCGGCGCTTCCGTCCTTGGGCTTACGCTGTTCCCGTGCTCAAGGTTGACAACTCGCCGAAGGAGTAACCAGTCTCCTCACGCGGTGTTTAAACTCACCTCTAATCGACCGGCCCGCAACGGGCGAGTGCCACGCGGCGTCAGGCGCGTCGGCGGGCAGCGCTTGCCGTTCAGCCCGCATCCCTCACCGATTCGAACGCCGCGCCATAGCGCCTGATCCACATGTCGAACAGCACGATGCGAGGCAGGATCGGTGGCGCGCTAAACGTGCCGTCGAACCACGACGGGCCTTCAAGAATCGATTTGAGGGCCTCGATATTGACGATCTCGCGTGTGGCCGTATCGCCGTGGATCACTTTCTCAAGTAGGTAATCTCGAATTGCCGACAGATAGCGCGCGTTCCGCGTGACCGCGAACCCGCTCTTCTTGCGCTGCGTGATGTCGGACGGCAGCTTGTCTTCGAGTGCCTTTCTCAGGATTCCCTTTTCCATCCCGCCCACTGTCTTGATCCTGCTGTAATCGAGCGACCACACGTATTCGATCAGGCGATGATCCAGGAACGGCAGGTGGACCCGAATACCCGCGCCCGCCGACATTCTGTCAACACGATCGAGCAGGAACGGCAGGAATCGCGTGATCTCCATGTAGAAGACTTGATCCATGTGTTGTTGGAATCGATCCACCGATCGCAGATACGGCTGTTCGCTCGACGCAGCCGACCAGCGCTCGCGCAGGATGTCCTTTACGTCGATCCGTTCGAGCAAGCCACCGTTCAGGAACTTCGACGCCTCGGTTCCCTTCAGCCAGGGGAACGAGCGGGTAGGTTCCACTGCTTCTCCGTGAAACCACGGATACCCACCAAAGGTGTCGTCCGAGCCTTCCCCTGAGAATGCTTCCGTATAGCCACGCGATCTCAGGCCCTTGAACAGTTGCAGCAACGTGACGTCCAGGTCTCCCACGCCCGGCAGGTCCCGCGCGTGAACCGTTTCTTCGAGCGCGAGCCTGAAGTCGACATTCGTAATGGCGATATTCTCGTGCCGGGATCCGAGGAAGCGAGCCATGATGTCGACGTAGGGGCTGTCCGACGTGATGTGCAGCGCGTCGGACTGAAAGTCCGCCTCGTCTTCCGGATAAGTAAACGAGAAGGTACGCAAGCCTTCTCGATCTGGCGCGATCCGGTTAGCCAGCGTGCAGATCGCACTCGAATCGAGCCCACCGGACAGCAAAAAGGCTTGTGCATTGCGCGACGTGTCCACCCGCCGTGACACCGCCTGATGCAGCAGATCCGAAAGGGTGCTGGAGACCTCTTCCGTATCCGACGGGCGGCCGAAGCTTAGCGGCAGAGACCAATATCGCGCACTGTAAAAATAACCCCGCCTGAAAGTGAGGACTTCAGACGGACGCACCTCATTGAGGTTTCTGTACACCGTCGTGCCCGGAATCCGGGAGGTCGAGTTGAGCAAGTCCGTGATCGCGGACTCATCGAACACACGCTTGAATTCTCGATCCTCGATGATCGCCTTCGGCTCGGACGCGGCGATCAGTTTCGTCCCGTTCTCGCCGACCCAGAAATACAGTGGTTCAATGCCGAATCGATCCCGAACGAGGAGCGTCTCATCGCGCCGTTCGTCCCGGATCACAATCGAGAACGATCCACCGATTTCCGATGCAAAATCCCGCCCATTAGCCAGATACAGATCGATCAGCAGATCCGCGACGGAGCTCGCCCCCGGTTTGTCGCGCTGGCCGAACTTGCCCGATATGTCCTCCGCATTATCGATGAAGCCGCTGATCGCCAGCGTGATCTGCTGGCCATGGATCATTCTCGATGCAATTCCGTCCGATTGCCATGGACCTTTCGCGAGCGGCCGGGACTTCCTGAAGCCAAAGACGGCATGCCGGCCCTGCGCCAGAACGTCGACAGTGCCAGGCGCTCGCCCGGTCATGGCAGAGAGCGCATTCCTGACGAAATTCTCATTCGTGATGCCATTGATCACCGGCATCTCGTTCCACACAAATGTAATCGCGCTCATCACTAATATCCCGTTACGATCAACTGCGTAAGTTAATTTCCGGCGTTGAGGGTTTCCCTTCCAGGACGATGTGTCACCTTGACGATCACCCCGTCGGTGCCTTCGGGCGCCTTGGCGTCTTGCTGATTCAGACCTTGGCAGTCGATGCTTCAACTGCCTCGACAAACCGCTTCAGCTCCTGAATCGCGCCCGCGGTATGCGCGGGATACTCGTCATAGGACTTCGTCAGGTCGTGGATGCGGGACATCTTCCAGCCGATCGCGGACCCGAGGCTCGCGATCTCGGGAAGCTTCGGCACCAGCACGATCGACGCCTCCGGAAACGAGCGCCTGAGCTCTGGCACGTCATCACGCAACGCATCGCTGCTACCGTAGTCTCCGGTGACGAGGAAATGGACCTGTTCCGGCGTGCGCGCGATCACATAGTTGAAGATGCGAACGCGCCCGTCGCGTCCCCAGATGAGCGATTCAATCGTCGCCTGATCCGCATTCAGCCATTCGAATTTCCGGTTGTCGCTTAGTCGACCCATGGGAACCAGCGTCTTCCCTCCGGATGCGAGCGGTTCGATCGTGACCAGGTCGCCGGTGCGATAACGGACAAGCGGCTTGGAGAGGTTATCGAGCGACGTCACGACTAACTCGCCCGTGATCGCGAGCTTTCCTGACGGCCGCAACGATGCATTCTGGGCGTCAAGCAATTCGAAGATGTAGCTGTGTTCCTGCAGCTTCATCGTGCCAGGGGAGATCGCCACGGCCGTCGTTCCCGTTTCCGAGGAACCGTATGACGCATCGAAAACGCTCGCGCCAGTCAGATGGCCGATCCGCGCTTTCAGCGCGACACTGGAGTTTTCCCCAGTCAGCAAGACCTTCCTAAACTTCGGCGGCGCCAGCTTCCTGATGCTGGCGAATTCATACAGATTGAGCAGCTGCGACGGCGCACCTGCAAACACGGTCGGACGAATCCTCGCGATCGTCTCGATCACTCTGCCATAATCGTTCCGAACCGTATCGACCCAGGTCCTGAAAGTGAATATCCCGAGATAGTTCAGTGCTTTCTCGAACTGAAAGGCCGCCGGCCCTTGCGGCGTGTTGATGAGAATCACGGCCGAATCGCTTGCATCGAGAAACGACGACCAGCCTTCGCCGAAATTGACCGTGTTCAGCACCAGATCGTCGAGCGCCTTCGGCGCCGAGACCGGCACGTCAGTCGTCCCCGACGTCTCGAAGTAGTTGATCAGCTTGCCGCGATTGACCTCGAGCACGTCGTTGCTCACCGACCGGCTCTCGGCCTTGGACATGAATGGCAATTTTCCAAGGATGTCGTAATAGGTCGCGTGCCCGTCGAACAGCCCGTCTACGGGGGGCACACCACTGTTCCGGTAGAGCTCGCCATAGAACGGCAGCGCTAGCGCTGCAGACAGCACGGTGCGCAGGCGGCGAAGATAATACTCGTCCGGATTTACCGCGTCCCAGTTTCGAATAAGATCCTGCTGGCTTTGCACCAGCGCGTTGACATGCTCTCGAACCGCAAGACTCTGATGCATCGTCATACCCTCCCAGAACCCTCACCGAACGACAGGCGTCGCGCCTGCCGTCGGTCCAGTGGCTTCACTATGGCTGTCAAGATGATGAATGTGCGACATCTCACGACGACTAGAGGCGTCATGTCGCGAATCCGGACGGAAAAGCGCTGCGATCCGGCGATACGTTTCTTCAGGACGAACGCTGCGTGCCTGACGATTCGAGCACCGCATGCTCGTCCTGGTAAAGCGTCATCACCAGTACGGCGCACAGCACGGCGACGGTCGCGGCAACCCACGTCAATGCCGCCGGCCCCAGATGCCGGATGACGAGCGCTCCAACGATCCCCGACGCGCCTATCCCGAAGTACATTCCCGACGCGTTAAGCGAAATCAGCAATTGGGAACGCTCCTTGCCGATGCCTACGAGGCGGTGTTGTTGCGCCGGTGCAAGCAGCCATCCGAACACGCCCCAGAGGAACGTCAGCACAAGAATCGTCGAAATTTCCTTGGCGAACAGGCTGATCAACACGAACGAAACGCACAGTCCAGAGACGCTGACAAACACGGTTTTCTTTGCACCCCACCGATCGGTAAGATGCCCTCCCAACAGGTTTCCGATACTCCCGCCGATACCGAACGCAAGCAGGATCTCGGCGATCTCGCCCACCGAGACGTCCGCGCGACCAGCGAAATAGACCGAGACATACGAGTACACGGTGAACGCTCCAAGGAACACCAGGAACGTAATGAGCAGCGTTCTTTTCGCTCCTTGCAGCTTCAGCACGCTGAGCCGGGCCGCCAGTGGCACATTGAACGGGGAAGGCGTTCGTGGAAACATCGCCAGTTGCAGGACGATGATTAGCACGGAACCGAGCGCGATCGCGAAGAACACGGACCGATATCCGAGCAGATGTCCAGCAAAGGTGCCAAGCGGCACGCCGACGATTGTGGCGACCGTGATGCCACCAATGACATAGGACATGTACTTGCCCCTGCGCTCCACCGGAGCCATCATCGCGGTGATCATCATGACGGTCGGTGTTACCAGGCAGGCGCCAAGCGCAGCGATGACGCGGCCCGCCACTATTACGCCGTAATCGCTCGTCACGCCGATCAGCAGATTCCCAGCGGTGAATACCAGCATCGCGGTGATCAGAAGATGCTTGCGGTCGATATTGCCGAATGTGGACGCCAAAATCGGACCAGACACTGCATAGACCAACGAGAACACCGTGATCAGCTGGCCGGCCGTCGACACCGAAACGCCGGTGTGGCTGGCAATATCCTGCAACAGGCCGGCGATGACGAAGCCGTCGCTGCCGATCACGAACAGAGTCGCCCACAACACGATTAACTTCAGTTTCATTTCATCTTTCCACTTTTTTACAAGAACAGGTCATCCGGCCCGCGAGGCACCACGCCACGATTGAGTGCCGGGATACCCAGGAAGTAGCCTCTTGAAATCACATCAAAGTTGGTCGTCAGACGGAATGCCTCCCTTTGGTATAGCTGTCGAACGTACCGCCAGATTCTGGAAAAGTCCCTGAGCCGATACTTGTGCAAGCGAAATGCTGTCGCATAGATGTTGTCGTAACGGATCAGCAGGCTAAACAGCCACAAGTCGACGATACTCAGCGCGTCGCCGGCTAGATACCTCTCGTTAGCCAGGGTCGCGTCCAGCCGGTGCAAGTAGTCGTAGACCTTGGCTACTTCGGTGTCGTATGAGGCTTGACCGTCCAAGAATCCTGACCGGTAGACTGCCGTGTGCAGGTTGTAGAAAAGGTCCTGCTCGATCGAGACATGATCTTCGCAGCGCATACGGGCGGCATTCAGGACATCATCGTTACCGTCGTGTTCGCTGCCGAGGTCGAGGATGATCTTGTACGGCAACGCGTACGGATCATTGCTGACGACCGAGCGCGTCTCCAGATCGACGAGCGCCGGCAATCGGTATTGCCGCGCGATTTGGATGATCACCGCGTCGGCTGCATCGAATGGCGTCCACACGAGCGAATCGGCGCCATCAGACCGTGTATGCGACAGCTTGCCTTCCTCGACGCACAGGACACCAATCTCATCGAGCAAACCCGCGCAGGCAACGGTCAGCGCAAGTTTCTGCCCGGACGGCGCGACCGCCGAATAGACCAATTTATAGCGGTTTGTGCCGGCTTGCAGGCGACGCTCCATGAGCGGCGAACGAAAGATCTGCCGCGGTAGGATCGGGCCGCCGGGAATCCCCAGCACATAGTTTTCCGGCGGCAAGAAGCAATCAGTTTTCATAAAGCGAGAATTGATAGACGCCCTCGATTTCCAGCAGGAGGTCCGCGCGACAGATGTCGGACAGCAAGGCTGGAGCGAGATCCGCTCCAAGCTGGAAGTGCTCACGAACCTGATCCGCCACGTAGCGCAGATCACGCTCGTGTCGGACGTAGATCTTTACAGACTCGAAATGTCCGCCACGGATCCGGCGGCCCTCGTTAATCAACTTCTGCCGACCGTTCTCGACCAGGGTTTCAAGATTCTCGAAGGTGATCTTCAATTGTTCGTCCACCGTCGAGCCGATGGTTTCGTGCGACCGGATACTCGCCGTACCGGAGATAAAGAGGCGTGCCTCGCCCACGAGCGCATGGATCGTGCCGCGCGCGAAGGACGGCGACCGCGGACCATACTGATCCGGATAGTGATAGGCAGGCATCTGAAGCGGGTTTTCGATATGAAAGAAGTGCCCCTGCCTCGACGAGAAGAAAATCGCGGTGACCCCTCCGGACGCAAAGCCGATGCCGGTGCCCGCGGGCAGGTCATTGAACGGAGTCTTAGAGGTGTCGAAGCCTTCCGCGCGGCCCTTGCAGAAATCGCGATATCGCTCCAGTCCGTTCGAATTCGGCTCATTGATGTTGCCGATGTAGTTCCAGATTCGATATGGATGCGAGTAACCCTTCGCCTTGATGATGTCGAGCGCGCGACGATAAAGCTGCGCGACGGAGCTGGCCAGCACACCTTCATCATCCATCTGCACAGCGCACACGAAAGACGTGCCGGTATCCCCCCAGACGATGGCATCCTCGCGGCCATATTCGACGGGAAGCTTCGATTCCTGGCCCAAGGACCACACTTCCCGTACGATCGGGCCCAAACCGGGAATATCTATTTTGATCCGGCCCTGCTCCAGCTTGATTCCGCTGCGTGATGAATTGAAATTGATCTCGACCAACTCGCCATAGCGCATGGTTTCCGGCGGATCGTACGTCACGTTCAAGGTTTCTTGAATTTCCATAAATGCAGGCCTAAATTTTCATTAAAATATAATGTTTAAATTTGAATCGAAAAAGCCCCGCCATTCCGATAATAATATTAATCGGTTAGGTTTTTAAAAATAACGACTCAGTCGATGATATATTTCGACGCTGATTTCGTCTGATCAGACACGGAAGCGGTAAAAAAAGGCGTGACGGCGCGCGTCAAGCCCGAACCGGCTTAACGTCATAGGCAATCTCCCGACGCAACCTGACGGATTGTGCGAGATTGCTTAGAATCCACGTGGTTTCGGGCAAACCGATGCAACCATCGGTAATGCTTTTTCCAAACGCGAGGGGCTCGCCCGGAACGAGCGGCTGATTACCGGCGATGATATTGGACTCGATCATAATGCCGGCGATCCGTCGGTCTCCGGACGCAATTCTGAAACCCAGCGATTCGCAGACCGCCGACTGATTTTCATGATTCTTGCCGCTGTTGCCATGGCTCGCGTCGATGACGACACGCGTCAATAGTCCGTGCGAGGCCAGCATCGCGCATGCGACATCCACGCTCACAGCGTCATAGTTTGGCGTCTCGCCGCCGCGCAACACCAGATGGCTCTCGGGATTGCCCGCTGTGCTCCGTTTAATGTAACGGCCGTCCTCGCCCGCGGCCAGAAAGTGATGCGGGCGGGCCGCTGCCCGTATCGCGTCCACCGCGACCTTGACATTGCCGTCGGTGCGATTCTTGAAGCCGACAGGGAACGGCATACCTGACGCCATCTCCCGATGCACCTGCGATTCCACAGTCCGCGCACCTATTGCGCCCCAACTGATCAGATCCGAGAAATATCCGTGTCCGAGCGTATCGAGGAGTTCCGTCGCGATCGGAACGCCGGTTCCTGTGAGGTCGACCAAGAGTTTGCGCGCGTTACGCAGACCGTATTCGATGTCGTAGGTCTCGTTAAGATGCGGATCGTTCACGAATCCCTTCCATCCCGACACGGTGCGCGGTTTCTCGAAATAAACTCGCATCAGAATTTCTAGCTCATCGCCAAACTCCCTGCGCGCCTCGATCAGATATTGCGCATACCGATGCGCGGCATCGACGTCATGTATCGAGCAGGGGCCAGTAATGACCAACAGTTTGTCTGAGTTTCCGCTCAACAGATGGCCGATGCGTGTCCGGGCCTGCTCGACGTAACGCAGCATATCACGCGTCGCAGGATATGCATCGATCATTTCCAATGGAGAGCTCAGCCGCACCGCATTACTGCCAAAGTGATTATTGGCATCCGATAGCATTTTGAAAATCCTAAGATAAAGAGCGAACTCTCGAGTGGATTTAAAGTGGTAAAAATTACCAATCCACCGAATTTTCGTATTTATTTTGAAGAATTGCATTCACGTCAAAGACGATCTTTTCGGACTGCGCGACACCGAAATTAATTACAAAAATCACCTGACACTCATACTGAGGCAACTCGGCGGTTGGTTGACATCCCCCGCCGCACTTACATCGATATATTAGTTGACACATCAAGGAGAGTGCGAGCGACGATAAGTGAACTCCCGTACTCAGGACGAGGATTCTCCCAAAAACGGGAGATAAATTGGCCCTGTGGAATCTCTCAGCGTGAATGAAATTCGTTTTACTTAATTGCAATGATCATCTCCACGATCAAACCCTGTCAAGCTTTTTTTGCGCCGCCGCATTCGTTATTTAATTGAAAGAGATATTACATAAACATTCTATTGAGCCGCGTACGGTAATTTCGAATTATAAATCGACCAAGTTGTTTTTTTACCAAGGCGAAATTCTGTATTTCGTCGCGCGAGGCCGTTCTCCAAGGCTGGGATGACCTGAAGAAATCAGGCAGGTCAGTGAAGCACGGCACATAAGCCGCCCCTTCAATCATTAAATGTCCGATTTGATATTTTCAAATTTTGTGTTTGATAATTTATAAAAACGAACAAATCGTACGTGGTGCACGCATGTTTGGCTAAATGTGCAGCCAGAAGGTGGATTCCGTGACAAGAATCGCTGCCAAGCAAATTTGGTGCGTGTTCGGCGGATCTCGTTCATGTGTCGGTGCACCTCATAAATTGACCCTAACAGGCCGTTGAAATACCCCCGCCGATCCGTCACGATGTAGCCAACCCGATCCCAAGGCACGAAGGCAGCATGCGAGGCACCGACAGCTACAACGAATCCCTGTTCAGTACAGTCAGACTGGAGGAGTTCGTACCGCAAACGCATCCGCTGCGCCCGATCCGGACTTGGATGAACGAGGCGCTGTCGAATATGGATGCCAAGTTCTCGGCGATGTACGAAGCGGACATCAAAGGCGGTCGGCCGAGCATTGCGCCGGAGAAGCTGATGCGGGCGATGCTACTTCAGGTGCTGTACAGCATTCGCAGCGAGCGGCAACTGGTCGAGCAGATCTCGTATAACCTTCTGTTCCGTTGGTTCGTCGGCCTGTCGATCGAAGACGCGGTGTGGAATCTGTAGGAGTTCACAATCAATGCTAGCCGTGCCCAAAGGAGTGCTAGCAATGTTCACTAATACTGCTAGCGTAGTGTTTTGCTCGGCCTAAGCGGTGGGCATCGATAACGTGATATCGCCCGCAGCGCGGCGTCGAAATTCGGAGCGTTGGCGAAAATCGATTGCGGAACAGTCTCGAGCAGGCTGTGGTGCACCCGGCAGTAGTCGGCTGACGGATCGAGCCACTCCCTCTTCCACCGTGATGCAGTGACATCGGCGTCGTTCAGAACAAGACATCTGAAGCAATACACCAAGTACTTCTGGTCGAAGACCCACTCATGCGGCGTCTGGATCATGCTCAGAATGCCGTCGTTGAGCTGACCTTACCCCGCCGAGTACACCATTCGTAAGTTAGTGGGCTCGCCGTTTTTAGGTTGATGCAGTTGCTGGAATTGGTCCGGCGCCAGTTGCCCCAAGGCACCTATGCGGGCGCACCGAGTTGTAGTCCGTGCGCCACGCTTCGATTCGCGTGCGTGCATCGTCGAGACTGACGAACGCATGCTGGTTCAAACACTCTTCGCGCAGCCGTCCGTTGAAGCTCTCGATGTGCGCGTTTTCCACCGGCTTACCTGGACGGATGAACTGCAGCTTGACGCCATGTTCGTGCGCGCAGGCATCGAGCGCCTTGCTGACGAACTCTGGCCCGTTGCCGACCTGAATCAGATTAGGCTGCCGTCCCTGCTGACGTAGCTGCTCCAGCACGCGCGCGACCCGAACGCCCGTCAGCGAGAAGTCGACCTCGATGTGCGGGCACTCGCGATTCCACGCGTCGATGATGGTCAACATGCGAATACGTCGGCCATGCACCAGCGCGTCAGCAACAAAGTCCATCGCCCAGCTTTCGTCTGCGCCGTTAGGCGTCGGCATCACCACGCGCAGATGACTCGGGCGCTTCTTTCGCCGTTTCAGGCGAAGCGACAGACCTTCTGCGCGGTACAACCGCTCAGTCCGCTTGTGGTTCTGGACTAGGCCCTCCCGACGCAGCAAGACATGCAGGCGCGGCGAGCCAAACCGTGGTCGCTCCTGTGCCAGCTCGCGCAGCCGCTGCCGCACTTCGTGGTCGACGTCAGGCGGCGCCGGCCGCCGGAACGTTCGGCGATTCAGGCCAATGAGCGCGCACGCCCGGCGCTCCGAATAGTCGTGCTGTTCAATTACCTGCTGCACGAATTCCCGGCGCTGCGCGGGCGAACTCACTTTTTTCCGAGCACGTCCTTCAGAACCTGGATATCCAGCGCCTGGTCCGCTACCAACCGCTTGAGTCGCTGGTTTTCCTCCTCCAACTGCCGCAATCGCCGTGCTTCCGACACATCCATGCCATCGTAGCGGCTACGCCGGTTATAGAACGTTGCATCCGATATGCCGTGCTTGCGGCACAAGTCCGCGACCTTCATGCCAGCATCGGCTTCCTTCAGCACCCCGATAATCTGCTCTTCGCTGAACCGCGACTTCTTCATGACAAGGTTACATCCCAACCGCATAGATTTCCGACCCCTACATTCCAACCATATACTTTTTTAGCGGGCGAAAAATCGTACATCCCAACCACACGCATTTCCACAGGTGCCGCTATGGACCCGCAGGCAGCTTCCACGATGAGTCGAGTCTGCAAGACTGGGTGCTGCACCGATATGCTGGTTTCCAAGGCCACGATCGATCCTTCCCGCCCGGACGATCCGGCACGACAGGCGTCGGGCTCTTCGTCTTCTATTGAAGACACTCGCCTCACCCCTCGGCTAGCCAAGGACTCAGTTGGTAGGCTTGGACAAGTCGAAGCCTAGGCTCCATGCCGGCGTAAGTGCCTTCCAACGAAACGTTGCGTTCGTCAGCGCCCGGTCTCGCCAGATTGCCGGAATGAAGCGCCATAGGCGCTATTCGGTAGGCGATCGCGGGCGCTCAGTCGCGAGCGGAAGGTACCGGCCGGCGGCGTCATCCGGTACAGGCCGCGCTTCTTCAGTTCCGGCACGATCAATTCGGCGAAATCATCGAGCGTGCCTCGGCTGATCAGTGGATTGAGCATGTAGCCGCTCGTCGTCGACTGCCGCGCGTGCTCGGCGAGTTGGTCGGCAACTTCGTCAGGCGAACCGACGAGTATCAGATCGGTGCCGCGCGTAACGCTCGCGAATTTGCGCCGCACGTCGCCAGCGGTCAGCGCCTTGCCGCTACCGTCCGGCCGCACGACGTAGGACGTGAGCCCTTCGGTTTGCGTGGTCAGCGGCTCGTCATCCGCATAGCGGTCGATGTCGATGCCGGTATCGCCCGCATAGCTGACGAGTTGCGCCTGCAGGTGATAGTGCTGCTGCAGCGCGTGGTACTTCTCCTTCGCGTCGGCCGACGAGCGCGCAGTCACGATGCGCAGCACGGTGAGCGCTTTCACATCCTCCGCTGCACGGCCGTTTTCGACCGCCAGCCGCCGGATTTCATCGAGGCCGGTGCGAATCTCGAGTGGATTCGACTTCGCGACGAACACCACTTCGGCATGCTTCGCCGCGAATTCACGCCCACGCCCCGACCAGCCGGCCTGGATCAGCACCGGTGAGCGCTGCGGCGACGGCGCACAGACATGCGGACCGTGCACGCGATAATGGCTCCCCACGTGCTCGATCGGCCGCACACGATCGCCGCGCGCGTAGCGCGGTTCGTGCTTGTCGGCCACAACGGCGTCGTCCGCCCAGCTCCCTTCCCACAGCTTGTACACGACGTCGAGGAACTCCTCCGCACGTGCGTAGCGTTCGTCGTGGCTGATCATCCGGTCGAGCCCGAAATTGCGCGCTGCGCTTGTCAGGTAGGATGTCACGATGTTCCAGCCGATCCGGCCGTTGCTCAGGTGGTCGAGCGTGCTGAAGCGCCGCGCGAGCGCGAATGGATGCTCATACGTCGTGCTCGCGGTCACGCCGAATGCGAGCCGCTCGGTCTGGGCGACAAGCGCGGGGATCAGCATCATCGGATCGTTCGCGGGCAACTCCACCGCCCATCGCAGTGCCGCATCGGCCGACCCGCCATATACGTCATAGAGACCGAGCACATCCGCGAAGAACAGCATGTCGAGATCGGCCTGCTCGGCCTTGCGCGCGAGATCCGACCAGTACGCAAGCGTATTCGCGCGCAGTCGCTCATCGGCGGGATGGGTCCAGAGGCTCGGCGCGCCGCCGCAGCCGACGCTGGCTTGTTCATAAAGGGAAAACAGCAAGGGGCGAGGATCGGACATCGTCGTGTTCAGTGCAAAAGGAGGAATCAGTTGGGTGCCGCCCACGCGCCGGACGATGTGCCGCGGCGCCGTGCGGGCATGCGATCGTCGGGCACGCGCGTCAGGTAGCGGTTGAGGTGTTTCTCGAGATGGGCGGCGGGAATCGTCAGCAGCGCGACCAGCACGACATAGACGATCGCCGCGCCGGCCAGCGGTTCGTACACTCGCAATGTTTCGAAGCGCAGTGTATTGGCCGTCCCCATCACGTCGAACACCGTGACGGTCGACGCGAGGACGGTCGATTTCAGCAGCAGGATCGCTTCGCCGGTGAGCGCGGGCAGCGCGAGTCGCCATGCACGCGGCCCGACGATCCGGCGCAGTACACCCGCCCGCGTCATTCCGTATGCATAGCCGGCCTCGATCTCGCCGGCCGGCACGCCGGCAATCGCGCCGCGCAGGATCGTCGCGACATAGGCACCCTCGTTCACGCTCAACGCGACGACGGCGTACCAGTACGCGTCCCGCAACAGAGGCGACGCCCAGCTGTCGCGCATCCATTCGCGCGGGACGATCTGGCCGAAGCCGTAATACAGCAGGTAGAGTTGCACCAGCAACGGCGTGCCGCGAATCAGCATGATCCAGCCGCGCGCGGGCCAGCGGTAGGGTGCGTGACGCGAACCCGCCGCAAGCGCGAGCGGAATGCCGATCGCCACGCTGGCGATACCGGACAACAGCAGCAACGCCAGGGTCGTCGGCACCGCGGCGAGCAGCTTCGGCATCACCGTGTCGAGCAGGAACGTCAGAGAAAAATTCATGCGGAGGCGCGCCTCGTGCCACGATTAGCGTACCGCTCGAGCAGAGCGAAAAGCCCCGTCGACGTGATGCTCATCACCAGGAACAGCGCCGCCGTGACCAGGTAAAAGAAAACGTAATGCCGCGTCGCACCGGCGGCGAGCTGGCTCGCCTTCAGCAGATCCGTGAACGAGCCCAGCACGCTGATGAACGAAGCGTCCTTGGTCGCGTTCAGCCACACGTTGCCGACGCCGGACAGCGCGAGCCGCGCCGCAATCGGAAGCCGGACGCGAGTCAAGGTTTGCCACGGGCTCATTCCGTATGCGTGTGCGGCCTCGATCTGCCCGACCGGCACGTTGACGAGCGCCGCGCGGAATATATCGGTCAGATAGGCGCCTTGGATGAAGCCGAGCGACAACGCGGCCACGATGAACGGATCGAATGCGAAACCGTCGGGCACGACACCGATGCGGTGCAGAACGGCCTCGAGCGCTGGCGCGACCGCGTAGAACGCGAGCAGCAGGCACAACAGTTCGGGCAGCGCGCGCACGAGTGTCGTGTAAATCCGTGCGAGCCACGCGAGCGACGCGTGCCGTGACAGCTTGCCGAGCGCGCCGGCGATGCCGAGCAGCGTCCCGGCGCCAAACGACGACGCGGCGACGCCAAGCGTCAGCGCGAACGCGCTCGCAAAGATGCGGCCGTAACCGCCGTCACCGAACGCGAGCAATGCCAGCAGCGAATCATCCGCGGCCATCCGCTCACCGGCCCTTCTCGATCGTGCCCTTCAGGTTCGGATAGCGCGCGGTGATCGCGTCCCACGTGCCGTCCTGCTGAAGTTGCGCGATCACGGTCGACAACCGGCCGCGCAGTGCATCGCCTTGCCGCACGCCCGCGCCGACGCCGAGACCCAGCACCGGGTTGTCCCCGCAGGCGGCTTTGACCTCGAAATCCTTTCCGTCGCGCGACGACAAAAACGCCGTGAACAGGCCCTTCGCTTCCTGCACGTAGTCGACCCGTCCGGAGACCAGGTCCGCGAGCGCGTTGTCGAATTTATCGAACGCCTTGATTTGCGCGTCACGCTTGAAGCGTGCATCGAGGAATGCCGAGAAATTCGTGCCGGCTTCCACGCCGATCACGCGATCCTTGAAGGTTGCGGGCACCGCGCAATCGATACGACGTCGATCGCTTTTCGCGCCGACGAATACCGTCGGCGATTCGTAATAGGCGCGACTGAAGTCGATCGCCTTCTGCCGTTCGCCGGTGATCGTCATCGACGACCAGATCACGTCGATCTTGCGGTTTTGCAGCGCCGGAATCAGCCCGTCCCACGCGATGTCGGTGACTTCGCAGCGCACATTGAGCTTGCCGCATGCGGCCTCGAGCAGGTCGACTTCCCAGCCTTTCCACTTGCCGGTTGCATCCTTGGAGAAGAACGGCGGGTACGACTCGGCGTCGATCCCGACGCGCAGTACCGGCTGGGTCGCATGGACTGCCGGCACAAGACCGAGGACGAACAGTGCGGCCGCAGCACGGCGGACCGTTGAATACATCAAACGATTCATTTGGCAGGCTTCCGAGATAACATCGAAGTCACCGGTGTCGCACCGGCATCGGGATGCGTGACTTTAGTGCCTGCCGATGCGTGTACCAAATGGTTATTTTTTCGATAGATATCTGATCGTGAGATATGCCACTGCCATACGTGCCGGATGCCTCCGGCCATGCGCCTTGCCGTCGAAATCGCTGCAGCTCGACGGCGACGATTCATGTGCAAGAACAGTCGACCGAATGATTGTCTGCGGCAAAGACTCCTCGAACCATCGGCCTTGAATTCCACCGTCTCTTGATTTCGGCGAACGTCGAGTTAGCGATGCCTCAGCCAACGAACTTCGCTTCCACACCGCTTCGCACAACGAGATCGAAACGCTCCGGCCGGATATGGAATACCGTGGATTCGCAAATCGGTTCCTCGTGCGTTCACTTCGAACATCAGGCCAACTCCATCGGACCAGTGGCGAATGGCAACCATATGTCATATCGTGATATATAAGGATGGCTGAATAAACACATCCGGACGCCGTGGAAAAATTCGCAGCTTGCTGCTTGCAGGATCCTGTCGCTGGGCGTAAGGTTTATTTCTCTATCGCCCTTTTTCGGGAGATATCAAAATGGCTGCCATGCAATCCGCGGCCACGCCCCTCTCCGACGAGGAAGCCCGGCGCCAGTTGCATCGCGCCGTCATCGCCAGCACGATAGGCACCACGATCGAATGGTATGACTTCTTCCTCTACAGCACGGTCACCGGCCTGGTCTTCGCAAAGCTCTATTTCCCGCAATCCCACCCACTCGTCGGCACGCTGCAGGCGTTCCTGATCTATGCCGTCGGCTTTGTCGCACGGCCGGTCGGCGCGGCGATCTTCGGCCATTACGGCGATCGCATCGGACGCAAGGCCACACTGATCGTGACCCTGTTGCTGATGGGGCTCGCCACGTTCGCCGTGGCCTTTGTTCCGACCTATGCCGCGATCGGCATCTGGGGCGCCGTTATCCTCACGGTACTGCGCTTCATCCAGGGCGTCGGCGTGGGCGGCGAATGGGGCGGCTCGGTCCTGATGTCGATGGAGTGGGCGCGCACCAATACGCATCGCGGTTTCGTCGCGTCGTGGCCGCAGTTCGGCGTGCCTGCGGGATTGTTCCTCGCCAACCTTGCCGTGCTGGCCATGAGCTGGTTTTCCGGCAACGCTTTCCTCGCGTGGGGCTGGCGCGTGCCGTTTTTCCTCAGCATCGTGCTGGTCGCGATCGGACTCTATATCCGGCTGAATATTCTCGAGACGCCGATCTTCGCGAAGCTGCTGGCTGAGCGCCGGATCGAGAAGACGCCGATGCTCGAAGTGCTGCGCAAGCAGCCGAGGGATATCGTGCTGTCGGCGTTTGCGCGGATGGCTGAACAGGCGCCGTTCTACATCTATACGGCGTTTGTGTTCACGTACGGGATCACGGCGCTGGGCGTCACGCGCGAACTGCTGCTGGCGGCGGTGCTGGTCGCATCCGTGGTCGAGTTCTTCACCATTCCGCTGTTCGGGCACGTGTCGGATCTGATCGGGCGGCGAAGGATGTACATGATCGGTGCGGCTGCCGCCGGCGTGTTCGGATTCGTCTACTTCGCCATGGTCGATAGCCGGAATCCGGTATGGATATTCGCGGCCATCGTGTTGTCGCTGGTCCCGCATTCGATGATGTATGGACCGCAGGCTGCATTGATTGCCGAGTCATTCACAGGGCGCTTGCGGTATAGCGGGGCGTCGATGGGTTATCAACTCGCTTCGGTCATTGCCGGCGGCCCGGCACCGCTTATCGCAACGGCGCTGTTTGCCTACTACCACTCGGGGTATGCGATCGCGGCGTACGTGCTGGTGTGCGCGGTGCTGAGCGTGGTTGCCGCATCGAAGCTCGGGGACTACACGAACAAGGATATTTCGCGGGAATACGACGACGCTCGGGGTTTGGGGGATCATGAGCACGCGCCGCCGGTGACTTGACGAATTCGCCAGATCAGGCAGGCGATGACGGCGGCAGCCGCGATCCCATGGCGCCGCGGGCGCATCGCAGCTCCTTTGGTGAGCCGACCCGCGGGGCCCGCGCCGCGAGACGACCGGGTTATCTCTCGCTGACTTTCACGCGCGGCTGCCATTCAGCCACGGCGCCCTGCGTACCTTTCAGATGAGCAGGCGTCGCGTCCTGCGCGTGCGCGTCGAAACGGCGTGCCGACTCGGTGTCGAGATGCCGGCCATCGAACGTCGACTGGCGACGGGTAATCATGTTGATGCGAAGGCGTTTTGCCGCCATGGTCGGTATTCCTTGAGAAAACGGTACCCCGCCGACTGACGAAGTGCGATAGATTTACGCGAGAAAAATGTCGCTGCGATGACGCGGTCACGCTTGCGTCCGCAGCCGACACTTGCGGACGCAACCACGATAACGCCTGGCACGATTGACCGCGATTTCCTTCCGCAGAAGGTGATGCACGTTTACCCAAATGGCCGCGGGACATCCGATCTCGGCCAGTGCGCCGGGGAGATCGATCCCGTGTCAGGACAGACCGCGGTACACACACAGGCACCCGGCGCTCCCCCACCGCACATCGAATCCTGCGGTCCGCCATAGGGAAACCACCGTGAACACTTCTGAAACAATTCGATCCCGGCCGGATGCCGATTTGCTGCAGATGCAGCCGCCTGACGTGCGGTGCGCAGCGGACGTGCGCGGGTCTTCGCCATGGAAACCCAATCGAATCAACCACCTCCGTTGAATCATTGGGAAGATCGCCGCGCCGCTCGCCGGAAAATGGCGTTCGAAATTGAAACACAACGCAATCGTCGGTGTACGTATTCCCGCAAGCGCTCGCACGGACAACTCGTTGCACCATATCAGCGCTTGCTTTCCGTTCGATTGGCATGTTTCTAGCTTTAAACCTAGCCACTTGCTCGATAAATTCAGCATCTGCATCGGGGCCGCATAGCGTTGAATCGCACGGTACTGCCCCTGGTCGCCGTTCATCCGGCAGATCAGGGCTAGCCGTGCAAACCGGATGCGGATGCAACAAGCTGCGTCACATGCGGCTTCGGATGGAGAACTTGACATGTTGGCGCTGCAATCGGATCTTCACGGCAACCACCTCCTCAGCGCACTGCCATACGATGAATGGCAAGCGCTCGCCCCCCACCTCGAACTCGTTCGTTTGCGCGCGGAACAGTTGCTATATGACTCGGGGCAACGGATCCATCACGTCTACTTCCCGACCACGGCAGTCATCTCCATCCTCTACATGATGGAAAACGGCGGCTCCGTCGAGGTGGCCGCAGTCGGCCGCGAAGGCATGACCGGCGTGCCCGTCCTGACCGGCGGAGAAGCGATGCCGAACCGCGTCCAGGTGCAGTACGCCGGCTTCGCGTACCGAATGAGCGCGCAGGCGCTCCGGCTCCATTTCGCGCGATCCGAGCGCATGCAGCGCCTGATGTTGCTCTACATGCACGCACTGCTCACCCAGATCGCGCAGATGGCCGCGTGCAACCGGCACCATTCATTGAACAAGCAACTTTGCCGGTGGCTGCTGATCGAGGTCGACCGGGTCGACTCGTACGAACTGGCGGTCACCCAGCAACTGATCTCGGAAATGCTCGGCGTGCGGCGCGAGGGCGTCACCGAAGCGGCCGGAAAGCTGCATCGCGAAGGCCTCATCCTCCATCGCCGCGGCCATATCCGGGTGCTGGATCGCAACGGCCTCGAAGCGAACGCCTGCGAATGCTATGGACTCGTCAAGCGCGAGTTCGACCGCTTGTTGCCGCATCGGCACCGCGCGGCCCTGCCCGACGCAGGTACGGTCGGGCGCCCGGAGGGCGAAGCGATTTGCGGCCTCACACCGTTGCACAGCCCCTCTGTCTAACCCGCATGCGAAATGCGGCAGCGGTGCGCCGCGCCGCGCCGCGAACGCGCGTCGGCGCGGCGTTGCCGTGCCGCGACCAACCGCCGCCCCGGCAGGCGCGGCACCAGGACAAAGCGAGCGACGCCGATCCGGCGGACGTCGCAAGCGCTTCATCCGGCATCACGTGTGCGAGTCGCAGCGCCCATAGCTGTCGTCGAAACGAACGATGTCGTCTTCGCCCAGATACGTGCCCGATTGAACCTCGATGATCTCGAGCGGGACTTTACCCGGATTCTCGAGCCGGTGACGCACGCCGACCGGGATGAAGGCCGACTCGTTTTCGGTGAGCAGCAGCTGCTCGTCACCGCGCGTGACGAGCGCGGTGCCACGCACGACGACCCAATGCTCCGCACGGTGGTGATGCATCTGCAACGACAGCCGCCCACCGGACGACACGACGATATGCTTCACCTGAAAACGCTCGCCGCGATCGATCGAATCATAGAAGCCCCAAGGGCGATGCACCTTGCGATGCGAATCGGCCTCGGGCGCCCGCTCCGCCTTGATGCGCGCCACAAGCCGCTTCACGTCCTGCACGTGCGCCCGGTCGGCCACGAGCACCGCATCGGCCGTTTCGACCACGACGACATTGGTGGTACCCACGCACGCCACGAGGCGGCCGTTCGAATGAGCGTACGTGGAAGCCGCGCCTTCGAACATGACGCGTCCGCGCCCCACATTGCCGCAATCGTCCTTGTCGAGCGCGTCCCACACGCCATCCCACGAACCGAGGTCCGACCAGCCGGCGTCGAGCGGTATGACGACCCCGTCGCACTCCGATTCGGGCATGCCGATGCGCTCCATGACCGCATAATCGATCGAGTTCGCGTCGACGCGGGCGAACGCGCCGGGCTCGGGATTGAAGACGCTGCCGCTGGACGCGCCGGCGACGAACGCGGCAAGACACGACTCGTGCATGTCCGGCTGCAGCCGTTGCAACGTCGCGAGCCAGACCGACGCGCGCAACACGAAGATGCCGCTGTTCCACCAGTAGCCGCCCGCCGCGAGGTACTCGGCCGCGCGCTCCGCCGATGGCTTCTCGACGAACCGCTCGATCCGGTGCGCGCCGTCGCCAATCGCGGCACCGACGCAGATGTACCCGAAAGCAGTCGCGGCGTGGGTCGGCGGCACACCGAGCGTCGCGATCGCTCCCGCTTCCGCATGGCGTGCGGCCAGGGCAACGGCCCGCTTGAGCGCCGGTGTGTCCTTGATCAACTGGTCGGACGGCATGACGACCAGGATCGCGTCGTCGCCGGCCGCGCATGCAAACGAGGCCGCCAGTGTCAACGCGGGCGCGGTATCCCGCCGCACGGGCTCGACGATGAACCGCGCGTCGATCCCGCCCGCGCGCAGTTGCTCGGCGATCAGGAATTGAAGATCGGCGCCGCACACGACGACAGGCGAGCCCGACACCTGCCAGCCGGCCGGGAGATCGGTCATTCGCGTTGCGGTGGCTTGCAGCAACGAATCCGAGCCGACGACATCGATCAGTTGCTTCGGATAATGCTCGCGCGAAACCGGCCATAGGCGTGTGCCCGAACCGCCGGCCAGGATGACCGGCAGAATCCGCGTACGCACCGGCGCCGTCGACTGATCGACGACCGGACCGCACTCCGGCTGCCGGCCTTCGTCGAGGTCGCACGTCTCTACTTGCAGTGATGACATGGTATTGCTCCGCTGTCGAGGAACGCGCCGCTGTCTCCCGCGACTGAAGCGCATTCGGACGCGCGATGCTTTCCGGACGATCGCGCCCGCCCTTTCATGCATTCACTCTAAGTCGCATCGATTTCGCAGACCGTGCGTAACGACACACTGGACGTTCGATTCGCGACATGCGTGGTTCATCAGGTCGCCGCCACCGCTCCACGGCCGCGCAGTGAACGGATGACGATCATGACTTTCGTTTCCCGCTCCGGGTCACCGTTCGAACGTGCCGGTCCCAACCCATGAGCGAGAGATGGTAGGCGAACGCGCTCGCGGCGGATGCCGCCGATGCGAGCACGATACCGACGATGCCGAGCCACTGGATCAACACGACGTTCGCGAGCGCCTTGACGATGAAGCACACGATGGCCATGCCGGCCAACGCCTTCAGGCGCCCTTCGCTCGCGAACAGCTGCAGCAGCACCAGTTGTGCGAAATAAAACGGCAACTTCACGAGACTCCAGCGCACCAGATGGGCGACGGTGGCCGTGTCCGCATCCGTGAACGCGCCGTGTTGAAAGATCAGCTTGATGACGATCGGCGCGAGCGGCCAGACGATCGCCGTCACCAGCACGCCAACGCCCAGCATCAGGAACGACCACTTGAGCGCCATCTCGCGTGCCCTCGCCGGCTCGCCGTTGCTCTGGATATCCGAGAACACCGGCAATGTCGCGCGGCCGATAGCCATCGCACCGACGCCTTCGAGCAGCGCAATCAGCCGGCCTGAATAGGAGAGCGTCGCGATCGCGCCATCGCCGAGGCCCGCGACGAAATACTGATCGAGGGGCACCGCAAGGCTCAACACGAGCTGACACAGCATGAACATGCCGACCGTGCGATAGTTGCGCGACCATTGCGGCGACCGCAGCGAAAAAAAGAAGCGGGTTTGCACACCGTCGGTGGCGCGCGCCAGCGCGGCGAGCCATGCCGCTTGCAGCAGGAAACCGATCGTCGTGCCCCACATCAGCGGCGCGGGCGAATTCCCTTGCCGCCAGACGATCAGGAAGAGCAGCACCACGACGGCAGGCAGCGCTTCCAGCAACGTGTTGATGTGGCGCTCGCGCGCCTGCAGGCGCGCCGCGAACACGCAGATCGTCATCATCAGGATGCCGATCGGGCTCATCGTCATCATCATCGCGCGAGACATCTCGCGCGTCTGGCCGGACAGGTTGCGCTCGAACAGTCCGAGCATCCAGGGCCACGCAACCAGCAACGCCGTTGCGCAGACGCTGCCGAACACCAGCGCCACCATCTGCAATTCGCCCAGAAAGCGTGCCTGCTCGCGTACGGGCTGCGTGCGTAGTCCGACCAGCGTGGGTACCAGCATGATCTGAAGCCCGACGACGAATGCCGCCGGCAGAAATGTAATCAGGTTGAACGTGAGCTGGTAGGCATCGACGACCGGGCTGATGCCGTAGTGGTAGGCGATCGCCATTTCCCGCAGCGCGGCCGCGACTTTGCCGAGCAAGACAAACGTCGAAATCCAGATCGCGCCCCGCGCGATCCGCAGATGGTCGGGGTGAAGCCGGGACAGGCGGCTCCGCCACGCTGCGATCTGTGCGATCAATTCATGCCCCCTCGAATGCACCGTGTGGCGAACATCGCGCGCGCGCCTCGCATATGGCGTTCTCGACGACCTGCAGAAACTCGGCTCTGAAGCGCTCGGCGGTAAAGCGAACCGCATTGCCGCGACACACCTCCGGACGCATCGGCTCATGCGCTTCGAAGCGCGTGATCGCATCGACGATCGCCGGCACGCTCTGCTGCATGAAAAAGAGGCCCGTGCCGTAGTTCGGATCCTGCGACTCGATGACCGTTTCGAGCGCCCCGCCCCGGCCGTACGCGATGACCGGCGCGCCGCAGGCCTGCGCCTCCACGAGCGTGATGCCGAAATCTTCTTCCGCGGCGAACACGAACGCGCGCGTGCGCCGCATCAGGTCGACCAGCACGGGTGTCGGCTGATACCCGAGCAACGTGACGTTCGGCCCCGCCAGCGCCTTCGCCCGCTTGAAGTCGGGCCCGTCGCCGACGACGACCAGACGTCGATTGGGGAGGCTCGCGAACGCCTCGACAATCAGCGGGATACGCTTGTACGGCACCATCCTCGACGCGATCAGATAGAAATCCTCACGGTTTGTGCCGAGGTCGAAACGATCGACGTCTACCGGCGGATACACGACCGTCGAGCCGGCTCCATAGATCTTGCGAATCCGGCGGCCGATAAATTCCGAGTTCGCGACGAACGCATCGACACCATGCGCGGTGCGCTGATCCCAGATCCGCATGTAATGCAGCACGCTGCGTGCGAGCCAGCTCTTCGGCCCCTTCGTCACGCCGGCCTGCATCAGGTACTGGTGCTGAAGATCCCACGCGTAGCGGATAGGCGAATGCACATAGCTGACATGAACCTGGTCGGGCCCGGTAATGACCCCCTTCGCAACCGCATGGCTCGACGAAATCACGAGGTCGTACGCGGAGAGATCGAACTGTTCGACGGCCAGCGGCATGAGCGGCAAGTACGTGCGAAAAGCCGTTCTCGCCCGAGGCAGATGCTGGATGAACGAGGTCTTCGCACGCTTGCCGCCCAGCGCGGCGCGATGCTCGTCGGGAAAGAAGTCGACGATGCTGAACAAGTCCGCGTCAGGCCAGATCCGGATGATCTGCTCCAGCACGCGCTCGGATCCGGCATACGTCGTCAGCCAGTCGTGCACGATCGCCACCCTGCCGAAGCGCGTTGAATCGCTGACGGCCGTATCGCTTTGCATCACATGAGCCATGTCGACATCTCTTCAGTATGTGCGTGAGGTAATTGATCCCGGCGACGGGATCGCGCCCGGGTGATCAGTACGCGCCGTGGCCCTTGACGACCACCTTGATCGTCTTGAACAGGATCACCACGTCCCGAAGGACCGACCAGTTCTTCACATAGTCCACATCCAGCGACACGCGCGTCGCATAGTCGGTATTGCTGCGGCCGCTGACCTGCCAAAGCCCCGTCATGCCGGGCCTGACCTGCAGGTAGTACTTGACGTCGGCGCCGTAACGCGCGAGCTCTTCATCGACGATCGGCCGCGGCCCCACCAGACTCATCTCTCCGCGCATCACGTTCCAGAGCTGCGGCAGCTCGTCCAGGCTCGTGCGGCGCAGAAAGCGGCCGATACGCGTCACGCGGACATCGTTCTTGAGCTTGAAGCCACTCTCCCACTCGGCGCGCGCCTGAGGATCCGTGTCCAGCAGTTGCTTGAGCATCTGGTCCGCGTTCACGACCATCGAGCGGAACTTCATGCAGCGAAATTTGCGGCCATGCTGCCCGACGCGAACGTGTCCGTAGAATGCCGGCCCGCCGTCGCACCATACGACGACCATCAGCGTGATCAGCAGCGGCGACAGCACGACGATCAGCAACGCACCGCCGACCACGTCGAAACAGCGCTTCACGATGTACCGCGCCGGCACGGACGGGCGTGCTTCGCCGGCCGATGCCGGGGCGGCGCCGCCGATGCCGTAGCCATGTGCCGTCTGCCAATGGCCGAGCCAGGCCGGCCGCGCGACAGACAATGCAACGAGGGCGGCCGTATGTGAAACGAGAAGCGAAATCCCGCTCACCAGGGTCCAGTAGATGAACCACGGCAACAACGGCGGCGCGCTGCGATGAATCATGAACAGCAAGACGAGGCCGCACAGCTGCACGACGAACCACGCGAGCGTCGTGCGGCTGATCGCACTTGCGAGCGACTTCGTGCATCGCGCCGAGTAGGCGCCGCACGCGGGGAATACCGACAACGCAAGCGCGGCGACGAATGCGACCAACGAGGGATCCAGTCGGGGTGGACTGCCGATGTCGGCCATACCGACACGGGATGTTCCGACCGCGCCCAACACGATCAACGTGACGTCGATCGCTCTGTGGAAATATCCAGGCATTTCAGCTTCCCCCAGCATTGCAGCCACCGCGACGGTCGTGCCACGAAACCGCCGACGCAGCCGGTCCTTCCGCTTATGACGACAGCACCGACCGAGGACTGGAAATGGCCGCTGGCCCCCGTCCCTTCGCTACTCGGCGTCTGTCGCCCGCCACCCCGATTCATGATCGATCGTACTGAAGGAAGCACGCGTGCTCTGTTATGAAACCCACAAAGAAATACCGTAATTCCGCAAAACGTCTGTGGACGGCTCCTTTTAATTAATGGAAATGTTCATATCGAATCGGGCGGGCGAAATTCATACGATCAACGAACGAGCGATCGCGCCGTTATCCCGCGCAACGTTTCTCTCTTGAAACCACGGATGCCCGCCACGCGCTGGTTCCACGCGCCGACGATTCACGCCTGCAACGTTTTTCATCGAATTGGGCATTCAAAAATGCCGCCTCGTCGCGCTTACCCTTGGCACGCCTCGTTTCTTTCACTGCTGGCATACCGCATGCTGAGAAGTGGATCGGGAAAATCCGGCGCGTATTCGTGAATCAATGGCGGCACCACTCGAAATCGATCCGTTCCGGATCGAAGCCATTCCATTCATCCATCGCGATGCGCGCCGCAATCATCGCGTCCTGATCCTGTGGCGGAACGGCACGCTCCGAGGCCTCTTATGCAAAGCAAGCGCGTGCTGATCGTGAACGACTACGATGCCTTCGGCGGGGCCGAGCAGGTCTATCGATTGTCGGTGGAGACGTTGCGGGAGATGCCCGAAGTCGTGGTCGAGAAATTCGACAAGGGCGATGTCGCGGAGGTGAGCCTGGCTGCCCATCCCGTATGGAACATTCGTGCCGCGCTGGCGCTGGACAGGACGATTCAGCGGTTCATGCCGGATCGCATCTGGGTCCACAACTATCACGGCTACATGTCTTCGTCGATTCTCGGCGTGATCAGGCGAAACAGGCAGCGGTTCGGCTACAGGACCTACCTGACCTGCCACGACTACCACCTCGTGTTTCATAACCCGCTGATGCTCTATTACCCACGCGGGCGCGTGGTGCCGGTCCCGCTCGATGATATCGGCACGCTGCGTCCGCTGATGACACGCTCCAGCCCGCGCGGCTTCGTCTACGACACGCTCAGGAAAATGCACTGGCTGGCCATGGACCGGCTGACCGATCCGCGCAGCGCCTTCGATCTGTTCCTGTGCCCGAGCGTGTTCATGCGCGAAGCGTTGCGCCGGCGCGGCATCACGAACAGCGTGTTCTTTCCCAACCCCGTCGCGATTCCGGAATGTCATCCACGGCGCGCCGGCCGACGCGATTCAGGCCTGCAACTCGCGTTCATCGGGCGAATTTCGGCGGAAAAGGGCATCGGCCAGTTCCTCGAGCTACTGGCGGCCACGCAATTTCACGGCGTGCGGTGCATCACGCTGTTCGGCGACGGTCCCGACAGACGCCGGCTGGAAAGCCGGTACGCTTCGCTGATCGACGCAGGACGTGTGTCGTTCGCGGGCAGTCTGCCGCACGCCGAGCTGTTTCCGCGTGCGCGCGGGCTCGACGCGCTGGTGCTCCCGTCGATTTGCGGCGAGAACGCGCCGCTGGTGATCGTCGAAGCGGCCGCGCTCGGCATGCCGATCCTCGTTCATGATCTCGGCAGCATGTCGACCTTCGGTGACGAAATCGGCAACAAGATCAAATACTCGGCGAACCCGGCCAGCCTCGCGGCAGCACTCGATGCGCTCGCCGATCATCTCGCGAACGCGCAGCTGTCGTACGACGTGGGCTTGTACACGAAGTCGCGTTACGCGTGCGAGGTGATGCGTCACTTGTCGCTCGGCGAGCCGAACACCGAACTGCTCCCCGAAGCGCGCGATCCAGTCGCGAACGGAGCGCACGCCCATGTGCCGTCCCATTGAAATGACGCGCGCGGCGCGCGGCGCGTGCGTTGCGTTTGCGCTGGCGGTACTGGGAAACGCGCTGCCGGCATGGAGCGGCACCGACACGAATCCTGCGCCACGCACGTCGCCGGCGCGACACCGGATCACGGAGCTGATCGGCACCAACGGATGGCCGGGCTCGGACGAAGACATTCCGTACTGGCAACGCATGGGCCTTCGCTGGGGACGCGATTCCGTCGGCCCGGGTCAGCCCGGCCCGCACGACGGCCGGATCGATATTGACCGGACCGGCCCGAGCTACGGCGCGGAATTGCCGCCGATCCTGTTGCGCAACAACCGCAACGGCATCAAGTCCCTGCTGTTCGTCGGCTATACCCCGGCATGGAATGCGTCCGTGCCCGGAGACGGGTTTTCCGCGCCGAAGGACGTCGCGGTGTGGGAACGGTATGTCGAGGCCGTCGTGAAGAAGTATTCGGCACCGCCGTACAACGTCAAGTACTTCCAGATCTGGAACGAGGCGGCCGGCCCGCTTTCGGGCGGCTCGCCGCAAGCGTCGTTCTGGCATGGACCGGGCAACAACCGCAATCCGGCGCTGGCCCGCCCGTACCCTGACGCGATGCGCGACTATGTCGAGCGAATTCACATACCGGCGGCCAGAATCATCCGCAAGTATCACGCGTACGTCGTCTACGGCGGCTGGCCCGACCAGGGCGGCCTCGACAACTACATGCGCTGGCTCGAATACACCAGCCCGACCGCTCACGCGCGAATGCTCGATTGGGTCGACTATCTCGATGTCCATTATCTCGGCCTCGACAGCCTCGACCGGCTTTACCAGCGCTACGTCGCCACCGGCAAGGTGCGCGGCTTGTGGCAGACCGAGATGGGCGATACCTACATCGACAATCCGAATTACCTGCCCACGTACTTTTTCGATCTTGCCGCGTGGGCGCTCGATCGGAATTGGGACGACCCCGACAAGTACGTGTCGATGATCTATCACTGGGATGGCAGCGAGCCGTACCGGCTCACGCATCGCGGGTCGACGCGCGTCTATAACGCGTCCGGGCGCTCGCTGATTACGCTCAGGTCCGTCTTGTCGGGCCCGCTCGCAGCGTTTCATCACCGGATCGAATTCAGCCCCGAACTGTCGGGCAACGCGCTGATCTCCGGCGAAAGCATCGTGTTCCAGGTCGGCGGCACACCAGGGCGCAGATGGCTTTCGGTCGACGGCCTGCCGGCACCGGCATCGGGCCGGTTTCGCATCGATTACGTCGACGCCATCCTCGGCACGCCGATTCCGGAACCGCGTCTCGTGTCGTCGTGGGCCGGCGGTCACCTTTCGATCAGCTTCTACGTACCGGAGCCACGGCCCGGCGCGGACGACAAACCGTGCCCGTGCCTTGGCTATCTCGTCGTGACGCCGCTGCCTTAAGCGCCACGCCGCGCGTCGCGGGACGCGCCACGTTTGCCACCGCACCCGCGCGCCGCACGCGCCACGACAGCAGCAACGACACCACCAGCGCAAGAATCAGCACATTCGACGGCGTGGTCAGGCGGTGCTCCGTCGTGCCCATCGCGAGCAGGCACACCGATGACAACTCGACGAACGTATACGCGCCGACACTGCTGCGGCGCGCAGGCAGCGTCGACGCGGCGCCTTCCACTGCCCATTTGACGAGATGCCAATAGAAGGCGAGCATCAGAGCGAGACCGATCACGCCCAGCTCCGCGGCGATATGCAGGTAGGAATTGTGTGCATGCGCATCGGTATGAAGCACGGTGACGTCCCGCGGCTGGCCGACCACACCGAAATAGTTCACGACGTCATGCACTTCGTCGTCGAACGACCCGACACCCATCCCGATGATCGGGCTTGCTTCGAAATACGCCAATGCCCGCGGCCAGAGCCATCCGAAGCGCACGTCCACATTAGCCGTTTTCGCGTCCACATCCCGCACCGTGTGCTCGTGGGCCATGTAGTCGACTGCCGATTGCGTGTGGTTCCAGGCCGCGCCGAAGGAGAACGCCACTGCCGCGGCCATCAGCACCGCCACCAACCAGCGCTTGCGGCCCAGCAACAGGTACGCGATGGCGGTCGCCATCCCCAGCATCGATCCACGGCTGTAGGTGGAAAACACGAACATCGCGTTGAGGACCAGCAACCCGAGCACGAGCTTGTCGTGGCGCTTCACGTAGCAGGCCAAGCCGAGACAGAACAGCATCGCGAGGAAACCGCCGGCGGCGTTACGGGCAATGAAGTAGCTGCCGAACGAGTCGTTGGCGTTCGAGAATATCGCCAACAGGCCGTTTTGCGCGACATAGACGGCATAGGGCGGCAGGTTCGCGAGCACGGCAAACACGAAGAAGCGTCTCAGCGCCTTGTCGAGATCCAGCTCGTGCGAATACAGGCAACCGGCAAGAATCGGCGCATAGGACACGAAGAAGTTGCCATCGTGGCGGTAGAAATCGTATGACAGCAACGCTTGCGGGTCGTAAAGCAGCGTCGAGCCCAGCGCCAACAGCCCGAACACGGACAAGCAGGTCACGAACGGCGGATAGCGCCGGTCGAACAAGCGCCACGCGCAGAGGCAAATCGGCGCGAAGCCGATCGCACTGACCGGGATGAAGTTCGTGATGCTGAAAAGCAGCGCGATGAGCGTGATGTAGACCACGGGAAGCAGCTCGAATGGTGTCGGATAGTGTTCTCACCGGCACCCTTGGGGCGCCGGCGACGTCGTTAGTTGATTTGCCACCTGGCCGGCTCGTCGGCGATATAGGCGCTCGTGTATTGGTAAAGGCGCTTGTCGCTGCGCCGAATGGCGACGGCATTGAACACCGGGCCGATCACCCGCGCGCCTGCCCGCTCGAGCCGGCTCAGCGTTTCCTCGATCTCGCGCTCGGTCTGCACGTTGGCACGCAGCACGAGAATCGTCGCGTCGGCGCTGCCCGCTGCCATCGACGCATCGCTCACAGCCAGCACCGGCGGCGAATCGACGATGACGAAGTCGAAACTGGCACGGAACTCGTTCAGCAATTCGTTCATCCGCGGCGTCGACAGCAATACCGACGGATTGGCGGTATACGGCCCGGTCGAGATGAACCACAACCTGTCGTCGATGATCGGCCGGATCGCCTGACGTGCTTCGATGTGCCCGGCCAGCAGATCGGCAAGACCGCATGCGCGCGGCTGCCCGAAGCGCGCAGCGAGATTGCCGCGCCGCAAGTCGGCGTCGATCAACAGCACCCGACTGCCCGTTTCCGCCAGGAGCACGGCAAGGTTGGACGCGACGAAGCTCTTGCCGGTCGATGGCGTCGGGCTCGTGATCACCAGCACCTTGCTGGGCACGTCCGCCATCTCGCTCACGACCGCGGTGCGCACGCAGCGCAGCGCCTCGACCGAGACATCCTGAGGGCACCGCATCGCCAGCAGCGTGGCGCGCAAGTCGCACACCGGCGGCGCGGCTTCGTCCGGGACGCCTGCACGTCCGTCCGGAATCCGGGGAGCCGACGCATCGCCGCACGCATCCGGCTCGCGTTGCATTGCATCGACCTGCTGCAGGCAACGCGAGAGCCTCACCTGTTCTTCGCTGAACGGGATCACGCCCAGACCGGATAGCCGGAAGCGCCGCTCGACGGCAACCGGATCCTCGATCTTCGACGAGAACCGGCGCGGCACGGTGACGAACAACACGCCGCACATGAGCCCCAGCACGCCGCCGATGGGGATGATGAAGGCGCTCTGCGGCTTGATCGGCGCCGCGGGTCGCACGGCGGCATCGAGAATGTGCGCGTTGCCGATCGTGCCCGCACGCGTGACCGACAACTCGTTTGCCTTGCCGACCATTGCCACGTAGATCTGCTCGGCCACTTTCGCGTCGCGTGTCAGATCGGCCGACTGGCGCGCGGCGGCGGGCATGCTGGCAAAGCGGGCCTCGAAATTGCGCTTCGCCATGTTGAGCTGGCCGAGCTGCTGATCGATAGTCCGGACTTGCGCGCTCTCCGTCGTGAAGCGCTCGAGCATTTGCGTGCGCTGAATCGAGAGCGTCGCGATCTGTCGGTCGAAGTCCATGATCCCTTGCAGGTAGACCTGGCTCTCGCTGGCCGGCTGCAGTGAAGCGGTCGTCGCCTGATGCTTGGTGAGCTTGTCTTCCGCCTCCTTCATCTCGGTACGCAGGCGCGGCAGCTCGCCGTTGACGAAGGCCAGCATCCGGGTGGCCTCGTCCTGACGGTATGCAATATGCGAGGCCATGTAGTTCTGCGCGATATCGTTGGCGACCGCGGTGGCACGCGCCGGGTCGGCACTCTCGTAGGAAACCTTGATGAGGCCGGTATCCGCGCCCTGCTCGCTCACCCGCAGATCGCGCAAGAAGCGCTGCATGGCATCGATGTCGTTATAACGGACCACGCCGAAGCGCATCCCCGAGTGCGCCACCAGTTGCGTAATCCGGATCCGCACGCCATTGCCGGTCGCCTCCTTGCCCACCGTCCCTTCCACCAGCACCCGTCCATTCGGATCGGCAAGCCGATAGCCGCCATGTTGCAGCGCGATCAATTGCAGTTCCTTGCTCTCGAGACTGGCCGGCACATCCAGAACGGCAATATCGGCTCGTTCTCCGCCCCAGCCGTAGTCGCTCAGTCCCAGCCAGGGCGCGGCGAGATGGCCGGGCGTCGCGAATCGCTCGGCAATCTGGCCGAGCACCGGCACCGTGCGCGGCGTAACGGACACGAACAACCGGTATTGCTCGATGATCGGCGTCAGCACCGAGCGGCTGCGGATGATTTGTATTTCGGTCTGGCTCAGCTGCGCCATCGGCGTGGCTGGCTGCTGCTGGGTCTGCGCGGTCGGCTGCGCAGCGATGCTCAGCCCGCCGGAATTCGATCGATCGACCTGCAGAATCGCATCGGCGGAGTAAACGCGCGTGGCGAACACGCAGTAAAGGCTCGCCGCTATCGTCACCGCCGCGGTGATGAGGATGACGGTCCAGATGTTGTCGATGATGAACCGAATCATCTCCTTCGGAGACGAACCGCCGGTTTCATCGCTGGCATCGATCGTCCCCATTTCAAGCTGTCGGGCAATCATGTCGAATACTCCTTACGCACGACTCTTTCGAAATCCGAATTATCTGCAAGCGACGTCGTTCGTCTTGCGATATCCGTAGTCTGTCATCGGCGGGCGCCGTGTATGTTCACCAGCGCACATTGCACGTTCCATATCGCGGGCGCGCTCGCGTATCGACAGGGTCGCGGCCGGATCAGAACTGGGGAAAATGCCCGCGCAAACCGCCGCCCTTGCGCAGATAACCCAAAAACGGCGGGATGCCCGTCAAATTGCAGATGAACCACCTGAGCGATGCGCGATCGTCGATGATGATGGTTTTCAGACGAAACGCGTCGCTACGGTGATCGTTCCAGCCGACGTCGCAGGTTCGCGCGCTCTTGTACCCCGCTGCCTTCAGCAGATTGATTTCCCGCTTGCCGTAATTGCCGTTCGGATAGGCGAAGTGTTCGCAACGGTTGCCCGTCAACGCCTCGACCTCACGCCGGGATTCGATGATTTCCGCTTTGCATTCGCTGTCGCCGCAGCGCGTCAGTATCGGGTGAAAGCGCGTATGCGCCTGAAAATCCACGAATGGGCGCATCGCTTCGAGCTGTTGCAGGTTCAGCCCTGTCGGCTCGTCGTCGCCATCCTGGTCGAAGCCGTGCACACGCAGCTCGGCGAGGCGTTGATCGTTCGCGAGTCGCTTCAGGCGCTCGACGCCAAGCCGCTCCGCGGCCGGATGCAACCACCAGTGCCTGCGCGGCCGGCAGACAATGCGGCTGCACAGGAAAATCGTCGGCCGCACCTGGTGCTTGATGAAGATCGGCAGCAGGCGGGCATTCCCCGCCAGTCCGTCGTCAAACGTGATGGCCGCGCGCGGACGCCCGTTCCCCGGCAAACCGCGTGCGTCGAGCGGCACGAGATCGCAGATTGTTTTCAGGTAGGTGAGGTGCCGATCCAGCGTCGCCGGATCGGGGTCGTGGTAGAGCAGGATCGCCACTCGATCGCGCCATAGCAACACGCGAACCATATGGTCGATGCCGAACATCATCACACATCGCGAAAGGATCTCTCTCAACATTGCTTTACCCGAGATCATCGTCGACTCTCCGTATCGTTGCATTCGAGCAACCGATTCGAATGGTTTCGTTCAGCAACGGTGCGCTGGTGCCGGTTTCCTATAACGAACCGTCTCGCTCGCTCGTCGGCTCGAGGAGTTGGCCTGCCGCGTCGCGCCATCCGATCTTCGCCGTCTCGCTTCGGTGCGCGTTGCCGATGTGCAATGCCACGTGCGGAGCGGCGTGTTTTGCCCCGTAGACGAAGCGCATCACCGGACCAAAGGATTGCGCGGAAGCCGGCCCGATCACGTAAAGCCCGCGCACCGTCGTCTCGAAGTGGCTCGTCAGCTCCGGCCCGCCGCTGAAGAGTGAAATCGAATCCATGATTTCTTTCGAAATGAACGTGTGCCGCGTCATGTCGGTCTTGAATCCGGTGGCGACAATGACATGCGAAGCCGTGACGGTCGACTCTCCGTTCCCGTTCGCGACCCGCAGCGCCACCTTGTCGTCGTCGATTGCCGCGCTTCGTACTTCCGTGCCGACGGCGATCGGGATTTTGTCGACGACGCGATCATGCAGCCACCACGCGCCGGACGGCCCATGCAATCGCTCGATGAGATGCTTGCGCAATCGCGGGCTCAGCGCGTGAAAGATCTGCGGATATTCACACAGCACATGCGTTCGCCAGCCACGGCCCAGGCCTGCGTCCGGACTCCGCATTTTCGACACGAACGAGCGCTCGGTTTCCGGCGTCGGATTCCAGTCCACCGACTGATCTCGCACCAGCACGCGAACGCTTGCGCCCACTTCGTTCAGCAGTGCAGCCAGCCCGAGCGCCGATTGCCCGCCGCCGACGATGACGATGTCCCGTCCGGCGGCCCATGTCAGGCTGCCGTACTTTTCGGAATGCGACACGTAGGTATCCGGCAATCCCTGCAGCGCCGGCGGTGTGTGGGCAAATCCCTTGAGGCCCAGCGCCATCACCACCCTGCGCGCGTCCAGCGTGCTGCCGTCGCTCAGGCTCAGGTTGAAGCCATCGTCGCTGCGGCGCAGGTCGACGACTTCGACCGGCCGGGTCTCGACGGCCAGGGTTGATTGAAACCAAAGCCCGTAGTCGACGAAGGTTTCCAATGTCAGCTTCATGCCCACCGGCTGATACGGGATGCCCTTCACCCGGCAATAGTCCTTCAGCGTATAGCCGCGTCGCGGCGCACTGAGATTCGAAGCAAATGCCTCCGAGCGCATGAGCATGCCGGGCGGCATGTAGTTTCGCCACGCGCACATCGGCTGACCGAGGATTTGATGCGGCACGCCGGCGGCCTTCAGATGTGTCGCGAGCGACAAGCCGTACGGACCTGCGCCAATGATTACCGTGTCAGTCGATGGCATTCTTTGCCTCCCTGAGTATTTGTCGTGCAATCCGCGTACGCTTTTTTTCCCGCCATCCTCTGACGACGCGGCGCAGAGGACCAATCGCGCAGTAAAACTGCAACGCCGGCAACGGATCGTTCCATCGGAAGTAGCCGTCGATCATCCTCGTACCGGCACGCGTCAGGCGGGGCGGAGGCCGGTCGAGGAAGGTCGCGCGCCACGCGACCGATGCATGATTCATTTGAGCGGGCAATGGCGGAAAGCCGAGTTCATATCGATACGCGGCCGCGGGAATATTGACCCCGCACAGCGTCGCGATTTCCTCCTGCCAGTCCGTCCTTCCGACGGTCGGCTCGATCATCACGAATTCCTTGTAGTTGTCGTCCCATTTGTATTCCATGCTGCCCATGCCGACCATGCCCGCGCGCTCCGCGAAGTCCAGCGTCATGGGCTCGAGGACATCGCGCGCTTCATCCGCGGCGACGCAAATCGCCGTATTGCCGATGTCGGGGGGATCGCTCAGGATCTTGCGGCCGGTGAACACGCTGACGACTTCCCCGCCCGCTCCGCGATAGAAGAGTGTGAAATGGATATTGCTGCCCGGCCCCTCGATCCATTCCTGCGCAACGATGCCGCCCGGTGAACTGAGCATGACGACCGCGTGTTCACGCGCCTCGCTCAACGTCCGCACGCGCACCGCCCGCTCTTTCTTCCCCGTCAGCACGTAACGCTTGTCGTCCGGCTTCAGCACGCACGGAAAGCGCAGCTCGGCGAGCAGGCCGAGGTCGGCCTGCGTCTGCAGAATGACGGAGCGCGGGACCGGGAAACCGTGCTGCCACGCAAATTCATGAAATGACGACTTGCTGCTCAGGAGCTTGACGTTGCGATCCTCGGGTAGACAGAAGCAGAACCATTTCGCCAGCTCGTCGCGGTTCTCGGAAACGGAATGAACGGCATCCTCGTCCGTCAGCAGGAGCACCGGCGGACGCTCGAACGTCGCGCCGAGACGCGCCATGTCGTCGACAAACTTCCGCCCCACGAAGCTGCGGATCAAATGCCCGCGGACATGGCGCGACCACAAGGCCGGCCCGATTCGTTTGCAATCCACCGCGACGATCGGAACCCGCTCGCGGGCGAGCGAGCGGACAACGCCCAGCCCGTTGAGCGAGCAGCCGACCACGACAACCGCGACCTTCTGGTCAGAATCGTATGCGTGCGACATGGAAACGTCTCCATCGATTGTGTCTTTCATACGCCGAATCCCGTCGGCACCCTTTCGTGTTCGTCAAAGCCCGGCATGCGCATCGGTCGACGGGGAAACGCCTTCGTGCGCATCGGCAAATGGCCCGGACTCGATGAATCGAATCAGGTGACGCATCTCAAGGAAGAAGGTTATGCGCACGTGGCCTCCGTTACGGTGTGTTAGAGCACACTCGCATACGAGCGGCGATGCGAGACCAAGGCTTGAGAGATTCATCGATATAGGTGTATGAGCAACCAATGGCATGATGCGTACGCTTCGTCGTTCTAACAACATGATCGATGGGATGGACGCGATCATTCAGCGCGCCGCCAGGACGGCGCGCTGAATGATCGGAAAACGAAGGGTTACAGAGTCCCGCCCGCCGTCAGTACGCAGCGTTTCGACCGGTGGCGAGGGTCTGCGCGCTCGGCAGGAGCATGTTGATGACGCGGCTCCAGCGAACGAGCGGCGACGCATCGACGAACACGACATCGTTCGGCTTCAGTTCGAAGTCGTTGGCCAGCGCCATTGCAACCGGCGATCGCGCGTCGAGATGGAAAATTTCCGGTTTGCCAGGACGCTTGTTGCGCACGACATACACCTGCCCGGCATCGCCCGAGTATTGGCTGACCCCGCCGGCGGACCCGAGGGCCTCGTTCAGCGACAGCCGTCCGTTGTTGAGCGGCAGCGAGGTCGCGCGCCCGACCTCGCCCAGCACGAACACCTTTCGGTCGTTCACCGAGTACACGCGCACGAGGTCGCCATCGCGCAGCAGGATCTTGTCCGGATTGATGCCCTTTTCGATCATCGCGGCGATGTCGACGACGGCGGTATCGTCGCCACGCGTCACCGCGACCGCCGCACGATCGCCGTTGGCGGTAAAGCCGCCCGCCCGGTTGATCGCCTCGGGCAACGTCATCGGCAGGTCGTTGAGGATCTGGATGCCCGGGTTGCGCACTTCTCCGTCGAGATAGACGCGCTTGCTGCGATATGCCTGTATGCGCAGCGTCACCTGCGGGTTGCGGATGTAGCGAGCGATCTTCGACGCCAGCAGGTCGCGCGCTTTCATCTCGGTCAGGCCGCTCAGCTTGATCGGGCCGGCATAGGCAAATTGCACGTTGCCACCGGAATCGACCGTATAGCCGGCGACGACCGAGTTCGATCCGGCTGCGTCCGCGCCGGCGCCGATCGTCGGGGGCGGCATGTTGAGCTCCGGATGATCCCAGACGACGATGCTCAACACATCGCCGGGACCGAGCGTATAGGGGCCGGGCCGGGCAAACAGTTTGCGCACTTTGGTGGGAATGCCTGGTTCGACGGCGGCGCGTTCGGTACGGATGAGCTCGTCATTGATCTCGATCAGCGAGCCCGCCGGGGCCGCGTCGCGTCCGGATGCAGCCGAGCCCTTCCCGCCGGTGCCTCTGGCATCGTGGACCGCGCGCGACGCGTCGCCAAACCGTGCGGTGGTCGCGGCGCCCCCTGCCGAACTGTCGCTGAAGCTCATGCCCGGCGCCAGCGTGCATCCGTTCAGCACGACCGCCGCGATGGTCAGGACCGCCAGCCACGACGTGCCCGCTGGCACGGCGGCCACTGGTCGATCAGAAGCCGTCCTGTCGCCGGATTCAAGCCCCGGCGCCTTCGCCCGTTCACGTCGATTAGGTAACATCGCGTCATACCTCTTCGTATCGAGGCAGCAATGCACGGGCACCGCTGCCGAGGTTGCGTGTATGGGGGCACCGGCCGTTCATACGATCGCAAGAGCCGCAGCGTTCCGCGCAATGCAGTGCGAACGCGTGAGCGTCCACCCTTCAGAGGGCGAACCGCTGCCATGCAGGCACAGCGCTGATATGCGTCGGCGTTGGCCTTACCTCCGAGCGCCAGCGAGAAGCGTGCCACCCATCGGAAATCCAGCCCCTTTGAGGGACACCGGGCGGCGCGCACGAGAATCGCGACGCAAAAACGCGTTTTCGTTTCAAATTTGCTACGCGCCGCGTCAGGTTCGCACTGATTTCCCGGACCGGACGGGGCCGTTTGCGCGCGCGGCTCCGCGCGGCGAACAGGCCGTGCAACGGACGGCAGAGCCGACAACCGACTCTCATCCACAACCGTTGCACATGCACGCGTCGGATGCCGCCCGACATGCGGACTGCGATACGCACGGCCGCGCAACGCACCGGGACCGACTCCGATGTATCCGCGCTGAAACAAGAGCGGGTGTTTCCCTACGTGTTTCCCCGCCCGAGGCGGCACGGCGCGCGCTGCGCAAGATGCGCCCGTTCGTCAGTACCGTCCTCGCATCAACGCGAGGGGCCGCCCAGGTTTCCGTGTACCGCTGACGCGGTCTCGACTTTGGATCGGGATTTGCGTCGAAGGCGACTGCGATGGTCTGACCGACAGCCGGCTTAAGCGATCCGGATGGATCGCCAAGCCCAGCATGTGATGTGCGTATGACGTCAGGCGCAGACATTTTCGACTCCGCGCGTCCCCTTTTCCTACGACATACATTCACGCGGCCGCATGTTTAACTCATGCCAGAGCGGATCGGGCGTATTCCGGATCCGAGCGGCGTGCACCGTGAATTTTCATGACGCAAATCGATGCTTCCATGCGTTGCGTCGTGCTCGACGCAACGCCCTTGTAGCGTTGACGAACCGGCCATCGGAGCGTGAACCTGCGCGCGCCTGGCTGTCGCGCCCGTTTCTCTCCACGTGAAGATTGCCGACGCATCGCCGTGGCAACAATGACTGGAACTTGAATGGTGAAAAACGCCGAACACGTGAATTCCCGCAGTGCGATCTCCCGCGCGCCGGCAGCAAGCGAGCCGCTCGAGACCCCGCTCGCATGCGCCTGATCTGTTTTCCCTATGCGGGCGGCTCGGCCGCCGTTTATCGTGCGCTGCAAGCGTTGTTGCCCGGCATCGAAGTGTGCCGTCATGAACTTGCAGGCCGGGGCAGCCGCCTGTCCGAGCCTGCCGCACGAGACATGTCGACGCTGATCGACGCGTTGCTGTGCGACCTGGACAACTGCTTCGATCGTCCCTTCGCACTGCTCGGACACAGCATGGGCGCGGCTATTGCCGTCGAACTGGCGCTGCGGCTTCCCGCCCGGGCGCAACCGAATCTGCGGCATCTGTTCGTGAGCGGGCGCGCCGCACCGGGCAGGGAGCGACCGATGCGACAGATGCAGGCGCTGGACGACCGCGCCTTCGTCGATGCACTGCACGAGATGGGCGGCACACCGAGGCCGGTGCTGGACAACAGCGAACTGATGGCGCTGCTGATGCCGGCGCTGCGTGCGGATTTCACGCTGATCGAAAACTACCGGCCCGTGCCCGGGCGCCGGCTCGCGGTGGACATCACCGCGTTCGCGGGCCGCGCGGATGAACACGCCCCCGTTGATGCCGTTGCAGGCTGGGGCGCCGAGACGACCGGGCACTTCGATTTTCATGTGATCGAAGGCGATCATTTCTTTATGAGAAGCGAAATGCGGACGATGGCCGGCATCATCGCGGCGCGCCTGCGGCGCACGGAACACGTTGCGTGGAGCGCACTGCAAGCATGACGGGCCGATCCTCGCGATCGGCGTGCCGGCCGGCGCCGTGATCGTCGAATGAAGAGGCTCGCGCGTTATCGGCTTCCATGCCGGCGCCGCGAGCCGGTCAAGCATGCGTGGCGGCCGCGCGTCGCTTCCTTGCGCGCGATACTTGGAGTGCAATTGTGCAACGTAATCGAAAACGAATCCTCGTGACAGGTGGCGCGGGTTTCCTCGGTTCGCATCTTTGCGAGCGGCTGGTCGAACTCGGTCACGACGTACTGTGCGTCGACAACTATTTCACCGGCACGAAGCAGAACGTGGCCGCCCTGCTCGGCAACCCGAGCTTCGAGGCGCTGCGCCACGACGTGACCTTTCCGTTGTACGTGGAGGTGGACGAGATCTACAACCTCGCCTGTCCGGCTTCGCCGATCCACTATCAATTCGATCCCGTGCAGACCACCAAGACCAGTGTGATGGGCGCGATCAACATGCTGGGGCTCGCCAAGCGCACGCATGCACGCGTGCTGCAAACCTCGACGAGCGAAGTGTACGGCGACCCCGATGTGCATCCGCAACCGGAGAGTTACCGTGGCAACGTCAACCCGCTCGGGCCGCGCGCCTGCTACGACGAAGGAAAACGTTGCGCGGAGACGCTGTTCTTCGACTATCACCGCCAGCAAAACGTGCGAATCAAGGTGGTACGCATCTTCAACACGTACGGGCCGCGCATGCATCCCAATGACGGCCGCGTGGTGTCCAACTTCATCGTGCAGGCGCTGCGCGGCGAGAACATCACGCTGTACGGCGACGGCAGCCAGACCCGGGCGTTCTGCTATGTCGACGATATGGTCGACGGTTTGATCCGGATGATGGCGTCGCCCGCGGACCTCACCGGCCCGATCAATCTCGGCAATCCGCACGAGATCGCGATCAGCGAACTCGCGCAGATCATTTTGCGGCTGACCGGCTCCAAGTCGCGGCTCGTATTCCGTCCGCTGCCGAAGGATGATCCGACACAACGCTGCCCCGATATCGGCCTCGCACGCGCCCACCTCGACTGGGCGCCGACGGTCGCGCTCGAAGCCGGGCTGCGGCGGACCATCGACTATTTCCGCTCGACCGTGCCGGCTTGACGGCGCGTCCAAAAACCACGCGTCGATGGTCGAGAGGCGATTGCATCACGTAGTGACGTTGCATTGCCTGTGTCCCATTTTTACGTGACAGACGTGACATGGAGGACATGCTCCAATCACGCCATTGGCCGGGATGAAGCGATTCTCGTGCGCCAGTGTCCATCAATCCGCCTCGCAAGCCGGCTCTCCGCGCATGGAAAAACTCGAGTATCTGAAGCATGTCGAATCGAAGGCACGGACCTACGCGACATCTTTCCCACGGCTGTTTACCCATGCCAAAGGCATACGCGTACGCGACTCCGACGGGCAGGAATACATCGATTGTCTGTCGAATGCAGGTACGCTCGCGCTCGGACACAATCACCCGGAAGTCAATGAAGCCGTCATGCGGTTTCTGTCGTCCGATCAAATGCAACAGGCACTCGACCTGGCAACGCCGGCAAAGCACGCGTTCGTCGAGAAGCTTTTCTCGCTCCTGCCCGGGAAGATCGCCGAATCCGGCAAGATCCAGTTTTGCAGTCCCAGCGGTGCGGATGGCGTCGAAGCGGCTGTCAAGCTGACCAAGCACTATACGGGCCGCTCGACGATCATGGCGTTCCACGGCGCCTACCACGGCATGACGGCCGGCGCACTCGCCGCATCGGGAAATCTCACGCCCAAATCGGCCGGCGGCAATGGACGCGACGTTCATTTCCTGCCGTATCCGTATGCGTTTCGCTGCCCGTTCGGCACCGATGGCTCGGCGACCGATCAACTCAGCATCAACTATATTCGGACCGTTCTGTCCGATCCCGAGAGCGGGATAACCAAACCGGCGGCAATCATTGTCGAAGTCGTGCAAGGCGAAGGCGGCTGCATCCCCGCTTCCGACGCCTGGTTGATCGAATTGCGCGACCTGACGCTTCGGCATGAAATCCCGTTGATCGTCGACGAAGTGCAGACCGGGCTCGGTCGAACCGGCGCCCTGTTCGCCATCGAACATTCCGGCATCCGGCCGGACGTACTGGTGTTATCGAAGGCATTCGGCGGCGGCTATCCGTTATCGGTGGTGGTCTATGACGAGCGCCTGGACACCTGGCCGCCCGGCGCACACGCCGGCACCTTTAGAGGCAACCAGATCGCGATGGTGGCCGGCTTGTCGACCATGCAGATCGTCGAACGGGACGGCCTGTCGGCGCACGCGGAGCGAATGGGCAAACTGCTGGTTGCCGGCCTCGAAGGGTTGGCCGAACGCTTCCCCTGCCTGGGCCAGATACGCGGCCGCGGCCTGATGATCGGCGCTGAAGTCGTCATACCCGGCACGAACGGCCAAACCGGCCCGACCGATGCGGCACGGGCGAAAGCCATCAAGCTGAACTGCCTGCGAAACGGACTCGTGATCGAAACCGGCGGCCGCAACGGCGCGGTGCTCCGATTCCTGCCGCCGCTGGTCGTTTCGGAAGCGGATATCCACGAAATTCTCAATCGCTTCGAGCATGCCGTGGAAACGGCCTGCCGTGCCTAGCCGCACCGCGGCGCGACCCTGCCGGCCGACCGGTCCGGGTTGCGCCGCGATCCTCGTTCAGAAAAGGACCATTGACGATGCTGGGCATGACGGAACGCAAGCTGCTTGCCGAGGGGAGCTCTCCGTGGCTGCTGGAGCCTGCGTCGAACGCACGCGCGAACGGGCACGATCTCGTGCTGGCGGTGAACGACAACCGGGTGGAACTCGAATCCCGGCTTCTGGAACATGGTGCGCTGCTGTTTCGCGGCTTCGACGTTTCATCCGTGGGCGGCTTCGAAGCGTTTGCCAACGCGATTTCGGCCCATAAGTCCGACTACGTCTATCGTTCCACGCCGCGCACCTCGATCGGCAACGGCATCTTCACCGCAACCGAGTATCCGCCGAGCGAGACGATCGCACTTCATTGCGAAAACGCGTATCAACGAAGCTGGCCGCTGAGAGTTGCATTCTGTTGCCTGACGCCGGCCACGACCGGCGGCGAAACGCCAATTGCCGACATGCGGGAGGTGAGCCGCAGGATCGGGCCGCGCATCATGGAGCGCTTCGAGGCGAAGCGGGTGCGCTACGTCAGGCACTACCGGCGGCATGTCGACATTCCGTGGGAAACCGTCTTTCAGACCGGCGACCGCAGCCAGGTTGCGGCCTTCTGCGCGGACAACGACATCGCGCTCGAATGGCTCGACGACGACACGTTACGCACCGTACAGATCAATCAGGGCGTGGCCTACCATCCGGTCACCCGCGACAGGGTGTTCTTCAATCAGGCACATCTGTTCCATATCTCGAACCTGGAAGCATCGCTCGCCAGTTCGATCGTCAGCCTGTTCGGCACTGACCGAATTCCGCGCAACGCGTGCCATGGCGACGGGAGTCCGTTCGATCTCGCCGACATCGAGCAGATCCGCAACGCGTTCCGCGAATGCGCGATCACGTTTCCATGGCAACGAGGCGACGTGCTGCTGGTCGACAACATGCGCTTCGCGCATGGCCGCAACCCGTTCGAAGGCGAGCGCAAGGTCGTCGTGTCCCTGCTGGACCCGTACTCCCCCGACATCGAAGGAATGGCCGGTCGTTAGCAGGGCCGCGCGCGCAAATTAAAACCCGTATTGATCAAGTGTGCGAAACGCCGTGTCCTTGGATTACGGGGCAGACGTCGGGTTGGAGCGGTGCTCTAATTTCATGCCATCCAATTCAAGAAGCAAGCTTGGCGGGATCGTCGCAACGGGTCCTGAGGAATTCAACGTTCAGCAGACAACGAAGGTCGAGATGCTTCCCGATACAAAATTCAGGACTGTTACAGAAATTTTCATATTTCGCGGCAAGGTCGAACCGGAGAAGACGGCATTCATTTTTCTCGAGAACGGCGAATCGGAGCGGGCTCGACTCACGTTCGGCGACCTGGACAAACGCGCGCGCGGCATCGCCGCCAGGCTGCAGGGCATGGCGCAGCCGGGCGACCGCGTCCTGCTGGTCTATCCGCCCGGCCTTGAATTCATCTGCGCATGGGCGGGATGCCTGTACGCCGGCCTGATCGGCGTGCCGGCCTATCCTCCGCGCCGGCATCGTCCCGCCGATCGTCTGAAGGCCATCGTCGCCGACGCTAGCCCGGTCGTCGCGCTGACCGATGCAGCCACGCTCGACGGCATCGCGCATCGCGCGGATGGCTATTCCGACACGCTGGAACTGAAGATCCTTGCGACGGACCAGGGCTTCGACGCACCGGCCGAGCAATGGCGCGCACCGGACATCACGCCGCAGACGCTGGCGCTTCTGCAATACACGTCAGGCTCCACCGGTACGCCCAAAGGCGTGATGATCAGCCACGCGAACATCCTGAGCAATATGGCGGTCATCGCCGAGGCGAGCGATGCCGATGCGTCGACGGTGTTCGTCAGTTGGCTCCCGGTGTTTCACGACATGGGTTTCTTCGGGAAGGTGCTGCTGCCGATCTATCTCGGTGTGCCGGCAGTGCTGATGGCGCCCGCGGCGTTCGTGCAGAAACCGATCCGCTGGCTGCAGGCCATCACGAAGTATCGCGGCACGCATTGCGCCGCGCCGGATTTCGCGTACGACCTGTGCGCGCGCAAAATATCCGACGAAGCCCGCGCGCAGCTGGATCTGAGCAGTTGGCGCGTTGCATTCAACGGCGCGGAACCGGTGCGCGCGGAGTCGGTGGCGCGTTTCTCGCGCGCCTTCGCCGCATGCGGCTTCCACGCGCATACCATGCGCCCGGTCTACGGCATGGCCGAGGCGACCTTGTTCATCTCCGGTCAGCCGGCACGCTCGCTGCCGCTCGTGGCGGACTACGACGCCGACGGCCTCGCACAAGGCGTGGCGACGAGAAGCGACGGCGGCAAGCGCCACGCGCTGGTGTCGTGCGGCCGGGCCTGGGCGGAGCACCGCCTGCAGATCGTGAATCCGGATACCGGCGAGCGCTGCCCGCCCGACCGGATCGGCGAAATCTGGGTGACGGGCCCGAGCGTCGGCGTCGGTTACTGGAACCGCGTCGACGAAACGGAGCACACCTTTCGCGCGAAGCTGGATGGCGATGATGCGCATTACCTGCGCACGGGCGATCTCGGCTTCGTCGATGGCGAGCACCTCTTCGTCACCGGCCGTCTCAAGGACCTCATCATCGTCGCCGGGCGCAATCACTACCCGCAGGATCTAGAGCAATCCGCCGAGGGCAGCCACCCCGCGCTGGCGCCCAACGCATCGGCGGCTTTCTCGATCAACGTCGATGACGTGGAGCGCGTCGTTATCGCATGCGAAGTGCGCCGGGAAGCGCTCAACACGCTGGACGCGGAAGCCGTCGCCGCGGAGATCCGGCGCACGCTCGCCGAAGCGCATGACGTCGATCTGTATGCGGCGATCCTGTTGAAGCCCGCGACGATCCTGCGCACGTCCAGCGGAAAAATCCAGCGGAGCCGAATCAGGCAAGCGTTCCTCGACGAACAGGGGCTCGCGATCGCGGGCGAGTGGCGGCGTTCGTTCTCCGCGGCGTACGCGCCCTCCACGGCCGCGCTACGCGACACGCAAGCGCTGGTGCAATGGTGCGTCGAGCGTGTCTCGCGTCTGTCGGGAATCGATGCCGGCAAGATCGACCCCGACGCGCCGTTCAGCATCTACGGGCTCGATTCGAAGGACGCCATCATGCTGTCGGGCGAGTTGCAGGATTGGCTCGGGCTGCCGGTCTCGCCTACCGTCGTCTACGATTTTCCGAGTATTTCCCTGCTGGCGCGCCATTTGAGCGGTATCGGGAATGCCGTGCCGGACCACGCGCCCGGTTCCGCCGCAGCACGCGCGGATATCGCGATCGTCGGCATGGGATGCCGTTTCCCCGGCGCCGATCATCCCGACGCATTCTGGCAGCTTCTGCTGGAGGGCCGGGACGCGGTCGGCGCGTCGAAGAAGCGTGCCGGCGACCTTCCGCCCACCGGACTGCTGGATCAGGTCGATCTGTTCGATGCGGCGTTCTTCGGCATCAGCGCCCGCGAAGCCGAAGCGATGGATCCGCAACAGCGCCTGCTTCTCGAGGTTGCGTGGGAGACGCTCGAGCATGCGGGGATCGCGCCGCGGCGTCTCGCCGGCGGACGCACCGCGGTCATCGTGGGCATCAGCAATTCGGACTACATCCGTCTGGCGCAGGAAGAATTCGCGGATGTCGGCCCTTATGTCGCGACCGGCAATGCGCTCAGCGTCGCCGCCAACCGCATTTCCTACATGCTCGATTTGCGCGGCCCGAGCTGGGCGGTCGATACCGCGTGTTCGTCCTCGCTCGTCGCGGTTCACCACGCGTGCCGCGCGCTGCAGCGCGGCGAGGCCGATGCGGCGCTGGCCGGCGGGGTCAACCTGATTCTGGCACCGCAATTGAGCGACTCCTTCACGCAGGCGGGCATGCTTTCGCCGGATGGTCGATGCAAGGCGTTCGACGCGGCAGCCAACGGCTATGTGCGCGGCGAAGGTGCGGGCATGGTGCTGCTCAAGCGTCTCGACGATGCGCTCGAGCACGGCGACACCGTGTACGCCGTGATCCGCGGCTCGGCGGTGAACCAGGATGGACGCAGCAATGGCCTGACCGCGCCGAACGGCCCGGCTCAGCAGGCCGTGATTCGCGGTGCGCTGCACGATGCCGGCGTACGCGCGCAGGACATCGGCTTCGTCGAAGCGCACGGTACGGGAACGCCGCTCGGAGATCCGATCGAATTGAACGCGCTGGCGGCCGTCCTGAGCGAATCCCGTGGGCCGGATGATCACTGCTGGATCGGTTCGGTCAAGACCAACATCGGCCATCTGGAATCGGCGGCGGGCATCGCCAGCCTGATCAAGACCGCCCTTGCGCTACACCATCGCGCCATTCCGCCGAACCTCCATTTCCGGTCGATCAATCCTGAAATCGCGCTCGACGGCACGCCCTTCCGTATTCCGCAGCACGTCACGCCCTGGCATTCGGAACACGGGCCGCGCATGGCCGGCGTGAGTTCGTTCGGCTTCGGCGGCACCAACGCACACATGATCCTGTCCGAAGCGCCACGGCCCGGCGAGATCGAAGCCGACCCGGCGGCGCCTGCGGCGCGCGTCGTGACGCTCTCCGCGCGCACCCCAGAAGCGTTGCAAGCACTGGCGGCGTCCTATGCGGCGTATCTCGACGCCCATCCCGGGATCCGTGTGCGCGATGTCGCGTTCACGGCAAATACCGGGCGCACCCACTTCACGCGGCGCGCGGCCATCGTCGCGTCGAGTCTCGATACGTTGCGTTCGCAACTGGATGCCGTTTCGGCCGGCGAGCCCGCCGAAACGCCGCCTGCGGTGACGTTCCACTTTTGCGCCGACGACGGCGGCAGCGACGAGGCGGTGCGGCAATTGCGTTCGGCCTGCCCCGCTTTCGGCGCGCTGATGCAGCGGCAATCGGCGGTGTCCGACGCGCCCGCGGTCGATTCCGCCGAAGCCGGATTCACGGCATTCCAGCGCGCGCTCGCGCAACTGTGGATGTCCTTCGGTATCACGCCGGGCGCCGTCAGCAGCACGGGCGACGGGCATCGCGCCGCGGCCGCGTTTGCTGATGTGCCGCACGCGCCGGACGGCGCTGCGGCGGGAAGCCACGGCATCGTGATCGAAATCGGCGCGCACACGGCCGCGTGGGACACGATCCTGCGCACGCTCGCCGAGCTTTACGTACGCGGCGCGTCCGTCGACTGGGATGCCGTGGAGCAGGACGTCCCGCGCCGCCGGCTCGCGCTGCCGACCTACCCGTTCGAGCGTCGCGCGTTCTGGATCAGTCCACGTGCGCCTCGGCATCCGTTGCTCGGGCGTCTCATGGAGCAGCACGCACATGCGCCGGCCACGTGGATCTGGCAGTCGCGTCTCGACGCGCCGGCCACCACCTTTCTCGGCGGTCATCGCGTCAACGGATCGCCCGTGCTGCCCTATTCCGCTTATGTGGAAATGGCGCTGGCGGCGACGTCGGAAATCGGCGCCGCCAGCCATACCACGTTGAAGGACCTCGCACTGCATGCGCCGTTGCCGCTGCATCCGCATGCATCGCACAGCGTGCAGACCGTGCTGAGCCGCCGGTCCTGGGGACCGTTTTCGTTTGCCGTCTATCACCGGATCGAGGACACCCGCGCCGCCGCGTCATGGCAGATATGCGCGAGTGCCGAAATTCACGAATCGGATCGGAGCCACGCATGAAATTCGGCCTGATGTTCTTCGCCAGCAGTGAAGAGGCGTTGTCCGGCAACAAGTACCAGCTCGTGATGGAAAGCGCCCGTTTCGCCGATGCGAATGGGTTTTCCAGCGTATGGGTGCCGGAGCGCCATTTCACCGAATTCGGCTCGCTGTACCCGAATCCCGCTGTCCTGCACGCCGCGCTCGCCGCGGCCACCGAACGCGTGAAGCTGGTCGCGGGCAGCGTGGTCGCAGCGTTGCACAACCCGATCCGGATCGCGGAAGAGTGGTCCATGGTGGACAACCTGTCGAATGGCCGCGTGGGCGTGTCGTTCGCGTCCGGATGGAATCCGGACGACTTCGTGTTCGCCCCGGACAAATATGCGACCCGGCAGGATGAGATGCTGACCACGATGCGCGCCGTCCAGCATCTGTGGCGCGGCGGGTCGCTGGATGCGCGCAACGGCGTCGGCAAGCCGGTGCAGTTGCGCATCTATCCGACGCCGGTGCAGCCGGAGCTGCCCGTCTGGGTGACCGCCGCGAGCAATCCGCAGACCTTCGTGCGCGCCGGTGAAGTCGGCGCCAACCTGCTGACCCACGTGCTCGACCAGGATCGGGACCAGCTCGCGCAGAAGATCGCCCTCTACCGCGCGGCGCGCGCAACGCATGGCTTCGATCCGGCGGCCGGCACCGTGTCCGTGATGCTGCACACGTTCGTCGGCGACGATGCGGCGCGGGTGCGCGAGCAGGCGCGTGCGCCGTTCTGCAACTACATCCGCAGCAATATCGGGCTGTTGAACGGGCTGGCGCAGAGCCGCGGCCAGTCGGTGGACGTGCGCGCGATGGGCGCGCGCGAACTGGACGAGTTCGTCGAGTTTCTCTACGAACGCTTCGCGCAATCGCGCGGCCTCATCGGCACGCCGGAAACCTGCGTGGAACTGGTGCGCGATCTCGAGTCGATCGGCGTGGACGAAGTGGCCTGCCTGCTCGATTTCGGTCCGCCGGTCGAGCTGATCCTCGGCAATCTTCCGCAGTTGCGTCGGCTGCGGGAGCTGTGTGCCCCGAGGCAATCCGCCGCGCCGACGAGATTCGATGCCGCCGCGGTGCAGGCCCGCTGCATCGAAACGACTTCAGGCGCGGACTTCAATGGCGAAGTCCGGCAGCACGGCGTGCAGATCGACGGCGTGTTCGATGCGATCCAGCAGATCTGGCGCACGGCCGGCGAGGCGCTGGGGAAAATCAGCCTGCCGGCCGACGCGCTGGCATCGTCGCAATACCAGGTGCACCCCGCCTTTCTCGACGCGTGCAGCCGGGTGCTCGCCGCCGCGATCGATCCGGACGCGCTGGAGGCGGGCGACCTGTACCTGCCCAGTTCGATCGGTGCGGTACGGGTTCATCAGCCGCCGTCGTCAACGGACGCATGGAGTCACGCCACGCTGCGCAAGCCGATCGGGCAAGGCGCGCTGGAGGGCGATATCCGCGTCCATGACCTCGCCGGGCGACTGCTGATCGAGATCGATGCGCTGCGGTTGCAGCATGTGCGTTCCGCGTCCACCGTCGAGCGGCACGACTTGTCCGCGCTGCTCTATCAACGCGTGTGGAGACCGTCGAGCGTCGACGCGGCAACCGGCGCTTCGGCGCACGGCGAGTGGCTGATTCTCGCGGACCGCGGCGGCGTCGGCGCGCAACTGGCCGACCTGCTGGAAAGCGCGGGCGATACGTGCACGCTGCGCTTCGCCGACGCGACGCCGGAACTGCCCGCGCCCGACCGGCCGCTGAAGGGCATCGTTCACCTGTGGAGTCTCGATCTCGCACCGGCTGACATCGCGGCGAGACGGCGTGCCAGCGCAAGCGTGCTGCAACTGGTCAGGGCGCTTGCGTCACGCGCACCGGCGGCGCGGCAGGCGCGTCTGTGGCTGGTGACGTCGGGCGCGATGAACGTGCTGGACGGCGAATCGACTGCCCCGGCGCAGGCCCCCCTGTGGGGATTGGGGCGAGCGATCGCCGTGGAGCATGCGGCGCTGTGGGGCGGGCTCATCGACCTCGATCCCGCGCAGCCGTCCGCGGCGCACATCGTGCAGGCGGTACAGGCCGGCGGCCGTGAAGACATGATCGCGTTTCGCGGCGGACAGCGCTACGTCGCGCGTATCGCCCGCGACAATCGCGAATTCGTCAGTCACCGTCCGATCCGATTCCACCATGACGCGACCTATCTGGTGACCGGCGGGCTCGGCGGGCTCGGCCTGCGGCTCGCGTCCTGGCTTGCCGCCAACGGCGCCGGCAAGGTCGTGCTGCTCGGGCGCGGCGCGCCCTCCCCCGCGGCCGAAAAAATCCTGAGCACGCTCGACGCGCGGTTCATTCGCGCCGACCTGTCGCGTCGCGAGGACGTCGCGCAGGCGCTCGGTGAAATCGCGCATTCGATGCCGCCGCTCAAGGGGGTCTTTCACCTCGCCGGCGCGCTGGACGATGCGCTGCTCACGCGCCAGGACGACGATGCCTTCCATCGCGCCGGAAGCGGCAAGGCCGATGGCGCGTGGTATCTGCACGAGCTGACGGCCGACCTGCCGCTTGATCATTTCGTGCTGTTCTCGTCGATGGCCGCGCTGATCACCATGCCGGGCCAGGGCAACTACGCGGCGGCGAACAGCTTCCTCGACGCCCTCGCGCAGCATCGGCGCGCGCAGGGAAAACCGGCGCTCAGCGTGAATTGGGGGCCGTGGGCGGAGATCGGCCACGCCGCCACCGACTATGGACGGCGCGCGCACGAACAGCTGGCCGCGCTCGGCGTCGGCACGCTGTCGCCCGAACTGGCCATCGCGGCGCTGGAACGGCTGATGGCGTCCGGCGTCGCCCAGTCCGGGGTGGCCCGGATCGACTGGCCGACCCTGTTCCGGGTCGACGCGCCGGCCGCCGGGTCGGCGCTGTTTTCCGAGCTGGCGCAACCGGCCGCGCAGCCTTCACAGCAAGAGACGGCATTGCTGCGCCAACTGCATGCGTGCGCGCCGCGCGAGCGGGTCGAGCTCATCACCGACACGCTCGCGAAGATGCTGGCCGAGACCCTTCGTCTGTCGGGCCCCGACGCCATTGCGGCCGAGCAATCGCTGCTCGATCTCGGCCTGGATTCGCTGGTCGCGCTCGAACTGACCGACCGCCTCAACAAGGTGTTCGGACGGCCGTTTCGCGCGACGCTGTTCTTTTCCTATCCGAACCTGCAAACGCTCGCCCAGTACGTTCTCAACGAACTGTCGCCGTCGCTCCCCGCGCCTGTCGTCGATGAAGCATCCGACGACCTCGACGAGGACGACCTTTCCGAACTGATCGCCCAGGAGATCGGCGCCCAATGAACGCCAAGGCCACGCATGCACTGAAAGCCGCGCTCGACGAACTGCGCCTGCGGCGCGCGGAGATCGCGGCACTGCGTTCGGACCGCAACGAGCCGATCGCCGTCATCGGCATGGCTTGCCGATTCCCCGGCCAGAGCGATACGCCGTCCGCGTTCTGGCAATTGCTCGATCACGCGCGCGATGCCGTCGCCGAAGTGCCGGCCGAACGCTGGGACATCGGTCGCTATTACGACCCCGATCCATCCACGCCCGGCAAGATGGCGACCCGCCACGGCGCGTTTCTCGAACGCGTGGATGAATTCGACGCGGCGTTCTTCGGGATCGCGCCGCGCGAAGCCACTTACCTCGACCCGCAGCAAAGGCTCCTGCTCGAAGTGGCCTGGGAAGCGCTCGAAAACGCCCATCTCCCGCCCGAACGCTTCAGGCAGTCCGCCACGGGCGTGTATGTCGGCATTACCTGCTTCGACCATGCGATCCAGGTGTCCAATGCGGCGACGCCGTCGAGCAGCTACGCCGGCACGGGCAGCGCGCTGAACATGGCCGCGGGCCGCTTGTCGTTCGTGCTGGGCCTCACCGGCCCGAGCATGGCGATCGATACCGCGTGCTCGTCGTCGCTGGTCTGTCTGCACCTGGCCTGCGAAAGCCTGCGCTCGCGCGAAAGCAACATGGCGCTTGCAGGCGGCGTCAACCTGATGCTCTCGCCCGAGGTGATGGTCAGTTTCTCGCAAGCGCGCATGCTGTCGCCGGACGGCCGGTGCAAGACCTTCGACGCGGCGGCAGACGGCTATGTGCGCGGCGAAGGTTGCGGCATGGTGGTGCTCAAGCGCCTGTCCGATGCGCTCGCCGACGGCGACCGCGTGCTCGGCATCGTGCGTGGCACGGCGGTCGATCAGGGCGGGGCGGGCGGCGGGCTCACCGTGCCGAGCCGCGATTCGCAGGAACGGGTGATCCGTCGCGCGCTGAATCAGGCCGGCCTCGTGCCCGGCGACATCTCCTATGTCGAGGCCCACGGTACGGGGACGTCCCTCGGCGACCCGATCGAGGTCGAAGCGCTGGCCGGCGTCTATGGCCCCGGGCGCGAGGCGGCCGAGCCGCTCGTGATCGGTTCGGTCAAGACCAATATCGGGCATCTGGAGTCGGCCTCCGGCATCGCCGGCCTGATCAAGGTGTTGCTGTCGTTCGAGCACGACAGGATCCCGGCGCATCTGCATTTCACGCAGCCCAATCCGCATACGCCGTGGCAGGACATCCCCATTCGCGTGGCGGCCGACCCGGTCGCGTGGCGGCGCGGGGAACGCAGGCGAATCGCCGGGGTGAGCGCGTTCGGATTCAGCGGCACCAATGCCCACGCGATCGTCGAGGAACCGCCCGTCGCGCCGGCCCACGCCGCGCAGCGCACGCTGCTGCTGCTGTCGGCCCGGTCCGAAGCTGCGCTCACGGCGCTCGCACAACGCTACGAGCGCGCGATCGCCGGCGCGACGCCGCGGGAACTGGCCGCCATCTGCCGGGCCGCCGCCACGGGGCGGACCCATTATCCGTTTCGCGCGGCCTATGTGTCGGGCGTGAGGGAACCGTCGGCGGCAGCGGCACGCACGGGCAAGGCCTTGCGCATCGGCTTCATGTTCGGTGCGCCGGACACCGGCGTCGCACGCGAACTCCATGCGTCCGAACCGCTTTTCCGCGACGCCTTCGCGCGTTGCGCGGTGCCGCTGGCGGCACTCGATACCGACGAGGGCTGCTTCGCGATCCAGTTCGCGTGGGCGGAACTGTGGAACGCATGGGGCATCCGCCCGTCCGTCGTGTCGGGCCACGGCGTCGGAGAATATGTCGCGGCCTGCGTGGCGGGGGTCATCAGCGTTGCCGACGCGCTGCGTCTCGTCGCAGCCCGGTCGGATGCCGACGCGTTGCGCGCCGCGCTTCAGGACATGCCCCTCGCACGGCCCTCGGTCCGCCTGATTTCCGGCTGTCTCGGCGCCGAGGTGACCGACGAGGTAACGCATCCCCAGTACTGGTTGCAGCTTGCCGAGTTGTCGAATCAGGCCCAAGTGCAGGCCAACGCGCAGGCCGAGGCGCCGCCCGCGCCGGAGGGGCTTGCCGACGGCTGGCTGCCGCCGCCATGCGCCGGCGATGCACTGGAGCGCGCACTCGCGGCGCTGTATGTGCAGGGCGCGCAGTTCGACTGGAACGCATTGTTCCCGGTGCCGGCCCAGCCCGCCACGCCCCTGCCGAACTATCCGTTCGAGCGGCAGCGCTTCGGCCTGGAGAAAACGCCGTCGCCCGTCGTCGGCATGGATGCCGGCAGCATCGAGGAAGCGTTGCGGCACCTCAAGACGTCGGGCAAGTACTCTGAGGACGTGCTGAACGCGTTGCCGGACCTGCTTCAGACTGCGTTCGCTCCCGCCGGAACCGCTGCCCCGAACGCCCACCCGCTCTATCACGTCGCATGGGAGCCGCAAGCCGCGTTGCCGGAGGCCCGGTTCGCCGCCGACGCGTCCCCGTGGTTGATTTTCGCGGACGAAAGCGGTGTGGGCGAGCGGTTCGCGGCGCTGCTGCGCGCGCGCGGCGCATCCTGCTCGCTGGTGCGCCCCGGCCCCGACCATGGCGGCGTCGCGGAAGCGGGCTGGCAAGTCGCGCCCGAGCGGCCGGATCATTTCGTCCGCTTGCTGAACGAGACCGCCGCCCCGGGCCAGCGCATCGTGTTTCTATGGGCGCTGGACGAAGCCGTCGGCGCGTCGCGCATGGCCACCGCCCTGCTGCATCTCGTGCACGCGTTGGTCGGCAGCGAGCGCGATTGGGCGTCGTCGACCCGACCCAGGATCTGGGTGGTCACGCGCGACGCGGTGGAAGCCGGCGAATCGCCCCGCGTATCGGGGCTCGCACAGGCTGCGTTGTCGGGCCTGGCGCGGGGCGCGATGATCGAGCATCCGGAATGGTTCGGCACCTCGATCGATCTCGATCCGGCCGCGCCGGAGGACGAGACGCAGGCGCTGCTTCGGGAAATCCTCGGTGAAAGCCGTGAGGAGCTGGTGGCGTTGCGGCACGGCGTGCGCCATGTCGCGCGCCTGAGCCCGCTCGCGCCCGCCGAAGCGGCCGCGCTGCGGGTCGACCCGGAAGCGGCCTACCTGATCACCGGCGGGTTCGGCGCGCTCGGGCTGCACACCGCCCGGTGGCTGGCGGCACACGGCGCACGCACGCTGATCCTCGTCGGCCGACAAGGGCCCAGGGGCGACGAGAGCCGGCAGGCGATCGCCGAGCTGCGCGAGCGGAACCTATCCGTGCGTTGCGAGCGCCTCGATATCGCCGACCCGGTGGCGGTCGCCGATTTCTTCGCCGCGCTCCGGCGCGACGGCGTGCCGCTGCGGGGCATCGTGCACGCGGCCGGCATCGTCGGCTACAAGCCGCTGATGCAGTTCGAGCGCGAGGAACTGGAAGCCGTCCTGCAGCCGAAGGTCGCGGGCGCCTGGCTGATTCATCAGCACAGCGAACCGTTCCCGCTCGATTTCTTCATCCTGTTTTCGTCGATCGCGTCCGCGTGGGGTTCGCGCGACCAGGCGCACTACAGCGCCGCGAACCGATTCCTCGACGCGCTCGCGCATCATCGCCGCGGCCTGGGCCTGCCGGCCCTGAGCGTGAACTGGGGGCCGTGGGCGCAAGGCGGCATGACGTTCCCCGAGGCCGAAGCGCTGCTGCGGCGTGTCGGGATCCGCTCGCTGACGGCGGATCGCGCGCTCGACGTGCTGGATCGTCTCCCCGCCGTGCCCCAGATCGCGGTCGTCGATATCGACCTCGCGCTGTTCCAGGGCTCCTACGAGGCGCGCGGACCCAAGCCGTTCCTCGATCGCGTGCGGGTGGCCGCAGCCGCGTCAGGCGCGCTGGCGATGCCGGCGTTGAGCGACGCCTCACCCCGCGCGCGAAAGCGCCTGCTGGCGGACAGCATCGATCGCGCGGTGGCCCAGGTGCTCGGCTTCGGCGCGACGACGCTGGACCGCGACCTCGGCTTCTTCGAGATGGGCATGGATTCGCTGATGGCGCTGGATGTGCGCACGCAGCTCGAGAAAGTGCTTGGCATCCCGTTGTCGGTCGCGCTGTTGTTCGATCATCCGACGGTCAATGCCCTCGCGGATTTCCTGGCGGACCAGTCGTCCCCCACGGCGCCGGACGCGAGCGCGGCGCCGGCGCAGGCCGTGCCGTCGCGGCCGGCCGCGCCAGCCGTTGCGCCGCGCGAGGCGGGCACGCCGGAACCGATCGCGATCGTCGGCATGAGCTGCCGGTTTCCGGGCGCCGCGCACGATCTCGACGCCTACTGGCGGCTGCTGAACGACGGCGTGGATGCGATTTCCGAAGTGCCGCGCGAGCGCTGGGATGTCGACGCGTACTACGATCCCGATCCGGAAGCGCCGGGCCGGATGTACTGCCGCTTCGGCGGTTTTCTCGAAGACGTCGATCAGTTCGATCCGGCATTTTTCCGGATCACGCCGCGCGAAGCGGCCGCGATGGACCCGCAGCAGCGCCTGTTGCTCGAAGTCAGTCACGAAGCGCTGGAGCACGCCGGCATTCCCGTCGACAGTCTCAAGGGCAGCCGGACCGGCGTCTTCGTCGGCATCACCACCAACGATTACGCGAATCTGCAGCTTCGCAACGGCGGCGGCAGCGGCATCGACGGCTATTTCTTCACCGGCAATCCGCTCAACACGGCGGCCGGCCGCATCTCCTACGGGCTCGGTGTGCAGGGGCCGAGCATGGCGATCGACACCGCCTGCTCGTCGTCGCTCACCGCGATCCATACCGCCAGCCAGAATCTGCGCAGCGGCGAGTGTGATCTCGCGATCGCGGGCGGCGTCAACCTGATCCTGTCGCCGGACAACTCGATCGCCGTCTCGCGCACGCGGGCGCTGGCGCCGGACGGCCGCTGCAAGACCTTCGACGCGGCGGCGGACGGCTTCGTGCGCAGTGAAGGCTGCGGCGCGCTGGTGCTCAAGCGCCTGTCCGATGCGCTCGCCGCGGGCGATCGCGTGCTGGCCGTGCTCCGCGGTTCGGCCGTCAACCACGACGGTGCGTCGAGCGGCTTTACCGCGCCGAACGGCCGCGCGCAGGAAGCCGTCATCCGCCAGGCGCTGGGCGGGCTTCCCGCCGCATCCATCGATTACGTGGAAGCGCACGGCACCGGCACGCCGCTGGGCGATCCCGTCGAGGTCGAGGCGCTGGCGACGGTGTTCGGCGCCGACCGCGGCGAGGGCCGGCGGCTGCGCATCGGCTCGGTGAAAACCAACATCGGCCACACGGAATCCGCCGCCGGCATCGCGGGGGTCATCAAGGTCGTGCTGTCGCTGAACCACGACCGCATTCCCGCCCACCTGCATTTCCGCCAGCCGAGCCCGCTGGTGCGGTGGGACGCGCTGCCGATCGAGGTCTGCGCCGAGGCGAGCGCGTGGCCGCGCGGCGAGCGGCCGCGGCGCGCCGGCGTCAGCGCGTTCGGCGCGAGCGGCACCAATGCGCACCTGGTGCTGGAAGAAGCGCCCGCGCCGGTGCGGCAGGCGACGCCGTCGAAGCACAACGTGCATCCGCTGGTCCTGTCGGCCAAGACGCCGGCAGCATTGCGCGAGCTTGGCCGGCGCTATCAGCGGCGGCTCGAAGCCGAACCCGGTCTCGATATCGCGGCCGTGGCCTTTTCGGCATCGACCGGCCGCTCGCATTTCGCGCATCGGCTGGCGCTGCCGGTGACGTCGCTCGAGGACGCCATCGAAAAGCTGCGCGCGTTCCAGGCGAAGGAACCGGCCGACGCGGCGCAGCCCCCGCGGGTGAAAATGGCGTTCCTGTTCACCGGTCAGGGCTCGCAATACGCCGGCATGGGCCGCCGTCTGTACGACGCCTATCCGGTGTTCCGCGACGCCATCGACCGCTGCCGTGCGGTGGCCGATCCGCTGCTCGACAAACCGTTGCTCGAGGTGCTGTCGGCCCCGAACGACGATATCCACCAGACCGGCTACAGCCAGCCGGCCCTGTTCTCGCTGCAGTTCGCGCTCACCACGTTGCTGGCGTCGTTCGGCGTGGTGCCCGACGCCGTGATGGGACACAGCGTCGGCGAGTACGCAGCGGCTTGCGCGGCCGGCGTCTTCTCGCCGGAAGACGGCCTGCGGCTGATCGCCGAACGCGGCCGGCTGATGCAGGCGTTGCCCCGCGACGGCGAGATGGCGGCCATCTTCACCGACCTCGCCACGGTCGAGCGCGCGATCGAAGCCTGGCCGCACGAGGTCGCGGTGGCGGCCGTCAACGGTCCGGCCAGCATCGTGATCTCCGGCAAGCGCGAGCGCATCGCGACGCTGGTCGACGCGTTCGCGGTGCTGGACATCCGGTCCGTGCAGCTCAATACGTCGCACGCGTTCCACTCGCCGCTGGTCGAGCCGATGCTGGACCGCTTCCAGGCCGTGGCAAAAGCAGTACGCGCCACGCGCCCGGCGATCCCGTTCTATTCCAATCTCACGGGCGCCGTGATGGACGAGGCGCCCACCGACGAATACTGGCGCCGTCACTGCCGGGAGCCGGTGCAGTTCGCGAGCAGCGTCGAGCGCCTCGCCGAAGCCGGGTTCAACCTGCTGGTCGAAATCGGTCCCAAGCCGGTGCTCGTCAACCTGGCCCGCGCGTGCTGTGCGCCGGACGCCGGGATCCAGTTCCTTGCGCTGCAGCGGCCGCAAGTCGAGCAGCAAGCGCTGATCGAAACGCTGTCGAGCCTTTACGCGCGCGGCGTCGATGTCGACTGGGCCCCCACCGAAACACCCGCGCCCACGCGCGTCGCATTGCCGTCCTATCCCTTCCAACGCAGCCGTACCTGGTTCCAGAAAGCGGACATGTCCATGACTCAGACAAGCGCATCACCCATCGCTGCAACGCCGACGCACAATCGTAGCGGCGAGGTTCTCGAATGGCTTCGCGGCAAGATCGGCGAATTGATCCAGGCCGATCCCGCCACCATCAACATCGACCTGCCGTTCCTGGAGATGGGCGCCGACTCGATCGTGCTGATCGAGGCCATCCGGCACATCGAGAAACAGTACGGCGTGAAGCTGGTCATGCGCCGCTTCTTCGAAGACCTGGCGACGGTGCAGGCGCTCGCCGAGTACGTCGCGGACAATCTGCCGGCGGCTGCCGCGCCGGCCGAGCCCGAGGCCACGGCCGAAGCCGGGCTGTCCGCGGTGGCGGTCGCGCCGTCCGAGGCGGCGCTTGCACCGCTCGCCGCCGCCCCGGCGGAATGGGTGGCGGCCGAAGGCGGCTCCACGGTCGAGCGGGTATTGCGGGAGCAGAATCAGTTGCTGTCCCGCGTCATGGGCCAGCAGATGGAATTGCTGCGCACGTCGCTGACCGGCCAGGCCGGCGTCCGGCCGGCGACGATCGCCGCGCAAGCCGTCGCGAGCGCTGCGAGCGTCGCCAACGTCACACCGAAGGCCGCGATCGCGGCCCCGGCCGCCGGGCCCGCAACGAAGCCCGCGCCTGCAACTGCAGCCGCGGCCGCGGCGGACAATCGGCCGTCCAAGCCGATGATGCCGTGGGGCAGCCCGGTCGAACAGCGGGCGCGTGGCTTGTCCGCCGTGCAGCAGGAGCATCTCGAAGCGCTGATCGTGCGTTACACGACGCGCACCCGGAAATCGAAGGAATCGGTGCAGGCGTCCCGCCCGGTACTGGCCGACAGCCGCGCCACGGTCGGCTTCCGGTTTTCGACCAAGGAGATGCTGTATCCGATCGTCGGCGATCGCGCGGCCGGTTCGCGACTGTGGGACATCGACGGCAACGAGTACATCGATTTCACGATGGGCTTCGGCGTGCATCTGTTCGGCCACACGCCGGACTTCATCCAGCACCAGGTCACCCGCGAGTGGCAACGTCCGCTCGAACTGGGCGCGCGCTCGAGCCTCGTCGGCGAAGTGGCCGCGCGCTTTGCGCGCGTCACCGGTCTCGATCGCGTGGCTTTCTCGAACACCGGCACCGAGGCGGTCATGACGGCCATGCGGCTCGCGCGCGCCGTGACCGGGCGCGACAAGATCGTGATGTTCACGCATTCGTATCACGGCCATGCCGACGGCACGCTCGCCGCGGCGAACGCGGAAGGCGTGACGGAAACCATCGCCCCCGGCGTGCCGTTCGGTTCGGTCGAGAACATGGTCCTGCTCGATTACGGCAGCGACGCCGCGCTCGAGGCCATTCGCGGGATGGCCTCGACCCTCGCCGCCGTGATGGTGGAGCCGGTGCAGAGCCGCAACCCGTCCCTGCAGCCGGTCGCGTTCCTCAAGGAACTGCGCCGCATCACCGAGGAGGCCGGAATCGCGCTGATCTTCGACGAAATGATCACCGGCTTCCGCGTCCATCCGGGCGGCTCGCAGGCCATGTTCGGGGTCCGGGCCGATCTCGCGACATACGGCAAGATCATCGGCGGCGGCCTGCCGTTGGGCGTCATCGCCGGTTCCAGCCGCTTCATGGACGCCATCGACGGCGGCATGTGGACCTACGGCGACCACTCGTTCCCCGCGGCCGACCGCACCGCGTTCGGCGGCACCTTCTGCCAGTACCCGCTCGCGATGGCGGCCGCGCTGGCCGTGCTGGAGAAGATCGAACAGGAGGGGCCGGCGCTGCAGGCCGCGCTCAACGAACGGACCGCGCAAATCGCCGAAACGTTGAATGCGTTTTTCGCGGAGGCCGAGGCGCCGATCAAGGTCACGTGGTTCGGCTCGATGTTCCGCTTCGAATTCACCGAGAACCTCGACCTGTTCTTCTATCACATGCTCGAAAAGGGCATCTACATCTGGGAGTGGCGCACCTGCTTCCTCTCCACCGCGCATACGGAAGCCGATATCGACCGATTCATCCGGGCGGTGAAGGACAGCGTCGCCGACCTGCGCGGGGGCGGTTTCATCCGGCCTCACTCGAAGCACGGCACGGTGGCCGCGCTGAGCGAAGCGCAACGCCAGCTGTGGATCCTGTCGGAAGTCGATCCCGAAGGATCGCTGGCCTACAACGTCAACACCACCCTCGAACTGAATGGCCGGCTCGACGAGGCCGCCATGCGCGCGGCCGTGCAGGGTCTCGTCGACCGGCACGAAGCGCTGCGCACCACGCTGACGCCGGACGGGTCGGGCCAGATCGTGCATCCGTCGCTGACGCTGCAGATTCCGCTGATCGACACGAACCAGGACGCGTGGCGCGACCACGAAAGCCGCCAGCCGTTCGACCTCGTGAACGGTCCGCTCTTTCGCGCCGCGCTCGTGCGCCTGGACAGCACGCGTCACCTGCTGGTGATGACGGCCCATCACATCATCTGTGACGGCTCGACGTTCGGCATCCTGCTCGAGGATCTCGCCCGCGCTTATGCCGGTGCTGCACCGGCCGCGGCGCCGCTGCAGTTCCGCGAGTACCTGAAGCAGCTCGACGGCCAGCGCCACAGCCCGGAAACGAAGGCGAATCGCGCGTACTGGCTGGCGCAATGCGCGCGCCAGACCGAACCGCTGAATCTCCCGCTGGATTACCCCCGGCCCGCGGTGAAGACGTTTCACGGCGCGCGCGTGTCCCTGCATCTGGACGCGGCGGAGGCCGCATCGCTGCGCACCGCCGCCCGTCAGAACGGCTGCACGCTCTACATGATGCTGCTCGCGGGCTTCAACCTGTTCCTGCACCGCATCGCCGGCCAGCAGGAGATCGTCACCGGCATCCCGGTGACCGGCCGCTCCGTGGCCGGCAGCGATCGCCTCGCCGGCTATTGCACGCATCTGCTGCCGTTGCGCTCCACGCTGCCGGAGCAGGCCACCGTGGCCGGCTTCCTGGCGGGCACCCGCCAGAACCTGCTCGACGCGCTCGAGCACCAGGATTTCCCGTTCGCCGAAATGGTCCGCGAAATCGGCGCGCAGCGCGATCTCAACGCCGCCCCGCTGGTGTCGGTCGTCTTCAATCTGGAACCCGTGTCGGCGCTGCCCGAACTGCCCGGCCTGACGGTCGGCCTGGTCACGCCGCTGATCCGCCATACCGCGTTCGATCTGAACGTCAACATCCTCGACGCGGGGCAGGCACTCCTGATCGACTGCGACTACAACAGCGATCTGTTCGACGAGAGCACGGTGCAACGTTTCCTCGGGTTCTACCGGACCTTGCTGACGCGTCTCGCGGACGATGCGTCGGCCGCCGTTGCGCGGCTGCCGCTGACGAGCGAGGCGGAGCGGAACCTGCTGACCGTCGAATGGAACCGGACCGAGACGGATTTCGGCGAGACCGCCACGCAACCGCTGCACCGGTTGTTCGAACAGCAGGTCGAGCGCACGCCCGATGCCGTCGCCGCCGTCTACGACGACGTCGCGCTCACCTACGCCGAACTCAACCTGCGCGCCAATCGCCTCGCCCACCGGCTCATCGAGCTCGGCGTCACCCCCGATGCCCTCGTCGGCGTCGCCATGGAGCGCTCGCTCGACATGATCGTCGCGCTGCTCGCGATCCTCAAGGCCGGCGGCGCTTACGTCCCCGTCGACCCGGAGTACCCCGCCGAGCGCGTGCGCTTCATGATCGACCACGCGCAGTTGCGCTGGCTCCTCACCCAGCAGCATCTGCTTGACGCGCTGCCCGATACCGATGCCCGCGTGATCGTCGTCGATCGCGACATGCTCGACCTCGATGCCGCGCCCGCGTCCAACCCCGCGCCTGCGCTGAGCGGCGAGAACCTCGCCTACATGATCTACACCTCCGGTTCGACCGGCAGGCCCAAGGGCGCGCTCAACACCCATCGCGCCATCACCAACCGCATCCTGTGGATGCAACACGCGTACACGCTCGGCGCCGACGATGCCGTGCTGCAGAAGACCCCGTTCAGCTTCGACGTGTCGGTCTGGGAATTCTTCTGGCCGCTCGTCACCGGCGCGCGCCTCGTGTTCGCCCGGCCCGGCGGCCAGCGCGAGACCGACTACCTGGTCGAACTCATCGAGCGCGAACGGATCACCACGGTCCATTTCGTGCCCTCGATGCTGCGCGCCTTTCTCGACCATCCGGACCTCGACGCGCACTGCGCGTCGCTGCGCCGCGTCGTATGCAGCGGCGAGGCCCTGCCATTCGATCTGCAGCAGCGTTGCCTCGCGCGCCTGGACGTCAGGCTGTTCAACCTTTACGGCCCCACCGAGGCTGCCGTCGACGTGACCGCCTGGGAATGCCGGCGCGACGACCCGCACCGTATCGTGCCGATCGGCCGGCCCATCGCCAATACGCGCGTCTACATCGTGGACGCGCAGCTGCAGCCGGTGCCGATCGGCGTGGCGGGCGAGCTGCTGATCGGCGGCACGCCGGTCGGGCGCGGCTACCACGGTGAGCCCGAACTGAGCGCCGAGAAGTTCATCGCCGATCCGTTCATCGCCGATCCGCATGCACGCCTCTACCGCACCGGCGATCTCGCGCGCTACCGGCCCGACGGCAATATCGACTTCCTCGGCCGCATCGACCATCAGATCAAGCTGCGCGGCCTGCGCATCGAACCCGGCGAAATCGAGGCGGCGCTGGCATCGCATCCGCTGGTCGAGGCCGCGGTCGTGGCACTGCGCGGTGCGGACGACGGCGCGCGACTCGTCGCATGGCTGCGCTCGTCGCACGCCGAAGCCGAACTGATCGCAGCGGTACGCGGGCACCTGCGCCAGCGGCTGCCGGATTACATGGTGCCGTCCGCATTCGTCGTCGTGCCCGCGTTCGAGCAACTGCCCAACGGCAAGCTCGATCGCGCCCGACTGCCCGAACCGGGCGACGGCCTGGACCACGTTGCGCCCGCCAACGCGCTCGAAGCGCAGTTGACGGCAATCTGGCAGGAAGTGCTCGGCCAGGCCCGGATCAGCACCACCGCCAATTTCTTCGAGCTGGGCGGCAATTCGCTTTCCGCGACGAAGGTCGCCGCGCGCATCCGCCGCGATCTGCAGGTGAAGCTGGACATCCGCAGCCTGTTCTCGCATCCCACCATTGCGAGCCTCGCGAAACGCATCGCGGATACGCAACCGATCGATTACGCGCCGGTGACGCCGCTGCCGGCGCACGCGCATTACGCACTCTCTCCCGCCCAGACGCGGCTGTGGGTCCAGGATCGCCTGAATGCGGCGCAATCCGGCGGGCCGCTGCCCACGTCCCTGCTGTTCGAAGGGGTGCTGGACGTGGACGCGCTCGTGCGAGCGTTCCGTGCATTGAGCGAACGTCATGAGATCTTGCGCACGCGTTTCGTGCTGTCCGGCAATGAGCCGGTCCAGCAAGTGCTGCCTCCGGGCGAAGCCGCCTTCCCGGTCGAGGTCATCGATTTGCAGGAAGCCGAGGACCGGGATGCCCAGGCCATGTCGATCACCGCCCGCGAGCGGCTCGCGCCGATGGATCTCGGCACCGGCCCGCTCTTCCGCGTCAAGCTGCTCAGGCTCTCCGAAGTCCGCCACGTCTGCATCTGCACGATGCATCACATCGTGAGCGACGGCTGGTCGACGGAGGTGCTGCTCGACGACCTGTCGACGATCTATGACGCGTTGGTCCAGCGTCGCGACAATCCGTTGCCCGCGCTTTCCATCCAGTACAAGGATTACGCCGGCTGGCTGAACCGCCTGCTCGCCGGGCCGGACGGCGAACGGATGAAGGAATACTGGCTGACCAGGCTGGGCGGCGGCCTGCGCGCGCTGGAACTGCCGGGCGACGTCGAGCAGCCGGCCGCGCCGAGCTGGAAGACCTGGCGGTTCGAGCTGCCCGCCGCCGAGACGACGGCGCTGGAATCGCTCGGCAAACGCCACGGCGCGACCTTGTTCATCGCGCTGCTGTCCGCGATCAAGGCGCTGTTCTACCGCCGCTCCGGCCAGGAGGACATCGTCGTCGGCACGCCGGTCGCGGGCCGCGAGCTTCCCGAACTCGAGTCGCAGGTCGGCCCCTATCTGAACGTGCTGGCGCTGCGCGATCGCGTCGTCGGCGACGATCGTTTCGATACGCTGCTGACCCGCGTGCGGGACACCACCCTCGAAGCGTTCTCGCACCCGCTGTATCCGCTGGATCGCTTGCTCGACGACCTGCGCATCAAACGCGTCGCGGGACGCAATCCGCTCTTCGACATCGGGCTGACGCTGCAGAACCAGCGACAAGGCGCCGTCGATCGCTACGCGGGACAAGTGCGCATCGCCGAACTGCCGGACCACGACCTGCTGGGTGCGGACACGGAAGCCGCGACGGACTTCTGGTTCCTGGCCGAGCCGCACGCCGAGGGCCTCGCGATCCGCGTCGTCTATCACGCCGGGCGGTTCAGCGAGGCCTTGGTGCAGGGCCTTGCCAACGAGCTGACGTCCGTCATCGGCGAAGTGCTGGCCAATCCGGGCGTTCGCATCCGGAACCTGACCTTGGGACAACACGTGCTGCAGGCCGAAGCCCGCCAGCCCACCGTCGAACTCAGTGCATTCTAAGGAGCCTTCGTTGACCATTTCGTCCAACACGCAGGTCTACCTGCGGCAAAACATCCAGTTCGAACCGCTGATCAACGGCTGGTACGCGTGGTTTCACACGCTTCCGCCGTTGACCGCCGCACTCAACGTGGCCGAGCGGTTCCTGCCGCTGATGAAGTCCTATGTCGCATCGCCGATGATGCATGCGGCGGCGTGCAAGGATCCGGCGATGCGCGGCGGCCCGTTCCTCGACCTGGACGGCAAGCGCGTCGACGAAATCCGCGCGCTGATCGAGCAGACCACCCGGCGCGCGACCGGGCAACTGGAACTGGCGAAGGCCTACAAGGCATTCTCCACGCTGCTGCTGGAACAGGCCAAGGGGATGGCGTCGGACCCGCTCTACCCGCAGATTCCCGAGGTGTTGAAAGGCTATGTCGAGATCTACTACGACCTGAATCACAACCCGTCCTTCCGGGTCTACGAGAGCTTGCTGTACGCGAGCCCGCTCTATGTGCGCGACGCGCAGAGCATCGCGCTGTCGGCGATCGACGAGCACACGCCCCGGCCATTCATTCTCAGCACGCCCCGGCTCAGCGACGAGCGCACGGTGTTCAGCAACACGGCCTTCGACGATCGCGCGCTCGACGTGCTGTTCCGCATGCGCGACACGCCCGGCAGCTATGCGAAAATCGTCGATCTGATGCGCGTGGAGGAGAAGGACGAGCCGCTGTTCCGCTCGTTCTTCGTCGAGGAGGCGCCGGCACCGAAACCGGATCGTTCGTTCGATGGCGACGACATCCGCATCCGTTACTACGGCCACGCGTGCCTGCTGATTCAGAGCCGCGGCGTGAGCATCCTGATCGATCCGGTGATCAGCTACGGCTACGACACCGCGCTGCCGCGCTATACCTTCGCCGACCTGCCGGACCAGATCGACTACGTGCTGATCACGCACAGCCATCACGATCACATCGTGTTGGAAACGCTGCTGCAGCTTCGCCACAAGGTCAAGACCGTGGTGGTCGGCAGGAACCTGGACGGTTTTCCGCAAGATCCGTCACTGCAACTGGCGTTGCGCAAGCTCGGCTTCGACGACGTGCTGGAAGTTCGGGATGCTCAGGAAATCAAGGTGACCAACGGCGCCATCACCGCCATTCCGTTCCTGGGCGAACACAACGACCTGGCGATCCAGAGCAAGCAGGGCTTCATGATCCGCTTCGGCACGCGCTCGGTGCTGTGCGTCGCCGATTCGTGCAACCTCGACCCCACCCTTTACGAGCATGTCTTTCGCGTCGCGGGCAAGCCGGACACCCTGTTCGTCGGGATGGAAACCGAGGGCGCGCCGCCGTCGTGGGTCTGTGGCCCGCTGTTTCCGAAGGCGCTGCCGCGCGACATCGATCAGTCGCGCCGGGCGCGCGGCTGCCAGTTCGGCGAGGCCGCCGCGCTGGTGGACGACTTCGCGTTCAACGCAGCATATGTCTACGCGATGGGTCAGGAGCCGTGGCTGAATTACCTCCTCGACAACACCTTCGACGAAAACTCGCCCAGCCATATCCAGTCCACACAGTTCGTCGCGCACTGCAAGGCCAAGGGCATCGATTCCGAAATCCTGTACGCGACGAGGGAGATCGTGCTGTGTCAGAACTGAATCTCAACACGCTCTCGACCAGCGGGCAATACCAGGAACACGTGGCGTTCTGGAGCGACGCGCTCGGTCGCATCGACGAAGACTTCCGGCTTCAGCAGGCGTGGCAAGCCTATGCGCTGCCGCTCGGCCCGGCACCGGAACTGACGTTCGAGCTCGACGGCGACGCATCGCAGGTGCTGGAGAAGCTCTCTGCCGGTCAGGCGTTGGGCGCTTTCGTCGTGCTGCTGGCGGCCCTGTTCCGTGTCCTCGGGCGCTACGACGGCACCGCCGGCCTGTTCGTGGAGTCCCCGCACCTGATCGTCGAACCCGCGAGCGGCTCCGCCGACCCCGTCCCGCTGTTCGACGCGATCCAGCCCGGCCCCACGGTGCGCGCGTATCTGAACCAGGTTCGCGACAGGGTGCAGCGCAGCTATTCGTATCAGGACTTTCCGATCGCCGCGCTGGCGCACAAGCTGCATGGCGAACGCCGCACGACCAACGTAGGCGTGCGCTTCGACGGTCTTCACGAAAACTGGGCGTCGGCGGACCACGACCTGTCGATCGAGATCCGGCATCGCGAGCGCTACGAGATCGTGCTGACGGGCCGGCCGACGGCGTTCACGCTGCATTATCTCCAGCATGTCGCGCGACACCTGCGCAACGTCCTGGCCGGCTTCGGCACGCTGGATGCGCCGCTCGACATCGTCTCGCTGCTCGACGACGACGAACGTGCGCGACTTCGCTCGCATGCGGCGCCCGTCGCGGTGCAGGGCACCTTCCTGGCGCAGTTCGCGCAACGGGTCGCGGCCGCGCCGGACAGCATCGCCGTGGCGACCGCCGACGCATCGCTGACCTATGCCGAACTGGACGATCAGGCGTCGCGGCTGGCGAGCTTCCTGCTCACGGAATACGCGATCGAACGCGGCGACGTGGTGGGCGTGGTGGCCGACCGTTCCGAGCGCTGGATCGTCGGCCTGCTCGGCGCGCTCAAGGCGGGCGCGGTGTATCTGCCGCTCGACCCGGAGTTTCCGCAGGAGCGCCTGCGCTTCATGATCGAGGACGCGAAGGTCAAGGCGCTGCTGACGCACTCGGAACACCTGCCGCTGCTCGCCGATTTCTGGGCGATTCCGATGTTCGCCCTCGACTTTCAGCTCGACACGCTGGCGCCCGCATCGGCGTCGGCGCAGGTCGAGGTCCGGCCGGACGACGCCGCGTACATCATCTACACGTCCGGCTCCACGGGCGTGCCCAAGGGCGTCGTGCTCGAACACGCAGGCCTCCTGAACATGGCGCAATACCATGTGGACGCCTTCGGTTTCGATGCCGCCGACCGGTTCGTCCAGTTCTACTCCCCGGGCTTCGACGGCTCGATCATGGAGATTTTCGTCACGCTGCTCGCGGGCGCGCGCCTGGTGCTGGCGAAGCCTGCCGTGATCCGGGACGTGCCGCGTTTCGTCGAATATATCGCGCAGCAGGGCGTCACCACCGTCAACGCGACGCCGGCCTATCTCGCCGCGCTCGACTGGAACGCGCTCGGCGCCGTGAAACGGATCATCAGCGCGGGCGACAACGCCCGCGTGGCGGATCTGCGCGAGCTGGCTCGCACCCGCACGTGCCACAACTCGTACGGCCCCACCGAGGCCACCGTCTGCATCGCGGACTACGTGGTCGATCCGGCAATCGCCTACGGCGCCCGTCTGCCGGTCGGCCGGCCGATCCACAATACGCACCTGTACCTGCTCGACGAGCACGGGGCACTGGCGCCCGAGGGCTGCACGGGGGAGATCTGCGTGTCCGGCATCGCGCTGGCGCGCGGCTACCTCGGCCGGGACGACCTGACCGCCGCCGCTTTCGTCGACCACCCGTTCGAGTCGGGCGAGCGCCTCTATCGTACCGGCGACCTCGGCGTCTGGCTGCCTGACGGCAACCTGGAAGTCACCGGGCGCCGCGACATGCAAGTGAAGATTCGCGGCTATCGCATCGAAATGGGGGAAATCGAAGCGGCGCTCAGGCAGCACGCCGACGTCGCGGACGCGATCGTGTTCGTGCGCGAGGACACGCCGCAGCACAGGCAGCTGGTGGCCTGCGTCGAGACGGCGACGGCCAGCGTCGCCGGCCTGCGGGAATACCTGAAGGAACGCCTGCCCGAGTTCATGGTGCCGGCATCGATCGTGACGCTCGAACGGCTGCCGCTGACGCCGAACGGCAAGCCCGACCGCAAGGCGCTCGCCGCGCTGGAACTGGTGCCCGTGGCGAGCGAAACCGAGTATGCCGCGCCGACCAATGACGTCGAGGCGCGCCTGGGCACGATCTGGTCGGAGGTGCTGGGCCGCGAGCCGATCGGCGTGCACGACAATTTCTTCGAACTGGGCGGCGACTCGATCCTGCTCATTCAGGTGATGTCGCTGGCCCAGCAAGTCGGCCTGCGATTCACCGCCGATCAGTTTTTCGCCCATCCGACCATCGCCGACCTCGCCCGGGTCGTCGTGGATGCGCCACCCATCAGAATTCCTCAGGAGCCGGTGGTCGGTCCCGCCCTGCTGACGCCGATCCAGCATTGGTTCTTCGCGCAAGACGTGGCGGATCCGCACCACTACAACCAGTCGACCATGATCGAGGTGCCCGCGTCGCTGCGGCCGGACGTGATCGAGCACGCGCTCGCGGCCGTCGCGACGCATCACGACGCGCTGCGGCTGAGTTTCGAGCGCGTCGCCGGCGCGTGGCAGCAATCGCATGCGGCGCCGCCGCTGGCGATCCCGCTCGGCGTCACGTCGCTGGCCGGCGCGGCGCCCGCCGTGCGGCAGGCCGAGATGCTCGCGACCGCCACCCGCATGCAGGAAAGCTTCACGTTGTCCGCGCCGCCGCTGCTGCGCGCCCACCTGTTCCAGTTCGGTCCCGGCGAGCCGCAGCGCCTGCTCGTGGTGGCGCATCACCTGGTGATCGACGGCGTCTCGTGGCGCATCCTGTTCGAAGACCTGTACACGGCGTGCCGCCAGCTCGAGGCGGGCGAAGCGGTACAGCTCCCGGCCCGGACGACGGCCTGGCGCGACTGGTCGACGCGCCTGTCCGAACTCGGCGCGAGCGCGCTCGACGGACTGGACTATTGGCTCCAGGCGAACGCCGAAGAACCGTCCGGCTTCGACGACATGCCGGTCGGCACCGTCGCCGAAGCCGGCTCGACGTTCATCGAGTTCGACGCCCAGCAGACGCTCGCGCTGTTGCAGGACGTGCCGCGCGCGTTCAACACCCAGATCAATGAAGTCCTGCTGACGGCCCTGCTGCTCGCGTTCGGCGACTGGACCGGCAACGCTTCGCTGGTCGTCGATCTGGAAGCCCACGGCCGCGAGGACCTCTTCGACGGTGTCGATACGTCGCGCACCATCGGCTGGTTCACCGCGCACTATCCGGTGTTCCTGAGTGCCGGCGACGCCACCGTGGCGGCCGAGGCGTTGCGCAACGTCAAGGAACAGTTGCGCGCGGTGCCGATGCGCGGGCTCGGCTACGGCATCGCACGCTACCTCGGCAAGGACGCCGGCATCGCGGCAGCACTGGAACGGCAGCCGCCGGCGCCGGTGCGCTTCAACTATCTCGGCCAGATCGATCGCGTGCTGACCGACGACACGGGCTGGAAGCCGGTGCTCGACTTCCAGAGCCCCGAGCACAGCGCGCGCGCGCGGCGCGGCCATCTTTTCGAGATCGACGGGATGGTGTGCGACGGGCGTTTGCGCCTGACCTGGCACTACAACCGGGAAGCCTGCGAGCCGGACGTCATCGCGCAGCTGACGCAGTGCTACCGCAGCCGTCTGCTGTCGATCGTCGCGGCCAGCGGCGGCGACCCGCGCGGGCTGAGCCCGACGGACTTTCCGGCCGCGCGCATCAGCCAGGAAGCGTTGGACGCGCTTGTCTCAAGGATCAAATCGTGACATCCCCCACCATTGCCGATATCTACGAGCTTTCCCCGATGCAGGAGGCGATGCTCTTTCATGCCGTGCACTCGCCCGGCACGAGAAGCAGCTTCAACCAGCTCGGTTGCCGGATCACCGGCAGCCTCGACCCCGCGCTGTTTCATGCCGCATGGCAGCAGCTGGTCGATCGGCATCCGGTGATGCGCACGTCGTTCCATTGGGAGGAATTCGACAAGCCCATGCAGGTCGTGCATGCACATGCCGCGCTGCCGTGGGTGGAGGACGACTGGCGCGACCTGCCGGAAGACGAACAGCGCACGCGGTGGCGCGCGCATCTCGACAACGATCTGGCCGAGGGCTTCGCGCTCGATCGCGCGCCGCTCGTGCGCTGCCGGCTCGCGCGCGTCGCCGACGACGCGTACCTGTTCAGCTGGAGCCACCATCACATCCTGGCCGACGGCTGGTGCCTGTCGCTCGTCATCGAGGAAATTTTCGAGGTCTATGGCGCGCTCACGCGCGGCGTGCCGCCGGCGCTCCCCGCGGTGCGCCCCTATCGCGACTACATCCAGTGGCTGCAGCAGCGCGAACCGCAAGCCGCGCAGCAATACTGGACGCGCTATCTCGAAGGGTTCCGCTCGCCGACCCCGCTGCCCACGGCAGCGCGCGCGGAAGCGGGCGAGCGCTTCGGCCAGGGCCTCGCGCAAGTCCAGGCCGACCTGTCGGCCGACCTGAGCGCGCGCCTGCGGCAATTCGCGGCCCGGCATCACGTCACCCTCAACACCCTCGCGCAAGCGGCCTGGGCGCTCGTGCTGTCGCGTTACAGCGGGGAAACCGACGTGGTGTTCGGCGCCGTCGTGTCCGGACGGGGCGCCAACCTGCCGGGGATCGAAACCATGCTCGGCCTGTTCATCAATACGGTGCCGGTGCGGGTGCGGGTCGATCCGCGGCAGCCGCTCGCGGCCTGGCTGAAGATGATCCAGGCGCGCGTGGCCGCCCGTGCGCAGTTCGAGCACACCCCGCTTCCCGATATCCAGCGCTGCAGCGAAGTGCCGCTGACGACGCCGCTGTTCGAAAGCAACATCACGTTCATGAATTACCCGCTCGATGCGTCGCTGACGCACGGCGCGCATGGCCTGGCGGTCGACGAGGTGCAGCTTTACAACCGCGCCGACATCCCGCTCGAATTCGTCGTGACGGCGCGCGACGACTGGAAGATGGAGCTGTCGTTCGATCCGCGGCGCTTCGATGAAGACACCATGCAGCGGATGCTGGGCCACGTGGCCGCGACGCTCGACGCATTCGCGGCCGATCCGAACCGGCTGCTAGGGCGCCTGCCGATGCTGCCCGAGGCCGAACGCCGGCAGTTGCTGGACACCTTCAACGACACCGACGTGCCGTTCGACGCCGCGCGCACCGTGGTGCATCGCCTGGAACAGGCCGCGGCGGACCACCCCGAGCGGCCGGCGGTCGAGTACCGGGATATCGTCCTGAGCGCGGGCGAGCTGAACGCCCGCGCCAACCGCACGGCTCACCGCCTGCTGGCCGCCGTCGAGCTGCGGCCGGACGCGCTGGTCGCAATCTGCATGCACCGGTCGGAGCGCCTGATGGAGGCGATCCTCGCGGTCTGGAAGTGCGGCGCCGCCTATATCCCGATCGACCCCGACTATCCGGCGGCCCGCATCCGCACGATTCTCGAGGATTCCGGCGCCGCGCTCGTCATGACCTGCGACGGCCTCCTGCCGCCCGAGCTGGCCACGCTCGCGCCGGTCGTGTCGCTCGACGCCGCCACCGATATCGTCGACGACGCCAATCCCGGCCGCCCCGTGTCGCCCGACAGCCTCGCCTACGTGATCTACACGTCCGGTTCGACCGGCAAGCCCAAAGGGGCGATGGTCGAGCACGCCGGCATGCTGAATCACATGCTCGCCGAAATCGACGAGTTTTCGATCTCGGCGTCGTCGGTGATCGCGCAAACCGCGCCGCATTGCTTCGATATTTCGGTCTGGCAATTTTTCACCGCGCCGCTCGTCGGCGGCAAGACCGTGATCGTCGACGACGCGTGCATCCGCGACCCGGCGTCTTTCGTCGCGACCCTGGAAGCCGCGCGGATCAGCATCCTCGAACTGGTGCCGTCCTATCTGTCCGCCGTGCTCGACCACGCGTCGGAACGGCCCGCGCTGATGCGGCACCTGCGGCACCTCCTCGTCACCGGCGAGATGGTCAGCCCGGCCCTGGTGAAACGGTGGTTCGACCTGTTCCCGGACATCGCGGTGGTGAACGCGTACGGCCCGGCCGAAGCGTCCGACGACGTCGCGCAGCACCGCATGACGTGCGCGCCGACCACGCCTTACGTACCGGTCGGCAAGCCGGTCCGCAACGTGCGCATCTACGTCGTCGACCCGCAGATGAACCTGTGCCCGATCGGGGTTCCCGGCGAACTGTGCGTATCCGGCGTCGCCGTCGGCCGTGGCTATCTCAACAACGAGGCCGGCACGCGGGAAGCGTTCCTCGAAGATCCGTTCCGCGCGGACCGCGGTGTGCGCATGTACCGCACCCGCGACATCGGCTGCTATCTCCCCGATGGTTCGATCGTGCTCTACGGCCGCAAGGACCATCAGCTGAAGATCCGCGGCTACCGCATCGAACTCGGGGAGATCGACAACGCGCTGGCCGCCATTCCGGAAATCCGCCAGGCGGCCGCGCTCGATTATCGCGACGACGCCGGCCGCGCCGCGCTGTGCGCGTACGTCGCGTTCCGCGCCGGCGCGTCGCTGAGCGATGCGGAGATTGCCGCCGCGTTGTCCGCCACGCTGCCGGACTACATGGTGCCCGGCATCTACGTGGTGCTCGACGCGCTGCCCTTGAGCGGCAACGGCAAGATCCACCGCAACGCGCTGCCCCCGCTGGACCGCGCGCGGCTGTCCGCCGCGCGACAGGCGCCGACATTGCCCCGCACGCCCACCGAGACGCTGCTGTGCCGCCTCTGGGGCGAAGCGCTGGGCATTCCGGCGCCGGGCATCCACGACAATTTCTTCGCGCTGGGCGGCGATTCGATTCTCAGCATGCGCATCGTGTCGCTGGCCGCCAAGGCAGGGCTGAAGCTCACCACCCGGCTCATCTTCCAGCATCCGACGGTTGCCGAACTCGCCGCCGTGGCCACCCGCGCCACGCTCGGCGCGGCGGAGTTCGTCGCGTCGTCCGGCCCGCTGCCGCTGACGCCCATCCAGAAGGACTTCTTCGCGCAGCGCAAGGACGACCAGGACCAGTACAACCAGGCGGTCCTGCTCGACGTGCCGGCGGATGTCGATCCGGTCTTGCTGCGCCAGGCGCTGCGGCACGCGGTCAAATGGCATGACGCGCTGCGGCTGCGCTTTCGTGCGGGCGAGTCCGGCTGGATCCAGGAAGTCGTCGACGATCCGGAGATTCCCGTCGGCGTAGTCGAGATCGGACGCGATCAACTCGCGCAGCACGTCGCGCACGCTCATGCGAGCCTGAATCTGTCGGACGGCCCCGTCGTGCGCGCGGACCTGTTCCGCGTCGACGAAGGCCGATCGCTGCGCTTGCTGCTGGTCGCCCATCATCTGGTCATCGACGGCGTGTCATGGGGCGCGCTGCTCGAAACCGTGTACGACGCCTATACCCGCCTGCGCCACGGCCAGGCCCCCGAATTCGCGGGCGGCGGCGCGACGTGGACCGCATGGACCCGGGCCATCTCGGATTGGGCCGGCTCCGGCGCCGCCGACGCCGACCTCGCCCACTGGCAGGCGTTGGCGCGCGCCACCCTGCCCGGCCTGCCGCTCGATCGTGCCGCAACGGCTGCCGCCAATTCCGTGTCGTCCGCCGAAACGATCGTGGTCGAGCTGGGCGAATCCGCGACCGCGGCCTTGCTGGGCGCCGCGCCCCGCGCCTACGACGCGCAGATCAACGACGTGCTGCTGGCCGCGCTCGCGCGTGCCGTCAGCGACTGGAGCGGATGCGCCGACGTGCTGGTGGATCTCGAAGCGCACGGGCGCGAGGAACTGATCGCGGATCTCGACATCTCGCGCACGGTCGGCTGGTTCACGTCCCTGTTCCCGGTCGTGCTGACGGTCGATGCCGGCTCGCACGACCCGGCTCGCCTGGTTGCGTCGATCAAGACGCAATTGCGCGCCGTCCCGAGCGCGGGCCTCACCTACGGTCTGCTGCGGGACCGGCTCGACGGCCCTGTTCCGCGGCCTCGGCTGCTGTTCAACTACCTGGGTCAGACCGACCAGATGCTGAACGCCGCCCGCGACTGGAAACAGGCCGCGGAGCCGAGCGGAGACGGCCGCGATGCGAACCAGCTGCGCGAGCACCTGCTCGACATCAACGCCTACGTGACCGGTAACCGCCTGCACGTTGCATGGGAATTCAGCCGCGCCTGCCACGACGCCGACACCATCCGGCGCGTAGCGCATGCCTACATCGCGGCGCTCGAATCGCTGGTCGCCGACCATGCCGTCCAGTCCGCATCGGCCGGGCCCGCGTTGGGCCAGCCGCCGAATGCGCTGCCGCAGGCGCTGGCCTCGGTCATACCGCACGAGATCGCCGACGTCTACGCGCTGACGCCGACCCAACAGGGCATGCTGTTCCATAGCCTGTACGAACCGGCATCGGATGCGTATTTCAGCAGCCTCGATTTCCGTATCGACGGGGCACTCGACGTCGAACGATTCCGCCGCGCGTGGGAGACGGTGGCGCACCGGCACGACATCCTGCGAACCTCGTTTCACTGGGAAGAAATCGAAAGCCCCGTGCAGGTCGTGCATCGCCGTATCGAGTTGCCCTGGCATGACGAGGATCTGCGCGCGGCGTCCGCCGAGGAGGCGGAGCGGCGTTGGGCGGCCTACGTGGCGCAAGACCGGGCACGCGGCTTCGACTTTACCCGGGCGCCGCTGATGCGGCTCGCGCTGTTGCGCGTGGAAGATCACGCATGGCGCTTCCATTGGAGCCATCACCACATCCTGCTCGATGGGTGGAGCTCCGCCCGGCTCCTGAGCGAAGTGGCCGCCACCTATCAGGACCTGGCGGACGAAGCCGCCCCGCAGCGCGCCGCGCCGCCCGCCTTCGCCGATTACGTGCGCTGGCTGGCGCGCCAGGACGCCGCCGCGGCGGAACGCTTCTGGAAGACGAAGCTGGAGGATTTCCCGACCACGACGCCGCTCGTGCTGGGACGCCCCGAACTCGACGGCACGGCCGCGCCGGGCGCCTATGTGGAAGAACAGCTGCTGCTCTCCGAAAGCGAGACGCGGCGGCTCGTCGCCTTCGCGCAAACGCGCCGCATCACCCTCAACACGCTCGCCCAGGGCGCGTGGGCGCAGTTGCTGGGCCGCTATAGCGGCGAAGCGGACGTCGTGTTCGGCACGATCGTTTCCGGTCGACCGGCGTCGCTGCCGGCGTCGGACGAGATGGTCGGGCTGTTCATCAACACGCTGCCGGTGCGGGTCCGCATCGACACGCGCCCGACGTCCGCGTGGCTCGCCCAGCTGCAGATGGATCTCGCGCAGCAGGAGGAGTATGCGCACTATCCGCTGGCCGACATTCAGACATTCGCGGGCCTGCCGCCCGGCGTGCCGCTCTTCGAAAGCCTGCTCATCTTCCAGAACTATCCGGTCGAGGAAGCGCTGGCCGATGCGCTGCCTGGGCTGCGGATCGGCGAATTCCAGGTGTCCGATCCGAACAATTACCCGCTGACCCTGGTCGTGACGCCGGGCAAGCGCCTGTCGCTTCAAGTGCTGTATGACAATGGCCGGTTCGACCGCGACACGATCGTCTGCCTGTTGCGCCATGTCGAAACGCTGCTCGCCGGCTTGGCCGGTGCGGAAGATCGCCCGAACCGCGGCATTCCGCTCCTCACCGCGGACGACCGCGACGCCATCCTGCTCGACTGGAACGACAGCGTCGCGCCGGTTCCGTCCGACCGGACGCTGCCCGACCTGATCGAGGCCGCGGCCGCCGCTCATCCCGAGCGCATTGCGGTCCGCCACGGCACGGAGGTCCGCACCTATCGGGATCTCGTCGAGGGCGCCAACCGGATCGCCGGTCATCTGCTGCAGACAGCGGCGATCCAGCCGGACGACCGGATCGCCGTCTGGATGCCGCGCTCGCCGCTGATGCTGGAAACGATCCTGGCCATCTGGAAGTGCGGCGCGGCCTACGTTCCGGTCGATCCGGCCTATCCGGCCCAGCGGGTCGAGACCATCCTGACGCTGGCCCGGCCGACGGTCATCGTCGCCACGGACTGCGTGCCGCCGCCGGCCCTGGCGTCGATCCCGCTGGTCGATCCCGCCCGACTGCCCGCCCCTCACGGCGCCGGGGCGCCGGCACCCGTGACGCCGCGTTGCCGGCCCGTGGACCTGGCCTACGTGATCTTCACGTCGGGTTCGACCGGCCAACCGAAGGGCGCGATGGTCGAGCATCGCGGCATGCTCAATCACGTGCTCGCCATGGCGCGCCGGGTCGAACTCGGCGCGCGGAGCGCGGTCGCGCAGACCGCTTCGCACTGCTCCGATATTTCGGTCTGGCAGTGCTTCGCGGCGCTGGTGTCGGGCGGTACGACCGTGATCTATCCCGATGCCGTGATCCTCGAGCCCGCGCGCCTGATCGACCGCCTTCAGCGCGACCGCATCACGGCGATGCAATTCGTGCCGTCTTATCTGGCCACCTTTCTCGGCGAGCTGGAAACGCATGCGGCCCCGGCTTTCCCGCACCTCGACACGCTGCTGACCATCGGCGAAACCCTGCAGCCTGCTTCCGCGCAAGCGTGGTTCCGTCTGAATCCGGGGGTCCGGCTCATCAACGCCTATGGGCCGACCGAAGCGTCGGACTCCGTGGCGCACTACAGCATGGAGCGCGCGCCGGATCTGCCGGCGATTCCGATCGGCCGCCCCATCGAGAACCTGCGCCTCTACGTCGTGGATGCCGACATGAACCTCTGCCCGGTCGGCGTCAAGGGCGAGATCTGCATCGGCGGCGCCGGCGTCGGGCGCGGCTACCTGTTCGACGAAGCGCGCACCCGGGCGGTGTTCCGCGACGACCCGTTCAGTCCGGAACCGGGCGCGCGCCTGTATCGCACCGGCGATGTCGGCTGCTTCGGGCCGGACGGCAATCTCCACTTCTTCGGACGCCGCGACTTCCAGGTCAAGATTCGCGGCTATCGCATCGAGCTCGGCGAAATCGAAACCGCGCTAACCGGTCTTGCCGGCATTTCCAACGCCGTCGTGGTCGTCCGCGACACGCCGGACGCGGAAAAGACTCTGTGCGGCTACGCGTCGGGCACCGGCTGGACGCCCAAACGCCTGCGCGATGCACTGCGCGACACACTGCCGGCGCATATGGTGCCCGACACCTTGATGCTGCTGCCGGCCCTACCCGTCATGCCGAACGGCAAGATCAACCGCGCCGCGCTGCCGCTCCCGGAGGCCGCGTCCGTGCCCGACGGCGTGCCGGTCGAACCGCGGACGCCGGTCGAGGCGGCGCTGCTGCGCATCTTCGCGGAGGTGCTCGGCCGCCAGCCGGGCGGTGTCGACGACAATTTCTTCGAGCATGGCGGCCAAAGCCTCAAGGCGATCCAGATGGTCAGCCGGATCAGGCGCGAACTGAAACTGAACGTCGCGGTCGCCGATATCTTCCATGCGCCGTCGCCACGCGCGCTCGCGCGGAAGCTGGCTTCCACGCCCGCCGACGACGCCGGTGTCGACGCGATCATCCCGGCCCTTGCCGCGCAATCGTCGTACGCGGTGTCTCGCGCCCAGAAGCGGATCTGGCTCGCCAGCCGCGGCGCGGATCCGTCCACGTACAACATGGCAGGTGCGCTGCAACTGGACGGCGCCGTCGATACGGCGCGTCTCGTGCGTGCGTTCGACATGCTGGTCGATCGGCACGAGAGCCTGCGCACCGTGTTTGCGATGATCGAAGGCGATCTGCGGCAACGCATCCTCACCCGCGAAGCCTCCGGTTTCCGCGTCGAGCAGGTGGACCTCGCGGACGATGCCGGGCCGCAAGCGATCGATACGCTGATCCGCGCGGAAAGCGAGCAGCCATTCGATCTCGCGACGGGACCGCTCTTTCGCGTCAAGCTGGTCCGGCTCTCACCGGAGCAACACCTGCTGCTGCTGAACATGCACCACGTGATATCGGATGCGTGGTCGATTCGCGTGCTGACCGACGATCTGCATGCGCTGTATGCGGGACGCGACCTGCCGCCGCTTTCGATCCAGTACCGCGACTACGCCGCGTGGCACAACGCCAGCCTGGCAGGCGCGCGTGCCGCCGCGCATCGCGCGTACTGGCTCGAGCAACTCGCGCCGCCGCTGCCCCGCCTGCAACTGGCATCCGACTACCCGCGCCCCGAGCGGCCCGGTCATGCCGGGCAGACGCTCGAAGTCGAACTGTCGGGCCCGCGGGTGGAAGGGCTCGCGAAGCTGGCCCGCGCTCACCATACGTCGCTCTACGCCGTGCTCCTCGCATCGTTCTGCGTGCTGATGCACCGCTACACGGGGCGTGAGGACATCGTCATCGGCAGCGTGTCGGCCGGGCGCGACAGCGAACAGCTCGAATCGCAGATCGGCGTGTTCCTCAACACCGTCGTGCTCCGCGTGCCGGTGCGGCAATCCGCGACCGTGGAAGAAGTGATCGACGGTGTGGCGAAAGCCTCCACGCAAGCGCTGGAGCACGCGTCCTATCCGTTCGATGTCCTGCTGGAAGATCTGCGGATCCGCACCCCGGCGGGCCATTTCCCGATCTTCGACATTCAAGCGAACCACATTTCGATGCCGGCGCCTCAGCCGGGCCTTCGCATCACGGACCGCTCGCAGACGGACACCACGGCCAAGTTCGACCTGTCCTTCCAGATCGTGGAAAGCGATGGCAGGCACCTCATCCAGTTCATCTACAACACCCACCTGTTCCGCCCCGCGACCATCGCCGCGATGCGCGATCGACTGCTCGAGATCCACGACGTCTTTCTCCGTGATCCGACCACGCCGGTCGATCGCATTTCGCTCTCCGGCCATGCGCCCGCCGCGAGCCCGAAGGTCCGGGTCGGCCTGCGCCTGAAGCGCACGCCCGAAGTCACCGCCGACGATGCGCTCGAGGAGAAAACGTGATGCGGGCCGGGCGGGGTTTGACCGGCGGGCGCCATGCGGCCTGCGTCGGGTTGTTTCGGATGAACAAAACGTCTCAAGGAGTTTCGTGTGCAAGACAATAACGTACTGGTCACCGACCATCGCTATGCGCAAACCGCGCGTTTCTGGCGCGAAAGCCTTTCCCTGGTGACCGGCGTCTACCGGATCGCAACGCACGCCCCGAGTCCGCAGCCGGGCCGTCTGCTGTCCCGCACGGTGCCGCTCACGCCCGCGTCGCTCGACCTGTTGCGGCGCATCGGCGACGGCGAGCTTGCCGAATTCGCCGTCACGGCCGCGGGCATTGCGTTGCTGCTCTGGAAGTACTTCCGGATCCCGGTCACGGTGCTCGGAACGCCGGGGCTTGCCGAGCATCCGTCGGCCCGTGCCGCCACCGTTCCGCTGATCGTCGAGGTCCGTCCCGAAGAGCGCATCGACGACTACCTGTCGCGCGTGGCCGGGATCGTGGAAGACAGCTATGCCGAGCACCATTTCCCGCTGGAAACGCTCGTGCGCAACGAAAAGGACATGGAGCTCGCGCAGCTCACGAAGGTCTCGCTGGTGGACGACCGCGTGCACCGCGCGCTGGGCCGCGAAGACGACGACCTGCAGTTGCACCTGCGACTCGCGCGCGGCGAAATCGAGATTCGTTACGCAGGCGCCATCGAGCCTTTGCTCATCGACGGTTTCGCCACGAGCCTCGGCGTGGTGCTCGAGGAATTCGAACAGCTCGACAAGCCGGTCGGCGACATCGAGGCGATCCCGCCGCAAGCGCGCCGGATGCTGGCTTCGTTCAATGAAACCGCGACGGCCGGCCCCAGCCATCCCACGGTCGTCGAGATGTTCGAAGCCCAGGTCGCCCGCACGCCCGCGGCGCCGGCGCTCGTCACCGACAGTTCGCTCACGACCTACGCCGATCTGAACGCGCAGGCCAACCGCCTCGCGCATGAGTTGCGCCACCACCATGGCGTCGGGCCGGAATCGCTGGTCGGCATCATGCTCGACCGTTCCGAATGGATGATCGTCGCGATTCTCGGCATATTGAAGGCGGGGGCGGCGTTCGTTCCGCTGGACCCGGCGTATCCGCCCGAACGGATCAATCACATCCTCGGCGACACCGGCCTGTCGCTGCTGGTGACCCAATCGAGCCAACTCGCGCAGTGGTACGAATTCTCCGGCGTGACGCTGCTGCTGGATCAGGAGCTCCCCGGCTGGACGCCGCTGCCGGACAACCCGCCTTGCCGCGCCGAGCCGGCGAACCTGGCTTACGTGATCTACACGTCCGGCTCGACCGGGCGACCGAAAGGCTGCCTGCTCGAACACCGGAACCTGGCCCACTACATTGCGTGGGCCGCCGGGTATTACTTTGCGGACAGCACGACCGGCAGCTTCGGCCTGTACAGCTCGCTGTGCTTCGATTTCACGCTGACCAATATCTTCTGCCCGCTGGTGCGCGGCAAATCGCTGCGCATCTATCCGCAGTCGGAAAGCATCGACACCATCCTGGCCCGCATGTTCCAGCCCGGCAGCGGCGTCGACACCCTCAAGCTCACGCCCACCCACATTCACCTGCTGGAATACATGAACCTGTCACGCTCCGGCGTGCGCAAGGTGATCGTCGGCGGCGAGGAACTGACGCCCCAGCACATCGCGACGCTGCGGAAGATCGATCCCGCGCTCGACATCTACAACGAGTACGGTCCCACCGAGGCGACGGTCGGCTGCATCGTCGAGCGCGTCGACGGCACGCCGCCCACGGTGCTGATCGGCCGGCCCATCGCCAACACGCGCGTGTACATGCTCGACGACGCGCTGCGGCCGGTCCCGCTCGGCGTGCCGGGGGAAATCTGCATCGCCGGCGACGGCCTCGCGCGCGGCTATCACCAGCGGCCCGACGTCACCGCCGCGAAATTCGTCGAGCATCCGTTCCCCGGCGAAGCGCGCATCTATCGCACCGGCGACATCGGCCGCTGGCTGCCCGACGGACAGATCCAGTGCTACGGACGCGTCGACGATCAGGTCAAGATCCGCGGGCACCGTGTCGAACTGGGCGAGATCGAGGCCGCGCTCACCGCGCACGAGGATGTCGTCGGCGCGGCGGTCATGCTGCGCGAATCCGCCCACGGGGTGCGCAAGCTGGCGGCCTACGTCAAGGGTTCCGCGAACCTGAACGTCGCGGACCTCAGGGCCTTCCTGGCCGGGAAACTGCCGGACTATATGGTCCCGTCCGACATTTTCCCGATCGCCGAATTTCCGCTCAACGCCAACGGCAAGCTGGATCGCCCGGCGCTCCTGGCCATGGAGCCCGCCGCCGCGCCCGGCGCCGCCAGCCTCGACGCCAGCCTCGACGCCACGCCGATCCAGCTCGAGCTGGTGCGCATCTGGCGCGAAGTGCTCGACAATCCGGCCGTCGATCTCACCGGCCGCTTCTTCGACTACGGCGGGGATTCGCTGCAGGCCATGCAGCTCGTCTCGCGGATCTGGAGCAGCTTCTCCGTCGAGATCGGCATCGACGCCATCTTCGAACTCCAGACCATCGGCGCGGTGTCCGACCTGATCGAGGCGTCGTCGCCGCGGACCGGCTCGATGGCCGGCAACATCCCGCTCCGCTCGCGCGCGAACGACCTGCCGCTGTCCTTTCCGCAGCAGCGCCTGTGGTTCCTCGCGCAACTGGAAGGCCCGTCGGCCACCTACAACATTTCGAGCGCGCTGCGTTTCGACGGCGATCTGGACGTCGCGCGCCTGCGCGCCGCCGTGTCCGACATCAGCCGGCGTCACGAGATCCTGCGCACCACGTTTCCCGCCGTCGACGGCCTCGGGGTTCAACGCATCGCGCCGCCGGCGCCGGTCGCGCTGGACGTCGTCGACGTCGCCAGCGAGTCCGACACGCTCGCGCTGCTCGCCGAGGAAGCCGACCGCCCATTCGATCTCGCCACCGGGCCGCTCTATCGCGTCGTGCTGTATCGCGTGCACGCGCGCCTGCATGTCTTCGGCATCACGATGCATCACATCATTTCGGATGCGTGGTCGTCAGGCATCCTCATCCGCGAACTGGCCGCGCTCTATGCCGGCCAGTCGCTGCCGGAACTCGCCGTCCAGTACGCGGACTACGCCGCCTGGCAGCACGAGCGCCTGGCGTCGGCCGACACGCATCGGGAACTGGCGCTCGTGAGCGCGGCGCTGGCGGATGCGCCGGACCTGATCGAACTGCCCACCGATCGCCCCCGGCCCGCCATCCAGCGTTTTCACGGCGCGGTGCTGCCGTTCCAGCTGAACGCCGAACGCGCCGACGGCCTGCGTGCGATCGCGCGCGCGTCCGGCACCAGCACGTACATGGTCGTGCTCGCCGCGTATGCGCTGCTCCTTTCGCGGTACAGCAACCAGCAAGACCTCGTCATCGGCTCGCCGATTGCCAATCGGCGTTCCAGCATGACCGAGCCGCTGATCGGCTTCTTCGCGAACATGCTCGCGCTGCGCGTGGACCTGTCGGGCAATCCGACCTTCGGCGAACTGCTGGCGCGCGTGAAGCGCGTCGCGCTGGACGGCTACAGTCGCCAGGAGATTCCGTTCGAGCAGGTGGTGGACTCGCTCAAGCTCGAACGCAACCTGAGCCGCACGCCCGTTTTCCAGGCCGTGTTCGCGTACGAGAAAGCGCAGCCCCATGCGGTGGACTTCCCCGGTCTCGTGGCCACGCCGGTGTCGGTGGAGACCCACACCGCCAAGTTCGACCTCACGCTCCATATCCAGGATGCCGACCACGGGCTCGCGGGCTCGCTGGAATACAACCTGGACCTGTTCGACGCCGATACGATCGATCGCATGGCGGAACACTTTCGCACGCTCCTCGATGCCGTGGTCGCCGATCCGGACCGGCCGCTCAGCGCGCTTGCGTTGTGGAGCGATGCGGAGCGGAACCTGCTGACAATCGAGCGGAACCGGACCGAGACGGATTTCGGTGAGGCCGCCGCGCAACCGCTGCACCGGTTGTTCGAACAGCAGGTCGAGCGCACGCCCGATGCCGTCGCCGCCGTCTACGACGACGTCGCGCTCACCTACGCCGAACTCAACCTGCGCGCCAATCGCCTCGCCCACCGGCTCATCGAGCTCGGCGTCGCCCCCGATGCCCTCGTCGGCGTCGCCATGGAGCGCTCGCTCGACATGAGCGTCGCGCTGCTCGCGATCCTCAAGGCCGGCGGCGCTTACGTCCCCGTCGACCCCGAGTACCCCGCCGAGCGCGTGCGCTTCATGATCGACCACGCGCAGCTACGCTGGCTCCTCACCCAGCAGCATCTGCTTGACGCACTGCCCGATACCGACGCCCGCGTGATCGTCGTCGATCGCGACACGCTCGACCTCGATGCCGCGCCCGCGTCCAACCCCGCGCCTGCGCTGAGCGGCGAGAACCTCGCCTACATGATCTACACCTCCGGTTCGACCGGCAGGCCCAAGGGCGCGCTCAACACCCATCGCGCCATCACCAACCGCATCCTGTGGATGCAACACGCGTATACGCTCGGCGCCGACGATGCCGTGCTGCAGAAGACCCCGTTCAGCTTCGACGTGTCGGTCTGGGAATTCTTCTGGCCGCTCGTCACCGGCGCGCGCCTCGTGTTCGCCCGGCCCGGCGGACAGCGCGAGACCGACTATCTGGTCGAACTCATCGAGCGCGAACGGATCACCACGGTCCATTTCGTGCCCTCGATGCTGCGCGCCTTTCTCGATCATCCGGACCTCGACGCGCACTGCACGTCGCTGCGCCGCGTCGTGTGCAGCGGCGAGGCGCTGCCATACGACCTGCAGCAGCGTTGCCTCGCGCGCCTGGACGTCAGGCTGTTCAACCTCTACGGCCCCACCGAGGCCGCCGTCGACGTGACCGCCTGGGAATGCCGGCGCGACGACCCGCACCGCATCGTGCCGATCGGCCGGCCCATCGCCAATACGCGCGTCTACATCGTGGACGCGCAGCTGCAGCCGGTGCCGATCGGTGTGGCGGGCGAGCTGCTGATCGGCGGCACGCCGGTCGGGCGCGGCTACCACGGTGAGCCCGAACTGAGCGCCGAGAAGTTCATCGCCGATCCGTTCTCTGCCGATCCGCATGCACGCCTCTACCGCACCGGCGATCTCGCGCGCTACCGGCCCGACGGCAACATCGAATTCCTCGGCCGCATCGACCACCAGATCAAGCTGCGCGGCCTGCGCATCGAACCCGGTGAAATCGAGGCGGCGCTGCGCGAGCATCCGTCGGTCGACGACTGTGTCGTGATCGCGAAAACCGACGGCGCCCGGACGTTCCTGATCGCCTATGTCGCGACCGTATCGCCGAACCTCGCCGATCTTCGCGGCTATCTGAGCGGCAAGCTCGCGGACTACATGGTGCCGTCGAAGTTCGTCACGCTCGACTCCCTGCCGCTGCTGCCCAACGGCAAGATCAACCGCAAGGCGCTGCCCGTCCCGGCGGACACGGTCGACGCGGCCCAGCCGCACGCGCCAGCCGTCACGCCCCGGGAAATCCTGCTGGCGTCGATCTGGCAAGACGTGCTGCAACTGCCGTCCATCGGCATCCACGACAATTTCTTCGAGCTGGGCGGCGACTCGATCCTGAGCATTCAGGTGATCTCGCGCGCCAATCAGGCGGGACTTCGCGTGACGGCGAAACAGCTGTTCCAGTATCAGACGGTCGCTCAGCTGGCCGCCGCGCCTGAAGAACGGGCAGCGCACGCGTCGAGCGTCAGCCCGCTGGGCGATGCGCCGCTCACACCGGTCCAGCACTGGTTCTTCGAACAGGAGATCGATACGCCGTCGCACTACAATCAAACGGTCCTGATCCAGGTGCCGGCGGATATCGACGCGTCGAGGCTCGCCGACGCGTTCCGGCAAGTCTACGAACATCACGATGCATTGCGCCTGCGTTTCTCGCGCAGCGCGGGCCACTGGACTCAGGAAGTCGTCGCCGCCGGCGAGATGCCGGCGCTCTTCGCGAAGGAAGTGCTGGCAGGCGACGCCGGCGAGCGCATCGCGGCGATGCGCGCCGCCGCCGAGGAAGCGGAACGCGGTATCGACATCACGCATGGCCCGTTGCTGGCGGCCCGGCTTTTCTGCTTTGCCGACGAACCGCTCGCCCGCCTGTTCGTCTCGATCCATCACCTTGCGGTGGACGGCGTGTCATGGCGCGTGCTCCTCGAGGACCTGCATGCCGCGTACCACGGCCGGCCGTTGCCCGCGAAGACGACTTCGTTCCGCGAATGGGCGTTGCATCTGCAGCAACTGGCGCGGTCGCCGGCCATCGGCGACGAGGCCCCACGGTGGCAAGCCCTCCTGTCGCAGGACGTCGAGCCCATGCCGGTCGATTATCCGGCCGCCGGCGCGGCCAATAAAGCGGACAACAATGCGGTCGGCGACGCGGCATCCGTTTCATTCGAGCTGGACGAAGCCGACACCACGGCGTTGCTGCGCCGGCTGCCGCGGGCCTACGACACCCGCATCAACGACGTCCTGCTCGTCGCGCTCGCGCAAGCGTGCAGCATGGCCACCGGCAACGCCCGCACCCGGATCGATCTCGAAAGTCACGGCCGCCACGTGTCGGATGCGCCGCTCGACGTCACCCGAACGGTGGGCTGGTTCACCTCCATCTACCCGATCGTGCTCGAGGCCGACGCGATGCACACGCCGGAGAAAGCGCTGCGTGCCGGCCAGCAGCAGCTGCGCCGGATTCCGGCCGACGGCCTCGGGTATGCGCTGCTCCGCTACCTGAGCCCCGACGAGGCCGTGCGTGACAGCCTCGCCACGCTGCCGAATGCCGATATCCTGTTCAACTATCACGGGCAGCTCGATACCGTGCTGCAACAGTCCGACGGCTGGAGCCCGGCGGCCGAAGACCTCGGTTCGCTGCGCGCCGAGCGGTCCCGGCGCACGCACGCGTTCGAGATCGTCGCCGCCGTTTCCGACGGCAAGCTTCAGGTGGACTGGCGCTACGGCGAGCGTCTCCACCAGCGGCAGACGGTCGAAAACCTGGCCGCGCACTTCAAGGACCGGTTGCTCGACTTCGTGGCGTCGGTTTCCGACACCACGTGGGACAACGTCGAAGACAGCTACCCGCTGTCGTCCCTGCAGCAGGGCATTCTGTTCCATTCGCTGTACGAACTGGACCCTGCCGCCTACTTCCAGCAGTTCAGCTTCGTCGTCAGCGGCCCGCTCCAGGTGCCGGCGCTCCGGCAAGCGTGGGCCAACGCGCTCGCGCGCCATCCCGTATTGCGCACCGCGTTCGCGTGGGCCGATCGCGACCATCCCGTCCAGACCGTCCTGCACACGGTCGACCTGCCGTGGACGTTCCTCGACTGGCGACACCGCGATGCGTCCCGCCGCGCGCAGGACTTCGATGCGTTCCTCGCCGACGACCGGCGGCGCGGCTTCGATCTGCACCGGGCGCCGTTGTTCCGCTGCACGCTGATTCAGGAAGCGGAGGCACGCCATCGGTTCTGCTGGAGCGCGCACCACATCATTCTCGACGGCTGGAGCACCGCCACGCTGATGAAGGAAGTGTTCGACGATTACCTGTCGCTCGCCCGCACCGGCACGCCCGCGACCGCGTCGTCGGCGCCGGGATACCGCAGGTACATCGACTGGCTCGCGCGTCATCCTCGTTCGGCCGACGAAGCCTGGTGGCGCGCCGAGCTGGCCGGGTTCCATGCCGCCACGCCGATCGCGGCCAAGCCGGCCCGGCAGAGCGCCGGCGACGCCGCGCGGCAGGACACGCTCCGGACACAGCAATGCGTGCTGGACGAAGCCCTGACCACCCGGCTGCAAGCGCTCATGCGCACCCATCGCCTCACCCTCAACGTCCTGATACGCGCGGTCTGGGCGCTGGTGCTGCGGCGCCACGCCGGGACGAACGACGTCGTGTTCGGCGTCACCGTGTCCGGCCGTCCGCCGCAGCTCGACGGCGTCGAGTCGATCGTGGGGCTGTTCATCAACACGCTGCCGTTTCGCGTGCGCATCGCGCCGGAGCGCCCCTTCGTCGAGTGGCTGGCGGAGGTCCACGCAGCCCAGACGGCGATGGAGCCGCATTCGTACAGTTCGCTGGTCGATATCCAGTCATGGAGCGAACTGGCCGCCCGCGACAGCCTGTTCGACAGCCTGCTGGTGTTCGAGAACTTCCCGGTTGCCGCCGCGCCCGATCTCGGGCCGGACGGCATCGAGATCCGCGACACCCGCGCCTTCGCGGAATCGAATTATCCGCTGACCCTGACCGTACACCCGGATAACCGCCTCGCGTTCCTTATCACGCACGACGCGCACCGCGTCGCCCCGGACGCGGTGCGGCAGATGCTGGGCACGCTCCGCGCGTTGCTGGAACGATTCGCCGACGATCCGGCGCAGCTGACCGGCCAGCTCGCCGATGCGCCGGCGCAGGCCGCCGGCAGCCGGCCGGGCGCGCCGCGCGACGTGGCCGCCGCTGCCGCGGAACCCGCCCAACCCGCCCAACCCGCCGCCGGTGCGGCCGCGACGGCACGCGCCGTCGCGCCGACGGCGGACGAAAGTACGTTGCTGGCGATCTGGCAGCGGATCTTCAAACGAGACGACATCACGGTCAGCGACAATTATTTCGACCTCGGCGGGCACTCGATCATCGCGATCCAGCTGATGGCCAATGTCGAAAAGGCGTTCGATCGCCGGCTGCCCATTTCCTGTCTCTTCGAGAATCCGACGATCGAAAAACTGGCGGCGGCACTGGCCAAGAAAACGCCGTCCGCCCCTCCAGGCGGACTCGTGACGATCCGGGACGGCGGTCCCGCCGCGCCGCTCTTCCTGCTGCCGGGCGCCGGCGGGAACGTGGTCTACTTCCACCCGCTCGCGAACCACCTGAGCGAGGCTCACGCGGTGCTCGGCCTCGAAGCGCTCGGCCTCGACGGCGCCTGCCTGCCGCTCACCCGCGTGGAAGACATCGCGGCCCGTCATATCGAACGCATCTGGCCGCTGGTGGGCGCGGGTCCGTACTACCTGGCGGGCCACTCGTTCGGCGCGCAGGTGGCGCTCGAAATGAGCCGGCAGCTCGTCGCCAAGGGCGCCGTCGTCAAACTGCTGGCGATCTTCGACGCGTCGGCCCCCGTCGACAGCTCGGCCGCCACCTACTGGCAAGACTGGGACGACACCGATTGGCTGGTCGCGATCGCGCATGAAATCGGCACCTTCCTCGGGACCGACCTCGAAGTGACGCGAGCGGACCTCGTCGCGCTCGACCCCGACGCCCAGGCCGGCCTGATCCTCGACCGAATCGGCGACCGCGGCAACTGGTTCGCGGATGCCGGATCCGACCGCGTGCGCGCGTATCTGCGGGTCTATCAGGCCAACTTCAAATCGCGCTACGCGCCGCAAGCCACCGCGCTTCCCGTGCCGATCGCCTTGTTCCGCAGCACCGAGCGGGATCCCGGCGACTACGATCCGTCGCCCGAGATCGCACAGCTCCGCCTGGACCCGACCTGGGGCTGGTCCCGCTTCTCGGCGCTGCCCGTCGAGGTGACGGACGTACCCGGCGACCACCTGACCATGCTGCTCGATCCGCACGCCGGCGTGCTCGCTACCCACGTCAATCCGTTTCTGGAAAAAAAGCCCTCATGAACTCGACACCGACGATCGACAACACCTTCGCCCGCAAGGTCTGCATCAATCTGGACCGGCGTCCCGACCGCTGGGAAGCCATGCAAAGGAAATTCGCGGAGCAGAACATCCTCACGGTGGAACGACTGTCCGCCGTCGACGCGCGGCAGGTGACCGTGCCGGAATCGTTGCGCCATATGCGCCCGCAGGACTACGGCTGCACGATGAGCCATCTCGCCGCCGTGAAACAGGCCAAGGCCGCCGGCGCGAGCGAAGTCCTGATCTTCGAGGACGACGCGTTCTTCGACCGCGACTTCGCCGCGCGCTTCCCCGAGTTCATCGCGCAGCTGCCGAACGACTGGCACATGCTGTTTCTGGGCGCCTATCACTTCACGCCGCCCATTCCCGTCGCGCCGTACATCGTCAAGACCGTGGAGACGCTCACCGCGCATGCGTACGTCGTCAGGGACTCGCTTTACGACGCATTCATTGCGATCAACGAAAACCCGCCGGCGATCAACGACCGCAACAACCTCGTCCTGCAGCAGACGTTCAATTGCTATTGCTTCGAGCCCAATCTGGTCGGACAGGAGTCCGGTTACTCCGACATCATGGACGAAGTCATGCCGGAAAAGCCGCTGACCTATTCCCTTCCGATTCCGGACGGCTGGTAATGGCTGTGGCCGGCGCTCGCAGCGATCCCACTCTCGACAGACCCTTGAAGATCTTGACGTCCTCACCCGCCTAAAGGCAGGTGATTCCCACACCTGGCGATGCACGTCCGCATCGGAGAATGTTCAGCGCAGCGTTGATATCACGATCATGCTCGACACCACAGTCACTGCAGGCCCATTCTCTTATTCGCAGTCCCGCGATACCTTTCGGCCGCGTCGTGCTGTCTTTCGATCCGCACGCCGAACAGGACTGGGTAGAACCGCTTTCGTCGACTTCCTCGAACGTGGCCCCGTGCGCCATCGCCTTGTGACGGAGCTTGTTTCGGAAGGACGACCAGGATGCGTCGTAGACGCTTTTCGCCATCCTGGTTCTGGCGAGCTTCGCGGCCGACACGTTGCCGACCGCGAGGTAATCGAAGCGCCGCACCAGATCGAGCGCGAGCTTGTGCTGGAAATCGGCGCGGGCATTCGCGACCTTGGCGTGCAACTTCGCGATATGCCGCTTGTGCTTTCGCGCCCGTTGCGCTTTCGCAAGCTTTTCCGCCGCTCGTCGACCGAACTGGTCATTGGGCAGCTTCTCGCCGGTCGAAAGTGTGGCGAAGTCTTTCAGGCCGAGATCGATGCCGACACCGGAATGGATCGGGCGGGCCTGAACATCGGGCATTTCGATCACGATATTCAAGAACCAGTTGCCGCGCGCATCCTGCGCAAAGTTGGTCCCGTCCTTGATCTTGCCTTCGGGAAGCGGTCGGCTGTTGAACACGCGGAAGGTGTTGCCGGCGAAACGGAACGCGTCACCCTCGCGCTTCAGGTCACGGCCCTTCAGCGGCACCCAGCCCAGCGATTTCCTGCCGCGATAGCGCAGGTAGGGCCGACGGTGCTGACTGCGCGACTTCGCATATTGCTCGCACGTCGCGTTGATCGTGCCGGAGTGGATGCCGAGCGCCTTGCTGCTCCCCGTCGTCAGCACGTTCAGATCGAATCCCGTCGGCCACTTCTTGCTCCACTTGAGCGCGTGCTTCTGCGTGTCATTGCAGAAGTTCCAGACGTAGTTCACCGCACGGCTCTGCTTGTTGAGCAGTCCGTTGAGCGACTTCACGCGGTAGCGGTAGACAACAATCATGCAGGTGATCCTAACCCGTGGAAGAAGCTGCCTGTCAACAGCACTCCTTTCCTTCCCGCCATCAATGGCGGGGTTTCTCGGAGCAAATTCTGATGAAAATCACCACCGTCGACCTCGAAGCGGCGTTCGTCAAGTCCGCGCTCGATTCGCTCCACCGGGACTGCAAGCTCGGCGAGGCAATTTCGCTCGCTTACGGGAAATGCGAATCGACCGCCGACGTGATCGATCTGATTTTTCCGTTGATCACGAAGAAACGGCGGGTGGATTACGTTCTGATGTACAGCATAGAAAGGAATCCCCGCACCCTCCTGCAGTTTCTTCGACTGATCGAGTCGCGGCTGACACATGAGCCCAGCTGGACAGTCGCGTCGATCGAGGCTGCATTGCGCAGCGTGGCCGATTCATCGAGCCTCGGGTGGGACCGTGCGCAGCGCTTGCTGAAGTGCTGCATCCTGTTTTCCGACTCGCCGCTGGAAATCGTGGAAAGCATCACGTTCCTGGGCAAGCATGAAACCTCGTCGAGGTTGAGATCAGCGGCAAACAATGTCGAACTCAGCCACCTGATCAACTGAGTCATATTGGCAACTCATGGATTCCGCTCAAAGTAAATCGCCGCCGTGGCATTCGGCCGCCACCCTGATGTGGCGCAGTCATCCCTGGTTGACGCTGGGCACGGTCCTGACGGGCCTCGTCAGCGGCATCGCGTCGATCGTGGGCGTCGGATTGATCAGCCGGGTGCTGCATGACGGGGAGGATCGACAGACGCTGTTGCTGCTGTTCGTTGCCGTGAATGTCGTCGCCGTTCTATGCAGAAGCAGCGCTGCCGTGATGCCCTCCTATGCGTGCATGAAAGTCATGACGAGACTGCGCGTCAACCTGTGCAAAAGGATCCTCGCGACCCCGCTCGATGAAATCGACAGGCGCGGCGCACCCCATGTGCTGACCATGCTGACCCAGGACATTCCGCAACTGAGCCAGACCCTGCTCACCCTGCCGACGATCATCGTTCAATCCGTCGTCTTGATATGCAGCATCGTCTATCTCGCCTATCTCTCGTGGATCGTTTTCGCTTCGACGATCCTCCTGACCATCGTCGGCCTGGTGCTGTATCTGTTTTTCTATCGAAAGGCGGTCAATTTCACGGAGCGGGTTCGCGATGAATTCGTCCAGTTCAATGAATATACGCACGGCCTCGTGTTCGGCATCAAGGAGCTCAAGCTCAACCGGGCGAGGCGGCGCTGGTTCACCCGAGCCGCGATCGAATTGTCGTCGAAGCGCGTGGCAGGATTCAATTACATCGAACGCTTCTGGTTCATGGGCGGCGACAGCATCGGCCAGATCACGGTAGCGGTCCTGCTCGGATTCCTGCTGTTCGGCGTACCTTCGCTCGGCGTCGTGGACCCTTCGGTACTCACGGCGAGCATTCTGGCCGTTCTGTACATGATGGGCCCGCTGACCATGCTGATCAATATTCTGCCGATCGTGGCCGAAGGCAAGACCGCGCTCGCGCGGCTGGCGGAATTCGGCTTTCTGCTCGACGACACGCAGGATTCGCCCAAGGAACCGTCCGCCGCGGGCACCGGGGAATCGTCATCGGCGAAGCCGTGGACGCGCATCGAGCTGAAAGACGTGAAGATGAACTACCGTGACAACGAGTCGTCGGCCGACTTCGTGCTTGGCCCCATCAATATGACGATTCATGCCGGCGAGCTCGTCTATGTCATCGGTGGCAACGGCAGCGGCAAGAGCACGTTGGGCAAGGTACTCAGCGGCCTCTATGCGCCTACCGAAGGCCATATCGCGCTCGATGGACAAGTCATCGACGACGATGCCAGGGAACGGTACCGCAACCTGTTTTCCGCCGTCTTCACCGATTTCCATTTGTTCAACCGCATCATCGGGCCGGACGGGGAAAATGGCAGCATCGAACTTGCGCGGCAATACCTCGACACGCTGAAATTGGCGGGCAAGGTCGAGATCAACGGCAAGACGTACTCGACGACCAGGGCTTTATCGACAGGACAACGCAAGCGACTGGCGTTGCTGTGCGCGTACATCGAAGATCGTCCGATTTACATCCTGGACGAATGGGCCGCCGATCAAGATCCGGTTTTCAAGCGATTTTTCTATGAAGTGCTGGTTCCCGATCTGAAATCCCGCGGGAAATGCGTCGTGATCATCACCCATGACGATCAGTATTTCAAGCTGGCGGACCGCGTCATTCGCCTGGATAGCGGCCGCATCTTCTCCGATACGGCCATGTGTGCCGTGCAAGCCGAAGTCGCGGGATGAGCCGCGCGCCGCGCCCGGTTCGGCGGCCGGCGATTCGTCGGCTGTCCCGGCTATCCGTTACAGACGCGTTCGCGGAGGGGTGTTTAAATCACGTCGGCAACCATGCGCGCAAGCGCAGCTTCAACGTCTCATCAGGAATCCTTTCATGGAGTTCAGCAGATTGTTCGCACACGTCGGCGAAGCGATCTCGACCAGCGGGAGCCGACGCTTTCCCCGCATGATGTACAGCCTGATCTGCGCGGCGGTCCCCGTCGACGAAATGCGTATTTCGGCGTTCGCGGCCGACGCCGCGCCTCACGGCGATCTCGGCGTGCGCAGCCTCGGCGTGGCCGGCGCGGCGCTCACGCAGGCCGGCCCGGCCGCTGCCTGTCACGGGCCGCGGATGCTGCCGCGCCTCGACATGAGCCGCGTGCACGTCGCCGACACGCTCGCCGGCCATGCCCCCACCCACGCGCTGCTCGAGCGCTTCTTCCTCATGCAGGCGGAGACCGTGCCGCCGCATCGCGTGCAATTCCATCTGGTGACCCGCAAGCGGGGCCACTATTACGTGATCTCGTTGTATCGCGCGAACACGTTCGACGATTTCTCGCCGCATCAGCGGAGCTTCCTCAAGGAGCTCTCGCACGTGCTGTTTCCGATCATCGACAGCCATGTCGCGGCGCTCGATTCGGCTCCGCCGGTCGCCCGTGTGACCACCGCCGCGCCGCCGGCGACGCAATCGGGCCGGGAGCGCGTGGCGCGGCGGTTCGCCGACCGTTTGCGGCAAGCCGGCGTCAAGTTGTCCACGCGCGAGATCGAGGCATGCACGGCGCTGCTGGCCGGCGACACGGTGTCCGCCATCGCCGTGCGTTTCGCGCTGCGCGAAAGCACCGTCGAGACCTATCTGAAGCGGGCAGCCGTCAAGCTGGGCTTCGGCGGGCGTCATGGCCTGACGCGCTGGATGCTCGAGGAGACGGCCGGGACCACGACGGACGCCGGCCGGGACGGCACGAGAAGCGCGCCGCGCGACTGCGCGGCGCCGTGCATCGGAACCTGAACGCTCTCGGCCCGAACGCGCGGGCTGCCTCCACAGACGACGCGCGAAACGACCCGGGATAGCGGCCGCCGGCCTGCCCCTCCCGTCTCGCGCCGGCAATCCGGCCGGCGACACAGACCGAACTGCCGCACCCCGTGACCTCGCCGTCATCGCCCGCGACGACAAGCGGCAGCCATTCCGGCACGTCGACCGGTGGCGTCCGTCGTGCGTCGGGTATCGACGCGCGCGCCCGGCGTGACGGCATCACGCCGCCGACGCGCACGGCATGTAATCGTCGATCATCCATTTCGTGAGCCCGTGCCGGCCGCTGATGCCGAGCTTCACCGCGGCGCGCTTGATGTACGTCTCGACCGTGCTTTCCTTCACCCCGAGCTCGCCGGCCATTTCGCGCAGCATCTTGCCCGCGAGCAGGCCGAGGCACACTTCGCTTTCGCGCGCCGACAGCACGACCGCCGCGCGCGCGAGCCGCGATTCGAACTCGTGGCGCAGCGCCTCGACGCCGGGCATGGCCGGCGTCGCACCGGGCGCTGTCGCGCCTTCGAGTTCCCCGTGCCGGCGCGTCGACGCATGCCACTCGACGAGCGGCAGCAGCGTATCGGCGAAACTCTTCAGGAACGACATCTCCTGCAACGAGAAGTCGCGATGCGATGCCGTTCGATGCAGCGAGATCACGTAGCGGCGATTCGCCTTGCCCGACACGAGATGGCACTGAAATCCGCCGCCCGGCGCGCGCGGCGGTGCGACTTCGCCGCCATTGCCGCCATTGCCGCGCCGCATCAGCGGATTGATGTGAATGAGCTGTCGGTCGCAGGCAGCCACGATCCGGCTCGACAGCGGATGCGCCGCCGGTTCCCGTTCGCCGTGCGCGGCCGGCGCGCCGGCGCGCCCGTCGTCAGCCGGCACGCCGAACGCGCCGAGCGATTGTACGCGGACGACTTCGCCCGCCGGCTCGTCGAGCGTCCATTCCGTCATCCGGGTGATCGCAAGCGGAATCGATTCGACCAGCAATGCATGCATGTCGGATGCGAACCGCTCACTGCCGGCGCTCGAAATCACCTTCCCGAGCTTCGCGAACATCTGACTCTCCTTGTTGTGCATTCTTGAGGATGGCGACGCAACGCCAGCGCGGGCGAGCCGGCGCGGTGTGCGCGGCGCGCGTTTCGTCACGCTTCGTCGCGTGCCTCTTTTGGCGGGCGACGCGCCGCCACCATCGCGCGCCGATGCGTTCGGCTCACGCGAACGGCGGCGCGCCGTTCCCTGTTCAGTTCGATGCGGGATCGCGTGCGGGGCCGGGACGGTCGGGCAAGCATGCCCAGCCCGCGATCCGGAGGACGCCATGCTCGTGCGAACGACCTTCAGGCGCGGCGAGCGCAGCCTCGTCACCGACGGTCGAACAGCGCGATGACAAGCATGAAACAGGCACGATGTTTCCTCCTTATTGGACGGCGCCATGCAGGCGGCGTCGCATCGATGGGCGATCCTTACCGGCGAGCGCTGCGAGAAGCTGAAACATCCACTTCAGTCAATGAGCGTTGCTGGATGAAAACGCCCGACGCGCTGAATCCCAGAATCGGAAAACCCGGCGTCAGCCCGGAGCGGACTTTATTCCCGTCGAATTCAACAAAAATCACGAACAAAAAACGAAACGGTTCTTTCCATTGAATTTGATCCCTGCATATCCCAGCCGCGTATGATAGCGACGATTTAAAATCCTTGCAGTTACCGTGATGTCCATTTTTTTAGTCACGCCGCGCGCGATCCTGAAATCGATCGATCTGCGCGCTGCGCAGCGATGCGATTCTAAGTTTTCTGGATAAATCAACATCCATTTACCACGAAAGTTTGTAAAAATTGTCTCGGCGCCACATACCACGGATTCTCATCCGAATCCTTAAGCGAGAGGCGAATTGTTGATTTTCATCATGCTCTTCTCGCCCGCCGACGTGGCCTCAGGCATTGTCGCCCGGATATTGTTTCGCGTTTCTCAACGATCGATTTGATATGTGCGCCGGAAAAACATAATCCCCGCCGTCGGCCTGAGGCTGCGCGCCGTTGATTACCCTTTCAAGCGATAAAAATTTCCACGAACATCATTTTCAGCACTGCCAACAACGGTGTTGCAAAATATCCACAAATGGCGAAGCCATTGCCAGTCACAAAATTTCCATATTGAAGGGCACGGAATTTGTCAACTCCACCACTTGCCGCCCGATAAATAAATTGTTACGCTTTCCAACGGAATAAATAATGCATCGTCAATCGATTTTAAATTACGGGCTGGTTTATTTAAAAAAACGAAATATGTAAATTAATATTCACGCGCAATCATCTCTTGTCGATCGTCGCGGCGAGCGCTTCGCCACGCGCTATTCAATCGAATCTCCCTATCCGTTTGCCGGCAGGCAGGCCGACGGCCAATTGAAGAATTCGCCCGGCGGTTTTTCGATTTCCCCTTGGACATCCGTGCTGAGGTGCGGCCGCGCATTGCCGAACGCATCGTCTTTTTCAATCCTGGCCCGGCAACGCGCAACGCTTCCCGCACGTCACGGCTGCCCGAATTGCCGCATGGGTCTCAACGCGCCACTTGTCGTCTTTCCAATCTGCAAAACAATTCCGAAAAATTGGAGCACACCATGAGTCACGACTTCCGAGACGAACCTGCGCCGCGCCGCGCCTTCCTCGCCGACATGGCGAAGCTCGCGGCGGCCGGCGTCGTCACCGGCTGGACGCCGCTTTACCAGATTGCGGCGCACGCGCGGACGGCCGGCGCGACACCGCCCGGCTTCCCGGCCAACATTCCGCTTTACAAGCAGGCGTTCCAGAACTGGAGTGGCGAGATCGTCGTGCAGGACGTATGGACCGCCGCGCCGCGCTCCGCCGACGACGTCGTCGCGGCAGTCAACTGGGCGCGCGCGAACGGCTACCGGATACGCCCGCGCGGCTACATGCACAACTGGTCGCCGCTGACGCTGGACCCGAGCGCCGGCGCGGCGAACCTCGTGCTGCTCGATACGACGCAGTCGCTCACGGCAGTCTCCGTCGACACGTCGGCGCGTCCGGCGCGCGTCACCGCACAAACGGGCGTCTCGCTGGAGGCGCTGCTCGCGACGCTCGAGCAATATGGGCTCGGCGTGATCGCCGCGCCCGCGCCGGGCGGCATCACGCTCGGCGGTGCGCTCGCGATCGATGCACACGGCACCGCCGTACCGGCGGCCGGCGAGACCCTGCAGCCGGGTCACACCTACGGCTCGCTGAGCAATCTCGTGGTCGCGCTGACCGCGGTCGTGTTCGATGCGGCCCGGCAGCAATACGTGCTGCGCCGGTTCGAGCGCAGCGATCCCGAGATCGGCGCGTTCCTCGCGCACATCGGGATGGCGTTCGTCGTCGAAGTCACGCTGATTGCAGGCCCGAACCAGCGGCTGCGCTGCCAGAGCTTCGTCGACATTCCGTCGTCCGAACTGTTTGCGCCGGCCGGCACGCCGGGCCGCACGATCGCGTCGTTTCTCGATCGCTCGGGCCGGATGGAAGCGATCTGGTTCCCGTTCACGACCAGCCCGTGGCTCAAGGTCTGGACGCCGACGCCCGGCAAGCCGCTCCTGTCGCGCGCCGTCACGCAGCCATACAACTATCCGTTCTCCGATTCGATCTCGCAGTCCATCTCGGATCTCGTCAAGCGGATCGTGATCGGCGGCGAAGGCGCATTGACACCGTTGTTCGGCCAGACGCAGCTGGCCATCACGACCGCCGGCCTCGCACTCACGCTGAGCGGGGACATCTGGGGCTGGTCGCGCACCGTGCTGCAGTACATTCGGCCGACGACGCTGCGCGTCACCGCGAACGGCTACGCGATAGTGGCGCGGCGCGCCGACGTGCAGCGCGTGATCAGCGAATTCGTGCAGTTCTATCAGAATCGCATCGACGCGTACAAGGCACGCGGCGAGTACCCGATCAACGGTCCGGTCGAGATCCGTGTCACCGGTCTCGACAAGCCGGCCGATGCAGGCGCCGGCGCGGTCGTTCCCACGCTGTCCGCGCTCAAGCCGCGCCCCGACCACCCCGAATGGGACATCGCCGTATGGTTCGATATCCTGACGTTACCGGGCACGCCGGGCGCCGATCGCTTCTATCGCGAGATCGAGCAATGGATGCTCGCGAACTACACCGGCTCGTATGCGACGCTGCGCCCCGAATGGTCGAAGGGCTGGGGCTATACCGACACGGCCGCCTGGCAGGACGGCACGATGCTCGCGACCACGATCCCGAACCTGCATCGTGACGGCCAGCCGCCGTCGAGCAGCTGGGATGCGGCGCGCGCGACGCTCGAACGCTACGATCCGAGCCGGATCTTCCGGTCGCCGCTGCTCGATCGGTTGATGCCGTAGCGATCGCTGCGCAAGCCGGCTGCCATGGCCGCAACGGAACGGAGCACGTGACGATGCGCGGCGAGACAGGTTCGAGATCGTTCCTCAGGACGCATTGGGGATGGTGGTCGCGCGGCTACACGCACGTCGACGGGCTGCACGACTTCCCGCCTCCACCGATGCCCGGTGTCGCTCGCGCACCCGCACCGGCGGCACCTGCCGATGCGGGTGCAGGTGTTCATGAACCGAATGGCGCAATCGCTTGCGCCGTAGCTGGCGCCTGTGTCGGGTCGCCGGTCGCGCGGATGCGAAGCGCAACCGCACGGCCCAATCCATGCCCCCGCAGTCAGAACGAGTGATTGACCCGTACATACGCCGACTGCGCCGACACATGGCTCGTGTCGATCGTCGCATCGAACCCGAGCGATACCGTGGTCGCCTTGGCGGCCTGAACGGTGACGCCGGCGCCCGTGGTCAGGAATGAACGCGGCAGATCGGTGCCCGGCGCGGCGAATACGGTCCCGTCCTGGCTCCCGACCTGGACGACGCGGCGCGCGCCCAGCACCTCGTGCGCATAGGCCAGCCGAAGCTGTACGTTGACGGGGCGCAAGGCATCGCCAAAAGCCTTGTCGAGCGAGACGCCGACGTAAGGCTGGAGGCTCCTCGCGCTGTCGGGGCCGACGTGCAGGTTCTGGCCGTTGGCGCCGCTCTCGCCGAAGCCGCTGCCGCGCACGTACGCATACCGGAGCCCGATGTGCGGCGCAATCCGAAGGCCGCCGGCGTCCATCGGCAGGCTGGCCTGCGTCGCGGCGGTGAACTCGTGGCCGAGATGATCGCCTTCTGCGGTCCCCGCGCTACCGAACGGCCGCTTCTGCGACAGGAAATCCAGCCCATAGCCGACCGTGGCCGACAGGTTGACGGCACCCACGGGCTGCGCGCCATACAGGGCGACACGCAGCGTATCGATGGCACCCGATGCGCCCGTCGTGTCCTCACCCAGCGTGGTGTGCGTGTAGCCGCCGGCCGCACCGATCGTCGCATCGCCGAGCCGTCCTCCCGCGCCCGCCAGGAACCCATAGGCGTGGGTGAGAAAGCCGGGCGCGCCGCCCGTGCCGCCCACCTTCGTGCTGGAACCGCTGGCAACGGCCCACACGCTGCGCGAACCCGCCGCGTTATCCTGCGGGCCCACCAGACGGCCGAGCAGCGTCGAACTGGCGCCCTGCGCCTGGAGCAATGCCGTCGTGCCGAGCGCCGTGTAGATGGAGGTCTTGGTCGGCGCGATGACAGTCGGGCCGGCCGGCGTGGGCCCGGCGGCTTCGGCGAGCAGCAAGTCGACTCCATTGGCGCCGTAGTCCACCGACGACTGCAACGCGCCGAGATTCGCGCCGGCCGTGGTGGTGCCGACGTTCGCGAAGCGGCCCGTCACGCCGTTGGCGGCGCTCAGCACGGTGTAGCGGCGTGCGGTATAGGTGCCGGGATCGAACAGAACCGCCAATGAGCCATTGAGCGTCGCGGCACCGCCTACGCGTAGTTGCGACGCCTCCGTCGGGCTGACCTCGATCGACAGGGTGCCGCCCGCCGCCTGGGTATAGTTGCCGCCCACGGACAGCGTTCCGATGGAGCCGCCCGGCGCGACCACGCCGCTACTGCTGACGTCGCCCGATACCGCGCCATGGCCGCGCAACGTGCCAAGCGCGTTCACCAGGACATTGCCGCCCAACACCGCACCGGCATTAGCCGCTTCGCCCACGGCCAACGTGCCGCCAGCCACTGTCGTCGTCCCGGAGAACGCGCCGCTGACACCGTTCAGCGTCAGCGTGCCCGCGCCTTGTTTGACCAAACCGCCGGTGCCGCTGAGGCTGCCGGCGAATATTTGCGACGAGTCGTCAGACAGCGTGAGCGCATTGCCGCCGAGCACCACGCGGCTGCCTGCCACGCCGGAGAGATGTGCGACCGTCTGGCTGCCGCCGGCGGACAGGTCGAGCGCGGCCGTTGCGCCGGCGAGCGTGACCGACGTGGAAGGGGCAAGCCGGCCAGCACCCGACAACGCGAGCGTGCCGGCGTTGACCATCGTCGCGCCGGTATAGGTGTTCACGCCGGACAGCGTCTGCGTGCCGCCCGCCACGGTGAGCCCGCCGGTGCCGCCGATGGCGCCACTGAACGTGCCGGATGCATTGGCCAGCGTCAGCGTCCGATCGCCCAGCGCAACGGTGCCCGTGCCGGTGAGCGCATTGATCGTGGCCCCCGAGGTCGTCCCCGAAATATCGAACGTGCCATTATTGACGACCCCGCTGGAAGCGGCAATGCTGCCCGCGCCGATCAGCGCGAGCGTGCCCGCGCTGACGGTGGTGACGCCCGTGTAGGTGTTCGCCCCGGACAGTGCTTGCGTACCGCCGCCGACGGTCACCGCACCCGTACCGCCGATGGTTCCGGCAAACGTGCCGGATGCATTGGCCAGCGTCAGTGTCCGGTCACCCAGTGCAACAGAGCCCGTGCCGGTGAGCGCATTGATCGTCGCCCCGGAGGTAGTCCCCGAAATATCGAACGTGCCGTTGTTGACGACTCCGCTGGAAGCGGCAATGCTGCCGCCGCCTGACAGCGCGAGCGTGCCGGCGCTGATCGACGTTGCGCCGGTATAGCCGTTGGCACCCGACAGCGTCTGCGTGCCGCCCGCCACGGTGAGCCCGCCGGTACCGCCAATGGCACCGCTGAATGTGCCGGACGCATTGGCCAGCGTCAGCGTCTGGCCGCCCAGCGCGACCGTACCCGTGCCGGTGAGCGCATTGATCGTGGCCCCGGATGTGGTCCCCGAAATATCGAACGTGCCGTTGTTGACGACCCCGCTGGAAGCGGCAATGCTGCCGGTGCCGGTCAACGCGAGCGTGCCGGCGTTGACAGCGGTGACACCCGTGTAGGTGTTCAGCCCGGACAGCGCTTGCGTACCGCCGCCGACGGTCACCGCACCCGTACCGCCGATGGTTCCGCCGAACGTGCCGGCCGCATTGGCCAGCGTCAGTGTCTGGCCGCCCAGCGCAACCGCGCCCGTACCCGTCAGCGCATTGATCGTAGCCCCGGAGGTAGTCCCCGAGACATCGAACGTGCCGTTATTGACGACCCCGCTGGAAGCGGCAATGCTGCCCGCGCCGATCAGCGCGAGCGTGCCGGCGTTGACGGTGGTGCTCCCCGCATAGCCGGCGGCGCCGGATATCGCCAGCGTGCCGGTACCCGCCTGCACGAGGCTGCCCGTCCCGCTGATGGTGCCGCCATAGGACACCGTATCGCTGCGGTTGAAAGCCAGCGTGCCGTTGTTGACGATGTCGCCGACGACGGAGCCGGTGGTCCCGCCATTGCCGATCTGCAGCGTGCCGGCGTTGATCGTGGTGCCGCCGGTATAGGTGCTGTCACCCGTCAGCGTGATCGTGTGGCTGCCGCTCACGGCCACGTTGCCCGTCCCCGATATGACGCCTGAAACCGCGAGATCGGTCGTGTTTGAGTTCAAGGTCACGCGGGATGCGGCATCGCCGAGCGTGATGTGGTTGGACAGCGCAAGCCCCGGCGTGCCCGCGGTGATGGTGGCCGACGCGCCCGACGCCACCTCGAGATCACCGATGATGTTGGATCCGCCGAGCAACTGCAGCGTATCGTTCGCTCCGTTGAACCGGATGGCTGCCGCGCGCGTCACGCCGTCCGCGAACAAGCCGCCCGCAATCGTGCCGCCGTTGACGATGACATCGCCACCATTGGCGATGACACCCGCTCCCGCGGCCCCTCCGTTGCCGGCACCGCCCGTGATCGTGCCGACGTTGGACAGCACGGTGAATCCACCGCCCAAGTTGACGCCCGCGCCGCTGGCGCCCGCCGTGCTTCCGCCACCGCCAGCGGCGCCGCCCACGCCACCCACGATCGTCCCAAGGTTGGTCACCTGCGAACCCGGTCCCACGGTCAGCAGGCCGTCGCCGCCACCGCCGCCGCCTCCCGGGTTTCCGCCGCCTCCCCCGTTGCCGCCATTTCCGCCAATGAGCGTGCCTCGGTTCATCACATCGGCCGCCGGCGTCACGATCACCAGCGCACCGCCCCCGCCTCCGCCACCGCCACCGTTGGAGGCAGGCCCCGATGTGCCGGCGCCGCCATTTCCGCCTGTGCCGCCTTGCACCGTCACGCCGTTGTTGACGGTCACGCCGGTGCCGGTGGAATACACGCCCGCGCCACCGCCGCCGCCGCCGCCCGCGAAATTGAATCCGTCGAAGCCCTGGCCCGCGCCGCCCTGAGCGTTCCCGTTGATCACGGCATCGCCGGCGAGCACCACGTCGGGCGCCCCGCCGGGGCCGCTCTGGCCACTGTCGTTCATGGCACCGGTACCGCCTGTCCCGCCCGACGTGGGCCCGCCAGGAACCTGGATCGTGGTGGTGCCTCCGCCCAACGCAGAGGCACCCCCGCCACCGCCGTTACCGCTGCCGCCGTTGCCGCTTCGGTCCGGGATACCGTCGCCGCCGGGGGCGCTGCAATTCGCGATGGTGCTGACAGTGCACGTGGCGGCCCAGCCCGGGAGGGCCGTGCCGGCCAGACCGAGCGACACGCCGATGGAAACGATGGAAGCGGCACAGCGGCGCGCAGGCATGGCGCCATGGCTGGCGTCGATCCCGCCGTGCGACGCGCGGGTGCGTTCGGATACCACTTGCGGGGCGCGCAAGGTGCGGTTCCAGACCAGCCGATAGACCCGGTTCATGTTGATCCCCTCGATGCATCGGCCCGTCGGCCTGGCACTGGTCACGGAGAGGCTGGACCGATGGCGCGACGGACCCGTTTCTGTTGTCGTTCTCTGGCGCGCCGGTCCGCGGGTACTACGGCTCTTGGCTCATCGGTCGGGGCGCATGCGCGCGCAATATAACACCTGCCCGGGAAACATTGCCCGGGCTGTCGCGGGCCCGCCACGCTCCGGGTATCCGGCCGAATCCCTAGAAAAACGCGCTGTGTCGCCCCGGCGCGTGGTTGCCTGCTGTGTCACGCAGATCGGTTGATCCACGCCACGTCCACGTTTACGGGCACCACCGTGGTCAACATCTATCGGGAGCGCTCGCCGCATCGCGCTTCACGCCGACCTGCCCGGTTGCCGGTGCGTTCGCTTATACGCTTGCGTCGAAGGCAAACGGGACCGGCCAGCGTTTCATGGACCCTCGCGAGCCGTTTAGCGCGCATCCCCCGAGAGCAGCGCGTTCAGCACCCGCGCGTCCGCCAACCGCTCCAGCGACAGGCACGCGTCGCTCAACGCATCGGCCTGCGCATGCTCGAGCGCCATGCCCGCCAGCGCACGATATTTCGCCAGCAGCGCCGCGTCGGACAACGGATTGCGCGGATCGCCGAGCGCGATCGGCACGTGACGCGAGTCCCGCCGCCCGTCCGCGCGATGCAGGCTCACCGTCGGCTCGTCGAGATCGCCCAGCGCCGGATCGACCTCGATCGCGATACGTGCGAGCAACGCCGTGACGCGCGAATCCGTCCGCCTGTCGTCGCGATAAACGTCGATCCCCGTGTCGCCATACGCGAGGGCCGCCGCCACCGCGTACGGCAGGCTCATCTGCGCCGACGACAGCGTCGACAGGTCGCGGCCGCCGCACATCCGGGCCACGAACGCGCTCGCCCGCACGACCACGCCCTCGATCTCGCCGGCGTCGAACGTGTGACCGTCCGCAAGCTGCAGCGCCGCGTCGATCGCCGCATGCGCGCTGCGGCACGACGCGTGCGGCTTGATCGAGCAGCGCATCAGTTTCCAGTGCGCGCCGAGGCCGTCGGTCAGTGCGTCGGGCGCGTGCGATTGCGCGGCGAACGTGTTGAAGAAGCCGCCCCACACGTCGTCGAACACCCTGGCCGGGCCCGTCACACCTTCGCGTGCCAGCAGCGCCGCGAGCACGCCGCCTTCCGCGGCCCGGCCGGCATGCAGCCGCTTCGTCTGCGAGCCGTCGTGGATAAAGCCCCACAGACCACCGGAGAAACTTGCCGCATGGCCGAGCGCGTCGCGCGTGCGCGCAGCGTCGAGCCCGAGCACGCGTGCGCTCGCGGCCGCCGCGCCGAACACGCCGCAACTGAGCGTCGAGTGCCAGCCGGCACCGTTGTGAGCTGCGTAGCCGCCGGCGGCTTCCAGCACGCGCCGGCCGACGTCGTAGCCGAGCACGATTGCGGTCACGCATTCCCGGCCGGTCACGGGGCGGTCTGCGCACGACAACGCGGCGAGCACGGCCGGCAGCACGACGGCGCCCGAATGATCGCAGCCGCCGGCATCGTCGAGCTCGAGCGCGTGTGCGGCGATCCCGTTGACGAACGCGGCGTCGCGCGCGCTTGCGCTGCACCGCGTGCCCCACAGCGACGCGCCGTCGCGCGCGACAGCGCCGGCGAGCGCACGTGCGCTGCGCGTCTCGACGGCCGAGGTGCCAGCCAGTGCGGCACCGAACGTATCGAGCACATGACGCGTGGCCTTGGCGACGACATCGTCAGGCACGGCGGCGGCGGGCGTTTGCGCGACAAACGTCGCGAGCCGCGTGGTGCGCGTTTCGGTATCCATCGTCATCGCGCCGACGCGTCTGCCACGCAGCGTGCAAACACGTCGACCGGATGGTTCGGCTCGTTGTCGTGAGCCTGCTCGCGCCACCAGCGCGCAACATCGCGCCCGGTCGCAAACCAGACGTCGCCCGCATCGCGCAGGTGCGCGAGCAACGCAAGCAGCAGGTCGATCCGCCCTGCCGTGCCGATGATCTCCGGATGCAGGCGCAGCACGCAGCACAGCCCGAAGCGCCGAAACCCGTCGACATCGCGCCGCCAGTTGTCGAGCACGTCACGGTACGCGGCGATGCGCGGCTGACCGGCCGGCACCGGCGGCGACAGGTTGAACTCGAAGTACGGCTCGTCCTCGAGTTCGTAGTGCAGCGGCAGCTCGACGAGCCGCTGGTCGGCCGCGCCTGCGTCGGCGCGCGGATGCAGGTACGGCAAATCGTCGCCGCGCCACGACGACGACCACGTGAAGCCTTCCGCCACGAGAAAGTCCGCAAAGCCGTCGGCCCAGTTGCCGGTGAACGAGCGAAAGCCTTCCGCGCGGCGTCCTGTCGCGTCCGCGAGCGCCGCCCGCCCGGCGCGGCACGCGTCGATCTGCGCGGCAAGCGGCAGTGCGTCGAAATCCTCGCAGCGAAAACCACTCACGCCGAGCTCGTGCCCGGCGGCGGCGATCGCCCGCACGGCGCCGCCATGCGTCTGCGCGACGCGGCCCGGCACGAACCAGCTCGTCGGCACGCTGAATTCGTCGAACGCGGCGAGCAGCCGGTCGACGCCCCGCGTCGCGCCGTAGCGCCACACCGACAGCGATTTTTCCCGGCCGACGATGCGCGGCTCGCGTGTCTGGATGCCATGAATGTCGTTGAAGTCGACCGTGATCGCGACCGCGCATCGCGCGCCGCCCGGCCATGCACAAGGTGTGTTCACATGTCGCTCCGGTGCGTGGGTTGCGCGCCGTGCGCGTGCTGCGCGAGCCACCAGTCGGCCACGTCGCGGCAGCGCGCGAACCAGACGCCATCCTGCGCGCACATGTGGCCGAGCCACGCCTCCAGCAGCGCGATGCGCCCCGGCTTGCCGCAGACCTTCGGATGAAGCAGCGTCGTCAGGCACAGCCCTTCGCGGTATATCCCGTCGAATTCGCGCGTCCAGTTGTCGAGCGTCGCCGCGTAGCCGGCGATCCGGTCGAGCCCGGCCGGATAGTCGGGGTTGCGGTGATACGCGAGCGACGCGTAATCGTCGGTCTCCCAGCGGCCGGGAATCTCGACGAGCGGCGGCTCGCCGTCCGCGCCGGGCAGCAGGTACGGACGGTCGTCGCCGCGCATCGAGCTCGAATAGCGCACGCCCGCTTCGCGCAGCACCGCGACCGTCGCGTCGCTCCAGTCGCCGGACGGCGTGCGGAACCCGACCGGCCGCACCCCGAGCGTGCGCGCGAAGACGTCGGCCGACTGTGCCATGATCTCGCGCTGCCGCCAGGGCTCGAGCGCCCAGAACGCTTCGTGCCGGTAACCGTGATATCCGATCTCGTGGCCGCGCTCGACGATGGCCGCGCATTGGTCGGGCCAGGTGCGCGCGACCCACGCGGGCACGAAGAACGTCGCGGGCAGCCCGAACGACGCAAGCATGTCGAGCAGCCGTCCGAGCGCGCGCCACGGCCCGTAGCTGCCGAGCGTGAAATACGCGGGATTGCGCCAGATCGACCCGTTCAGCATCGCGTCGCCGGTCGGGCCGTCGAGATCGAACGCGAGCGCGACGCACGCGCGCTTCGCGTCCGGCCAGCGGGGAGCCAGGTCCGTCATCGCGCGCTCAGTGGGTGCCGTTGACCATCGCCTTCGCGACCGCATGCTCCTGCAGCCCCCACTTCGCGAGCAGCTTCTGGTACGAGCCGTCCGCGATCAGCTGGTTGAGCGCCGTCGTCAGTGCGCCGCTCAGCGCGGTATTGCTCTTCGCGACGCCGATGCCCGTGTATTGCGACAGGAACGGCTTGCCGACCGGTGCATACGCGTTCTGCTCGAGGCTGTTCTGGTACGGCAGCGTCTCGCCGCCCTGCACGGCCGCGTCGATGCGGTTCTGGCGCAACTGCATCCGCGCGTCCGACGAGCCGTCGGTACCGACGACGATGATCGCCGGCTTGCCGGCCTTCACGCAGTTCTCGGCGCTCCACGCGGTGGTGTTGTCGGGGAACGACGTGCGTCGGCTCGACCCGACGCGCTTGCCGCACAGCGCGCCCATCTGCGCGAACTCGCCCGCGCGCGTCTTCAGCGTATAGAACTGCGGGCCGGTCTCGATGTAGTCGACGAATGTCACCGCGTCGCGGCGCGTCGGCAGGTCGGTCATGCCGGACAGGATCATGTCGACGCGCTGCGTCGCGACCGCGCTCATCATCTGGTCGAAGCTCGTTTCGACCCAGTTCAGCTTCGCGCCCATCTTCGCGGCGAGCGCCTCGCCGAGATCGACGTCGAAGCCTGCGAGCTTGTCGGTCGCCGGATCCTTGTATTCGAACGGCGGATAGTTCGGCACGATCGCGACGTTCAGCGTGCGTTTCGCGCTTGCCGATTGCGCGGCGGCGAACGATGCATGAAGCGCGAGTGCGCCGAATGCGACGGCGGCCAGCGTGCGGGTCAGGACGGATGCTTTCATGGGTGTGGCCTTGTGATGGTGAAGGAATGGGGACGATGCCGCGCTCGTCGACGGCTCGATCGTTGGGCGCTGCAAAACGGGGCGCCCGGCCCGGTCATGCAATCACGGCGGAGATGAACTCGCGCGTGCGCGCGTGCGTCGGCGCGGACAGCACCTGGTCGGGCGGCCCGCTCTCGACGATGCGGCCGCCGTCCATGAACACCACGCGGTCGGCCACCTCGCGCGCGAACCCGAGCTCGTGCGTGACGACGATCATCGTCATTCCGCTCTTCGCGAGGTCGCGCATCACGGCCAGCACTTCACCGACCAGTTCGGGGTCGAGCGCCGACGTCGGTTCGTCGAACAGGATCAGTTGCGGATGCATCGCGAGCGCCCGCGCGATCGCGACGCGCTGCTGCTGGCCGCCGGACAGCTCGACCGGGAACGCGTCGCACTTGTGCGCGAGCCCGACACGCGCGAGCAGCGCGCGCGCCTCCTCCTCCGCTTGCGCGCGGCGGCGCTTGAGCACCTGCACCGGGCCTTCGATCACGTTCTCGAGCGCCGTCTTGTGCGGAAACAGGTTGAAGCGCTGGAACACCATGCTCGTCGCCAGCCGCTGGCGCGCGACCTGGCGCTCCGACAGTTCGTGGAGCCGGTCGCCGGCGCGGCGGTAGCCGGCCAGTTCGCCGTTGACCCACAGCGCACCCGCGCTGATCGTCTCTAGCTGGTTGATGCAGCGCAGGAACGTGCTCTTGCCCGAGCCCGACGGCCCGATGATGCACAGCACTTCACCCGGCGCGACGTCGAGCGTGATGCCGTGCAGCGCCTGGAAATCGCCGTACGACTTGCGTACGTCGACCGCGCGAACGACCGCGTTCGTCATGACGTTCTCCCGAGGGTTGAGGGTCGTGTCGTTCATGTGCGGCCCGCCGCCCGGCCCGCGCCGCGCGCGAAACGCCGCTCGACGCGGGCCTGCGCGAGCGACAGCACCGTGACGATCGCGAGATACCAGATACCCGCGACGATCAGCAGCTCGATCACGCGGGCGTTCGCGTAATAGATGTTCTGCGCGTTGTGCAGCATCTCCGCGTACTGCACGACGCTCGCCAGCGACGTCAGCTTGACCATGCCGATCAGCTCGTTGCCGATCGGCGGCACGATCACGCGCATCGCCTGCGGCAGGATGATCCGGCGCAGCGCCTGCAGGCGCGCCATGCCGATCGATTTCGCGGCCTCGTACTGGCCCGTGTCGACCGACAGCAGCCCAGCCCGCACGACTTCCGATGTATAGGCCCCCTGATTGATGCCGAGCCCGAGCACCGCCGCGAGGAACGGCGTCATCACGTCGACGGTCCGGTATTCGGCGATACCCGGGATGCCGAGCGTCGGAAACACCAGCGCGAGGTTGAACCACAGCAGCAATTGCAGGATCACCGGCGTGCCGCGGAACAACCAGATGTACCCCTGCGCGATCGCGCCGAGCACCGGGTTCGACGACAGCCGCATCACCGCTGTGACGACGCCCAGCACGACGCCAAGCGTCATCGCGAGGACGGTCATCACGATCGTGTTGCCGAGCCCCGTCAGGATCGAGCGTGCGGTCAGGAACTGGCCGACGACGCGCCATTCGATCTGTCCGCGCGCGAACGCGACCGCCACATACGCGAGCGCGGCAATGATCGCGATCGACGCGACATAGCGGCCCCAGTAGCGCCGGCGCACGCGCACGAACCCGGCGATATCGTCCGCGGCGCGGGCGGCCGGCTCCGGCGTGTCATCGAGACGGCCCGATTCGGATGCGCTCAGCATGACGGCCCCCGGTAGTCGGCTGCCCATGCGGACTGGCGTTCGATCGCGTCGCTCAGGCGGTCGATCTGCTCGCGCACGCGCGCGGGCGACGTGCCGCCCGCACCGCCGCGGGCGGCGACGGCCGCGTCGAGCGTCAAGTGCGCGCGCACCGCGGGCGCGAGACGCGTGTCGACGGCCAGCAACTGTTCCGCGCTCGCGTCGGCCAGCTCGATGCCGTCCCGCTCGCACGCGCGCACGAGCGTGCCGGTGATCTCGTGCGCCTCGCTGAACGGCACGCCCGTCAGCGCGAGCCAGTCCGCCACCTCGGTCGCGAGCGTGAAGCCGAGCGGCGCCTGGCGGCGCATCTCGTCGACGTTCACGCGCATCGTGCGGATCATCCCCGCCATCGCGGGCAGCACGAGTTCGAGCGTGTCGATCGAGTCGAACGCCGCGATCTTGTCTTCCGCGAGATCGCGGTTGTACGCGAGCGGCAGCGACTTCAGCGTCGCGAGCAGGCCCGTCAGGTTGCCGATCAGGCGCCCCGCCTTGCCGCGCGCGAGTTCCGCGATGTCCGGGTTCTTCTTCTGCGGCATGATCGAGCTGCCGGTCGCATAGGCATCGTCGAGTTCCACCCAGCGGAATTGCCGTGACGTCCACAGGATCACTTCTTCCGACAGCCGGGACAGGTTCACGGCCAGCATGCTCGTGACGAATACGAATTCGGCGACGTGATCGCGCGCGGCCACCGCGTCGATCGAGTTCTCGCACGGCGCGTCGTAACCGAGTTCCCGCGCGGACAGCTCGGGCCGCACGCAGATCGCCGAGCCCGCGAGCGCGGCCGCGCCGAGCGGCGAACGCGCGGTGCGGCGATCCCAGTCGACGAGGCGGTCGACGTCGCGATACAGCGACTGCGCATGCGCGAGCAACTGATGCCCGAACACGATCGGCTGCGCGGGCTGCAGGTGGGTGAATCCGGCGGTGACCGTGTCGACGTGCCGGCTCGCCTGGCCGATCAACGCATCCTGCAGGTCGAGCACGCCGCGCACGAGCTGGCGGGCCTTGTCGCGCAGGTACAGGCGCAGGTCGTTCGCCGCCTGATCGTTGCGCGAGCGCCCGGCGCGCAGCTTGCCGCCCAGCGCCGGCAGCCGCTGCGTGAGCACGCGCTCGAGGAAGGTGTGCACGTCCTCGTCGGCGAGCGACGGCGCGATCGCACCGGCCGCGTGGTCGCGCGCGATGCCGTCCATGGCGGCCAGCAGTTGTGCGAGCTCTTCGTCGTTCACGATGCCGGCGCGATGCAACTCGCGCGCATGCGCGCAGGAGCCCGCGAGGTCGTACGGCACGAGACGGAAGAAACTCGGATCGGAGCGCGACAGGTTCTGCAGCGCATCGGACGGTTTCGACTGGAAGCGGCCGCCCCACAGGCGCTCGATCGGTTCGGTAAGGCTCATTGCGGTCGACCTCGACTCGGTTGGATTACCCCCACTGTAGGCATTCAATTTTTTTTGTTGTAGCGAGAAATTGAATCCGCTTTAATGAAATTTTTCTCAGCACCGTCGCCCGCGACGCGCCCGCCGATGCGCAACCGCCTGCCCCCGCTGAACCCGCTTCGCGCGTTCGAGGCTGCCGCCCGGTGCGGCACCGTGTCGGCCGCCGCCGACGAACTGCACGTGACCGCGAGCGCGGTCAGCCACCAGATCCGGATTCTCGAGAGCACGCTCGGCGTCGCACTATTCGTCAGATCAAAAGCCCGCGTGAAGCTCACGCCCGAAGGCGAGGCATTGCTGGAACCGGTCGGCGCCGCGTTCGACATGATCGCGAACGCCACCGTCAGGCTCGATTCGCCGGCGGCCGCCGGCGATCTCGTCGTGTCGACGCCGCTGTCGCTCACGTCGCGCTGGCTCGCCCGGCATATCGGCGATTTTCTCGAGCGTTATCCGGGGATCCATCTGAAAGTGATTCCGTCGAACGACGATCGCGAGACCTACTCGCCTGACGTCGACGTATGCATTCGCTACGGGGAAGGCAACTGGCGAAACCGGCGCGTCGAGCTGCTCGCGCATCCGGCGCTGTTCCCGGTCGTGAGCCCGGCGCTGATGAACGGGCCCGATGCGATCCGCAAGGTGCAGGATCTCGCGGGACGCACGCTGTTCTGCGAGCACGCGGGCTCGTGGACGCGCTGGCTGGCCGAAGCGAACGCGGACAAGCTGCCGGGCATCCGCATTCTGGAAATCGGCAACGCGCACATCGGCGTCGAAGCCGCGGTGCACGGGCAAGGCGTCGCGCTCGGCGACAGCCTCTCCGTGCGCGACGACCTGCTCGACGGCACGCTCGTGCGGCCGTTCAGCGCGGCGGTGCCATCGCGTCATGCGTACTATCTGGTCACGCGTCACGAGCTGGCCGATTCGCCGCTCGTAACCGCGTTCACGACGTGGTTGCGCGCCCGTCTGGCGTGACGCGCGGGCGCGCGGCAGCGGGCGGACTCAGGTAGCGAGACTCGCCAGGTCGTCCCATACCATCACGATGTTGTGCGATCGCCAGATCGGCCCCGGGTCGACATACTCGCCCGCCAACCGGCCGTGCAGCGACGCGTAAAAGGCGATCGCGGCATCGTTTCCCTTGACGACACTCAACGCCGCGCCCCGATACCGCATCTGCTGCAAATGCGTGGCGAGCCGGGCGAGCAGCGTGCGGCCGATGCCGCGACGCTTGAACCCGGGATCGACATACAGGAACTTGATCTCGCCACGGCCGCCGAAGATCGGCTCCGACGGCGCGCCGGCCGCGCCGATTCCGACGATCGTGCCGTCGATTTCCGCCACGAGCACCAGTTGGTCGCCATCGTTCGACGCCAGCTTCTCTCGCCATTTCCGGCCGCGATAGTGCGCGTCGAGGACGGCATGCGCTTGCGCCGGCGCGAGATCGCGATAGGTATGGCGCCAGACCTTGACGTGAAAATCCGCGATCGCCTGCGCATCGGCGAGGCTGGCGGATCGGATGGATAGTCCGGACATGGAAGCGTCTCTCGGGCGGCTTGGCGCGCGCGGGTGGCGCGGCGCACACGCCGGATTGTCGATGATCCGGGCGAGGATGTCAGCATCTTGCGGGCATGGCGGATCAGTGCGGTACCGCTTCCGCGTTGCGGACGCTGCGCAGGAACCGCGTCAACGCTACCCGCTGCGGCCGCTCGAAGAGGTGTTCTGCCGTCCCGCGCTCCCACCCATGCCGGCTTCTGACCGACCGAATCGCGCAACCGGCAAGTCGTCAAATCGACAACTGACCGTCAATGCAAGTGACAGCGACTCCACCGACCTGGATGCGCTGATCGGTCACGGCCAAGCGGAGAACACCCGCCCGACCAACGACCTTGCCCTGCGATGCCAGGAACTCGCTGCCGAAGTGAGCGGTTTGGCCCGTATGGCGAATGAAGACGCCGACAGCGCCATTGCCGCTGCCGCAAACCGGATCTTCATTGACCCCATGTGCGGGAGCGAATGCGCGAACCTCGATCCGCGAAGGCGCCTTTTCGTCGTACTCCCCGAAGATCACAACACCCGTTGCTTTGGCCTTGGTGTCCTGCACTTTCATGCGCTGCAGATCGGGCTTGGTCGATAGCACGGCCTGCGCATCAGCAAGCTGAGCGACGATCCAGCGTGCGCCGACGTCGATCAAACTGGGTTTGAACTGGCGGCACAATGAGCTACCGAGGATGGCGTCCAACTCATCGATCTGAGCATCGTCCAGCGGGGTGATCGTGGACTCCGGGAGATCAAACGAGATCCACTGTTCGCCATCGTCCTCGCGCGCCACCTTCAGCCTGATCAAACCGGCGCTGCATTCCTGGATGAGCGTTCCCTCCTTTGCGTGGACGAGACCCGCCTCGAGAAGCGCATGAGCGGTCCCGATGGTGGGATGGCCGGCGAAGGGCAATTCAGCTCCGGGTGTAAAGATGCGAACTCGATAGTCTGCCTTCGGGTCCATGGTCGGCAATACGAAGGTTGTCTCCGACAGGTTCGTCCAATTGGCGATTTGCTGCATCTGTTCAGTGGTCAATCCATCGGCGCGCAACACAACCGCGACAGGATTGCCTTTGAACCGTACGCTGGTGAAGACATCGACTTGCTTGAAAAGGATATTCGACATGGAAGGCCCTTGGAGCATTGATATATTCGACAAACGCCGCCCGGAATCAATGACGAACGTCACAGCGACCCAGGCGGCGCACTCTCTCTACAGATTTTCGATAATGAATTCCGGAACCATTTTTATCGCGGTCGAGAAATTGGAGAAATTCGGCGACGTCTTCACGACAGCCCGATGCAATTCTTCCAACTGCTCGCGGGATGCATCGGACTTAACCCTGACCGTATAGTGTACCTCTTCGTACCCTGGCTTGACTGCCGGATCGATGCCGAGGAAACCACGAAGGTCCAGCTCGCCGACCGTTTCAATTTCCAGCTTGTCGAGCTTGATTCCCATTGCCGCTGCATTTGCCGCAAAACCTACTGACATACAGGCATTCAGAGCCGCCATCAAAAGCTCCTGCGGATTCGGCGCACTATTCTCTCCGAGAAGTTCACGTGGCTCGTCCGCGTTAATGTCGAAATGGCGATTGAAAGTCTCGTCGAAAAGCACGTATTCAGATACGACGCCGACTGTCTTTGCTTGCCCCATCCATTTCGTATTTACCTTGAATTTAGCGGTCGCATTCTCGCCACTATTCTTGGCCTTATCAGCCATAGCGCCGAGCGCCACCAGATCAATTCCATTCATTTTCATCATTTCACCCTCTTTTCATTAACGCCTACGCTGGCATCCCACTACCGCGCTCGCGAAGTTGATCGCCCGTTGTTACGCTCCGTACGCGCTCCGGCAGCCTCACGCCGGTTCGTCCACCGAGGACATGACGAGGAGAATTCGTTTTTGTCTGTTGATACGACTCGTGATGAAGCTGGCTGGCGGGTTGGCGTAGCGTAAGATTCGACGTTTTCTTTTCTTCTGGCAAACGAGATAAAGTTTTCCCTTCCGAAATAAAAACTTTCACGCTACCTCGACAACCGCCTCGCGCCGGCGATCAATGTCACCGTCGAACCGTTCCGGGCCTTGGTCGGACGCCACTTCATTTCGTGGATGAAAGGGGGGCACTTGTGCCGCACCTCGGCCTCAATGGACAGCCGCCACTCGCTCCATCGGAACGAGGTTCAACGTCGGGTCGAAATCTCGATTGCTTCCCTGACATCCTTCTCTTTGAAGCCCATAGCTTCGATCAGCGGACGGAATAACCCCGGGGCTCTGGCGATCAATGCGTTTTGTTTCGGCAGCACGACCATGTCTCTACGGTTCTCGATTCCGTTGACAATGCCATCCACCACGCTTTCGATTGAAATCATCTTCCAAATTCCGCCACGATTTCCTCCCCACAATTTCAATCCCGCCTTGTCCGAATGAACTTGTTCCATCATGGGAGTTTGGAAGAATGTCGGATGCACGCTGCCGACGTCGACCCCCATGTGTCGGACCTCGAGACGAATGCTGTTACACATCGCCCACACCGCAGCCTTACTTGCGGTGTAGTGGGCTTGCAACGGTGAATGAACGAATGCAGCCATGGAAGAAACCGCCATAAGATAGCCTTGTCGTTGCGCCACATATGGAATACTCGAATGGAACGTCCGCCAGACGCCGGTCAGGTTGATATCGATGACACGCTCGAAATTTTCTGGATCTGCCGAGATCAAAGGCTCGACGCAATCGATTCCGGCATTCGCGATCACGATGTCAATCCCGCCAAAATGCCCTGCAGCCGCCTTCATCGCGGCATTGACGCTGCTCATCGAACGGACATCGGTTTCAAACGCGACGGCCGATTGCCCAAGTGACGCTTGTTGCGCATGCAGCGCACGGCGGTCAATATCGAGAAGTGCGACTCGCGCCCCTTTGTCGACCAGCGCACGAGCAAGACCGCCTCCCAGCCCTCCAGTAGAGCCGGTTATGGCGACGACTCGGTTGCGAACATCATATTTTTTCATGGATTTCTCTCTATTTATTAATCAACGAATCTTTGAAGGAAGGTGATTTGATCGCTGACTGCCCGCTCAAAGGCATAACCGACATAAATGTCGAAATGTCCGAACGGATATATATTCACAAATCTTTTGGGTGCACGTTTTGCGTGACGCAACGTCGTACGCGTGGGCGCGACGGTATCAGGATCACAAACACAGAACAGCACCGGGCAGGCGATCCGTGAAGTCTTGCGACCGGGAAAATAGCGAATGATTTGAAGAGCGAACCGGGCTGCCACGTAGTTACGAAAGACCGGTGACATATCGTTCGGCACCAACTTCAGGTAGCCAGGTTCGGCATCAGGAGCCACCATTAATGCGGCCTCCCCGGGCTTCCCGGCTATCGGGATGGTCACCGGGTGCCCTCCCAACCATGCGCGGAATTGATCGCGGATCGCTCTGGCAGTTACCTTGATTAGTGTTCCTAATGGTAAAGCGCAAACAGAAGCCAGCCCATCCGTGAACGGACACTGGGCAATGACCGCGGACACGTGAGCGTTGTCGGCCGCGATGGTCAGTGCATGCCCTCCCCCAAACGACGATCCCCAGACAATCACTCTCTCTGCGTTTACGTCGGTTCGTGTTCGAGCAAATGCTATCGCGGCCCTCCAGTCTTGTAGCTGCTTGCCTACATCAAGCAACTGCCGCGGCTCGCCGCCACTGCTGCCGAAGTGCCGATAATCAAACACCAGACAGGCAAATCCAGCCTCGCAGAATCTGTGAGCAAACGCGTCCAGTCGCATTTCACGCGTGCCGCCCAGACCATGTGCCATCACGATCACCGGGGCCGGCCTGCTAGTGTCCGGAAGGTATAGCCAAGCTCCACAATCGTCGCCCTCGGAAGGGAACGTCACCTCAAGCCGCCGCATGAGCACCTCCGTGTAGTGAAATCCATTGTTGGAGTGGACTCTAAATTTTGAAAAAGGTAAAGTCAACCCATGGATACACCAACCCTGACCCGCACGCAGCGCCGAGCCGCTGAAATGCGGCGTACGCTCGTCGACATTGCGGAGGACCTCCTGATCGAAGGAGGTGTGGCTGCCGTGACGGCTGAAGAGGTCGCGCGACGCGCGGACGTTTCCCTTCAAACTGTTTACAACCGGATCGGCCGCAAACCAGCGCTGCTCATGGCCATCGCCGAGCGGGCCATGGAGGAAAATCACGCGTTCATTGACGAGGCGTATAGCGCCTCCGGTACGGCAGAAGAACGCGCGTTAAGCGTGTTCAACGCGTATGTGCGCTTCGCATTCGAGCGTCCGCAACAGTTTCGTATCCTCGCCAATCCGCCGGATGAACCGGAAGCGATCGAACGCATCGCGTCGATGGCGCGTCAGCAGAACGCGAAATTGGAAAGCATTATTCGGGACGGGATCGCGGCTGGCGACTTTCATGCAGACCTGGAACCTGAAAGTGCTGCCAACGCGCTGTGGGCAATGATGGATGGTGTCCTCTGCCTGGCTTTGCGAAGCGACGCCATGCGCCCAAACAATGTTGCCCCGGAAAATTTGGTCCGCGAAACCTGGAAAGTGCTCGCGCGCGGTATGCAAGCTCGCTGACCCGAACAACGCTCAGCGAATGCCAGGGGACAGGTATGCGGTCGTGACAGAGAAGCACTGGCTCTTTCGACGATCAGAGACCTGTTCCGTCATGCTGCGTCGCCTCGGCGAGCAACCAGTCACGAAAGGCGACCAATCTCGGCAAGCTGGCGCACTCCGGCCGATAAACGACGTAGTAGGCCAACTCGGATGCAACGCTGATATCCGGGAATAGTCGAACCAATCGTCCGCTCGCGAGATCATCTCCCGCCATGACGCTGCGTGCGAGCGCAATGCCGTGTCCCTCGATCGCAGCCTGGAGCACCGCGGCGGAATTGTTGATCTGCATGCCGCGCGTGGGAGGCGCGTTCGTCACACCCGCTTTCTTCATCCATATCTCCCAGGTCGGAAAGCCTGCGTGGCCGTCCATCGACAAGTCATGGATCAAGGTCTCGCGCACGATGTCTGCCGGTTTGCGCAGACGCCAATGCTGCCGCAGCAGTTCCGGCGAGCAGACCGGATAAACCTCCTCGTCCATCAGCTTGTCCGCCTTGAGGCCCGACCAGCTTCCCATCCCATAGCGCACACCGATATCGATCCGCTGGGCCACGAAATCGACTGACTTATGGTTCGTATCCAGGCGCACGTCCGTGTCAGGCCATGCGGCCTGGAACCGATCGATACGAGGTAACAGCCACTTGGCGGCAAAAGCCGGGCTGACCGTCACGGTAAGCACACCGCTGGTCGAGATCTCCTGCAACCGCTCCAAACCCAGCGTCAGCCGATCGAAACCGGCCCTGATGTCCGGCAACGCGCGTTCGGCCATCTCCGTCGGGACGAGCCTCGCTCGCCCACTGGTGCTTCGAAGAAACAACGGCGTGCCCAACCAATCCTCGAGTGTGCGCACCAATTGCCCGACCGCTGCCGGTGTGACGTTCAGTTCCACCGCAGCCGCAGAGAAGCTCTGATGGCGAGCGCTGGCCTCAAAGGCCCGTAATGCGTTGAGATGGACGGGAGATTTCATGGAGACAAAGTTTTTCTTTCAACATCGGACACTTTATCTCGTTTGTCGGCGGATGCAAACAGGCAAAGAATTACTCCCATGTCGACGGTCAGTAGCTTCCGCCCGCGACGTGGTCGCAATGCAAATACGGGAAAAAGCAGCACCCATTTATCTGTTCGCATTGGTTCCGATGGCGGCTGGCGGAAGCCCGGACAGTCGCAGTCTGCCGCACCGGCGGGGCATCGAAGTAGCGAGCCGCCCGCGCCGTGCGAGTTTTTCTTCTAGTCCAACACCTGCCCATCGGCGGGTATACAACAGAGGTTTCGAGATGAGCAACCAATTCAAGGGCAAGAAACTGCTGGTCGTCGGCGGTACCAGCGGCATGGGCATGCAGTCGGCGCGCATGGTGCTGGCCGAAGGTGGCAGCGCAGTAATCGTCGGCAATCGTCCGGAGAAAACGGAAGAAGCGCGAGCGGAACTGGCCAAGCTCGGCCAAGTATGGGCAGTGACCGCGGACCTGTCCAGCGACGACGGCGTAGCGACGCTGCTCAAAACCATCGACGAACAGCACGCCGACATCGATCTGCTGGTCAATGCCGCGGGTGTGTTCTTCCCCAAGCCTTTCCTCGAGCATACCGGCGCGGATTATGACCAATACATGAAGCTGAACAAGGCGTTCTACTTCATCACGCAGAAGGTCGCCGCCAACCTGGTCGCCAACGGCAAGCCGGGCGCCATCGTCAACATCGGTTCGATGTGGGCTAAGCAGGCCATCGCAGCCACGCCGTCGTCCGCCTATTCGATGGCGAAGGCCGGTCTGCACTCGCTGACACAGCACCTCGCGATGGAACTCGCGCCCAAGCACATCCGTGTCAATGCCGTGTCGCCGGCGGTCGTTCAGACCCCCATCTACGAGGGCTTCATCCCCAAGGCGGAAGTCCACACCGCACTGCAAGGGTTCAACACGTTCCACCCGATCGGCCGCGTGGGTACGCCGCAAGACGTCGCGGAAGTCGTCGCATTCCTGCTCTCGGACAAGGCGAGCTGGGTCACCGGCGCGATCTGGGATGTCGACGGCGGCGTGATGGCCGGCCGCAATTGAGGTACGGCGCACACGAGCGCCGCGCAGGTTCGCATCAACTTCCACTTATCAAGGAGAACTGCAAATGGTCTATCTGCAAATTACGCTGAAGGTCGCCCAAGGCAATCGCGCTGCAGCTGCCGGTATTTATCAGAAATACAAGGCGCCGTTCCTCGAGACCATCGAGGGTGCGAAATCCAAGGAACTGTTGGTGCGAGACGACGATGTCCAGGTGCTGCACGGCTTCGATACCGAAGCGCATGCGAGCGCTTATCTGCAAAGCGAGTTGTTCAACGCCGACGTCGTGGGCGCCCTCAAACCGCTGCTCGATGCCGCACCCGATGTGCGCATTTACCAGACGGTGTAATTCCATGTCGCCGGGCCAATGCTGACACCCGGCGTCTCAATTCTCAACAGGAGCAAAAGCCATGATGCAAGACTGGAATTCCTACCGCGACGACCTGCTGGAACGCGTGGGCGATTACGCGAAGCAAAGCCCCGAGGTCGTGCGCGGTCTGATGACAATCGACAACGCCGCCGCGAAGACCGGCCATCTGGAAGCGAAGATGCACGAGCTGATCGCGCTGGCCGTGGCCGTGACCACGCGTTGCGACGGCTGTATTTCGGTTCACACCAAGAAGGCCGTCGAGGCCGGTGCGTCGCTGGAGGAGATCTCCGAGGCGCTCGGCGTTGCGATCGCCCTCAACGCAGGTGCTGCGCTGACCTATTCGGCACGCGTCATCGAGACCTATCAGCAATTGCCCAACAAGTAAGCAGTACGAAAATGAGCTGGCCGCTCGACGATGAGACGGCCAGCCCACATTTTTCGATCCGATGTCTGGAAGAATCCATGCTAATCAACGCCGATTTCTCGCGCCGCGCGATCGTCACGCCACACGAATACCAATGGGTCGCGTCGCCCCAAGGGGGCGTCGAACGCGTCATGCTGGATCGTGTGGGCGCAGAGAAAGCGCGAGCAACGAGTATCGTACGTTACGCCCCAGGTTCACATTTCCCACGCCATCAGCATCCAGCCGGCGAGGAAATCCTCGTGCTCTCAGGCACTTTCTCTGATGAGGGCGGCCACTATCCGGCCGGTTGGTATCTCCGTAATCCGCCCGGCTCCTGTCATCAGCCGTCGAGTCGTGAAGGCGCCACGATCTTCGTCAAGCTACGTCAGATGCCGTTACATGAGGCGCGCCGTGTCCGCGTGGACACCCGTGACCCAGCCGCTTGGCGCAGGCAGAACGGCCGCGACGTCTGTCCACTGTTTGCCGGCGAGACCGAACAAGTCTGCTTGCACCGCGTGGCGCCGAACGATGCTCTCGTCACGGCGCAGGGAGACGGTACCGAACTACTCGTCCTGACGGGTGCCGTGGTGGCAGAAGGCGAAATTTACGGTCGCGGCAGCTGGATCCGGGTTCCCGCCGACGACTCCCTCAACGTCGTCGCTGCTTCGCAAGGAGCCACTGTTTATCTCAAGACTGGTCTTCCGGTCGCCATCGGAGCGGAAGTATAGCCATGCAAACAGCTCGCATTGCCATCATCGGCGCAGGATTAAGCGGCCTTTATGCCGCCTGGTTGCTCGAGCGCCAGGGCATCCGGGACTACGTGCTGCTGGAAGCACGCGATACGCTCGGCGGCCGGATCATCTCCGTCCCGGGTCCGGGACAGGCTTCAGCCGACGCCGATTTCACTGCGGACGCGATCGACCGCTTCGACCTTGGGCCCACCTGGTTTTGGCCCGAGTATCAGCAGGAGCTGCGACTCCTCGTCGACGCGTTGGGCCTGGAACAGTTCGAACAGTTCGAAACGGGCGACATGATGGTGGAGCGCTCACCTGATGAGCCACCGGTGCGCATGCGCGGCTATGTCAACTCGCCGGCCTCGATGCGCGTGATCGGCGGCATGAGCTCGCTAGTGGATCGCCTACGCCGGGCGCTGGATCCCCAGCGGGTTATCACCGGCCAGTCGGTGAACCGCATGCGCATCGTGGACGGGAATGTCGAGCTGGATAGTGAAGACGCTTCCGGCGGCTTCACGACGTGGCGCGTCGCACAGGTATTGCTGGCGCTGCCGCCCCGCCTCGCCGAAAACACCATTTCGTTCGAGCCGGAGCTTCCACCCATGCTGGCGCGGCAATGGCGCGCTACGGCGACCTGGATGGCTCCCCACGCAAAGTACATCGCGATCTACGATACGCCGTTCTGGCGCGATCAGGGACTCTCCGGCGAAGCCCGCAGCGCGCGCGGGCCGTTGGGAGAAATTCACGACGCCTCGATGCCTGGCGGCAGCGCGGCACTGTTCGGCTTCTTCGGCGTGCCCGCCCAGGTTCGCCAGAACGTATCCGACGAAGTGCTGTGCATGCATAGCCGCGCGCAGTTTGTGCGCCTGTTCGGCCCGGCGGCAGCCGCACCTCGCGCGGAATTCATCAAGGACTGGGCACAGGAACCCTATACGGCGACGTCCGCTGACCTCGTCGCTGCGAACGCGCATGCCGCCGCCCCTGTCGCGACGGTTTCTTCGGGTCCATGGAGCGGGCGCCTGACCGGTATCGCCAGCGAATGGTCACCCCACTTTCCCGGCTATCTGGCCGGCGCGGTGGAGGCAGCCGGGTTAGGTGTGCAGGCGCTCGTTTCGCGCATCACAACGGGAAACACTTCTTTGACGACCGCGTCTCACTGAGGAGATGATCATGGCGGAGCAACGTTTCGATTTTCACGGCGCGCACGGAACCCTTCTGTCCGGCCGGCTCGAAAGCCCACAGACCACGCCCCGCGGTTGGGCGATTTTCGCTCACTGCTTCACGTGCGGTAAGGACAGCGTCGCTGCAGCACGCATTGCCCGAGCCCTTGCGTTGAGCGGAATCGGCGTGCTTCGTTTCGATTTCGCTGGTTTGGGCGGTAGCGGAGGCGAGTTCGCAAATTCCACTTTCGCGGCAGATGTCGATGATCTCGTGGCGGCCGGCCGCGCCATGGCCGCCTCAGGCCGCGCGCCTTCCCTGCTGATCGGTCATAGCCTCGGAGGCGCGGCCGCGTTGGCCGCCGCGGCCGATATGCCCTCGGTGCAGGCTGTCGCAACGATCGGCGCCCCTTCGAGCGTCGAACACGTTCTCGGGCTGTTCGGGAACGATTCGCTCGCGCAAATCGAAGCAGACGGTGAAGCCGAGGTTCTGCTTGCGGGACGCCCGTTCACGTTCCGAAAGTCGTTTCTCGACGATGTGCGCCAACAGAAGCTGGAGGATCGCATTGCACGCATGCACAAGCCCTTGCTTGTGATGCATGCGCCCGGTGATCGTATTGTGGACATTCAACATGCAACGCGAATCTTCGTCGCCGCGCACCATCCGAAGAGCTTCGTGTCGCTCGACGACGCCGACCATCTGCTGACTCGTCGGCCGGATTCGGACTACGTCGCGTCGGTGGTCGCGGCTTGGGCCGTACGCTACCTGCCCGCGGCAGCCGCCGATATACCCGATATTTCCGAGGGAGACGGCGTATTGGCCGAGGAAACAGGCAACGGGCTGTTTCAGTTGGCCATGCGCAGCGGAAAGCATCAGTTCCTGGCCGACGAACCGGAGTCCGTTGGCGGGATGGCAAGCGGACTATCGCCTTACGAGTTCGTCTGTGCCGCGCTCGCCGCATGTACGGTCATGACCATGCGCATGTATGCGCGCCGAAAAGGCATTCCGCTCGTGCGTGCATCTACTCGGGTGACGCATAGCAAGCGCCCCGATCAGACACCCGCGGACCTGTTCGCTCGGACGATCTCCCTCGAGGGGCCACTCGACGACGAGCAGCGGCAGAAACTCCTGGCAATTGCCGACCGGTGCCCCGTCGATTTGACGCTCGTCCGCGGCTCGGATGTCAGCACCACGCTCGAAACGGAAAGCGAAAAACTGGTGATCCAGTCGAATGATTAGGACGCTCTCCTGACAATCTACTCATATCAACGAATTGACCATGAGATTAAAGGGTAAACCGCCTTGATTACCGGGCCGCATGGGAGAGCCGATGGAAATTGCCCAGGCCGTGCTCTTCCTTGCCGGCGATGATTCACGCTACATGATGGGCGCCGAAATCGTCGTCGATGGCGGATTCGCGCAGCTCTGAGAACTTGAGCCGCGCGGAACACGCAGCGCTCGATCGAGCATGGTCCATGCCCCAGACCCAGCGTCTGGCCGTGCCGGTGCGCTAGTGCCTTCATACCTTTCGACCACACCAGGAGCAACGATCATGAAAACCGTCTACCGTGCGATGCAAATAACGCGCCCCGGCTTCCTTGAACTAGTGGAACGTCCGACACCCACACCGGGCACCGGCGAAGTGCTGATCGAAGTAGAAGCCTGCGGCATCTGCGGCGCCGACGTCGGCGACGTCGAAGGAGCCAGTACGGAAGTACAACCTCCGCGTGTGCCCGGTCACGAGGTGGTCGGCCGCATCGCCGCGCTCGGTGCGCATGTTCCCTCCATCTGGAAGGTGGGTCAGCGCGTGGGGGTTGGTCGGCTCGGCGGACATTGCAACGAATGTGTCCAGTGCCGAAAGGGACACTTTCAGCTCTGCCAGAATCAACCCTTCGTCGGTGCAACATGCGACGGTGGGTACGCCGAAATGATGCTCGCACGCGCCACCGGGCTCGTATCTATTCCGGACGAACTCGATGCCGAGGAAGCGGCGCCGATTCTCTGCGCCGGGATCGCCACGTTCAACGCGCTGAAGAAGTGCGGTGCCCAAGCTGGCGACACCGTCGTCGTCCTGGGTATCGGCGGCTTGGGACATATGGCGCTGCAATACGCACGCCGCATGGGCTTCCGAGTCGTCGCTGTCGGACGAGGCAACGACATCGCCGATGACGCGCTCGCGCTCGGCGCACACATCTACATCGACACCGAGCAGGAAGATGCAGTGGCCAAGCTCGGCAGCATGGGTGGCGCGCAGGCCATTTTGACCACGATCGCTCATCCGGGCACCGTATCGGCACTAATGGGCGGCCTGGCACCGCAAGGACGGTTGGTACTACTGGGCGCCGGCAAGGATCCGTTGCCTGTTTCGACCGGCCAAATGGTCGTGGGCGAGCGCAGCATGCTCGGCTCAATCACCGGCACGCCGTACGAAAATGAGTCGACGCTTGCGTTTAGCGTGCTGGCTGGTGTTCGTCCGAAGATCGAGGTCATGCCGCTGGAACAGGCCAATGACGCATACCGGCGGATGAAATCCGGCGACGTCAAGTTTCGCATGGTCTTGACAACGAGTGCACGCCGGAAGTGATTCCCGAATCAACAGAAAAAAACGAGCAATGGCAACACTAATTCGATTGCCGGTTCGGCCCATATATCACGGTAGCGATCTTCTGGTCGAGATACTTGAAGACCATCGCACTGTCGACTTTCCAAACGTCGCTGCGATCCTACAAGATGCTCTCCATTCTGTCCGAGTGCCGCATCCAGATGGCCTCGATGATCCACGAAGCGCACTAACTCAGGATCGCTATTTCAGCTATTGGAAATATGCTCGCGGCTACTATGAAATAGAACAATATTGGGAGACTATCCGTCACCGCCTCAATCAACAACTCGTCCCTAGTCGCGGACATCGAACGAGCACTCCTGTTGACAGGGAAACTCGTCAAGGAAGAAACAGATTTCGGCCAGTTCGAGTGACGGGTGGCGGCTTACGCAAGTCGGGTTGGCCACCGGGCGCCTTGCTACTAGCCCGGCCCATCGCTGGCGGCCGCGAGAAGCGGCACGACCAGATCACTGATCGGCGTCGAAATTCCGTGAGCTCGTCCGCATCGCTGCACCACGCCATTCCGGCAGTCCCATTCGAGCGGGCGGTTGCCCTGCCGGTCGGCAAGAATGGACGTCCCCAAATCGGGCGGGAATCGATGGAATCCGTCGACGATCTCCCGCGGCACTTCATCGCCCAGCTTCGCGCCCTCCGCACGGGCGACTTCGAGACATTCCCGCAGGTAGGCGAGCGACAGCTCGGTGATGTCGCTTCGCGAGAACATGCCGGCGCGGCGGCCAGTCAGCACCATCAGTCCCGCCACCGCGTTCTGCAAAAGCTTTCGCCATGCGAGCGAGATGAAATCGTCCGCCACCTCGACCGGGCATCGCGTGCCGTGCAACGCCGAGACCACCACGTTGCTCGCCGGCGTATCGGGCAAAGTGAGCCGCGGTTTGCCGCGCAGCCACACCAACGCATCCGATTCGCGTTGCGCCGGAAACCAGACGACCGATGGCACGATCGCCGCGCCGGCCGCATATGGCGCGAAGGCGGCTGTTTGCTCGACGCCATTTTGCAGCACGCAGACAACCGTCTTCGCATCGCATAGCGCCGGGATCCAGGGTGCCGCGCTCGCCACTTGCGTCGACTTGACCGCAACGAACACGAGATCGAACCTTTCGTTGACCGCTTGCGGATCGGTCCGCACGGGACCGGGCACGACGATCTCGCCGCCATCGAAGCGCAGCGTCAACCGCTCGTGCGCCGAGCGGCCGCAGATCACCGGCGTGCGGCCAGCGTCATGAAGGGCTGCGGCAACGGTCGTTCCGATTGCGCCCGGACCGACAACGGCCACGGTCGGGTAGTCAGACTTCGTCATGGTGTTCATCCTCTCGAGTGATCTCCGAGATGCGGGCGCAGTGCGAGCACGAGCGGAAAAATTGCCAGAGCGGTGAACGCGGTGGCATACGTAGCGGCCTGCACACCGATCCTGTCGCCGAGGAAACCGTAGAGGACAGGCGATATCGCGCCCGATGCGATCGTTCCCGTGTAGAAAATCGCGAATGCGCGCTCCGTGCGCTCGGGCGCGGACATCTCCGGAACGGTTCCGTACAGCACGGACGACGTGCCGTTGAGCATCATGCCCAGAATCGGCAGCAGCACCATGGTAAGCGCCAACGGCAGATACATCACGCCGATGATGCATGCGGCCGTACCGCCTTCCGTGAGCAGCACAGTCCTCACCACACCCATACGCGCGCCAAGCCAGCCACAAAAGAATTTGCCGGCCGCCCCGCCAATGAAAACAAGCGCAAGGGCCGTTCCCAGCAGTTGAGGCGAGATGCCTTTCGCGTTGAGCAGGAAAGGCAGAAAGGTAAGCAGTCCCATGCGTACGGCCGTATCGAGCACGCCGATGGAAAACAGCGCGTTGAATCCGCGCCCCCGGGTGCCCGTGCGTTGAGCGGACGCTTGCTCTTTTGCCGCCGTCTTTCCCGCGCCACGTGGCACGGCGGGAAACCAGAGCGCGATGCCGGCGGCAGCGACGCAGCCCAATCCAGCGACGACCCACAGCGCGTGACGCCACGGCATCATGGTCACGAGCAGCGAAATGGCTGCCGGCAGCGCGGATTTCCCCAGATCGCCGGAAAAGTTGTAGAGGCTCAGTGGGCCTCTCGCGTCACGCCCATAGGTGCGGGAGATGGCGCCCGATGCGATCGGATGTTGCGTGCTGGATCCACCGCCCGATATCGCCAGCGCCACGCACAAACCGAGCAGGCCACCCGACATGCCGGCGATTGCATAGCCCAGCGCGGCGAGCAGCGTGCCGATCGCGAGGACGGCGCGACTACCGAGGCTTTGCGCGAGGCGTCCTGCCGGCAACTGCAGCACCGCCATCGTGCCGGCATAGAGGCCGCGCAGGATAGCCAGGGCCGCGAAGTCGAGCCCGAACTCGGACTGCCATACGGGCAGCAGCGCGTAGATCATGTCCGTATAGCCATCGTGGAGTGCGTGTGCAATGCACGAGAGCCATAGCACGCGCGGTCGTGATGGCACAGCGTCCCGCATGACGGGAGGGGAAAAAACCGGCAAGCGCATCGACGTTCTCTCTATACGAGTGGCTGATGGAAGCCACTCGTGGTGTGTTCTTCTGGTTGGACGCGTCAATTTTATGGCCGAGGTATCAGTCATATCAATTGAGCTAAAATCGCGTCAACGGAGAGAAAAAGTCACGTACGTCATGAGCGAAAGCCGAGGTGCTGCGAAGAATCGGGACGAGTTGCCGCCGCTCAATGCGCTGCGCGCTTTCGATGCGGTCGCGCGGCACGGCAGCTTCGCGGGCGCGGCGGCGGAGCTGCATGTCACCCATTGGGCCGTCGGAAAACAGATCCGGCTGCTGGAGGACTGGTTCGGCCTGCCGTTGTTTGACCGTCGTCCGCGCGGCGTCGTGCTGACCGACGAAGGGGCCGTATTGCTGAACGACGTCAGCCACGCGTTCGAACACCTCGGTACCGCGGTGGTGCGGCTGCGCCACAACACCCTCACGCACCGGATATCGGGCGTCGTGCGGGTCAATGTGCCGATGAGCTTCGCGTTTTGCTGGCTGCTGCCACGGCTTGCCGATTTCCATTCGCGGTATCCCGACATCGACGTCAGGGTGTCGACGACATCGCGCAAGCTGCGCTATGTCGCCGACGCTTTCGATATCGGTGTTCGCTCCGGTCCGGAACAGGGTGCGGGCGTCGTATCGCGCCCGTTGATGCCCGACCTGCGCGTGCCGGCCTGCAACCCCGCGTTGCTGCGCCAGCATCCGATACAGAGCGTGGCCGATCTGCGCCATCACACGCTGCTGCATTCGGCCACGACGCGCTCAGCGTGGTCGCACTGGTTGCGGGAAGCGGGCGCCGCCGATCTGCGCACAGCGCGCCATGTCGAATTCGATCATGTGAATCTTCAGCTCGGCGCGGCCATCGAGGGGCTGGGCGTGGCGCTGGCGTCGCTGCCGTTGATCGGGCGCGATCTCGCCGAAGGCCGCCTCGTGTGCCCCATCGCATCGCCTGTATGGCGCGCCGACGACTACACGCTGGTGACGAACGCCGATCGCGCCGACGATGCCGCGGTGTCCGCGTTCGAGCAATGGATGGAAGGCATGGCGAGCCAAGAGGCTGGATAGGCTCGCAGATCAGGGCAGGCGGCACACCTTCCGTCGGCGCGCCCGTTTGCGCTGCGGCAAGCGCGCAAGACGCCGCGCGACGCGATTCCACCTTGCCGCTTCATATTTCCGAATGCCTATGCAGTAGGAATCGTGCCCCCATCAATCACATACTCCGTTCCGGTGATCGTGGCTGCGCGCGGAGAAGCCAGGAAGGCAATGAGGTTCGCCACCTCGATGGGTTGCGACGGCCGCCCTAGCGGAATACCGCCCAGCGAATTCATGATGATCTTTTTCCCGCCCTCGTAGTCCGTGCCCGCCTGCAAGGCAAGCCGCTCGGCCAGCGCCACGGATGCCTCTGTTTGAACCCACCCGGGCGCCACCCGAACGACACGAATGCCCTTCGGTGAAACCTCTTTCGACAGGCTCTTGCTGTATGTCGAGAGCGCGGCCTTTGCCGCCGCATAGGCGGTGGTCGATTCCGGCAACGGAAGTTCGCGTTGGATCGAGGTGACGTGAATGACGACGCCGGCACCCTGTGCCAACATGCCGGGCAACAATGCACGATCCAGCCGGACGGCAGGAAGCAGATTGAGGTTCAATTCTTGCCCCCACTCGTCTTCACCCAATGCGGCGAACCCTCCACCAGGTGCCATCGAACCACCCGCGACGTGGACGATGATGTCCACGCCTCCAAAGTGGTCCGTGACGGCCCTTGCCACCGCATCGCAGCCGTCGACTGTCGTCAAGTCTGCTGCGACGAAGACGTCAGCCAACGTATCGGTCGGCTGTCCTCTGGCCGTGGTGAGTACTTTTGCGCCGAGTTCGTGGAACAGGCTGACGACGGCCTTTCCGATCCCCTTGGTGCCTGCCGTCACCAACACGCGCTTGCCTTGCAATTCCAGGTTCATGGCCATCAACCGATCTCCAACGCCTTGATCTTGTCGCCTTCCAGGCTGAACACATGATCGAGCTGGACAGGACTACCCGGGAAGTTGCCGACAACATTGACCGCGACCGTCAGCCGACCGCCTTCCTGGGAAGCGCTGACTGGCTCCGCGGTGTACTCGTATTTCTTCCGCGCCTCCCGTCGCCACGACTCGATGGCACCATGGCCTCGGTGCGTCCGGCCTTCGTCAACGACGAACGCATCCTGCGAGAAGACACGCACGATGTGCGCGATGTCCTCGCCATTGGTGATCTTGAAGTAGGCAGAGACTGGATCGGGTAGTGAAAGGGACATGGTTGCGTTCTCGCTATAGTTGGCTGTACTGGTATTTTCGCCATAGACTATCTATTCAACAAGAACGCACCGGAAAGTAAGTTACTGCGCTATGGGAAAGATATACACGCCCGCGACCGCCGCACTGGGAGTAGAGGAAGTTCTTCGACTGCTGGAAGGTCGATGGAAACTGATCATCCTTTTCCATTTGTTCGATGGAAAAGTACAACGCTATTCGGATCTCGAGAAGTTGATCCCCGGGATTTCCCAGAAGATGCTGGCCCAACAACTTCGGCAACTGGAATCCGATGGAATCGTGTCGCGAAAGCTGTATCCGCAAGTGCCGCCGAAAGTCGAGTACCGTCTAACGGATTGGGGGCAGGCTTTGTGTCCTGCTTTGGACGCGATGCTGAAATGGGCGGAAAAACGCGAAGCCATGGTTGTGACGCCCGTTCCGGACGACAACACTGACGACTGATGATTGGGTTAGCCGACAGAACGCTTCCGCGGCGGAGGCGGCCCCGCGTCGTCAGAAATCGCCGCTGGTAGACTGACTCACAGCGACCGCGGCCATCGCTCAACGCGGTCGATTTTCGGTGGATCTTCGCGCAGCGTTAGAATAGCGCCCCTTCTCATGGGAGACGACAATGTCCTGGTTCATTTACGAAGTGCCCGAATACCACGAAGACGCCGCGCGCATCGAGCCCTTTAGCGACCTGCGTAGCCGTGTGCTGAAAGTCAGTGGCCCGGCCATGGCCGACGAACTGGAAAGCGTTCGCGAGAACGCCGCGGCGACAGCGGACACACCCGAGCGCCCGCTGCGTACTCCGGAAAATCCGCATGTCTTTCCGATTCCTTACGCCGACTCCATGATCCTGGTCGGGTTCATCTTCGATCTGAAACGCGAATTCCGGCAACTGGTCGTGTCACCCGTGGAAATGCCCTGGCTGAAAGACGCGTAAAAGGCGGTCTGAACGGAAGCCGACGGGAGCGTTGTGCTCATTCGTGCAGCACTTCGAATTCGAGCTTGTGCGTCGCTCAAGCATTGAACGCAGCGCCTTCCGGATGCCGATATCGCGCCGGCCCCGGATCGCAATCACAGCGCACCAGCCGCGCGCACCGTCGCGAAGTTGGCCACCACGATCGCAATGATCGACACGAACCATCCGACCGTCACGCACTCCGATTCCACTCAAACACGTTACGCCTCGTCTCGATACCCGTCGAGCCCAATTTCCCGCCGAACGCCGCTTCACCGCAGCAAAAATATGCCCCGCACGCGAGGTTGGATGCGCGTATGATGAATTTGCCCGAGTGCACGTAAGCGGCTTGACTGCTCACCCCGCCCCCGCCCCTCTCTCGCACGTGTCGTTGCCCCTTTCGCGTCACCCCGCCATGCGTCGGCGATCCGGAAAGAACGGGCTCATCCTCACGGTTCGTCGCCACGAGCGCCACCCGTTCGTGACGAGTTTTCGCCGCTCAGCGAACAAAAATTTCAAATCCAAAAAGGAAGGTGGCAATCATGAGCTGGTACTGCGATGTGGAGCACGAGCTGGCGAATATCAGGCGATCGATCGGATTACTTGAAAAGACGCAACATGCGTTCGTCAACCGATCGTCCGTCAATGATCCCGCGTACTGGCGAGTCAAGCTCAACAAGCTCCGCTTGCGATTCGAGCGCAACAAGGTGCTCGAACTCCAGATGGATGAGCTTTTTGCTCGCCTCCAGCGAATCCAGGATGCGAGCTTCCGCAAATAAGCGTTTGCCGAGCGCGTGCGGGAACTCGACAGTCGCGGCATCCACTCCGTATGACCCGGGAGCAACATCATGATTGACGCCAACCCGAACATCACGTTTCGGCACCTGCCGCTCACAGTCGAACAAGACGCGGAAATTCACCACTACATCAAGCGGAAAAGTCAAAAAGGCGAACCGTGGGACACGCCGGAGTTGGCGACGATGCTTCGGGACATGCTCGATCCGCCTCCGAACGACGACGAAGAGCCCGAGGCGGATATCGAAGAAACGAAATTGGCCTGCGAGTATGCATTGGCGTCGGTCGACGAAGCGATGGAATCCGTTTCCGCAAGCGAAGCGCGACAGGCAGTGATGGAAAGCGAGGAGATGAAGCGGCCGTGAATGTAGCGCGCCGCGATGGCCGAAGCAGCGGCGTTACCGTTCCTCGAGTTCAGCCAAATTGAGCGGCCAGCCATTCCTCCGCCCACTTCGTTGCATACGCAACTGCATCGTCACGCACATCGAAGCCGGCCAGGTCGCCGCTGACGTGCACTTCTCTCTCGTCGCCGTCCTCCAGAATCGTGATGATCCTCACGTGCGCGATGAATTCTCCGTCAGCCCTGCGCGGCGTCGGATCGATTCGGAACCGCGTCGAATTGATGAGCATTTGCCACCCCTCCGTGGCCGGTTTCCGCGAGCCGTGCTGCGGCAGAAGCCGCGCAGGAACGCGCGTCGGACCTTGAGCATTCAACCGTATCGCGGCATGAACGGGGAGCACGTGGCCAACCGTCATGTGTATTCACCGCGAACGCGAGCCTCGTACCGGTTAATCAACCTCGACGAGCAAGCAGAAGTTCAGTGCGCCTATCGGTGACCACGACGTTCGATCGCGGCCACGACAACACTGATCACATGGCGGGCAACACTCGCGTCGGTCATCCCTGCGTCGAGGTATTGGCGAACCTTCATGCTCTGCGATTGACGGGAGCCGTTCTCGTTGTCCATCACGAAAACGTTGGCACTCCCGGCATCAGCCATCAGCACAACGTGAATCGTCTTGCCGCACGCAATCGCTTGCATATTCAGGGTCACCATGGACGAGCCCGGTTCGAGTCATTGGGATCTCAAGTATGCTCGTCAACATCCAGTCGTATTCGCCTATAAACCCCTCCTTTCCGGTCGTTTCATCGGCGATTCGTACCCTGTGAGCACATTCGGCTTATATGCACGACTGCATCGGCTCGATATCGTGGTTCGTTCGGACGTTCATGCATGGAACGTCTCACGAGCCCCGTTTCCAACCGGCACGCTAGGTCCGCCGGACATACCGCTCCGACACGACCGAGCGCTGCTGGATCCATGCGACGGCGAGTTCCAGTGCTTCATTGCGCGCCGCCTGCGCATCGGCGAAGTCCCCATCGACGCCGAGCGTGCGTGTTTCGCCGACACGGTCGGTGACGATGGCCGATGCCGCGTAGCGGCCACCGCCGGTGGCGGTTACCACCGGCCGGACCTCGCAGCCGTGATACTCGATGACGTTGTCCGTTTGCATACGACACCTCCTGCAGTGCATCGCCGGGGCGCGGGCGACACGATGTCGGCTGTCGCTGCCGCAAGCCCGACGCACGATGAAAACCTTGTCGTTGAGATCGCGCAGTCCATCACTCAGCGCGTCCAGTAGCCGCCTCCCTGCTTCATCATCCGCCGTTGTCAGCACTCTGCCGGCTGCGGCGTGGTGTGTCGCTCGGGTGCAGCGCATCGAGGAACGTTTTGCCCTTCTCGGTCAGGTAGGCGCGGCGTGCGCCTGCGGCGCAATGTTCGAGCATGACCAATTGGCGCTCCAACAGTGCGTCGAGCTCGGCGCGATTCATATCGATCTGGTCCGGCGCCTGGCGAACCAGCATCAAGGTCGCAAATTCGTGCGGGCTGAGCATTTTGGTCTCCCATAAGACATCGTCCCAATGCAGGGGCACGGTGCAGAAAAGCGACGCGTCGTGCAGGCCGTATGGAACGGCGCCGCCGCCATGCGCCGTCGCGCACTCGCGCGACGAAGCGCGCCGGCGAGCCGGTGTCGTCGAGACAGCCGGCGCCGATGGTGCGTGTCACGCACGTTGGCGGCTTGCACACGTCGCTGATCGTCAGCGTCCCCTGCTCAAGCGATCCATCGGTCGCTACACGGTCGAGCGCCGCCAGCGATCGCGGTGATCTCGACGCTGTCGTCGGTGCGGCCGATGTGGAGAAAAGAGTTCGTAGCGCATCGCGCGCAGGCGCGCGGGAAAGCCAGCCAGGACGCTGGCCATCTGCCGGTGCAGGCGGTCGAATTCGCCCAGCAGATTTGTGCTGAAGAAAAGATCGCTCATGACTGGCTCCTTGAAACCGGAGGCCTCTCACGAGGAACGAACCGGACCACGCGCTCCAGTTCGCCCGTCCGTGGAAAAGCTCCGCCGACAAACAAATCGAAACACGCAGCGCTTATCGCGACTGCCTGAGCGATGCATAAAATAGCGCAAGCAACGGAAATTTCAAGGGGCCCTGCAACATGTCATCCGGGAGGCTTCATGGTCCTTTTCGATATGCTTCGGGAACAGATGGACAGCGTGCGCATGCCGCTCTTTGCCGTCACGGTCACGGCGGCCGCACAGGTCAATACCCCGCTCTTCGCGATACTCCACTGGCATGGATTCCGGCGCGCGACACCGCTCGTGCTGCCCGGCATCGAGATTCCGCCACGGCCGGTTCCGGGCTCGGCTTTCCAGATCGATACACCTTGGCACAGCCTCGAGACCGTCGATGCCATGCTGCTCGATGCCGCGTGGCAATCCGGCGCATGGGATGTCGAGCGCGTCGAGCGGCGCGGCTGCAACGTGATCGGCGCCAGCGCTGCCGAGGCGCTCGCGTGCCGTCAGGCGTTCGGCGACTATGGCGAGAACGCGGCCGCCCCCTCGCAGCTTCTCGTTGACGAAACCGATCGCGACGAGCTGATGCAACTTGCCGCGCGCCGAGGCTACGTGCGTTGGCTGTTCCGGCCCGTCAAGGGCGGTGTGTGGCGCACGCTCGACGAGCCGGACGACACGCTCGACGCCGATGGCGGACGCGAGCCGCCCTGTCCTGTGCCGCCTGTGCCGCGTCGCGCGAATGGACGCGGCCGCACGGTTTACCGCCTCGGTACGGTCCGTCGCATACTGCTGCCGCGCTGAAACAATTTGTTACAAAGAGGCGTTTTGACGCCTCTTGAAGGGCGCGATGGGCGCCTCTATTTCGCATTCCGCCAGACAGTGGTGCGGCTGCCCGGCGGCGACTCTTACGTGTGAGGACGCCCGGCAACCGGATTCCTTTTTCGTGAACCTTCAATCGCTCAGGAGATGAGAATGCAGATTCGTCCCCTCTACGACCGGGTTATCGTCAAGCGAATCGAGACGCAGCGGACGACGGCCTCGGGCATCGTGATCCCCGACTCGGCCGCGGAAAAGCCCGAGCAGGGTGAAGTCGTCGCGGTCGGCAGCGGCCGGCTGCTGCAGGATGGAACGCTGCGCGCGCTCCAGGTGAAAGTCGGTGACCAGGTTCTCTTCGGCAAATACGCAGGCCAGACCGTCAAGGTCGATGGCGACGAACTCCTCGTCATGCGTGAGGAAGACGTGATGGGTGTCCTCGAGTCCGATACCGGCGCGTCCCGCAAGGCCGCCTGACATCCTGAGCCGGTCGCGAACACCCGACGGGTGGTTCGCGCCGCGTTGAGTCAACGACTACTATCCGGAGCAACAACATGAGTGCAAAAGACGTCAAATTCCATGACAGCGCCCGCGCCCGCATCGTCAAGGGCGTGAACGTGCTCGCCGATGCGGTGAAGGTGACGCTCGGGCCGAAAGGCCGCAACGTGGTGATCGAGCGCAGCTTCGGCGCGCCCACCATCACGAAGGATGGCGTGTCGGTCGCGAAGGAAATCGAGCTGAAGGACCGCTTCGAAAACATGGGCGCGCAGATCGTCAAGCAGGTCGCATCGAAGACGGCCGATGTGGCCGGCGACGGCACGACCACGGCCACCGTGCTCGCGCAGGCGATCGTGCAGGAAGGCATGAAGCACGTGGCCGCCGGCATGAATCCGATGGACCTCAAGCGCGGCATCGACAAGGCCGTGGCAGCCGTGCTCGACGAGCTGCGCAAACTGTCGAAGCCGATTTCCACGAACCGCGAGATCGCGCAGGTGGGTTCGATCTCGGCGAACGCCGACGAGGCGATCGGCAAGATCATCGCCGACGCGATGGAGAAGGTCGGCAAGGAAGGCGTCATCACGGTCGAGGACGGCAAGTCGCTCGAGAACGAGCTGGATGTGGTCGAAGGGATGCAGTTCGACCGCGGCTACGTCAGCCCCTACTTCATCAACGATCCGGAGAAGCAGGCCGCGTATCTGGACGACGCGCTGATCCTGTTGCACGACAAAAAGATTTCGAACATCCGGGATCTGCTGCCGGTTCTCGAGGCGACCTCGAAGGCAGGCAAGCCACTGCTGATCGTCGCGGAAGACATCGACGGCGAAGCGCTGGCCACGCTCGTGGTCAACGCGATGCGGGGCATCCTGAAGGTCGCGGCCGTCAAGGCGCCCGGTTTCGGCGACCGGCGCAAGGCCATGCTGGAGGACATCGCGATCCTCACCGGCGCGACCGTCATCTCGGAAGAAACCGGCAAGCAACTGCAGAAGGCGTCGCTCGAAGATCTCGGCAGTGCGAAACGTGTCGAGGTCCGCAAGGAAGACACGATCATCATCGACGGCGCGGGCGATCAGGAGCGCATCGAGGCGCGCGTGAAGTCGATCCGTACGCAGATCGACGAAACCACGAGCGACTACGATCGCGAGAAGCTGCAGGAACGCGTGGCGAAGCTCGCCGGCGGTGTGGCCGTCATCAAGGTGGGTGCTGCCACCGAAGTCGAGATGAAGGAGAAAAAGGACCGCGTCGACGATGCGCTGCACGCCACGCGCGCGGCGGTCGAGGAAGGCATCGTGCCGGGCGGTGGCGTGGCGCTCCTGCGCGCGCGTTCGACGGCGACGAGCCTGAAAGGCGCGAACAGCGATCAGGACGCCGGTATCCAGATCGTGCTGCGCGCGCTCGAGGCACCGCTGCGCGTGATCGCGTCGAATGCCGGGGACGAGCCTTCCGTCGTCATCGCGAAGGTGCTCGAAGGCAAGGGCAACTTCGGCTACAACGCGGCCACCGGCGAGTATGGCGATCTGGTCGAGGCCGGCGTCGTCGATCCGACCAAGGTCACGCGTACGGCACTGCAGCACGCCGCATCGATTGCCGGGCTGATTCTGACGACGGATGCAACGGTTGCCGATGCGCCGAAGGACGAAAAGCCTGCGCAGGCACCCGCGCCGGAGCTCGAGTACTGACCTGCGGGTCTTGCACGCGCCGGCTAACAGTCGCGGCCGGCGCAACGCGTTCGGCGCCGCAAGTCGTTCCCGTCATGCGGCGCCGCTTTTTGTGGTGGAAGCGGCCTTGACGTCCTCACCCGCCTAAAGGCGGAGGATTCCCACACCTGGCGATGCACGTCCGCATCGGAGAATGTTCAGCGCAGCGTTGATATCACGATCATGCACGACACCACAGCCACTGCAGGCCCACTCTCTTATTCGCAGTCCCGCGATACCTTTCGGCCGCGTCGTGCTGTCTTTCGATCCGCACGCCGAACAGGACTGGGTAGAACCGCTTTCGTCGACTTCCTCGAACGTGGCTCCGTGCGCGATCGCTTTGTAGCGGAGCTTGTTTCGGAAGGACGACCAGGACGCGTCGTAGACGCTTTTCGCCATCCTGGTTCTGGCGAGCTTCGCGGCCGACACGTTGCCGACCGCGAGGTAATCGAAACGCCGCACCAGATCGAGCGCGAGCTTATGCTGGAAATCGGCACGGGCATTCGCCACCTTGGCGTGCAGCTTCGCGATATGCCGCTTGTGCTTTCGCGCCCGTTGCGCTTTCGCCAGTTTCTCCGCCGCGCGTCGGCCGAATCGGTCATTGGGCAGCTTCTCGCCGGTCGAAAGTGTGGCGAAGTCTTTCAGGCCGAGATCGATGCCAACACCGGAACGGATCGGGCGGGCCTGCACATCGGGCATCTCGATCACGATGTTGAGAAACCAGTTGCCGCGTGCATCCTGCGCAAAGTTGGTCCCATCCTTGATCTTGCCTTCGGGAAGCGCCCGGCTGTTGAACACGCGAAACGTGTTGCCGGCAAAGCGGAACGCGTCACCCTCGCGCTTCAGGTCACGGCCCTTCAATGGCACCCAACCGAGCGATTTCTTGCCGCGATAGCGCAGGTAGGGCCGACGGTGCTGACTGCGCGACTTCGCGTATTGCTCGCATGTTGCGTTGATCGTGCCGGAGTGGATGCCGAGCGCCTTGCTGCTCCCCGTCGTCAGCACGTTCAGATCGAATCCCGTCGGCCACTTCTTGCTCCACTTGAGCGCATGCTTCTGCGTGTCATTGCAGAAGTTCCAGACGTAGTTCACCGCACGGCTCTGCTTGTTGAGCAGTCCGTTGAGCGACTTCACCCGGTAGCGGTAGACAAGGATCATGCCGGTGATCCTAACCCGTGGAAGAAGCTGCCTGTCAACAGCACGCCTTTCCTTCCCGCCATCCGCCCCGAAGGAAGTCCCCTTGGGTGAAATGGCGGGGTTTCTCGGAGCAAATTCTGATGAAACTGAAGCTGAACATCGATTCGAAACCGCTGGACGTCGATATCGACGACGTCGTGGCTGGACTGCTGGCGGTCCGTCTGGATTTGCCCGCCAACGCCGATCACCAGGACGCGATCACCCGTTATCTCAGCGAGAAGGGGGCGCCCTGGATACTCGACGAGGAACACATGCGTCGACGCATCCTGCGCCGGCTGATTCTCGATATCGCCGACCCGGCACTCGTGATTCGTTATCTGATGGCGGACGAGTGAACCGGGCGCGTCGGTTCCGACGCGCGGTGCGTTACATCAGCCGATATCGATCGTGCGGCTCGCGAACTTGGCCGGTTCCGATTTCGGCACGGTCAACGTGAGGACACCGTTGTCGAACTTTGCCAACGTGTGCTCGGGGTCGGCGTTTTCCGGCATCGGGATCGTGCGCGTGAAGCTTCCATGCGCGCGCTCCAGCCGGTAGCAGCCGTTTTCCTCACTGTGCACGTCCTGCTTTTTCTCGCCGCGCAGCACGATTGCCCCTTCCTCGACGCTCACCTTCAGATCGTCGCGCTCCATGCCGGGCAGTTCGGCGGTCACGCGCAGCACCGGCCCTTCGTCGACGACGTCGATGCGCGGCTGGAAACGCGATGAACTGAAGTCGCCAAACCAGCGCTCGAGCGCGCCGCGGCCGGCAAACGGGTCATGAAAGAAGTCCTCCATCGCACCCCATGATTCGCGCGAGAACAGGCGCGAAATGTCGGGCCACGACGCGCGCCATTGCTCGCTGGCCGACGCGTTTTCCGGGCCTTCCGCATCGGACTTGCGGGGAGCGCCGCGAAGAAACTTGAAGGGATTCCACTTTTTCGGATCGGTGTTCATGGCGTGCTCCGATTCAGCTTCAACTGGTTTGAGCCGCGGGCAGCGCAGCGGGTACCGAGCGAGGCACCCCGTGCTGCACCGCGGCAGCCGACGCATCAGCTGGTCTTGATTTCGATGCGTCGTGGACGCGCTTCGTCGCGGCGCGGGATCGTCAGCTTCAGCACGCCATCCTGGAGGCTCGCCTCGATCCTGGACGTATCGAAGTCGGCCGACAGCGTGAACGTGCGAGCGAAATGCGGCTCACGGATCTCGGCATGCTGCACCCGCAGGTTTTGCGGCGTCGGCACCATTGCCTCGGCCTCGATCAGCAGGCTGCTGTCGTGAACCTTGACGTCGAGCTTGTCCTTCGTGACGCCGGGCAAATCGGCCCATAGCGTGACGCCCTGGCTGTCCTCGTAGACGTCGACGGCCGGCACGAGTGTCATGCGGCGCACCGGCTGTTCGGTTCCGCGACGGGCAACGGCAGAGGAATCCCGTTCCGCCAGCTGGGTAGTGTCTTTCATGATCGGCTCCTCGTATTACTGGACGGTGATGGCGCGCGGCTTGGACGATTCGCGCTTGCCGATGCTGATCGACAGACAGCCGTTTTCGTAGCGCGCCTGAACCTTGTCGGGATCGGCGGTTTCGGGCAGCTCGATGACGCGCCGGAACATCCCGCTAAAACGCTCCTGCGCATAGGTGCGCCGCTCGCTGTCCGTGTCGGGCTGCGACGATTTGCGCTCGCCGCTGATGGTCAAGAGCCCCTTGTCGATCGACACGTCGAACGCGCCGGCCTCGACGCCGGGCGCGAACGCGACGATCTCGATCGAATCGTCTGTCGCGCCGATATTGACCTGCGGGAACGTGCCGAAACGGCTCGCGCGGATGCTGGACGGGAAACCGCCGAAGAGTTGCGCCATCTGCTGCTGCAGGCGGTCGAACTCGCTGAAGAGGTCGGTTCCGAAGTAGAGATCGCTCATGATCACATCCTCCTCGATGCAGCATGGAGGCGAACGGGCCTACGCGCTCCAGTTCGCCTGCCACCTTGCTGGCAAACAAATCGAAACACGCAGCGCGCGGAGTGAAGCGGCCCGCGCGTCTGCCTGAGCGAAACTTAAGATAGGTATTCTGCGGAAAATTTCAAGGGGATGGTGGGCCGTTTTTTGCATCCGGATTTTTGCTGCGGCGCCCATGCGCGTCGGGCCCGACATACTTTCTTCCGACCATTATCCGTGCCAGATCTCAGCGGGCATTCGGTCGCATCGATGAGTCCGTACCCAAAGCGGAGAAAACTCAGCCCCAGCTCGAATTCAACATGACACTGCACAGATCGACGCGGACGAATCCCGGATCCTTGTGCGCGAGGAAGTCATCGTTGAAGGTGCCGAACGTCGTGCCCGGGCGATGCTTCATGCCGTCGTAGAACGCATCGATCATCTTGTTGGCAAAGTCGGCGCCGCGCGGATAGGCGTCGACCACCGCGGCGCGTTGTTCGTCGGTGAACTGCTCGAAGCCGCGCCCTGCCACGTCCATCCCCGCGCCCGCTTGTACCAGCGCGATTTCTCCATGCATGTGCTCCGGAATGCCGGGCGTCGTGTGGAGCGCCACCGCTGTCCACACCCTCTCGATGTCTGCCTCGCTGATGCGATGGCTTCGCAGGAAATCGCGCGCCGCATTGGCGGCGTCCACTTCGAACCGAAGCTGGCTCTCGTGATAGATCGACGTCAACCCGATGTCATGAAACATGGCCGCAACGTAGAGCAACTCGCGATCGAACGCGATGTTGTTTCGTGCGCCGAGCAGCGCACCCCACAGGTAGACGCGAGTCGAGTGGTTGAACAGCAAATCGCCCTCGGTATCGCGAATGAGTTGCGTGACCTCGCGGGCCAGCTGGCTGTCCGGGATCACGGCGTTGATCGATTCATTCGTCTGCACGGTATCTTCCTTCATCTGTTCGCTCGATTTCGTGTGGCTCGCCTGCCCCATCGCGTAGCATTCGGGCCGGGACCGATTGGCTGCGGCCACGGAGAAAAGCTACGCTTCTCCCGGGGCATGCAACAGTCCCAAGATCGACACATTCGAATGCACCATCGACACATGACGACGCTTTCCATTGGCCTGGATCACTCCAGACGCACGTCGCTGTCCGCGCAGATCTACAGCGCGATCCGCGACGCGATCGAGTCCGGCAAGCTTGCTTCGGGCGCGCGGCTGCCTTCCTGGTCGGATCTGGCCGCCCAGCTCGGCGTATCGCGGGGCACCGTACGCGCCGCTTACGAGCGTCTGATCGACGAGCAATTCGCGATCGGCCTCGGCGCGGCCGGCACGCGGGTCGCAGAGCGTCCGGCCGTGCCGATCGCGGCCGGCTGGTCGCCGGAAGCGCCGCCCCTGCCGGATCTGTTCGACGCGTTCGGCGCGGCGCCTCGCGCGTTTCAAATGGGCGTGCCGTCACAGGACGCGTTTCCGTTCAAGCTGTGGTCGCGCATCCTGGCGCGTGCGGCGCGCCGGGCCTCCGCGGCGCCGGTCGGCTACCCCGATCCGCGCGGCGAGCCGGACTTGCGCCGGGAAATCGCCGCCTATCTGGGTGTCGCCCGCGGTCTTCGCTGCAGTCCGTCGCAGGTCTTCGTCACGGCCGGTTTCTCAGGCGCACTGAGCCTCGCGATTCGCGGGCTCGGAATCGAAGGCCGGCAAGCATGGATCGAAGACCCCGGCTTTCCGCTCACGCGCACCGCGCTCGGGCTGGCAGGCATGACCGTGACGGCCGTGCCGGTGGACGCCGACGGCCTCGATGTGGAGGCAGGCATCCGGCAGGCGAAGGAAGCGGCGCTTGCCGTGGTCACGCCCGGCCAGCAGGCGCCGCTCGGGATGACGATGTCGCTCCCTCGGCGGATTGCACTGCTCGCCTGGGCCCAAGAAAACGATGCGTGGATCGTCGAAGACGACTACCTGAGCGAGCTGCAGCTGAGCGGCCGGGCAGCGCCCGCGCTTGCGTCGATCGATCAGGACGGACGGGTTCTGCACGTCGGCAGTTTCAGCAAGACGATCAGCCCGGCGCTGCGTCTTGGCTTTCTCGTGGTGCCGCCGGACATGACGCGCCGCTTCGGCGATATCGCGGCGTGCCTCGCGCCCGCGCCGGCGGCGTGCATCCAGCACGCCGTCACCGAGTTCATGCATGGCGGGCACTATCTTCGCCATTTACGTCGTATGAAACGTCTCTACGCATCGCATCGGGAGGCGCTGCTTAGTTGTCTGAAGGAACTGGGCTCGAACGCGATCCAGATCCGGGCCACTGCCGGCATGGCGGTGGTGACGACGCTGCCCGCGGAGGTGTCGGATGTCGATATCGCGTTGCGGGCACGCGCGTTCGGGCTGGCCCCGGTCCCGCTTTCGCCGTGGTACACGGGCACGCCGCGGCAGCAGGGCCTGCTGCTCGGCGTGACGAACCTGACCGAACGCACGCTCGCCACCGACTGTTCCCGCCTGCTGGAGCTCGTTCGCGCGGGCCCCTGACAGGCCGGCAAGCGCGGCGCCGCCATTGCGTCTTGGTACAACGAAAATGTTCATTCCTGGTGCTTTCGGGTGTCCGCGTCCCACACCACAATGGGCGAACATCAACGAGCCAGACGACCATGAACCTTCAGTCCTTTGCAGTTGCCGCCTGCACCAGCATCGCCTTGTGCATCGCGGTGCCGGCCGCGGCACACGGCGCCGGTGAAACCGTCACGCCGAACTTCCAGCATGCGATTCCCAACATTCCCGGGAAGTCGCTGACCGCCGTCGTCGTCGACTACGCACCCGGCGCCGCATCGCCGGCGCACCGGCATGCGGGCTCGGCTTTCATCTATGCGTACGTCGTGTCGGGCGACATCGAGTCTCAGGTGAACGACGGCCCGAAGCGCGTCTATCACGCCGGAGAAAGCTTCTTCGAGGAGCCCGGCGCCGTTCATCGCGTGAGCCGCAATGCGAGCGAATCGCGGCCCGCCAGGTTACTCGCGGTATTCGTCGCGGACAGCAACGACACGGTCCTGACCACCCCGGTCAAGTAAATCCCCTTCATCAAGGAGTTACGTCATGAGCAAGCGTCTCGATTACAACCAGATTGCGCCCGCGGGCGTGAAGGCCCTGGGCGGCGTGTATGGTTATGTCATGCAGAGCGGGCTGTCGCCGGTTCTCGTCGACCTCGTCTACCTTCGCGTGTCGCAGATCAATAACTGCGCGTACTGCCTCGACATGCACACGCGCGACCTGCTGAAGAAAGGCGTGAAGGTTGAAAAGCTGGCGCTGGTGCAGGCGTGGCGGGAGGCCGGCAATCTATTTGACGAACGCGAGCGTGCCGCGCTGGCATGGGCCGAGTCGGTGACGCTGGTCGCGGCGACCGGTGTACCGGATGACGCCTACGACGCGGCGCGCGCCGTATTCGATGAACGCGAGATCGTCGACCTCACGATTGCAGTCAGCCTGATGAACACCTACAACCGTATGGCGATCAGCTTCCGCAATACGCCGCAGGCCGTGCTGGAGCAGTAATGTTGGCCGCAATGTGAAGGCCGACAGCCGATAGTCGCAGGATGCCCGTCATCCTGCAATCCTCTCTACAACAACGACAATTGGCCCGACGCGGTTGCGCGAGCGTCGTGTTCGCTTTCCTGTGCCGGTGGGCCCGGGCGGTCCGCGGACTGCATGTTTCCATTGCGCGCCGCATTCCCACCGCCCGGCTGATACTTGCGCGCCCACGCGATGCCAAGCACATCGGACGAGAACACAACACCCGGCGCAATCTGAACAAGCTCGCTCATTGGCGGCGCTTCCTAGGCGGACTGAATGTCGAAGTGAGCAGCGGCATAGCGCGCACTGCAATTCCACACTTCAGCGGCATTCCGTGTGAAGGTGGCCCATCCATTCTCGACGATCAACTCGGCGTCCGGAAATACGTCGCCGTGTCCCATCGCCCTGGCCGCAAAGATCGTCCGCTCGCGGCACGTCGCCCGGTATTTTCCATCGGGGAGCGTTGACGGCATCGGACTCAACCGCCGACTCCCTTCACTGCTCGATCAAAAACCGGTCACGGTTCTTTGCGCCTGCAATCCAATGCGGCGGCTTGCCGCGGCCGCTCCACGTCGCGCCCGTTTTCGGATCGCGATACTTCGGTGCGACCGGCGCGCGGGTGGCGCCCGACGAAGCGGCACGACGTCGCCCGAAAAGCTGGTCGGGCGTGATGCCATATTCGGCAATCTGCTCACGCATCGTCGCGATAAGGCTTTCCAGTTCGGCGAGCCGCGCTGCTTCCGCTTTCTGTGCCAGCGCTTCTGCCTGTGCTTTGAGTTCGAGGTAGGTAGCCATGGATATGAAAGGATTCCTTGAAATGTGGGAAGTGGCTCAACAGCCCTTTATGTCGTCGCGAAAGGCCGTCGACTACACCGTCGGCATTATATTCGCGACATTGACGACAATCGATAGCGATCGATTTCCGCAGTATGCCCTATCGTCTTTATATAAATCAAACTGAAAACCGGAAGCGGCGTCGTAGTTTTATAGGAATATCCGCTTTCGCGCCGCGCAAGCGATCGGGTCGCGGGGTGTCCACGGCCGGAGATTGCGAGGACTGCAACGGAACGAATTACGGTGACGACGCGTGAATTGGACCGGTTCTAGGTCATTCAACGGCGGATGGGAGACGCAAGCCGTGACGTGCAACGCAACGGCTTGAATTGACCATGCGGCATGGCTCGCCGGCTGATGGGCCGGCTGCCGGAATGCGGAGTTCAAGATTTCGTATCGGGACAGTGTGCCAACCTCGTCACTGTCCCAAGCCGAGAAGCCGCTTAGTCGCGCGATCGCGCGATCGTGCTTTCGTCACGCCTATCCGCATCAAGGTGCGGCGATCAGCGCCTGGACCAGATTGGCGGCCATCGGGCGCCCGAGGCCGGTCACGTAGTCGTATCCAGTGGTCGCGGTGCAAAGCGTGCCGCACGCGCCGTTCGAGCCGCTGACAATGTCGCGGAAGTTCGTCGCGGAGGCGCTCGACGCAAGCCCGTACAGCACGGTGTGGATCGCGCCCACCGCGTTCAACGTCGTCTTGCCGCGCGCGATGCGCACGCTGTTCGCAATCGCGATCAACGCGGACCATTGCGGCGCACCTGCACTCGTGCCGCCGACGACGAACCAGCCGCTCTGCCCCGCATAGCCGTACGAATCGTAGATCGCGAAGCCGGACGCCGGGTCGGCGTGATAGGCGACGTCGGGCACGCCGCGCAGCCCGAGGCTATCCGACGGTATCCCGAGGTTCGACTGATACGTCGGCTCCGGCTCGATGGCGCTCTGTCCGCCGCCGCTGCCCGCCCACGCCGTTTCGCCGGCATAGGCGCCGCCCGCATCGGTCGCGATCGACGTGCCGCCGACGCTCAGCACATACGGCGACGCGGCTGGGTAGTCGATCCCATTGCCGCCGTCACCGGACCCGGCGACGAACGACACGCCGTTCGCGCTGGCGAACTGTCCATCGAATTGCGTTTCGGCCAGGAATTCGGGGGTGCCCCAGCTGATCGACACGACCTTCGCGCCGGGGCCGGCGGGAGCCGGCGTCGTCGCGAGCGCGATCGCGCTCATCAGGTCGTCGAGCGAACTCGATGCGGCTTCGACCAGCACGATCCGCGCATTCGGTGCGATCGCGTGCGCCCACTGCACGTCGAGCGAGCTCTCGAGCGCCCACAACGCGTCGGGTGGCGGCGGACGCTTGTCCGGGGTCGCGTAGATCTTCGTGAAGCAGCGCGGGGACGCGCACGGCGGCAGGCCGAACGTGCTGCTGAACAATCGCAGGTCCGCTTCGATGTTCGGGTTGTCGTACGCATCGACGATCGCGATGACCTGATCGTCGCCGCCATAGCCGCGCGCCGGCAATTGATCGAACCCGTAGAAACTGCGGATCCGCTGCGGCGACAGCCCGACCGGGTTCCGTTTCGCAGGCCCGTGCAGATGGAGCGGCGGCCGCGCGAACGCGTGCGGGGCCCGCGGCGCGTGCTGCGCGAACGACACGCCGAACGTGAGCGCGACGCTCGCCGAGACGAGCGTGCGCAGCGCACGCATGAACGAAGCTCGTTTCATGGTGTTTCCCGGTTGGCAAGCAAGCCGACGTGCGTCAATGCGCCTTCGCGCTCGTGAACGACAGCGACTTGCCCGTGCCCGCGATGACCAGCCAGTTGTTCGGATCGGTGATCACGACCGTCGCGCTGCCGCTTTGCACGCTCGGCATCTGATAGGTGCTCTTCGGCAGCAGCCAGGTCATGTCCTGCAGGCTCGTCGGATGCGTCGCGCTGAATGTCCAGCCGGTGCCGGTATCGGTCGCCGTCCAGTTCACCAGCAGACGGCGCCGGTCGAACTGCGTGAGCTGGTCCATCGTGAACCACTTGAACTGGCCGGTCGCCGCGAGCGACGCCGCATAGCCGAGCATCGTCGTGACGACGCTCGGATACCACGACGCGCCCAGCGGGTGCATGTAGATCAGCCGGCTCGTGCGGTTCGCGACGACGAAATCCATCAGCGACTGATACCAGTTCTGCACGTCTGTCGTCGGCACCGCGAACTCCTGGAACTCTTCGAACGTCGCATACTTGCCGAACGGCATCACCGGAAACGCCCAGACGCCCGGGTTCAGCAGCGACCCGTTGCGATACGCGCGCGTTTGCGCATTGCCGGTATGGCCGGTGAAGTAGTAGCCCGAATAGCCGTTCGCTTCGAGCCAGTTCACTACCCACGTCGGCGTGTTGCCTTCCGGCGCTGCCCATTCGACGTCCGGCTTTCCGGTGACCGACTGGACCGCATTGTGGTTCAGCACCAGATATTGCGTGAACGTGCTCGCGTTCGTTTCGCTGGCGTTCGCCCCCCAGTAGTCGTGCGCCCAGCCGCCGTGGCTGCCGATCTTGTGCCCGCGCTTGAGCAGGAACGACATCAGTTGCTTCGCCGGCGTGTTGTTCTTCAGGTTGATCCCGAGACCGTCGCCGATCGTCACGTCGTCCGGGCCGGCCGTCACGACGATCGAGTACGGGCCGCTGTTCCAGACACCGTAATTCTTCAGGTACTGCGCCGGCTGGATCTGGTCCGCCGCACAGAAGTGCCAGTTCAGCACCATCCCGGCCTGGGCGCGCGGCTGCAGCGACAGGTGCGGCATCGGCACGATGTTCGTCGTGAAGTAGCGCAGGAAGCCGTGGATCGGCATGCTGTCGGTTTGTCCGTCGAGATAGGCGAGCGGCAGGTTGACGAACATCACGCCGCCGTTTCCGTACGGCTGATAGCCGGCGACGAGACCGAAGTTCGGTGAAGTCAGCAGCGTCGTGCCGGTATACGTGCCTTGCGTGACGTAGCTCGGATAGGTGAGGAAGCCGTATACGTAGCCGGAAATTCCTTCGAGCACGTCCGTCGTCACGGAGGGCGACGCGGTCACGAGCGACGTCGCGCCATTCACCGCCGGCAGCTTCGACGAGGTCGGCGAATACGATCCGGATTTGACCTTGCCACCCTTCCACACGCGCCCGAGATTCAGCGGCACGCCGGTCATGCGGCCGTTATTCATCTTGTACGTGAAGTACGCCTGATGGTTGTAACCGGCCAGCCCGCCCGCGTTCGACGCGCTCGGCTGCAGGAAGAGCTGCTCGTTCGTCGTCGAGCCGGTCGAAGCAATCGACGCGGTGGCGGCCAATGCCGTTGCGGCGGTCGTCGAGCCGGACCATGCCATGGACTTTCCGGGCGGAATCTGCAGCGCGCGCAACGTGCTGCCCATCCCGGTCACCGGGCCGAGGCCGATCATGCTGCCGCCGAGCGTGTCGTAGAGCACGTAGTTGACGCCGGCCATCGAGCTGAAGCGCGATTGCCCGGGCGGATAGAAGCCGGTTGCGTTCAGTACGCCGAAGTCATAGACGAGCATCACGCGCCCGCCGTTGAGCGCATAGTTCTGGATGGCGGTCACGAGGGTATCGTCGGCGACCGTATGCACCTGGTCCGGCAGGATGAGCCCCTGGTACTGCTGCAGCGACGTGCCGCCCTGCTTGAATTGCGTGTCGCTGATGAGCGAGATCTGCAGCCCTTCCTCCGACGCGGAATCGAGCCACGCGGACACACGCGGGTCGGGCAGCGTGAAGTTGTCCGGCAGCAGCAACAGCAACTGGTTCGACAGGGCGTTTGCCCGTCCGGGCGCGAACGTCATCACGCAAACGGTGAAGACGATCAGAAAGGCTCGTAGGGTGCGAATTGAGTTGGCCAACATTATGCTCTCCCGGCGGAGGTGTGATGACTGCCGATGTCCAGCACGCTGCTGCCGGCGCGTTCCGCACATCGCGTGCGTGCGGCCGGCGTGGGCCGTGTGGCGCCATCGGCTGGCGGCGAGCGAATGTGTCGCGTTTCGAACGCGTCACCGGCGGCGCATGCGCATCGATTCGTCGGACGATCACGAATGCGCGGCGACCCTCGTTCCCACCACAACCGGTGAAGCTAACAACGTGCCAGTCTTGCGACCGCTCTGCCGGGACAGCGGGCGGCCTTGCCAAGCACCGCGCACGGGAAAAATCGCGCAAAAAACGTTACAGCGTCGATACGGCGTACCGGATCGCGCAATGGAACGAAGCCGGCGGGAAGCGTCGCGATGGACGATGCGATCCGTTGGTGCGGCGTCGCACGGACGCGCGTCGCGCGCCGCGGCCCGGCGCGATCGCTAGCGGCATGGGCCGGACCTCGGCGGGGGGCCAGGACATCGACGGAAAATGATTCTGACGTGTAACGCCGTGCTAACAGCTGGGTGCCTCCGGTCACCGGAAGCCCCGAAACTGCATCATGCCAGCGGCACGGATGCGCGCCGCGAGCTTCACCCCACCCCTCACGTTCCCCGTCAAACCGCGTTCGGCGCCGCCCTTCCGTCAAGCACCGCGGCGACGTTATCGAGCGCGGTAAAACCCATCTGGTCGCGCGTCTCGATCGTCGCGCTGGCCATGTGCGGCGACAGAAACACGTTATCGAGCGCGGCGAAACGCGGATCGATATGGGGCTCGTTCCGATAGACGTCCAGCCCCGCGCCGAACAACCGCTGCGACTTCAACGCGTCGTAAAGCGCATCCTCGTCGACGAGACTCCCGCGCGCCGCATTGACGAACACCGCGCCGTCGCGCATCAGGGCGAACGCGCGGCGGGTCATCAACGGCGTGCCGCCGCCCGGCACATGCAGCGTGAGGATGTCGCACTGCGGCAGCAGCGTGTCGAGATCCGCGCAATAGCGGGCGCCCGACTCGACCTCGGGCGGCGCCGGCCGCCTGTCGGTATAGACGATCTTCATCCCGAAGCCGCGTGCGCGCTGCGCGACCGCGCGGCCGATCCGGCCAAAGCCGACGATCCCGAGCGTCTTGCCGTTCACGCGCGTGCCGAGCATGTCGGTCATGCCGAACGACTTGCCCCAGCCCGCGCGCACGATGCGCTCGTACTCCGATGCACGCCGGCACGCGGCGAGAATCAGCAGCATCGTGAAATCGGCCGTGCAATCGGTCAGCGCGTCGGGCGCATTGCTGACCACGATCCCGCGCTCGCGCGCGGCGGCCACATCCAGGTGGTCGTAGCCGGCGCTCGCGTTCGCGATGATCTTCACGCTCGGCGGCAATGCCGCGATGTGCTTGGCCTGCAGCCCCGATTTCTTGCCGATCAGCACGGCCGGCGTCGCGTAGCGATTGCAGAACTCGACGACGGACGGCGCATCCATGTCGGCGTCCGTCACGTACGCATGGAATTCGGCTTCGGCGCGTGCGGCCACGGCGGCGGGGACCCGTCGCGCTACCAGCAGGCGGGGGGAATTGTTGTCAGGCATGGTCTCGTCCTTGGGTCGGAAAACGGAGCACAGCCTACGAAGCGCGCTCGGCGCGGGTCAATATTGATTGATTCAATCAACGTGTCCGCGCGGCATCGCACTGCCGGCTTCCCCGGCCGGTTCCGGTTGCGGCGCATCATGCGCATCCCCCATCGCGGCCCGTGCACGACGTGCCCGCGAACTCAGGAAAACCCTGACGCCGCCCCGTCGCGACGGGGCACTTGATATTGATTGAAAGAATCAAGATTGCTGGGGAATCGCCGCCGCGCAATGCTTTTTGCATGTTCAACGGACGGAAGACGAGGTCGTGAAAATGCAGGCACGGAAAAAAATCGCGGCAGTGACGGGCGCCGGCACGGGGATCGGCCACGCAGCGGCCGTCGCGCTGGCGCGAGCCGGATTCGGCGTGGCATTGCTCGGCAGGCGCGTCGAGCCGCTGCTCGCGACGAAGGAGATCATCGAACAGGCCGGCGGGGTGGCCGCGGCGATTCCGACCGACGTCGCCGACGAGGCGTCGGTCGACGCAAGCTTCGCGCGGATCGAACGAGAGTTCGGGCACCTCGACGTGCTGTTCAACAACGCCGGCCGCAATGCCGGCGCCGTGCCGCTCGACGACTACTCGCTCGAATTCTGGAACGACGTGGTCGCGACCAACCTGACCGGCGTGTTCCTGTGCGCACGCGCCGCGTGCCGCCAGATGAAGCGCCAGACTCCGCAAGGCGGCCGCATCATCAACAACGGTTCGATCTCGGCGCACTCGCCGCGCCCGAACACGATCGCGTACACGGCCACCAAGCATGCCGTCCTCGGCATCACCCGCTCGCTCGCGCTCGACGGCCGGCCGTTCAACATCGCGTGCGGCCAGATCGACATCGGCAACGCCGCCACGTCGCTGACCGAGCGCATGAACAGCGGCGTGCTGCAGGCCGACGGCCGCGTCGCGCCCGAGCCGCGCGTCGACGTCGCGCACGTCGCAAACGCCATCGTGCAGATGGCGAGCCTTCCGCTCGAAGCCAACATTCTGAACATGACGATCATGGCAAGCGCGATGCCCTACGTCGGGCGCGGCTGACCGGACGACCGCCGGCGCGCATGACGACACCGCGCCGGCCCCCCCCATCAGGAGACAGGAGACAACCTTGAAAACCGCAGAAGAACAGGTTTCGGTCATGCGCGAGTTCGGCTCGCACGCGGACGTCGCCAGAAGGTCGCGAGTACGCTACGGCGTGCTGTCGATGCTGCTGGTGGCAACCATCCTCAACTACGTCGACCGCTCGGCGCTCGGCATCGTCGCACCTGCGCTGTCGAAGGATCTCGCGCTCACCCGCGTGCAGATGGGCGAGCTGTTCGCCGTGTTCGGCCTCGCCTATTCGATCGCGCTGGTGCCAGCGGGCGTGCTCGCCGACCTGCTCGGCTCGCGCGTCGCCTATGCGCTGTCGCTGGTCGGCTGGTCGCTGGCAACGCTGACGCAAGGGCTCGCGCACGGCTATCACATGCTGCTCGGCTCGCGGCTCGCGATGGGCGCGCTGGAAGCGCCGGCCTTCCCGTCGAACGCGCGCGCGGTAACGATGTGGTTCCCGGTCCAGGAGCGCGGCTTCGCGACGAGCGTCTACGTGATGGGTCAGTACATCGGCACACCGCTCTTCACCGGGCTGCTGCTGTGGATCTCGTCGGCGTTCGGGTGGCGCGCGGTGTTCTTCGCGACGGGCGGCTTCGGCATCCTGTTCAGCCTCGTCTGGTACCGGCTCTATCGCGATCCGTCGCGGCATCGCAGCGTCAACGCGGCCGAGCTGCAGTACATCACCGAAGGGCGCCCTGTCGTGACCGCACGCGAGCGCTTCGACTGGCGCATGGCGCTGCGCCTGCTCGGCTACCGGCAGATCCTCGCGATCTGTCTCGGCAAGTTCTGCAACAACACGCTGCTGGTGTTCTTCACGACCTGGTTCATGACCTACCTGGTCGAGGAACGGCACATGTCGATGATCAAGGTCGGCTTCTTTCAGGCGATGCCGTTCATTGGCGCGACGTTGGGAATCCTGATCGCCGGCTACCTGTCCGATCTTTGCATCCGGCGCGGCGTGTCGATGTCGTCGTCCCGCAAGGCGCCGCTCGTGATCGGCACCTTCCTCGGCGCGTCGATCGTGCTGGTCAACTTCGTGCACTCGAACGCGCTCGTGATCGCGATCCTGACCGTCGCGTTCTTCGCGCAGGGGATCGGCTCGATGTCCTGGGCCGCCGTATCCGAGATCGCGCCGAGACGCTATGTCGGGCTCACCAGCAGCATCACGAGCCTCGCGGCCAATATCGCGGCCGTCACCACGCCGCTGATGATCGGCTACGTGACCCAGCACACCGGCAACTTCTTCTGGGCGCTGAACCTGATGGGCGCGATCTGCCTCGTCGGCACGCTGTCGTACTCCGTGCTGCTCGGCAAGCTGTCGCGCATCGAGCTCTGAACGCGTTCGCATCCCTTGACCGGCCGCCGCGGCGGCTCAACTCCATCCGGCCCACGATCATGATCGAATTCAAATGGGATCACCTGCAACTCTGCTCGGCCGACGCCGAGGCCACCGCCGCGTGGTTCGCGCGCTGCCTGAACGCCGAAATCGTGCGACGGCCCGGCCGCGTCGACCTGCGGATCGGCGCCATCAACCTGTTCATCACGGCGCTACCCGACGCACGACCGGCCGCCGTACCCGACGGCGCACGTGCGCAAGGCATCGATCACTTCGGCGTGCTGGTCGAGGATCTCGATGCCGCGTACGCCCACCTGATCGAACATGGCGCCGAAATCGTCCAGCCGGTGACGCGGATCCGCGCCGGCGTGCGTGGCTGTTTCGTGCGCGCGCCGGGCGAGATCCTCGTCGAGGTGCTCGAGCGGCGCCCGGCCGAGATGACATCGGGCTGAACCCGGTCTATAGTCGGCGCAAGCGGCCGGGCACCGGCCGCGTCCTCATCACGACTCCCCATGCACAACTGGATCACCCTGACGGAAGCCGCGCGGCGGCTCGGCGTGCGGGCGCAGACCGTCTACGCGTATGCGAGCCGCGGCAGCATCGCCGTGATGCAGGATCCCGACGATCCGCGCAAGAGCCTGTATCGCGCCGAGGACGTGATCGCGCTGTGCCGCAAGAAACAGGTCGGCCGCAAGCGTGCGGCGCTGGCAGCCGGCACGATCTTCGGCGCCGAGCCGTGCATCCCGAGCGGCATCACCACCTTCTCCAAGGGCCGTGCGTGGTATCGCGGCCGCGACAGCATTCAACTGTCGGACACCGCCACGCTCGAGGACACGGCCGCGCTGCTCTGGCAAGCCACCGCACCCGTGACGTTCGACGCGCCCGCGGTTGCATTGCCGGCCGGCGAGCGGGATCGCCAGTGCGCGTTCACGCTGCTAGCCACGTTGGCGGCGCACGGCCACTCGACGCTCGGCCGGCTCGACAGCGCACTGCACATCGAAGCCGGCCAACTTGTCGCGATCGTCGCGCGCGCGTTCGGTGCGCAGGACGACGCGGGCCTGCCGTGGACCCATCAGCGGCTCGCGGCGGGCTGGGGCCTGGACGATCGCGGCGCGGACCTGCTGCGCCGCGCGATGGTGCTCGTCGCCGATCACGAGATCACGAGTTCGGCGTTCGCCGCGCGCATCACCGCATCGACCGGCGCGTCGCTCGCGGGCTGCCTGCTGACCGGGCTCGCGACGTTGTCAGGCCCGCTGCACGGCGACGCGTCAGGACGCGTGCGCGCGGTGTTCGACGATGTGCAGCGGCTCGGGGCCGCGCACGTGGTCGATCATCACCTGAAGTCCGCGATCCCGATTCCCGGCTTCGGTCATCATCTCTACCCCGACGGCGACCCGCGCGCGGCCGCGTTGCTCGCGCGGCTCGATCCGTCGGCGGAACTCGCGCACTTCATCGACAAGGTGACGACGCTCACCGGCCAGCGGCCGACCATCGATGTCGCGCTCGCGATGCTGTCGGTACAGCTTCGGTTGCCGCGCGACGCGGCTTTCGGGCTGTTTTCCATCGCGCGCAGCGTCGGGCTGCTGGCCCACTGCATCGAACAACTGCGCGTGGGCAAGGTGATCCGGCCGCGCAGCCGCTATACGGGGCCGACGCTCGACGAACGGCATCTGCGCCCCGAGGCCGAGGACGACGGCAAACTGCCGAAAGCCGGCGTGATCGAGAAGAACCGGGTGTTCAAGATCGTGGATTGACGGCGGCTGCGATGGAGGTAGACCGCAAAGCATCGACGCGGCCTTTTCGATTCGTCACGATTCCGATCGAAGCCTCCCGGCGCGTAGGCGCATGAAGTGCAGGCGCCCGACGGTGCGTTGAACCGACGCATATGTACACCGCCGATACGCCCCCCTAACCGCAACGTTTCACGCCTGAAACATTTTCGATACCGGATCCGGCCCCGTGCCGACCGCGATTCCGCATCAGGAGTAGCGTGCGCGCCTTCTCCAGTGCGCCATTGCCGCTGGATAGGCACGAAATCGCCCGGCGCCCGCGCAGCCGCAACGTATCAGACCTGAAACCAAACCCGCATTCGCATACCACCGTCGGCCGGCGCATGCCTGCCTAAACCCCACCCCGCGCGGCAGTCGCCGCATCTGGCCCGCTCCTTGCTGTTGCTCCGACGCAAACAGAAGCAAACACAAGGCAGTCACAAGCAGTCGCACAAGCGACCAACAGCACATAAACAATCGGGGTGAGGCATGAACAAGACGGAGCGCTTGACGGCGGCAATATGCGCGCGCGGCGGGCTGCCGCACCGGTCGAACCGTCATCAGGCCGGCGGCGTGCTGTAATGCAGGCCGCCGCTACGCAAGCCGCTGCCGCGGCCGGGGAGCCGTGCGCCGCGCACGGCTGGAATCTGCCACACGGATCGGGTGTCGAAGACGATCCGTTGCTGGGCTGCCTGCTCGTGCTGACGCGGCTGTTCGACCGGCCGGTCGGCGTCGACACGCTCGTGGCCGGCCTGCCGCTCGCCGGCCGGCGCCTCACGCCGGCCCTGTTCGTGCGGGCCGCGGCGCGCGCCGGCCTATCGGCCAAACTGGCCCGGCGCGCGCTGCCCGACATCCCGGATGCGGTCCTGCCCGCGGTGCTGCTGCTCAACGACGGCCAGGCCTGCGTGCTGGTTCGCCGCAACGCGTGCGGCACCCTGCAGGTGATCCTTCCTGAAACCGGCATCGGCGAGGAAGCCGTCGACGCGGCCGAACTCGCGCAACGCCACGCCGGCCACGTGCTGTTCGCGCGCCCGGCCCACCGGTTCGATGCACGCGACACGGAAAGCGTCGTGCCGCGCCCGCGTCACTGGTTCTGGGGCGTGGTCGCGCAATCGTGGCCGATCTATGCGGAAGTGATGCTCGCGTCGACGCTGGTCAATCTTTTCGCGCTGGCGATGCCGCTGTTCACGATGAACGTCTACGACCGCGTCGTGCCGAACCGCGCGCTCGAGACGCTGTGGGCGCTGGCGGCCGGCATCGCGCTCGTGATCGTGTTCGACGTCGTGATGCGCACGTTGCGCGGCTATTTCATCGACGTGGCCGGCAAGAAGATCGACGTGATCCTGTCGGCAAACCTCTACGAGAAAGTACTCGGCATCCGGATGGCGGCGCGGCCGCCGTCCGTCGGCGGGTTCGCTTCGCAGATCCAGGAATTCGAAGCCGTGCGCGAATTCCTCACGTCGGCGACCGCGGCGGCGCTGATCGACCTGCCGTTTTCGATCGTGTTCGTCGTGGCGATGTTCTGGGTCGGCGGCGGGCTCGGCTGGCTGCCGCTGCTGGCCTTGCCGCTCGTGATCGGCGCGGGCGTGGCCGTGCAGGGGCCGCTCGCGCGGGCCGTGCAAGCCAGCCAGCGCCACGCGAGCCAGCGCCAGGCCCTGCTGATCGAAACGCTGGTCGGCCTCGAGACGATCAAGGTCAACGGCGCGGAAGGACCGATGCAGGCGCGCTGGGAGCAGATGCTCGGCGAGATCGCACGGCTCGGGCTCAAGTCGCGCCTGCTGTCGGGTTGCGCGGTCAATTTCGCGATGTTCGCGCAGCAGGCGGCCTATCTCGCGGTGGTCCTGTGCGGCGTGTACATGATCGGCGACGACCGGCTCACGACCGGCGGACTGATCGCCTGCACGATCTTCACCGGCCGCGCGCTCGCGCCGATGGGCCAGGTCGCGTCGCTGCTGACCCGCTACCACCAGTCGCGCAGCGCGCTCGCGTCGATCGACGGCGTGATGAACCTGCCCGGCGAGCGTCCGGCCGAGCAGCGCTTCGTCCATCGGCCCGCACTCGCCGGCGAAATCGAATTCCGCAACGTCGGCTTCGCGTATCCCGGCCAGAGCGGCGTGTCGCTCGAAGGCGTGTCGTTCCGCATCGCCGCGGGCGAGCGCGTCGGCATCATCGGGCGCGTCGGCTCGGGCAAGACCACCATCGAAAAACTCGTCCTCGGCCTCTACCCGCCTTCATCCGGCAACGTGCTGATCGACGGCGTCGAACTGCGTCAGTACGACCCTGCCGCGCTGCGGCGCGGGATCGGTCACGTGCCGCAGGACGTGATGCTGTTCAACGGCACCGTGCGCGACAACATCGTGCTCGGCGCGCCCGGCGCGGACGACGACGCCGTGTTGCGCGCCGCGCAGGTGTCCGGCGTCGCGGACTTCGTCAACCGTGTGCCGAACGGCTTCGACCTCGCGGTGGGCGAGCGCGGCGAAGCGTTGTCCGGCGGGCAGCGCCAGGCCATCGCCATCGCCCGCGCGATGCTGCTGTCGCCGCCGGTGCTGTTGCTCGACGAGCCCAGCAGCGCGATGGACAACCGCTCGGAGGAGCTGTTCAAGGCACGTCTGTCGGCTCAGCTCGCCGGCCGCACGCTGCTGCTGGTCACGCACCGTCCGTCGCTGCTCTCGCTCGTCGATCGCCTGATCGTGATGGATCAAGGACGTGTCGTCGCTGACGGCCCGAAGGACCAAGTCCTCGCGGCTCTTGCAGGGAGAAAGCTCCATGTCGCTGCTGGCTGAACCCGACGGCGCCGGCGCGCCGACGACGCATCGCATCGCCGCGCTCAGGGCGCTGCGCGCGCGCATCGGCGCCGCGCTGAAGCCGCGCGCCGACGATACCGCGTTCATGCGCGAACGCTGCGCGGCCGCGATGGAGGGGCCGCGCTACTTCACTCACTGGATCCTGTGGGCGACGCTCGCGTTCATCGTCATCGCCCTCCTGTGGGCCGCGTTCGCCGAAGTCGACGAAGTCACCGTCGGGGAAGGCAAGGTGATTCCGTCCAGCCGCGTGCAGGTGGTGCAGAACCTGGAGGGCGGGATCGTCTCCGAGATCATGGTGCGCGTCGGCCAGGTCGTGCAGAAAGGCCAGCCGCTGATGCGCATCGACGATACGCGGTTCACGTCGTCGTACAAGGAAGGACAGGCGAAGGATGCCGCCCTCCTCGCCCGCATCGCGCGGCTGAGCGCCGAAGCGAACGGCGCCGCGTTCGTCGTGCCGGCCGCCCTGGCGCGCGCGAACCCGGGCCTGCTGGACGAGGAACGCTCGCTGTTCGAGTCGCGTCAGCGCGAATTGCAGGCCAATCTCGACGTGCTCAGGCAACAGGCCGAACAGCACCGGCAGGAGCTCGCGGAAAAGCGCTCGCGCGAGGGGCAGTTGCAACACAGCTACGCGCTCGTCGCGAAGGAGCTGGCGTTGACGAGCCCGCTCGTCGAAAAAGGCGCGGTATCGGACGTCGAGGTGCTGCGGCTCGAGCGGCAGGCGACCGACATGAAGGGCGACCTCGATGCGACGCGGCTCGCGATGCCGCGGCTGGAAGCCGCCTATCGCGAGGCGCGCCAGAAAATCGACGAAACGACCGCGCATTTTCGTGCCGACGCGATGAAGGAACTGAATCTCGCGCGCGCCGATCAGTCGGCGCTGAGTGCGGCCAACGTCGCGCTCGAGGATCGCGTCACGCGCACGCTCGTGCGCGCGCCGCTGAAAGGGATGATCAAGCAGATCAAGATCAACACCGTGGGCGGCGTGATCCAGCCGGGGATGGACCTGCTGGAAATCGTGCCGCTCGACGACACGCTGTTGATCGAGGCACGCGTGCGGCCGGCGGACATCGCGTTCCTGCACCCGGGGCAGGACGCGACGGTCAAGCTGTCCGCGTACGACTTCTCGATCTATGGCGGCTTTCCCGCCGTCGTCGAGGACATCAGCGCCGACACGATCGTGCCGGACCGTCCCGGCGAGAAACCGGACAGCTATTACCGCGTACTGGTGCGCACCCGGCAAAGCAAGCCGAGCGGCCGGAGCCAGCCCGTCGCGATCGTGCCGGGGATGATCGCGACCGTCGACATCCGCACCGGGCGCCGTACCGTATTGCATTACCTGCTCAAGCCCGTCATCAAGACCAAGGAAATGGCGTTGCGCGAGCGTTGACACGAAAAGCGGTTTGCAGTTCGTCGGGCATGCGCCGCATCGGGCGGCGCAGCGCCCGCATCAAAACATGACAGGACGGGGAGCACGACATGGCGACGACTTCAAGCGGGACCGCGGTTTCCATCAGCAATACGCCGCAGGCAACGAACGACGTATTTACGTCGGCGCAGACGGGGCTCACAGACAACTCGCTCACCACCGTCTACCTGAACGTGATGGCGAACGATCTCGGCGGCGCGGCCAAGACGCTCTATTCGCTCGACTCCGGCACTGAAACGACCGTCTCGCTCGAACAGGCGGCGTTGCTGACGCAGGATACGGTCCGGGCCGAATCGGTGAGCACGGATTTCAGCGCGCACGGCGCGCACATCTGGATCACGTCGGACGGCAAGGTCGGGTATGACGCGAGCCATCTCGACGCGTCGTGGTTGTCGAACAGCTTCAATACGCTCGGCTACGCGCAGGACAGCTTCACGTATGCGATCCGGCTGGGCAACGGTACGCTGAGCTGGGCGACCGCCTATGTCGACATTGCACCGCCCGCCCCTGTCGTCTCGCTGGCGCACGACACGGGGATGTCGGCGACCGACCACCTCACGTCGGACTGTACGCTGTCGGTCGGCGCGGTCGCGCACGGCGCGACCGTTCAGTACAGCACCGACAACGGCGCGCACTGGAACACGAGCTTCTGCGCCGTCGAAGGAACGAATACCGTGATGGTGCGGCAGATCGACGTGACCGGCAATGCATCGGCCGTTTCTTCGTGCACGTTCACGCTGGATACGGCTGGGGCGACGGCGCCCGGGGTGGCGTTGGCGGTCGATTCGGGTAGTAGTGCGACGGATCATGTTACGAATGTCGGGGCGCTGAATGTCACCGGGGTCGACACGGGTGCTACCGTGCAGTACAGCGTTGATAATGGCGCGCATTGGAGTACGAGCTTCAGTGCCGTCGAAGGGCTGAACAATTTGCAGGTTCGGCAGGTTGATGTTGCGGGGAATGCATCGGCTCCGACCTCGTTCAGTTTCACGCTGGATACGGCGGCTGGGGCGCCCGGTGTTGCGTTGAGTACCGACTCCGGTGGCAATGCCGCCGACCACGTGACCAATGTCGGGACGTTGAATCTCTCGGGGATCGAAACCGGCGCCACCGTTCAGTACAGCGTTGATAACGGCGGGCATTGGAACACGAGCTTCAGTGCCGTCGAAGGGCTGAACAATGTGCAGGTTCGGCAGGTCGATGTTGCGGGGAATGCGTCGGCTCCGACCTCGTTCAGTTTCACGCTGGATACCGCGGCTGCTGCGCCGGGTGTTGCGCTTACGAGCGATTCCGGTGGCAGCTCGACCGACCACGTCACCAATGTCGGCACACTGAACGTCACTGGCGTCGAAACCGGCGCCACAGTTCAATACAGCATCGATAACGGTGGGCATTGGAACACGAGCTTCAGCGCCGTCGAGGGGTTGAACAACGTGCAAGTTCGGCAGGTCGATGTTGCGGGCAATACGTCGTCGGCAACGTCGTTCAGTTTCACGCTCGATACGTCGGCCGCTGCGCCGGGTGTCGCCCTGACCACCGATTCCGGCAGCAACGCCACCGATCACATCACCAATGTCGGCACGTTGAATCTCGCCGGTGTCGAAACCGGCGCGACTGTCGAATACTCGACGGATGGTGGCCATACCTGGAACACCAGTTTCAACGCCGTCGAAGGCGTGAACGACGTACAGGTTCGGCAGACCGATGTCGCAGGCAATACGTCTGCCCCGACCTCGTTCAGCTTCACGCTCGACACCTCGGCCGCCGCGCCCGGTGTCGCACTCACGAGCGATTCCGGTAGCAACACGACCGACCACGTCACCAACGTCGGCACGCTGAATCTCACCGGTGTCGAAACGGGCGCCACCGTCGAATATTCGATCGATGGCGGTCATACCTGGAACACCGGTTTCAATGCTGTCGAAGGCGTGAATGACGTACAGGTTCGGCAAACCGATGTCGCGGGCAACACGTCGGCCCCGACCTCGTTTAGCTTCACACTCGACACCTCGGCCGCCGCGCCGGGCGTCGCACTGACCACCGACTCCGGTAGCAACGCCACCGATCACATCACCAATGTCGGTACGTTGAATCTCACCGGTGTCGAAACCGGCGCCACGATCGAATACTCGACGGATGGCGGCCATACCTGGAACACTAGTTTCAATGCCATCGAAGGCGTGAATGACGTACAGGTTCGGCAAACCGATATTGCGGGCAATACATCAGACCCGACCTCGTTCAGCTTTACGCTCGATACCTTAGCCGCTGCGCCCGGTGTCGCACTCGCGAGTGATTCCGGTAGCAACGCCGCCGATCACATCACCAACGTCGGTACACTCAATGTTTCTGGTGCGGAAACCGGCGCAGTTGTCGAATACTCGATCGATGGTGGCCACACCTGGAACACCAGCTTCAGCGCTGTCGAAGGCGTGAACGACGTCCAGGTCCGGCAGACCGATGTCGCAGGCAACACGTCCGTCCCGACCTCGTTCAGCTTCACGCTCGACACCTCGGCCGCCGCGCCCGGTGTCGCACTGACTACCGATTCCGGCAGTGGCTCGACCGATCACATCACCAATGTCGGTACGTTGAATCTCACCGGGGTCGAAACGGGCGCCACCGTCGAATATTCGACCGATGGCGGCCATACCTGGAACACCAGTTTCAATGCCGTCGAAGGCGTGAACGACGTACAGATCCGGCAGACTGATGTCGCAGGCAACACGTCCGCCTCGACCTCGTTCAGCTTCACGCTCGATACCTCGGCCGCCGCGCCCAGTGTCGCACTGACCGCCGACTCCGGGAGCAGCGCCACCGATCACATCACCAATGTCGGTACGTTGAATCTCACCGGTGTCGAAACCGGCGCCACGATCGAATACTCGACGGATGGTGGCCACACCTGGAACACCGGTTTCAACGCGGTCGAAGGCGTGAACGGCGTACAGGTTCGGCAGACCGATGTCGCTGGCAATACGTCGGACCCGACGGCGTTCAGCTTCACGCTCGATACCTCAGCTGCTGCGCCCGGTGTCGCGCTCACGAGCGATTCCGGTAGCGGCTCTACTGATCGCACCACCAATGTCGGTACGCTGAATCTCACAGGCGTCGAAACGGGCGCCACCGTCGAATATTCGACCGATGGCGGCCATACCTGGAACACCAGTTTCAATGCCGTCGAAGGCGTGAACGACGTACAGATCCGGCAGACTGATGTCGCAGGCAACACGTCCGCCTCGACCTCGTTCAGCTTCACACTCGATACCTCGGCCGCCGCGCCTGGCGTCGCGCTCACCGGCGATTCCGGCAGCAGTGCCACCGACCACATTACCAATGTCGGTTCGTTGAATCTCAACGGTGTCGAAACGGGTGCCACCGTCGAATACTCGATCGACGGCGGCCATACCTGGAACACCAGTTTCAATGCCGTCGAAGGCGTGAACGACGTACAGATCCGGCAGACTGATGTCGCAGGCAACACGTCCGCCTCGACCTCGTTCAGCTTCACGCTTGACACCTCGGCCGCCGCGCCTGGCGTCGCGCTCACCGGCGATTCCGGCAGCAGTGCCACCGACCACATTACCAATGTCGGTTCGTTGAATCTCACCGGTGTCGAAACGGGTGCCACCGTCGAATACTCGATCGACGGCGGCCATACCTGGAACACCAGTTTCAATGCCGTCGAAGGCGTGAATGACGTACAGGTGCGGCAGACCGATGTCGCGGGCAACACGTCTGCCCCGACGGCGTTCAGCTTCACGCTCGATACCTCGGCCGCCGCGCCCGGCGTTGCATTGACGACCGATTCCGGCAGCAGCGCCACCGATCACATCACCAATGTCGGTACGTTGAATCTCACCGGTGTCGAAACCGGCGCCACGATCGAATACTCGACGGATGGTGGCCACACCTGGAACACCAGCTTTAACGCCGTCGAAGGCGTGAACGACGTACAGGTGCGGCAGACCGATGTCGCAGGCAACACGTCCGTCCCGACCTCGTTTAGCTTCACACTCGACACCTCGGCCGCCGCGCCCGGCGTCGCACTGACCATCGACTCCGGTAGCAACGCCACCGATCACATCACCAATGTCGGTACGTTGAACCTCACCGGTGTCGAAACGGGCGCCACCGTCGAATACTCGATCGATGGCGGTCATACCTGGAACACCAGTTTCAATGCCATCGAAGGCGTGAATGACGTCCAGGTCCGTCAAACCGATATCGCAGGCAATACGTCGGACCCGACGGCGTTCAGCTTCACGCTTGATACGTCGGCCGCCGCGCCCGGCGTTTCATTGACCACCGATTCCGGCAGCAATGTCACCGACCACATCACCAATGCCGGCACGTTGAATCTCACCGGCGTTGAAACCGGCGCCACCGTCGAATACTCGACCGATGACGGTCATACCTGGAACACCAATTTCAACGCGGTCGAAGGCATGAATGACGTACAGGTTCGGCAAACCGACGTCGCAGGAAATACATCCGATCCGACGGCGTTCAGCTTCGCGCTTGATACCTCAGCTGCTGCGCCCGGTGTCACACTATCGAGCGATTCCGGTAGCAGTGCCACCGACCACATTACCAATGTCGGTACGTTGAATCTCAACGGTGTCGAAACGGGCGCCACCGTCGAATACTCGACCGATGGTGGACACACCTGGAACACCAATTTCAATGCCGTCGAAGGGGTGAATGACGTACAGGTTCGGCAGACCGATGTCGCGGGCAACACGTCTGTCCCGACCTCGTTCAGCTTCACGCTCGATACCTCGGCTGCTGCGCCCGGTGTCGTGCTCGCGAATGATTCCGGTAGTAGCGCCTCGGACCACATCACCAACGTCAGCACGTTGAATCTCACCGGTATTGAAACGGGCGCCACCGTCGAATATTCGACCGATGGTGGCCATACCTGGAACACCAGCTTCAACGCCGTCGAAGGCGTGAACGACGTACAGGTTCGGCAGACCGATATCGCAGGCAATACGTCGGATCCGACGGCGTTCAGCTTCACACTTGATACCTCGGCCGCCGCGCCCGGCGTTGCATTGACGACCGATTCCGGCAGCAACGCCACCGATCACATCACCAACGTCGGCACGTTGAATCTCACCGGTGTCGAAACCGGCGCCACGATCGAATACTCGACGGATGGTGGCCACACCTGGAACACCAGCTTCAACGCCGTCGAAGGCGTGAACGACGTACAGGTGCGGCAGACCGATGTCGCTGGCAACACGTCGGCCCCGACCTCGTTCAGCTTCACGCTCGATACCTCGGCCGCCGCGCCCGGTGTCGCACTGACCACCGACTCCGGCAGCAGCGCCACCGATCACATCACCAATGTCGGTACGTTGAATCTCACCGGCGTCGAAACGAGCGCCACCGTCGAATACTCGACCGATGGTGGACACACCTGGAACACCAGCTTCAATGCCGTCGAAGGCGTGAATGACGTACAGGTGCGGCAGACCGATATCGCAGGCAACACGTCGGATTCGACGACGTTCCACTTCACACTCGATACCTCGGCCGCTGCACCGGGTATTGCGTTGACCGCCGATTCCGGCAGCAACGCCACTGATCACATCACCAAGGTCGGCACACTCAACGTGTCTGGTGTGGAGACTGGCGCAGTTGTCGAATACTCGATCGACGGCGGCCATACTTGGAACACCAGTTTCAATGCCGTCGAAGGCGTGAACGACGTGCAGGTCCGGCAAACCGATGTCGCAGGCAATACGTCGGATCCGACGGCGTTCAGCTTTACACTTGATACCTCAGCCGCCGCGCCCGGCGTCGCATTGACCGCCGATTCTGGCACTAGCTCGACGGATCACATCACCAACGTCGGTACGTTGAATCTGACCGTTGTCGAAACGGGCGCCACCGTCGAATACTCGACCGATGGCGGCCATACCTGGAACACCAG
>NZ_JAWRXS010000085.1:0-373 GCF_046534915.1 Burkholderia sp. SIMBA_051 | reverse complement strand
GTGCGCCGCGAGACTGCAGGTACTTGCACTGCGCTTCGTTGATCTGCCCGCCCAGCTCGACGAGCACGTCCAGATCGTCCTTGGCCGCCTCGAACGGCTTGACCGGGAACTGCGTCAGATCCCACGGCAGCTGCGGCGTGATCGCCACCTGCGTGGTGTTCACCAGACACACCGCATGCTTGAGCGGCGAGTGCTGGAACACACGCATCAGGTACAGCGCGTTCTGCTTAATGCCGTTGACCCACAGGCTTTCGGCTTCGTTGTGCAGTCCGATCGTGATACCGATGCGCAAGGCACGCGGGTGTTGTCGTTGTTGTTGACCATTCATCGCGAGACACCCCAGGAAAATTGAACTTGGCGCCGCACGATCACA
>NZ_JAWRXS010000596.1:0-253 GCF_046534915.1 Burkholderia sp. SIMBA_051 | reverse complement strand
GTTGCGTGGGAACGCGCCGTCTTCATAGGATTGCCAGAGGCCCTGCACCACCGCCACGTGCTCCTGGGCGCGGGCGTAACGGGTGTGGGAGTCGTAGTGCTCGTCACGGCCCTAGTTGCCGGCAGTGCCAGCGTCGCCGCTGGTGACCACGTTCCAGCCAGCGCGGCCCTTGCTGATCAGGTCCAGCGAGGCCAGGCGGCGGGCGACGTTGAAGGGTTCGTTGTAGGAGGTGGTCAGGGTACCGATCAGACCG
>NZ_JAWRXS010000595.1:0-253 GCF_046534915.1 Burkholderia sp. SIMBA_051 | reverse complement strand
CGCCACACAGTTGTCGTGTAACCGCGAATGCCAGTACCTGCTTTCTGTTCGTCGAGCCCAGCGCAGCTGTCATGCCTGATGGGTGCTGTACACTTGCTATTACGCCGCTTGTCCGGGAGTTGATCCTGCACCTTGTTGAGCAGGACCGCTCTTGTCTTTCAGAGGGCAAGGCCGCGCGGTTGGTTGCAGTGCTACTCGAGCAGCTTTCCGATGCGTCGGTGAAAGAGCTGCACTTGCCAATATCAGACCATCC
>NZ_JAWRXS010000594.1:0-253 GCF_046534915.1 Burkholderia sp. SIMBA_051 | reverse complement strand
CCCCTCTTTGCCTTCCGGGCTGGCCATGCCTATGAACTCCATCGCCAGCGAGGCATCGAATATCGGGCCGGCCTGTCGTAGCCAGTTGTTCAGCGCGTGCTTGGTCCAGCGGATGGCGCCGGGCGCGCCATCGGCCAGTCGGGATGCAAGTTCGACGGCTTTGGCTTCGACCTCCGAGTCTTCAAGCGCCAGAGAGATTAGATTCATGCGCTCAGCTTCCTCGCCGGTGAAGCTGTCTGCGGTAAGCAAATAG
>NZ_JAWRXS010000084.1:0-374 GCF_046534915.1 Burkholderia sp. SIMBA_051 | reverse complement strand
GCCGTTTGTTGATCTGCCATGGATTGGCGGCGCGTTTACGCCCCCGGAGCAACATTCGCCGGAGAGCGCTGCCGCCATCAAGATTTCCAACGATTTGGTCGCCGAGTTGCAAGCAGCTGATCGCATCATCATCGCCACACCGATGTACAACTTCACCATCCCTGCGGCGCTGAAGGCCTACATCGACCATATCGTCCGGGTCGGTGTCACGGTCGCCGACAATGTCGGGCAGCTAACCGGCAAGAAGGCCACCGTCATTCTTGCGAGCGGGGGTGATTTCAGTCCTGGCTCTCCGATCGAAGGCTACGATCACGCGACCAGCTACCTCCGTCAGGTGCTGGGGTTCATCGGAATTACAGATCTGGACATCGTAC
>NZ_JAWRXS010000593.1:0-253 GCF_046534915.1 Burkholderia sp. SIMBA_051 | reverse complement strand
AAACGCTCGGCCCAGTAGCCGGCGAGCTCGCGCAGCCATGCCGGATCGGCGCCCTGCTGCCACGCGGGCGCGGGCGTGACCGGCGACCAGCGCGTCGCGCGGATGCGCCGGCGGAGATCGTCGATGTCAGGCTCGGGTATGGCGATCTGAAACGGTGCGATATGCATGGCGATTTCCTCGGCACAAGGGAATGGGGTGACACGCACGCGGCATGCGCTAACGATGAAGACCGGCAAGTGGACAAAGCCCGGCC
>NZ_JAWRXS010000592.1:0-253 GCF_046534915.1 Burkholderia sp. SIMBA_051 | reverse complement strand
CGCCAAAGAATGCGCGAGTAGCCCACAGTTGCGCCGCTACACCGTCGCGGCGCGATTGAATATGCCCGCCTTCGTGGATGTATGACGCGCTCACGTCGACATAGCGCCACAATCCCCGCCGATATTCAAGACTTCCTGCGCTGCTCGATTCCGACTCGTTGCTGTTGAGGATCGTTCTGCCAAACAGGATGGTGAGTTCATTACCGGTGACATTCGACGTCCGCGACACCGGCCGTTGACGCGGCCCCGGCTC
>NZ_JAWRXS010000591.1:0-253 GCF_046534915.1 Burkholderia sp. SIMBA_051 | reverse complement strand
CACGCCACATCTTGCGAATATATGTGTAGAAACTGCCGGAAATCGTCGTGGTATTCACTCCAGAGCGATGAAAACGTTTCAGTTTGCTCATGGAAAACGGTGTAACAAGGGTGAACACTATCCCATATCACCAGCTCACCGTCTTTCATTGCCATACGGAATTCCGGATGAGCATTCATCAGGCGGGCAAGAATGTGAATAAAGGCCGGATAAAACTTGTGCTTATTTTTCTTTACGGTCTTTAAAAAGGCCG
>NZ_JAWRXS010000083.1:0-374 GCF_046534915.1 Burkholderia sp. SIMBA_051 | reverse complement strand
GCGCGTCCTCGATCACGGCGCCCTCGGGGCAGTAGTCGGGATGAGGCAATACGGTCAGTTTCGGCATAGCGTCTTATCAGGCGATTTCGTCAAGTTTGCGGCCAGCCAGCGCGGCGCGGATGCTGCGGTCCATGCGGCGCGCGGCGAATTCATCGGTCGCGGCCGACAAGGCCTCGACCGCGGACTTCACCGCGTCCACATCCTGCGCCTCCTGGGCGCGACTGGCTGCCTGCAGGCATTCATCGACCCGTTGGCGTTCCTCGGCATTCAGCAGGTCGCCGTCGACCGCCAGCGCGGCCTGCACCGATTCGACCAACTGACGCGCTTCCACCTGCTGCTCGCGCAGCATGCGGGCGCGGGCGTCGTTGTCGGCC
>NZ_JAWRXS010000590.1:0-253 GCF_046534915.1 Burkholderia sp. SIMBA_051 | reverse complement strand
ATGATGATCGAAATGGGCTTCATGATGAGGACCTGCGCCAGGGCGCCGACGGTGGAAAGCCGCCAATCTTGTCCGCGCTGAAACGGCAAGCATCCTGAAAAGCCGCGCGGCCCCCGCGCGCGCTGCCGCATAAATATGGTGACTTACAATCATGCCGGTCATTCCAATCTGGAATTCTGGAGCCGGAGATCGTGGAACTACGTGCGCTGCGTTATTTCGTCGAAGTGGTACGCCAACAGAGCTTCACCGTGGC
>NZ_JAWRXS010000589.1:0-253 GCF_046534915.1 Burkholderia sp. SIMBA_051 | reverse complement strand
ACCGCGCGCGTCGCGCCATTCGCGTTCGCGATGACGCTCTTCCCATTCGCGGCGTTCCCAATAGCGATGACCGTCGTAGTAACGCTCGCCATACCAGCCGGGACTAACGACGACCACCGGCGGCGGCGCATACACCGGCGGCGGAGGCGGCGCGTAAACGGGCTCGGGCGCATACACGACGCCCGGAACGCCGATGTTCACGCCGACGTCGACGTGAGCGAGCGCCGCCGACGACGCCCCGATGCCGACACCG
>NZ_JAWRXS010000082.1:0-376 GCF_046534915.1 Burkholderia sp. SIMBA_051 | reverse complement strand
CGTCGTCGTCCAGCCGCCGGTTACCCGGTCGGCTGCGTTTGCGTGAGACCAGGCCCGCTGCGCCTGATTCACGATACCGGATTACCAGCCGCTCGATCTGCCGCACCGTCAGGCCCAGCCGGTCGGCAGCACGTCCAGGTTTCAGACCGGTGTCCACCACAGCCTGGATCACCTTCAGTCGGTCGAGTTCGCGCATGTTCAATGTCACCAGTGTCGCTGGATGCATGGCCGGCTCCGTAATCCCGCGGGGAACCGGCAAGCATACCCAGAGCAGAACACGACATTTCTTATATGGTCGCCTCCCATTTGCAAGGTAATTGTTCGTAGCGAGAAGGGTGGTTGCGGACTTATATCCGGACTCGATTGCGGAACGTAC
>NZ_JAWRXS010000588.1:0-254 GCF_046534915.1 Burkholderia sp. SIMBA_051 | reverse complement strand
ACGCTGTCTGCTATGGGCTTTCGCGCGACGACATATTTCCCGACGAGGATGGGTGTCGTCGGACGCGCAGCCATAGGGTCGTACTTAACGATGGTTCGAAGGCGGATCGTATCTCTACGTACCGTCTCCGGTTGCAACGTGGACGTTAGTCTCTGCATTTGGCGTTAGTCCGGATCGCCGGAGGCAAGACGTTTGCCTTCTGGCGTGGGTTGGTCAGCGTGGTGCTGTTTTTCCGCAACCCGGCGCAGTTCCTG
>NZ_JAWRXS010000587.1:0-254 GCF_046534915.1 Burkholderia sp. SIMBA_051 | reverse complement strand
CTGCCTATATCCGTCCGCTGTTCTGCCGCGGCGTAGGCCCGTTCCGCTGGGCGGCGCTGTCTGGCGAGGCCGAGGACATCTACAAGACCGACGCCAAGGTCAAGGAACTGATCCCCGACGACGCCCACCTGCACCGCTGGCTGGACATGGCCCGCGAGCGCATCAGCTTCCAGGGCCTGCCGGCACGTATCTGCTGGGTTGGCCTGGGCCTGCGCGCCAAGCTGGGCCTGGCCTTCAACGAAATGGTCCGCAGC
>NZ_JAWRXS010000586.1:0-254 GCF_046534915.1 Burkholderia sp. SIMBA_051 | reverse complement strand
CGCGGCCCTGCCGTTGAACGCCCTGGCCCAGGCCAATTATCCGGACCGCCCGTTACGGATCATCGTGCCGTTCACCGCCGGCGGCAGTTCCGACATCCAGGGGCGGCTGCTGGCCAAGTACCTGGGCCAGCTCTACAACCAGCCGGTCGTGGTCGAGAACCGGCCCGGCGCCGGCGGCCACATCGGCGGCAAATTCGTCGCCGAATCCGACCCCGACGGCTACACCCTGCTGCTCGGCTCCATCGGCCTGCACG
>NZ_JAWRXS010000585.1:0-254 GCF_046534915.1 Burkholderia sp. SIMBA_051 | reverse complement strand
CCACCGACTCGCCGCGCAACGACCTGCCGCTGGATCCGGAAGCCGGCGCCCAGGACGTCGATTTCATCCTGAGCACCGCCGCGCGCTATCTCAGCCGCAAGCCGACCCGCGACGACGTCACCAGTGTCTGGGCGGGCCTGCGGCCGCTGGTCAAGGCCACCGGCGACGCCGCCACCAAATCGCTGTCGCGCGAGCACACCATCCTGGTGTCGCAGGCCGGGCTGGTGACGGTCACGGGCGGCAAGTGGACCACC
>NZ_JAWRXS010000584.1:0-254 GCF_046534915.1 Burkholderia sp. SIMBA_051 | reverse complement strand
CGGGTATGGAGAGCACGATCTCCAACGCACCGCCGCTGACACCTCAAAACAAAGGCACCGTGGAATGCGGTTTCAAACTGCTTCATCAATCCATTGCGGCGCTCACGCCCGGCTATGAACCTGCCAGAAATCTGATGCGCAGACGCGGCAAACATTACGACCGGGACGCCAGCCTGACCCTTGACGAATTTATTGCTATCGTCCTCGCGGCCATTATCAAGCACAACCGGACGCCGATGGGCAAGTACAGGATG
>NZ_JAWRXS010000583.1:0-254 GCF_046534915.1 Burkholderia sp. SIMBA_051 | reverse complement strand
ACCGGCAAAACTTTTTGGGTATCAATCACACGTGGAGCATTGGCCCCGGTAAGCTCAGAAGCGATTTGCGCTACATGCTGAGCGACGACGCTGGCAACGCGAATGCTGGCGCCATCGACAGTGGTGCGCTCAGTGGGTTGTTCACTTATAGCCTGGGCGGCCATGCATTTGGCCTCGGGCTACAGAAAATGAACGGTGACACTTCGATGCCATTTCTCAATGGCACGGATCCGTACCTCACCAACTATATCCAG
>NZ_JAWRXS010000582.1:0-254 GCF_046534915.1 Burkholderia sp. SIMBA_051 | reverse complement strand
CATCATCATCTGGGTCCTGATCATCGCGCTCGGCTCCTACGCCGGCTGGAACTACTGGAAAACCCACCAGCGCAACAAGTCGGTCGAAGCCTCGGCGCTGTATGACGAGCTGCAGGCCTCGCTGCTGGCGAACGACAATGCCAAGGTGCAGCGCGTGGCCGGCGATATCCGCGCCAAGTACGAATCGTCGGCCTACGCGCCGATGGCGGCCCTGGCCGCGGCCAAGACCGCCTTCGAAGCGAACGACCTCAAGA
>NZ_JAWRXS010000581.1:0-254 GCF_046534915.1 Burkholderia sp. SIMBA_051 | reverse complement strand
CACGTATTCGACGCGGCCCTGCGTCGGGTAATTGAAGCCGCCTGCCGGAGCCGCCGCGCCCGGCGCATCGCCGGCGCCCCAGGCGAGCGGTCCCGCGAGTGCGAGACAGGCGCCGGCCACCAGCGCACGACATCGTTTGCTCATCTCATGCCTCGGGTAGAACCTTCCAACGTGACGAAGACCCGCGGGGCGGGCCTTCGCTCTCTCCACACAAAACCTGCCGCGCATTCTCAGTTAGGTGCGAACGGGTGCGC
>NZ_JAWRXS010000580.1:0-254 GCF_046534915.1 Burkholderia sp. SIMBA_051 | reverse complement strand
CGCGGCGCATGTCCCTCACCCAACGTCAACAAGGCGCGATCACACTGGCCGGCGGCGGGCTGCTGATGGGCACGCTCGGCGTGTTCGTCGAGGAAGCGCGGCTCGGCGCGCTGACACTGGTGTTTTTCCGCTGCCTGTTCGGCTTTCTGTCGCTGGCGGCGTATTGCGCGTGGAAAGGCTACTTCACGCGCGCGCATTTCACGCGACGCACGCTCACGCTCGCGCTCATCTCCGGCGTATTGATGGTCACGCAG
>NZ_JAWRXS010000579.1:0-254 GCF_046534915.1 Burkholderia sp. SIMBA_051 | reverse complement strand
CTTTGGGCCAGAAATGCTAGGTGGGGACTACCTCAATCACGTCGCCAATGGGTAACCGAAACTGATATGGACGCGGCCATTGGAGCCCTCAATGCGGCCATCATCGGTTTGCATGCGGAGGTCTCGATCCAGATCCAATTCGATATAAACCACGCCATTCACCGAGAAGTTGCATCCACGATGTTTACTGACGACGGAAATGCGGTGCCCGCAAGTTTCAGCCTCGACTACTTCATGCGCATTCCACACTTTAA
>NZ_JAWRXS010000578.1:0-254 GCF_046534915.1 Burkholderia sp. SIMBA_051 | reverse complement strand
CCTTGCAGACGCCCGATGCGGATTTCCAACTGATCGATATCGACACGGCTTGGACCTGCTCCAACCGTATCGAGCTCATCTGTCTTCGGCTTCGGCGCGCCCTCGCGCGTGAGCCTGTTGCGCTCTGCGTTCACTTCGTTGATCTTGTCTTTGTAGTAGGCGTCGAGCCGGGGCGCCACGCGCTGGCCCAGCGCTTCAATGTCGTCGATGTCGATGATCCCCGCGAAGCGTTTCTCCACCGCCTCGATCATCGC
>NZ_JAWRXS010000577.1:0-254 GCF_046534915.1 Burkholderia sp. SIMBA_051 | reverse complement strand
GATTGACCGGAATGCGGCCACCGATCGAGGTGTCGCCGCGTTCGGAAGCCGGGCCGCCTTCGCCGAACTCAAAGAATCCCAGGTTCTCGATCTGGATGATTTCGCCCATTGCGGTCGCGTCATGCACTTCCGCCACCGATACATCGCGCGGGCCGACGCCAGCCGCCTCATACGCCCGCCGTGCCGCATGTACGGTGAGGTGGTTGCGCACGTCGGTATAGTTTCGATCGCTGCCGGTCTGAATCACCGACGAC
>NZ_JAWRXS010000576.1:0-254 GCF_046534915.1 Burkholderia sp. SIMBA_051 | reverse complement strand
ATAGCCCGCATGCACGCTGCACAGGAACGCACAGGCGCGGCCGAACTCGTCGGGTGTGCCGAAGCGGCGCGCGGGAATCGTCGCCATGCGCTGCTTGCGCGCTTCGTCGACGGAGATGTTCTGCGATTTCGCCGATGCCTCGAACGTCACGGCGATGCGGTCCGTGTCGAACAGGCCCGGCAGCAGGTTGTTGATAGTCACGCCGTCCGGCGCGACCTTGCGCGCGACGCCCGCGACGAAGCCCGTCAGCCCCG
>NZ_JAWRXS010000081.1:0-380 GCF_046534915.1 Burkholderia sp. SIMBA_051 | reverse complement strand
AGTCGATGTTCAGGCTGCGCTCGTGCGCCTCGTCGATGATCAGCGTGTCGTACGATTTCAGCAGCGGATCGTTCTGCGTCTCGGCGAGCAGGATGCCGTCGGTCATCAGCTTGACCGACGCGCCCGGCGCAAGGTTGTCGGTGAAGCGCACCTTGTAGCCGACGACTTCGCCGAACGGCGTGCCGAGCTCCTCGGCGATGCGCCGGCCCGTCGACGACGCGGAGAGCCGCCGCGGCTGCGTGTGGCCGATCAGGCCCGTGCCGCCGGCGCCGAGGCCGCGGCCGAGATCGAGGCAGATCTTCGGCAGCTGGGTGGTCTTGCCCGAACCTGTTTCGCCGCAAACGATGACGACCTGATGCGCGGCGATCGCGCGCGCAATC
>NZ_JAWRXS010000575.1:0-254 GCF_046534915.1 Burkholderia sp. SIMBA_051 | reverse complement strand
CCTCGAGCAGTCGCCGAGTCATATAGCTATAGAGCGCATGAAGACGCTCCGCGATTTCACCGCCGGCTTCGACGTTGAGCGCCTGCTGCAACCCGTCGCCGATGATCTGAATAGCCTTGCCGATCGCCTCGCCGCGCGCCGCGATGTCGCCCTGTTGCAGATGCATGCGCGCCTGCGCAACGGCCTTGCGTGCCCCCTGGTAGAGCATCACGATCAGGCGATGTGGACTGGCGCCCATCACCCCTGTCTCCACG
>NZ_JAWRXS010000574.1:0-254 GCF_046534915.1 Burkholderia sp. SIMBA_051 | reverse complement strand
AAAACAATGGACATCGCCCGGAGCCTTGAAAATACTGGGATCAGCTGTCTGCGAGGTGTCCATCAGATCAGCCGAAAAAGTGGACAGCACGACCGTCGGAGTGTCCATCTTTCGCAGCAAGTTCCGCATGGTTGGAAGCCCGATAAAGCCGGGCGTCCAACCATGCTAGAGCGTGTCAAACCACCGCGCATCAAGGGTTCACTTCGCCGGGCTTCGCCCGCCCTTGACCCGTTCAGCGGTCTCACAGAACCACG
>NZ_JAWRXS010000573.1:0-254 GCF_046534915.1 Burkholderia sp. SIMBA_051 | reverse complement strand
GCGCTACTTCGCCGCCAGCTTCACATGGCTCAACGAAGGCCACATCCCAGGCCATCACCGCGACGGCCAGACCATCCAGCTATGGGGGCGCATTCCCGTGGGCAGCCCGCGATTCGTGCTGCAGGCGGGCATCGGCCCCTACCGTTACTTCGATACGACCACCGCCGAGCAAGGCGGAAATTATGCCGACACGCACGGCTGGGGCGTCGTGTATAGCGTGCGCGCCGCGTACTACGCGTCGAACCGGTGGATCA
>NZ_JAWRXS010000572.1:0-254 GCF_046534915.1 Burkholderia sp. SIMBA_051 | reverse complement strand
GTCGCGATTCCGCTGACGGGCTGGCTCACGCAACGCGTCGGCCAGATCAGGCTGTTCGTGGCCGCCATCGTGCTGTTCGTGTTTTCGTCGTGGCTGTGCGGCGTCGCGCCGAATCTGATCGTGCTGCTCGCCTCGCGCGTGTTGCAGGGCGCCGTGGCGGGTCCGCTGATTCCGCTTTCGCAGGCAATTCTGCTCGGCTCATATCCGAAGGAAAAAAGCGCGACGGCGCTGTCGCTGTGGGCGATGACGGCCAC
>NZ_JAWRXS010000571.1:0-254 GCF_046534915.1 Burkholderia sp. SIMBA_051 | reverse complement strand
CCTGGTATCCCGTCGCGCCGCCCGCGCCGCGCAAGGGGCGCGGCGCGGTCACGAACCTGCAAGGGCGCTACGAGGTCGATCAGCGCGAGGCATACGACGACGGCTGGCAGCACGTCGAATCGCCGGCCGACGCGCGCGAGCGCAGCGATGAAGCGGGCGCGCAAATCGACGAGCAAGCCAACGCGCAAGCCAACGCGCAAGCCGGCGAGCGCGAAACGCCGGAGCCCGCGCTGCGCACGCAGATCTACGAGGAG
>NZ_JAWRXS010000570.1:0-255 GCF_046534915.1 Burkholderia sp. SIMBA_051 | reverse complement strand
GCGGCCGACGAACTGCCGTCGGTGAAGCAGCGTGCATGGACGCTCCTCGTGCAAGGCGTCAATCTTTACGACGACCGCGCACGCGCGTTGCTTGATCGCTTTCGCTTCGTGCCGGACGCGCGTCTCGACGACCTGATGATTTCGTACGCGACCGACGGCGGCGGCGTGGGCCCGCACTTCGATTCCTACGATGTGTTTCTTTTGCAAGTAAAAGGCAAGCGTCGCTGGCGTATTGGAGCGCAGAAAGATCTGACA
>NZ_JAWRXS010000569.1:0-255 GCF_046534915.1 Burkholderia sp. SIMBA_051 | reverse complement strand
CCGGCGTTTCCGAGGGCATCAAGCTGGCGTTGAAGGCGCTGTCCAAGGGTTGAAGCCAGGCGCGCGCGGTACAATGAACCCATGATCGAAACCGACAAACTCGCCGCCGAACGCATCATCGCGGCCACGCCCGTCTCGCCGAACGAAGAAGCGTTCGAGCGCGCGTTGCGCCCGCGCCAGCTCGAGGCATACGTCGGGCAGGAAACAGTGCGTGGCCAGTTGGAAATTTTCATCGAGGCCGCCAGGCGCCGTTCG
>NZ_JAWRXS010000568.1:0-255 GCF_046534915.1 Burkholderia sp. SIMBA_051 | reverse complement strand
CTGTTCGTTGCTTTCGACGGCGAGGAACTCGACGCGATTCTCTGCGAGCGTCTATCCACGTTGTGTGGCCGTTCCGTCCTCTGGGTCACGGAAGATCCTTACGAGATCGATGTCAACGGTCGTCATTCGAAGCTGTTCGATCTTGTCTTCACCAACGATTCGGCCAGTGTCGACAACTACGGTCCCAAGGGACGTCATCTGCCGCTCGCGGGGGCAACCGAGTTTCACGACCACGCCGTGATTCCGGCCGACAAG
>NZ_JAWRXS010000567.1:0-255 GCF_046534915.1 Burkholderia sp. SIMBA_051 | reverse complement strand
GCGGCCTGCTGGCCCTGCAGCTTGCGGATCTGGTCTTCCAACTGCTTGACGCGCTCGTTCGCGGTGTCGGCCTGGAAGGCATCGCGCACGCGCACATCCAGCAGGGTGGCCTGGCCGCTGCTCTTGGCCGAGACCTGCAGCGAATTCTCCTGCAGGCTGGCGGGCAGCTTTTCCAGGACCAGTTCGTGTTCGCCGGCGGGCAGGTCGCTGCTGGCGGCACGGGTGACGACGGCGCGGTCCTGGTAGACCGTGACC
>NZ_JAWRXS010000566.1:0-255 GCF_046534915.1 Burkholderia sp. SIMBA_051 | reverse complement strand
ACCCGCTCCGTCATCGCGCGCTCGGCGACGAGATCGATCCCGGTGTTACTGCCACGACCAGCGGCCATTTCACGAAGGTGGCGAATGTACGCGATGCGCACGTCATCGACCGACGCCTGCCGGTAATCGATGCCGAGTTTGTCGACGAGGCGTGAAACGGCCGACTGGTCGAGGTCCAGGTGGTCGGCGATCTGCTGCTGGGTTGGCATGAATATGACCCCCCCTGGGGAATCACCAGTAGAGAAAAAACGCGGG
>NZ_JAWRXS010000565.1:0-255 GCF_046534915.1 Burkholderia sp. SIMBA_051 | reverse complement strand
GCCGCGCCCTTGGCCAGGATGATCGGCACCGTGGCCAGCGAGATCACGTTGTTGATGACCGTGGGCTTGCCGAACAGGCCCGAGATCGCCGGCAGCGGCGGCTTGGCGCGCACCACGCCGCGCTTGCCCTCGATGCTTTCCAGCAGCGAGGTCTCCTCGCCGCAGATGTAGGCGCCGGCGCCCTTGCGCACTTCCAGGTCGAAGCGGCGGCCGCTGCCGTGCACGTCGTCGCCCAGCCAGCCGACGCTGCGCGCC
>NZ_JAWRXS010000564.1:0-255 GCF_046534915.1 Burkholderia sp. SIMBA_051 | reverse complement strand
AGCAGGAACTCGTGCTCGCGCGGCGTAATGCGGAGGCTTCGGTGGCCGCGCATCAGCGGGCACAACGGGAATTGCAGGAAAGCCGCGACGTATTGAGTCTGGCCATGCGCGGCGCGCGCATGGGCGCGTGGTCGCACGAACCGAAGACCGGCAAGTTCTGGTGGAGCCGCGAACTGGAAGCGCTCGCGGGTTACGCCGAAGGACGCCTCGCCATTACAACGCGCGGTTTTTTCGAACTGATCCATCCGGGCGATC
>NZ_JAWRXS010000563.1:0-255 GCF_046534915.1 Burkholderia sp. SIMBA_051 | reverse complement strand
CGACTCAACGATATTCGGCGAATCCGCCGGAATAAAGAAAGTGGCAATCGCAATCTGCGGCTTGCCGCGCGCATTCAGCCACGACAGCTCATACGCGTTCCAAATATCCGTGCCGAAAAACGGCAACGTCGCCCCAATACCGATCTGCTCGCGCGCATTCTTCCGCGCGATCGGAAAGAGCAGCGATGCGTCGTACTGTTCGGTGTAGCTGGACGGTTTGCCCAGCGGTGATTGTTCGGGTGTCATGATGCGTTC